>NZ_JAFKRG010000036.1 GCF_019038415.1 Synechococcus sp. CCY 9618 | reverse complement strand
CGCCGCCGCCAGGGGCTCCAGCCCCTGGCGGCGGCTGCTCTGGCGTCCTGCCTGGGCTGTGATCCGCAGCGGCTCGCGGAGGCCCAGGCCCTGAACGGCAGCCGCAGCGTCCGCAGCCTGGACGCCCCCCTGGGGGGCAGCGGCAGTGAGGCGGAAGGGGCCGGTTCCCTGCTGGATCTGCTGGCCGCCCCCGGCGGCCCGGGTCCGGAGGAGGGGGAGGAGGTGGATGCCCAGGCCGCCGAACGCCAGTGGCTGCGCCAGCAGTTCGAAGCCCTTGATCCCCAGCAGCGGGAGCTGCTGGTGGGCCGGATCCAGGTGGGATGCACCTGGGTGGAACTGGGCCGGAAACTGGGTCTGCCGGCCCGTCAGGCCCAGCGTCGCCACGATGCGGCCCTCGATCGCCTGCGTCGCGCCGCCCTTCTCTGGCAGGAGAACCGGGACAGCGGCGCTGCGGCCGGCTGAGGGGGGTCAGCCCGCCAGTGGGCCACGCCCTGCCAGCACTGCCATGGTCAGCAGGGCGGCCACCAGCGTCTGGAGCCCATTGACCAGTTCATTGGTGAGCCAGCGCCAGCGGCGCTGGAGGGTGGCGCCCACCACGCTCTCCGCCAGGGTGGCCACCAGCCCCACGCCCCCCACCAGGGCCGCCAGGGGCCAGCTGCGGATCAGCCCCAGGGCCAGCATCACCAGAGCCATCAGCAGGCTGCCCAGCAGGCTGGCCGCTGTGCCCTCCAGGCTGATGGCCCCCTCGGTGCCGGGAGCCACCGGCCGCAGGCTGGTGATCAGCACCGTGTGACGACCCCAGCGCTTGCCGATCTCGCTTCCGAAGGTGTCGCCGAGCTTGGCGGCAAAGCTGGCGGCGAAGCCGGCCAGCAGCAGCTGCACTGCCCCGGCTGGGACCTGGGTGGCCAGCAGGGCGAGGACCGTGCCCACTAGGGCGGAGCCCCAGACGTTCTCGGGTCCGCGGCGCCCCCCGCGACCCTCCTCCAGACCCAGCTCCCGCTTGCGCCGGAAGCCCAGCTTCGTCACCAGGCTGCCCAGCCCCAGGTAGGCCACCACCGCCAGCCAGCCGCGCCAGCCCAGGCTTCCCCACAACAGGGTGCCCAGCACCCCCGCGTGCACCCAGCCGGCCCGGGTGAGCAGCGGCAGCCGCTGGGCCAGCGCGATCAGAAGGGCATTGATCGCCAGCGCCGCCAGCCAGTGCAGCGGATCCTGGGGGGGCAGCGACACCATGGAGGCGACCGATGTGTTGCACAGATCTAAGCGGACCCGCTGCTGGCGCCGGCCTCGGCGGATAATCCCTGCATCCGGTGGTGTGCTCCGATGGTCTTCAAACGACCCAAATTCTTCCTCGATCTGGGCGGCGGCGATGGTGAGCAGCCCCAGGCGACGGTGGCATCGCCGCAGGCTGAGCCGAAGCCCCAGGCCAAAGCCGCCCCTCCGGCCTCCCCGGAGCCTGTCCCGACGGGCGCAGACGTCCCGGAAGGCGCCACCGCTCTCACCACCGCCGAGGCGATCGCCGCCGAGCTGGCCGCTGCCGAGGCCCTGCGGCCCGCACCCACCATGGCCACCTTCGCTCCCGAATGTCTCACCCCTGGCGGTGCGACGCCGATGCGTCGCCGCACCGGTGGGGCCAACCTCGGTGTCTTCAAGGAGATGGCTGCCGGCATGATGCGCAACTGAGTGCCCGCCAGTGGGCCAGCAGCGCCAGCCCGCTCACTGCGGCGGTGGCGGTGCGCAGGATCGACTCTCCAAGGCTCACCGGCCGCCAGCCGGCCGCCTCGGCCGCCTGCTCTTCCTGCGGGCTCCAGCCTCCTTCCGGACCGATGGCCAGATGCAGGCCGCCCCTGAGGGCCGCCTCCCTCTCCCTGTCGACCAGTTCCCCCAGCACACCGCCGCAGAGCGGCAGCCCCTCCCGGCGAGTGGTGGCCAGCAGGGCGATGCCCTGAAAAGGGCGCCCCAGCCAGGCTTCGGCGGGCTGGGGCGCCATCAGGCTGGGGCGCCACAGCCGTTCGCACTGTTCGGTGGCCTCCCGCACGATCCCCTCCCAGCGGGGCAGGGGACAACGCTCCCCGGGGGCCCCACGGCTGGCGAGCAGGGGCTGGAGCCGGTCGGCGCCCAGTTCTGTGGCCATGCGCCAGACCAGGTCCGCCTCCCGTTTCGGCACCGCCATGGCCAGCAGCAGAGGGGGCCAGGGGGCCTCCTGCCGGATCCGGGGAGTCTGCGGCGGCTGCTCCAGCCGCAGCCTGCCTTGGGGCTCCAGCACCGCCGTCCAGAGCCGGCCGCAGCCGTCGACCACCGCCAGCCGCTCGCCCGGGCGGTAGCGCAGCACCCGTTCCAGGTAGTGGGCTTCCTCGGGTTCGAGGTCGAGCAGGCCACCGCTGCCGTCTCCTGCGGGCATGGCGGCGAGACGTTCCGGGGCGACCAGCAGCCGCCGCAGCTCGCGGCTCATGAATCCAGGGAGAACGGGCTGTCGGGTTCCTCCTCGATCGGCCAGTCCTCGTTGAGGCCGCCGATGACCAGCTCGGTGATCTCGAGCACGTCGTTGTCGAGCTGGCGCAGGGCGTTGATGAGCACGTCGAGGGCCAGGGCGTCGCTGGTGCCCAGATCCACCCAGCAGCGGGCCCAGTCGTCCTGGTACTCCATCGGCCCCATGTTGTGCATCAGGGCGGGCAGGGAGCTTTCAGCTGCTTCGGTGTCGTAGGCGAGCCAGCCGAGGTCGACGCCCCCTTCGTGGGTCTGGAGGTTCTCGGCGTTGAAGGCCCCCAGCTTGCCCAGGAAGAACCAGCTGTCGAAGGCCGTTTCCACATAGCCCTGCTCGGCATTGCCGGGCTGGTCGGCGAAGCGCAGCCAGATCCAGCAGTTGAACGGATCCACTTCGCGAAATCGGACGTCCATGGAGATAGGGAAACCACGCGGGCCTGTCCCCCCCATCCAACACGCTCCGGCGCCGCCGTGCCTGCCGCCGCCGTCCGGGGGCCCATGCTGGGGAGATGCTCGACGTGACCGGTCTGCGCTACCACCCCGCCACGGCGGCCACGCCTGTGCTGCGCGACGTGACCCTGCAGCTTCCGGTGGGGGACCCCGCCCTGGTGGCCGGCCGCAGCGGCAGCGGCAAGACCACCCTGCTGGAGGTGCTCTGCGGCCTGGCCGAGCCCGACGGCGGCCGCATCCTCTGGAACGGGGACGCGCTCAGCAGCCGCCAGCGCCGCTGGCTCTGCGGGCTGGTGTTCCAGTTCCCCGAACGCCATTTCCTCGGGTTGACCGTCGGCCAGGAGCTGAAGCTGGGACAGCGACGTCTGAAGGCCGAGACGGCAGAGGCTGTGCTGGAGCAGGTGGGTCTCGGCGCCGTCTCCCTGCAGCAGGCCCCCGAGCGGCTCAGCGGCGGCCAGCAGCGGCGCCTGGCCCTGGCGGTGCAGCTGGTGCGGGACGCCCGGGTGCTGCTGCTGGATGAACCCACCGCCGGCCTCGACTGGACCGTGCGGGAGGAGATCCTTCAGCTGCTGGGAGAGCTGGCCCGCGAGCGGGCCCTGCTGGTGGTCACCCATGAGCCCGAACTGTTCCGCGGTGTGATCGAGCGGGGCTGGCGCCTGGAGCAGGGGGCCCTGCGTCCGCTGCAGACCCTGTCGTCCGCCGCCCAGCTCTGAGGTCGTCCTGATCGGCTGAGCCCCAGGCCCCCCAGGTCGTGCTCCTTACGATGAGCCCAGATGGGGGGCGACTGATGGGGGATCGGATGTTGAGGGCCACCGGCGCCGGAGGCGGCATCCGCCTGGTGGCGGTCACCACCACCGACGCCAGCGACTGCGCCCGGCGCCGCCATGGGCTCTCCTTCCTCACCACCGCCCTGCTCGGTCGGGCCATGACCGCCGGGCTGCTGCTGGCCAGCTCCATGAAGGTGGCCCATGGACGGGTCAACCTGCGCATCCAGTCCGATGGTCCCCTGCGGGGCCTGATGGTCGACGCGGGTCGTGACGGGACGGTGCGCGGCTATGTGGGCCGGCCAGGCCTGGAGCTCGATCTGGTGACCGATGCGGCGGGCGGCCACCAGTTCGACTTCCGTCGCGCCACCGGCACCGGATATCTGCACGTGGTGCGGGACCGGGGCCAGGGCGAACCCTTCAGCAGCACGGTGGAGCTGGTGAGCGGCGGGATCGGGGAGGACGTGGCCTCCTATCTGCTCCACTCCGAGCAGACCCCCTCGGCCCTGTTCGTGGGGGAGACCCTCGACCGTTCCGGCGTGCGTTGTTCCGGAGGGGTGCTGGTGCAGGTGCTGCCCAGGGCGGCGCGGGAACCTGCCCTGGTGGCCCTGCTCGAGGAGCGTTGCCGGGAGATCACCGGGTTCAGTGAGCGTCTGGCCGCCAACGCCCTGAATCTCCATGCCCTTCTCGAGGACATCTTTCCAGACCTGGACGCCCGCCCCCTGGGGGATGGGATGGTCGAGCAGCCGGTGCAGTTCCACTGCCCCTGCAGCCGGGATCGCAGCGTCAGCGCCCTGAAATTGCTCGGACGCGACGAACTCGGGGCCATGCTCAGCGAGGACGGCCAAGCGGAACTGACCTGCCACTTCTGCAATGAGATCTACCGGGTTGGGGCTGGTGAATTGCAGGAGCTGATCGACGAGCTCGCCGTGGCCTGAGAGTCCCATCTCGCCTTCGGCTCGAGCGCCTGAACCAGGGGGGGATCAGTCGATCAGCAGAGCTCCGAGGAGCAGCAGCAGGATGGCGGGAAGGCTCTGGATCTGGAGGGGGGAGATGGGCAGACCGGCGGGGAGGGAAGCGCCCAGCCCGCTCACCAGCAGGCCCCCGATCACCAGACCCCCGCAGAGCAGGGCGAAGCACCAGCCCACCGAAGCCAGGAATCGCCCGCTGCGCCGCTGCAGATTCAGCAGCGTGACTCCCGTGGCCAGGGCCGCCAGCAGTTCGGGGGCAGCTCCCGGCACCAGGAAGAGGAGCAGGAGCAGGGCCCCGTCGGCGGCCAGAGGAAACCAGAGCTCGCGTCCCGTGGCCAGCTGCAGGCGCGGCAGGGAGAGGTTCGGCCGGGGAAGCCTTGAAGGGGGCAACTGGGGCAGACTCGGCAATGCCGAAAGGGCCGGACGGCTGGGGGGCGGGGTGGCCTGTTCCCGCTGGGAGGCGGTGCGGGCGGCGCTGCTGACCCGGCCCTGCTGACGTTCCTTGAGCCGGTCCATCAACACGGCGTCGTAGGCCGCCTCGATACGGGAACGGGCCATGGGGTCATCTCCCACCTCCTCGAGCAGGGCACGCTTGGCCTCCTGCACCGTGTCGAAGGAGGCATCGGGGGGTATCCCGAGCCGCTGGTACGGATCGGAGGAGTCAGCGGCCGGATGGGGCTGGTCGGATCCTTGATTCATACCACTGAGCGTATCGAGCCAGGGCTAGAAAAGCGGTTCACTGCGTTGATATCCGGCTTCCTGTTGCAGACGGCGGCGGCAGGCTTCGGCTTCCTCGATGGCCAGACAGCAGCGGCGCTTCAGGAGGGGCATCTGGGGAGGCAGGTGACTGCCCTCCCGCATTTCCACCACCCCTTGGGAGGGCTGGAAGGTCACGTAATCACGGCCTCCGTCGCTGCGGGGGCGGACAAGCCAGAGGACGAAAGGTGTCACGGATCGAGGCATCGCAGTGACCATCCGTTACGGCATGACAAATTGTTGCTTCATTCTGCCGGCTCCTCTGCACTGATGCGAGTGCTGGATCTCCCTACCGGCTCAGAGGGCGATCGGCTCCACCCCGCTCACCACCGGGGCGACTCCGTGCAGCTCCAGGTCGGGATGGTCCTCCTGGAGCTGGTGCAGGTTCCAGTCGTTGCGGAACAGCAGCACCGGCCGGTCCCAGGCATCCCGCACTGTCTTGCAGTTGAACAGGCGCCCCACGCTCTCCAGGGCGGGCCAACCGCCGCTCACCCAGCGGGCGACACTGAACTCAAGCGGTTCCAGACGACTGGTGACGCCGTATTCGTTCTCCAGCCGGTACTGCACCACCTCCAGCTGCAGCTGGCCCACCGCCGCCAGGATCGGATCCCGCTTGCTGGGATCGGTGTCGTAGAGCACCTGCACGGCCCCCTCCTCGCGCAGCTCGTTCACTCCTTTACGGAAACTCTTGAAGGCCGACGGGTTGGGATTGCGCAGCCAGGCGAAGATCTCGGGGCTGAAGCAGGGAATGCCCTCGTATTCCACCCGGGCACCGGTGTAGAGGGTGTCGCCGATGGAGAACATGCCGGGGTTGTTGAGACCGATCACATCGCCCGGGTAGGCGTCCTCCACCACCTCCCGGTCCTGGCCGAAGAGTTTCTGGGGGCGGGACAGGCGGATGGTGCGGCCGCTGCGGGCGTGGCGCACACTCATGTCCTTCTCGAACCGGCCGCTGCAGACCCGCACGAAGGCCACCCGGTCCCGGTGGCGGGGGTCCATGTTGGCCTGCAGCTTGAACACGAAGCCGCTGAACTCCGGCCGCAGCGGATCCACCGGCCCCTGGTCGCTCTCCCGGGCCACCGGTCGCTGGGCCAACCCGAGAAAGGCATCCAGAAAAGGACGGACACCGAAGTTGGTCATCGCCGATCCGAAGAAGACCGGACTCAGCTCGCCGGCATGCACCCGCTCCAGATCCAGTTCGGCACCGGCGCCATCGAGCAGCTCCAGTTCCTCGCTGGCCTGCTCCAGAAGTTCGGGCTCCACCAGCTCGTGGCGTGCCGGATCCCCGGGCTCCAGTCGCCGCTCCAGGCTCTGGCGGCCCCGCTCGGCACGCTCGAACAGCAGCAGATCCTGGGAGCGCCGGTCGATCACGCCGCGGAACCGATCGCCGCTGCCGATCGGCCAGTTGACGGGCCAGCAGGTCAGCCCGAGCTCCTGCTCGATCTCGTCGATCAGCTCCAGGGGGTCCCGCCCCGGTCGGTCCATCTTGTTGATGAAGGTGAAGATCGGGATCCGCCGCATCCGGCAGACCTCGAACAGTTTTCGCGTCTGGGGTTCCAGGCCCTTGGCCGCGTCCACCAGCATCACGGCGTTGTCGGCGGCGGCCAGGGTGCGGTAGGTGTCCTCCGAGAAGTCCTGGTGGCCGGGGGTGTCCAGCAGGTTGACCGTGGTGCCGTCGTAGTCGAACTGGAGCACGGTGGAGGTGATCGAGATGCCCCGCTGCTTCTCCAGCTCCATCCAGTCGGAGGTGACCTTGCGCTGCTCCCCCTTGGCCTTCACCGCTCCCGCCTGCTGAATCGCGCCGCCGTAGAGCAGCAGCTTCTCGGTGAGGGTGGTCTTGCCCGCGTCCGGGTGGGAAATGATGGCGAAGTTGCGGCGCCGGCTCACCGCCTCGGCAAGGGCGATGCTTCCGGGATCCGGAGACGGGGTTGGGCTGCTGACCATCGATCCAGCCTGCCAGGCTGGGCAGCCGCCGGTGCCGGGGCTGGGCCAGGGGCTTCAGGTCGCGGCTGGCCGACACAGCCGCGCCAGCAGGGTGAGGCCCATGGACAGGTCGTCCTGATGGGCGAAGGCCTCTTCCTCCAGCTGGCGGGCACGGGCGGGGATCCGCTGGTAAGGGGGCTGGGCCAGCAACGCGGCGTTCTCTGTCGTGAGGCGTCGGGAGAGTCCCAGGGGGACCGGGTTGCGCCGCACCCCACCACCCCGGCAGCTCTGGGCCACGTGGATCGCCTCATGGTTGAGCACCCGGGCGAAATCCCTGCTGCCCAGTGCGGCCACATCCGGTCGGATCCTCACCGTGGCCCTGGCCGGATCCCATTCCCCGGCGGCGCTGGGGCGTCCCGCAGGCTTGAGGTCGACTTGCACCCCGAGGATCCGCAACCGCTCCAGCAGCGCGGTGATGGCCCGTCGCTCCGCGGTGAACCGTGGCGGATTTCTGATCAGTTCCTGGATCTGGGGGAGGGTGAGCGGCGGTTCCCCCTGGCGGCGCCTGTAGCTGTAGCGGGTGCGGCCATCGGGCAGGCGCTGGGCCCGGGGCAACCAGCGCCGATCGCCCTCCTCCAGCTGGGCGAACAGCAGGGCCTCCCAGCTGGCCCGCAGGGACCCGGAGCTGGTGGGGGAGCGTTGCACCCAACGGGGTGGCACCAGGACACCTCCTGCCCGGGCGTTCGTCAGCTCCGCCAGGGGCGCCAGCAGGGCAGTGACGAGCGCCAGTGCACGCCAGCGTTCCCTTGCCCTTCTCCGCAGCAGGACCATGGCGGCGTCGCCCTCCTGTGCTGATGTTCTAGGTGCCCTGCGCCCCGGTCGGGATCTGTCGGGGGCGGAACTCAGCCCAGCCGGCCGGCCACCTCCAGATAGCGATCGTCCAGCTCCCGCAGCCGCAGTCCGTCGAGCCCGGCCGTCCTGAGCTGCTCGGCCACCTCACCGGCAGAGAAGGCGGCCTCCAGGGAGTGGGCGAAATCGTGACGCAGCACCGGCGGGGCGCCGGCGGCATGGCGAGCCACCAGGGCCTCGAGGGCTTCCCGGCTGGCCGGACGGCGCAGATCCTTGATGTAGATCCAGGCCGCCGGGGCTGCCAGCTGGCGCAGGCCGGCCCAGAGCACCTGGGGATCATGGAGATGGTGCAGCAGGCTGTTGCTGACGACCACCGTGAAGGCCCCCGCCGGCAGCGACCCACAGGGCAGCACCACCTGCCGGAACCGAAGCCTCGCCAGGGTGAGGGGGGCGGCGAGCCGTCGTTTCTCGGCAATTGCCAGCATGGCGCTGGAGCCATCCAGCCCGAGCACCTCGGCCCCGGGCCATCGGCCCGCCAGCAGCAGAGCGATGTTGCCGGGTCCGCAGCCCAGATCCACGAACCGCAGGCCTTCACCACTCCCGGCCGCTTCGTGACCCAGCAGATCCACGATCGCCGCGATCACCTGCCGGTCGGTCCGGGAGAAGTCGGCCTCCGCGTAGGCCTGCGCCTGGGCGGCGTCCTCCATCAGTTCGGGCTCGCAGCGACGCTCCATCCAGTCAGCCTGTTGTCTTTCCCCGGATTGCGCCGGGTTTCCCGTTCCACTGCGGCGATTCTGCCCAATCCACCGTGGCTGGTGCCCGAACCCCGTTGCGGACCCCACCAGTGGCGTTATGGTTTCGACCACGCTCGGCCTATCCACCCGTGACCCTGTCAGCCGCCCGACCCGCCTCGCCGGCTCCGGCCACGCCCCCCACCGCCGCTGATGCCGCCGGGGTCGATTTTCCGATCACCGCCCCGGCGGCCAATCCGGTCTTCTACCGGACCTACAGCCGCAAGACGCCCGCCGGCGGCCGGGAGAGCTGGAACGAGGTGGCGGAGCGCAACCTGGAGGGCCTGCGGCGCCTGGGCTCCCTCGACCCGGCCGAGGTGGAGCTGATCCGGCGCATGCAGCGCCATCAGCTGGCCCTCCCCTCCGGCCGCTGGCTGTGGATCGGCGGCACCGAATGGATCGAGCAGCCCGAGAACTTCTCCGGGGCCTACAACTGCACCTCCACCAACCTGGTGGACTGGGAGGCCTTCGCCCTGATGATGGATCTGGCGATGATGGGCTGTGGTACCGGCGCCATCATCGAGCCCCATCTGATCGCCCGCTTGCCGGCGGTACGCAACACCCTGGTGATCGATGGGGTCACCGACATCGGGGTGACGCCCATCGGCTCCCGCCAGCAGGCCACCACCCACCGGATCGATGGCCACAGGGTCACGGTCCGCGTCGGCGACACGCGCCACGGCTGGGTGGAGAGCTACCGCCTGCTGCTCAACCTCTGCAGCGATGACCGTTTCGATGGCCCGGTGCACGTGTCGGTGGATCTCTCCGACGTGCGGCCGGTGGGCGAAACCCTCAAGGGTTTCGGCGGCATGGCCAACCCGGTCAAGCTGAGGGATCTCTACGGCCGCGTCGCCCAGATCCTCAACAAGGCTCGCGGTCGCCAGCTCACCTCGGTGGAGTGCTGCCTGCTGATCGATGAGGCGGCTGTCACGATTGTGGCGGGCAACATCCGCCGCAGTGCCGGCATGCGCCAGTTCGCCGCCGATGACGACTCCGCCGCCGGGGCCAAGGAGAACCTCTGGCAGCAGGACGATCAGGGCAACTGGAGCATCGATCCCGAGCGGGATGCGCTGCGGATGGCCAACCACACGCGGGTCTTTCACCAGCGCCCCAGCCGCGAGGTGGTGCTGGAGGCGGTCACCAAGCAGTTCCAGTCCGGCGAGGGGGCCATTCAGTTCGCGCCCGAGGCCATCGCCCGCTCCAACGCCGACCTGCTGAGCACTCCGGAGCTGCGCAGCGAGTTCATCGGCATCTACTGCGACCAGGGCAAGGAGGAAGCAGGCCGCTGGCTGCAGCTGCATCACCCTGAGATCACCGCTGCCGAACTGGAGCACCGGCTCGGCCGCTATGGCCTCAACCCCTGCGGCGAGATCCTCGGTGCCGACTTCCACTGCAACCTGGCCGAGATCCACCTCAACCGGATCGATCCGGCCGACCATCAGGCCCAGGCGGATGCTTTCCGGGCCGGTGGCCTGGCCGTCGCCTGCCTGCTGAACCACCGCTTCGAGGTGGAGCGTTACCGCCAGAGCCGGGCCTGGGATCCGATCGTGGGCGTGAGCTTCACCGGCCTGTTCGACTTCTTTGTCCATGCCTTCGGCACCCCCTGGCTGCAGTGGTGGGAGGCCGGCCGTCCGGACTCCGAAGAGGGGCGCGCCTTCCGGGCCGAAGAGGCCGCCTATCTCTCCCGCTGGAAGGAGTGTGTCAACACGGCTGTGTGGGACTACTGCGATCGCCACGGCATTCGCCGGCCCAACCGCTGCACCACCGTGCAGCCTGCCGGCACCAAGAGCCTGCTCACCGGCGCCAGCCCGGGCTGGCATCCTCCCAAGGCCCAGCGTTTCATCCGTCGCATCACCTTCCGCAAGAACGATCCGGTGGCGCTGGCCTGCATGGACTATGGCTACGCCATCGTGCCGTCCCAGTCCGACAAGGACGAGCAGGGTCGGCTGCTGAATGATCCCTTCGATCCCCGCTGCACTGAATGGCTGGTGGAGATCCCCACCGAGGTGAGCTGGGCCAACCTCCCCGGCGCTGACCGGGTGGAGATCAATAATTTCTCCGCCCTGGCCCAGTTCGACTTCTACATGCAGGTGCAGCGGCATTACACCGCCCACAACACCTCGGCCACGGTGGAGTTCCGCGAGCTCGAGATCGAACCGTTGGCCCAGGCCATTCACCGGGCGATCGAAGACGGCGAGGGCTACATCTCCGCTGCCCTGCTGGCCCGCTTCGATGCCAATGCCACCTTCCCCAGGCTTCCGTTCGAACCGATCGACCAGGCCACCTATCGCGCGCTGGTGACCGAAGTGGAGCAACGTCGCACCTGTGGGGATTTCTTCGAAGCCCTCCAGACCTACGACCGCGGCGAGATGGTTGAAGCCGGCCCTGCCGGATGCGATTCTGACAAATGTCTGCTGCCTCTGGCCAAACCCCAGAACTGAGCAGGCCGCCGCTGCAGGGATTTCTTCGGATGGCCGGGGACGTCCCTGCAGCAGCCCACCGTTCGGTGATTCCTACTCGCCGGAAGATACCAGGTCTTGGATTTCGCGATGGCCCATCGGATCTGAGGGATCAATCACCACAAGACGGTCGCGGCCACTGTTCTTGGCTGTGAGCAGGGCCTTGTCCGCACGCCTGAACGTGGCGTCGTAATTTTCGTCTGATTTGTGCTGGGTGAGACCGATGCTGGCGGTGAGGCCCAACTCTATGTCGTCGATCGAAACCCGCATGCTGCGAATGTTGGTGAGCATGCGCTTCGCGACGATTTCGGCTGTGGAAAGGTCGGAATCAATCAGCAGGGCCAGAAATTCCTCTCCCCCCCAGCGCGCGCAGATATCGTAGTGGCGCAGGCTCTTGGTGAGAGCCTTGACGAAATCAATCAGCATCAGATCGCCGGTGGCATGACCGTGCTCGTCGTTGATCAGTTTGAAATGATCAACATCTAGAACGATCATTGAGTATGTCGTCCCGTGCCGGCTGGCCCGCTGATCTTCCTGGAGACAGCGTTCAGCCATGAAGCGACGGTTGGCGATTCCTGTCAGGGCGTCATGGGTAGAGGCTTCAAAAAGGGAGAGATTCAGATCTTTCAGAGAGGCTTGGTAGAGATCGGAGATGCGAACCACTCGATCGAGAAGACGCAGCTGCCTCTCATAGCGATCAGAGAGACTACGGGTGCTTTCAAGAACATGATTCTGATAGAGGTCAGAGATATCAGCAACTCGCTCCAGTCGACCGATCTGCTCCTCGATACGCTGCCAGAGCCTTGCCAGAAGATCTCTGGATGGGTCATCAAAATACTGCTCGTTGGCAAGATAGGACATCACCTCCTGCTCCAACTGATCGTCAGAATTTGAAGAGGAGGAAGCCATGATCAGGCGTTGATCGAAAGAATCAGGAACGGAAAGGTGTAATCCTCCTTGAATTCGGCTCCCAATTCTGCAGAGCGTGGATTCCTGTCGTCATACATCCACTGAACAAGAACTTCCTTGTCTTTGGCAGAGGCGGCTTGGAGTAGGTCGAAGATGTCAATCATAAAACGAATGCTGCTGGTATTCAGATAGTTCAGATGCAATTCGAGGGTGAGCGAATGGTCGACAGTCGAAAGATATGAATTGATCCATTGAATCAGCTGATCATAAAGCTCGAAGGAATTCTCTGGATAGGACTCGCCGCTCATCACGACCACGCCAGCATTCCAGTCCGCACGGATCGAGGGGCTGGACTGGGAGCCGGGGATGGAGAGGTTGAGGGCTTCGCTGGTGCTCATGAGTCAGATGATGGCGCGAAGGCTGAAGAAGGCACGACCGGTCTCAAGGGGGTCAAGGGAGGCTTCCATGGGTTGGCTGGAGCGTCGGGCGATCTCGATCAGGCCGAGGCCGGCGCCGCGGCCCTTGAGTTCGGAGCGTGGTTGGCGCAACTGTTCCTTGTACAGGGCCTTCAGCTGGATCTTGTCGCAGTCGGCAAGGGTACGGATGCGTTCCACCAAGGCTTTCCCATCCTCCATGTCAACGAGATTACCGGCGCAGACCGCGTAATGGCCAGCCTCGGCAGCCGCAATGACGACCGTGGCTGAGGATTCAGCATCGCTGTAGCCCTGACTGTGGGCGTAGTTCCTGATATTCTGACTCATCTCAATATACACGCTGAACACATCCATCACTTCCAGATCCGGAGCGTGATTGGATTCAATGTGTTCTTTCAGGGCAGAGCCGATCTCCCCGATCAGATTTCTGGAGATCGGCCCGTTGAAGCAGATCAGGATTTTCTGATCACTGAAGAAATCCTTCAGTGACATCAGGCTCGTGGTGGTGATGGTCATCGGAGCACTCCCTCAGTCGCGTCGGCAAGGGGCATCCCTCGCCGGGTCTGGTCGTGGTGGGACATGGCTGCAGGCATGGGGGGGCGAACAGGGTTCAGCTGAAACGGAAGGAGAGAATCGTGATGTCGTCGCGCTGGGGATGGTTGCCCCGGTACTCGGCGAGGGCCTCAGCCAAGGCCCGGCGCTGCTCGGCCAGTGGTTTACGGGCCAGGCGGACCAGCCACTGGCTGAACTTTTCTGTGCCCAGGGAGAAACCTTCGTCGCCGCCTGACTGGTCCAGCAGACCGTCGGTGGTGAGATAGTACGTGCAATCAGGAAGCAGTTCAAGATCGTGATCGGTGTAGGCACCGATGCGGTGATCGCAGATGGCCCGATTGTCGCCCCTGACCATGTGCATGTTCTGACCGTCGGTCCAGTATAGACTGATCTTTGCCCCTGCAAATCTTAGCTTCCTTGCTTGAAAGTCAAGGCGGACAAGTCCGATATCCATGCTCGTGGCGATCGACTTGCTCAGTCGGGGACCGTGCAGAAGATTGCGCATGGCTGCATCGGTGCAGCTCAGAATGGCGGCGGGTGAGGAAATGCCCACTTCCAGGATGGATCGATCAATCCCAGCCCTCGCCAGCATCGTCATCATCGCTCCGGACACCCCATGACCGGCACAGTCGGCAACGCCGGCAACGCAGTTCCCACCTTCTGAGTGGAAGATGTAGTAGTCGCCGCCAACGGTGTCCCGTGGCAGCCACAGGATGAAATGATCGTCGCCGAATGTTTCCTGCAACTGGCGATCCGGGAGGATCGACCGCTGCAGCAGACCCGCGTAATTGATTGAGGAGGCAATCTGGTCGTTGGCATGCACCAACTTCTGGTTGGCGACATCGCCAGCCACGATGGCCTGTCTCATCTTCCCAAGCACCGCATTGAAGGCCAGGGCGAGGCTTGATATTTCATCATCGCTGCGAACCGTGAGCAAGCTGCTCATGTCGTCGCTTTCGATGAAACTGGCTTCCTTCACCAACCGCGCCACTGGGTGAATGATGCGTCTGGCAATAATCTGGTAGGAGATGACGGCCAGCAGAACAAGCAGGATCGTGAGAATCAGTGAGACGTAAACCTCTGTCGATCTCGTTCCCGGAACCCTGAGAAGCTGGATGGCGGCAATGACCAGATAGGCCAGAACCAGTCCGTTGATCACAGCAATTAGGGTGAAAACCTTCTGAATGGAAATGGTTGAACGTCTTGGCCTTGGATGATTCTTGCTGGGGGTGATCACAGGGTCCATGTTGCGACCGCGATGTCCAGTCTCAGCCCTTGGCACAGGAATCTGTATGGCCCTGACGGGCTTCGGAACGACAGCGGTGGGAAGGAGCTCAGACAATCAGGAGAACGCTGCTTGATCCATTGTGGGTCGTCAGCTCCACTTGTGCCGTCGTCATCAGAACAACCGCAGGAGTAGGACCTGTCGCGCCGCCTTGAAGAGTGGCATTTCTGGAGCCTGATCATGGTCCCTGTGGCCAGGAACCGGTCACAATGGGTTGTCTGATTCCGCCCGTCCATGCCCACCCGCCAGCGCATCGCCCTCGGCCTGCTGGTGATGCTGCCACTGGCGGCGACGGCAGACCGATTGCACTGGGGCGATGGGGTGGTTTTCGTCACGGCCATCCTGGCGATCATTCCTCTTGCCATCTGGCTGAGCACCGCGACCGAAGAGCTCTCCATCCGCCTCGGCCCGTCGATCGGCGCCCTGCTCAATGCCCTGTTCGGCAATGCCACCGAATTGATCATTGCGCTTGTGGCCCTGAAAGCCGGTCTGGTGGACATCGTCAAGGCCAGCATCACCGGCACGGTGATGGCCAACCTTCTGCTCGCCCTCGGTCTGTCCATGCTGGCGGGAGGCATCGGCCGCAGCGAGCAGCGTTTTCAGCCCGTGGTGGCCCGTGTCAACGGTTCCGCGATGACCCTGGCCCTGCTGGCCATCCTGATCCCGAGTCTGCGAGGCATGGTGGTCGGCGAGGGGGGAGGACTGGATCCGGTGGCTGCCGAATCCTTCTCCGTGTTCGTGGCCTGGGTGCTTCTCCTCGTCTACGGGCTGACCCTGCTGTTCTCGCTCGGAACCCACCGCAGCCTCTATGAAGTGGCCGAAGTGGATCTCCGTGAGGAGATCGATGCCGGGGCCGGGGGAGAGCACGCCGGCTCCGGCCCGCCCCTGCTCCCCTGGATCGCCGTGCTGCTCGCAGCCACTCTGGGCCTGGCCTACGCCTCGGAGCTGTTCGTGGGAGTGGTGGAGCCGGTCACCGAAGCCGTCGGGCTCTCGGCCATGTTCACCGGTGTGGTGCTGTTGCCACTGCTGGGGGGTGCGGCCGAATATCTCACTGCGGTGAGCATGGCCCGCAAGGACAAGATGGACCTGGCGGTGTCGGTGGCGCTCGGCTCCACTCTGCTGGTGGGTCTGCTGGTGGTGCCGGTGCTGCTTCTGGTGGCCCCGCTGCTCGGTCATCCCCTTGATCTGACCTTCAATGTCTACGAGGTGGTGGCCGTGGCCACTGCAGTGCTGGTGAGCAACCTGGTGAGTCTTGATGGACGTTCCGACTGGCTCGAGGGCGTGCTGCTGCTGGCGGCTTACACCATCCTGGCGGCAGGGTTCTACTTCCAGGACAGTCCCGTTCCATGAGCTCAATCCCGGACGATTCGCCCGCTCCGCCCCCCCTCCCCCCTGCCCTGCGGGCGGGGGGGATCTGGACCCGTCTGCGTCACGGTGCCGGTCTGCAGATCCTGCTGGCTCTGTCGCTGCTGCTGACCAGCCTGCTGCTCGGGCTGGCCTGGCTGACCCTGCTCGCTTCCCTGCTGACCGTGGCCCTGGCCCTGCGGCAGCTCCTTCCTCCCTTGTGGCAGATCCTGGCCCGTCACCTGGAAGAGCCCCCCACCGTCCGCCTGCTGGCACTTCTCGCTCTCCTGGCTGCCCTGCTGGCCTTTCCCCTTGCTCTGGGCTGGTTCGATCCCGTGCTGGCGATCTATCGCAACGGCGACTGGGCCGCCATCGGAGCCTTCGGCGAAGGGGTGATCGGTGCGGTGGGCCAGATCCTGGTGGCCCTGGTCGCCCTGATGATCGCCTGGCGACAGGTGATGGTCGATCAGCGGCTCACCTCCCAGCAGAACCGCATCACCCAGGCTCAGACCATCGACAACTTCATCCACGGCATCTCCGAGCTGATCAGCGATGAGGAGGGACTGCTGGAGGACTGGCCCCTGGAGAGGATGCTCGCCGAGGGTCGGCTGGCGGCGGTGCTGAGCAGCATCGATGGCGACGGCAAGGCCCGGATTCTGCGGTTCCTTTCCCACGCGCGCCTGCTGACCCCTCTGCGCCGGGATCAGCGGCTGGGCCGCGCCATTCTCGATGGGGAAGGCAGCTACGAGGAGGATCGCCTGCGGGGCGTTCCCGTCATCCGCCTGCAGGCCATTCTCCGGGGGGCAGATCTGGCCGGCACCGACCTGCGGGAGATCGACTTCAACGGCGCCGACCTCTTCGGTGCCGATCTCAGTGGCGCCGATCTGGCTGGAGCCAACCTGGCTTCCGCCAACCTGGGCGGGGCCAACCTTCAGGGTGCCTGCCTCAAGGGCACACGCCTCTTCTATGGCGAAGCCCTGGTCGCCAGTCCCTGCCATCCCCACGAGCCACCGGATCCCGTCAGCGGCGTAGGCACCGGAGCCCTGGTGGAGAACGTCAACCTGACGGGCCTGCGGCAGCTGGATCCCGCCAACCGCACCTACCTGGCCGCCTGGAGCGGGGCCCGGTCGCGGCAGACCGTTCCCGGGGGGTGCAAGGGTCTGCCCAACCGACTGGAGCGGAGCGGCCCCCCATGGGATCATGGCTGAGCTTCCGGCCTCAGGGCCGGGCCGTCCAGCCTGGAGGGGTGGTCGAGTGGTTGATGGCTCCGGTCTTGAAAACCGGCGAATCGAGAGATTCCGTGGGTTCGAATCCCACCCCCTCCGCTCTTTGCTCTCAGTCCTTCCTGCCGTCGTTCAGGAGTGTCGCCAGCTCGATACTCTCCGGACTTCCCTGTTTGGCTCGGTACATGGCCGCATCCGCCGCATCCAGCAGGCTGTCAGCATCGCTGCCGTGCTCCGGCCAGCAGGCGATGCCGATGCTCACCGACACCACCACGTCGGCGGGAAGCTCTGGATAGGGAAGGCCCACCGCCGCCCGCAGCTTGCGGGCGATGTCCACCAGCTGCTCAAGGGCCGGTGCCTCCGGGATCAGCAGCACGTACTCATCTCCTCCCTGTCGGCAGAGCACATCGCTGTCGCGCAGCACCCGCTGCATCCGGTGGGCGACCAGTTGCAGCAGCTGGTCGCCCACCCCATGGCCGTGCTGATCATTCACGGGCTTGAATCCATCCAGGTCGATGAACATCAAGGCCACCTTCGATCGATATCTCCTGGCAAGGGCGAGTTGGTGAGAAAGTTGCTCCATTAACAGGGCACGATTCGGTAGTCCTGTGAGGTAATCATGCATGGCCTGAAACTTCACTTTCTCCTGTTCCGTGTAACGGTCGGTGATGTCCTGAAGCATGCCCACGTACTGGGTGACGGTCTGATGGTGATCAAGCACAGCGATGATGGTCAGCTCATCCCGGCGGATCTGGTTGTCGCGATGAAGGTTCCAGATCTCTCCCTTCCAGATTCCAGTTCGAAGCAGCAGTTCCCACATCTGGCGATAGAACTCGGGCCCGTGACGACCGGATCGCAGAATGCTGGCCTTCTCCCCCTTGGCCTGGGTTCGTGACAGCCCGCTGATGTCCGTGAAGGCGTTGTTGGTGCTGATGATGCGTCCCTTGGGATCCGTCACCAGAATCGCCAGGGGACTGGTTTCGAACACCGCCGAGGCCAGGGCCCGTTCCTGGTTGGCCTGTTCCGATTCCCGCAGGGCCTGGGTGATCGCCACATGGTTGTTGACCAGGTAGCGGCAGGTGAGGGCCGCAAGCAGGCTGATGCTGCCCCCCAGCAGGCCGAGCAGGGTGAGGTCGCCACCCAGGCCGCTGGCGCCGGCATAGCCCCGGCTCAGCTGCACGCCCACCAACCATTGGCGGTTGGCGATCTGCACACGGCTGTAGGCAGGATCGCCGAGCAGGGGGGTGCCATGAATCTGCTGGTTGTCGAACAGCAGCGCTTCCCTGGTGGGCTGGCTGCCTTGATAGATCAGCACCGCCGCCTCCGGCAGATCAGGATTGTCCAGCTCTGCCAGGGCAGCCTGGATCAGCGGTTCCATCCGCAGCACCAGGAAGGCCCAGCCCCGCAGTTGTGTCAGTCGTGCCGCCTCGGAAGACGGGCGCAGGGGGCCTGGGGCGAAAAGCGGCCTGTAGAGAGTGTTTCCCTTCTCGGCCTCGGGCTCCTGAACCAGGGAAACCGTTGCCGTGAGGGCAGGCTCCCCGGTGATGGCCGACCAGCGCATGGCTTCCCGGTGGACAGGATGGGTGAAAAGGTCGTACCCGATGGTGCGCTGGTTGCGCCAGACCAGCGGCTCCAGGTAGAGCACCGTGGTGGTGATCGGACGCTGGTCGGGAGGCCTGATCCCTGAGTCGACGCGGTCTCTGGCCTGGGGTCCGGCGTCGAGACCGATCCTGTCGGAGCCGGGCTCCACGGCAACGAAGCCGAGACCCTGCATGCCTTTGAAGGCCTCATCGGAGAGCTCCAGGGAGGCGACAAAGCGCCGGAATTCCTCCTGACTGACCACCTCCGAGGCGTCGAACAGACCCACCACGGCCAGGAGCAGGGCGCCCTGGGCCACCAGCCTGGAGTGCAGAACCGAACCCACGTCTCTGGCAATCCCGTGTTCGGTGCGCAGGTGCTCCTCGGCTTTGAGGCGCCGCTGGTTCCCGCAGACCAGGGCGGTGATCAGCAGGCCGACGACCAGAACGATCGGAGGAATGGCATGCACCTTGAGCTGGTTGCAGCTCCGGCCCATCTCCAGGAGCCATCCTCGCGGAGAACGATTCGGCTTTCTAGACGTCCCCACGCAGACCGCCAGCCGAATGGCCTAATTGAAACCAAGTCTTATCGCTGACTTTAGCTCGATTTTCCCTGCCGATCAGGCCCTACGCTCCCTCCGCCTGATCGGCCTGGCCCCGCAATCGCTCCAGGCGCTCCAGCAGCGATTCGTTGCTCATCCGGTTGTTCAGCCGCTCCGCCAGCAGGGGGAACGCCATCGGGCCGGGTCGGGGTGTGCGCCGCTGCAGCCATTCACTGTCTCCCAGTCGTCGCAGGGTGGCGATCAACCGGCCCAGGTCCAGCTGTTCCTCCAGCACCTCCTTTCGGGCCTGGGCCAGAAGCAGATTGCCGGGTTCATGGCGCTGGAAGACATCGAAGAGCAGAGCCGCACTGATCTGCAACTGACCGCCAGACTTGGCCTGCCCGGGATAGCCATTCACCACAAGTCCGCTCACCTGGGCAATGGAACGGAAGCGGCGGCGACACAGCTCCGACAGGTTGACAGCCTGCTCCAGATCCTCCAGCAGCCCCCGGGAATCCAGCAGGGCGCCCCTGTGGAGGTCGAGCAGCTCCTCGAAGGGATAGCCCCGAGGTGCCAGCAGCTCGAAGCCGTAGTCGTTCACCGAGACCGTGAAGGTGCCCCGATGGTGTCGGGCAAGTCGCCACGACCAGAGAAAGCCGAGGCCCTCGTGCACGAAGCGTCCCTCGAAGGGGTAGGCGTAGAGGTGACTGCCCTCCCGGCTGCCGCAGATCTCCACCAGGAACTGGTCCTGCCGGGGCAGGGCGGAGAGCATCGCCTGGCGCTCCAGCAGGGGTCGCAGGGCGTCCAGTTCGGCGGTGTCGAGGCCGACCCCCGCCTCGCCCTCCAGGGCGCGGGCGCAACGATCCACCTCGCGGCGCAGATGCTCACTGAGCAGATCCGATAGGGCCATCTGCCCCCCAGCCCAGGCCGGCACCGTGCCGCGGCGGCCGGTGGTGGCCTTCACCTGGGCCGTCATCTCCCGGAGCCGCACGAACTGGAGCTGGCGACCGGCGAAGAAGAACACGTCCCCCGGTTTGAGCCGGCCGATGAACGCTTCCTCCACATGACCCAGCACAGCCCCACGCACGAACCGCACCGTCACGGCCCGGTCGGCACTGATGGTGCCGATGTTGAGGCGGTGCAGCCGCGCCACGGCCGGCTCCCGGACCACGAACCGCTGGGGACCGGACCCCTGGGGTCCTGCGGGTTCCCTCTCCAGCTTGCGGTAGCGCGGATAGGCCCCAAGGCAGTCGCCCCCCTCCTCCAGGAAGCGCAGGCACCAGTCCCATTGGCTCCTCTCCAGATCGCGATAGCTCCAGGCGCGGCGGACGGCCCGGAAGGTGGGCTCGGATGCAAAGCCCGGACCGCAGGCCAGGCTGACCAGGTGCTGCAGCAGCACATCCAGGGGGGCCTCCGGTGGCCGGCGATGTTCCACCAGCCCGTCATTCAGCCCCCGGCGCATGGCCGACACCTCCAGCAGCTCCAGGGCGTTGGTGGGCATGAAGAGCACCTGGGCAGTGCCACCGGGGGTGTGGGCAGAACGGCCCGCCCGCTGCAGCAGGCGGGCGAGGTTCTTGGCGCTGCCGATCTGCACCACCCGCTCCACCGGCTGGAAATCCACCCCCAGATCAAGGGAACTGGTGCAGACCACCCAGCGGATCTCAGCCGCTTTCACACCGGCCTCGATGGCCTCGCGGGCGGCCCGGTCGATGGCGCTGTGATGCAGGGCCAGGGCCCCTTCCATCTCCGGGCAGGCGAACCGCAGGCACTGGTGCCAACGTTCGGCCTGGTTGCGGGTGTTGGTAAACAGCAGGGTGGACACGTCTGGTTCCAGCGCGGCCACCAGCTCCTCGTACATCCGCAGCCCCAGGTGTCCGGCCCAGGGGAAGCCATCGATGCGCTCGGGCAGCAGGCTGCGGATCGTGGTGTCCCGCCGGATGCGGGCCGTGATGATCCGGGGCTCCCCGTCCAGCCCCACTGCGGCGCGGGCCGCCTCCTCGAGGTTGCCGATGGTGGCGCTGATCGCCCAGGTGCGCAGGCCGGGGCGACGCTCCCTGAGCCAGCTGAGACACAGCTCGCTCTGGGAGCCCCGCTTGCTGCCCATCAGCTCGTGCCACTCGTCGATCACCACCGCCTCCAGGTCGGCGAACAGGTGCTCCGCCTGGCGCCCCGCGAGCAGCAGCGCCAGGGACTCGGGGGTGGTGATCAGGATGTGGGGAGGAGCCTTCAGCTGCCTGGTGCGCTCGTAGCTGCCGGTGTCGCCGTTGCGCAGGCCGACCCGCAGCGGCCAGCCCATGGCCTCGATCGGCTCGCGGATCGCCAGCAGCAGGTCGCGGCTGAGGGCCCGCAGGGGGGTGAGCACCAGCAGACGCAGGCCAGGACCCGGCCCCGCCCCGCCGTTCTCGGCCAGCATCGCGGCGATCGGCCCCATCACGGCGGCGTAGGTCTTGCCGGAGCCGGTGGGCACCTGCACCAGGCCACTGGCTCCTTCCAGGCAGGCCTGCCAGCACTGGCGCTGGAAGGGCATCGGCCGCCAGCCGCGCTGGCGGAACCAGGCCTCGATCGGCCGCAGGGTTGCCGCGAAGGGGCGGGCCAAGGACGCGACGGATCAGGTGGACAGCACGGCGACCACCACGGCGGCGATCGCCAGAATCACCGCCCCGAGCACGACCCCGGCAGCGACGTTCCCCTTGCGGATCTCGGCGCGATAGTCGATCGGCGAGAGCCGGTCGAAGAGCAGCAGCCCGAAATAGATGAGGATGACCCCCAGAAAGGACCATCCGATCGTCAGCAGCAACTGGAGCAGTGGTTTGACCATCCCCTCGTGGCAAAGCCCGGCTCACCGTAGGAACACCCTGGAGGCGATCCACTGATGGGGCGTTCTCCCCTGGGCTCCGGCCCTGGCCCTGAGCTGGTCCTCTGGCCTCTGTCCGCCCTGGCTCTGCCACTGCTGCCGCTGCTGGTGATCCTGCTGTCGGCCCTGGAGGGGCCCCGTCGTCTGGTGATGGTGGTGCCCCAGGGGCAGCGGGTGGTCAGCGTTCCCTTCACCCTGCAGGACGGCTGGCTCGGCAGCCCGCGGCTCGCCCTGACGGCGGAGATCCCTGCCGAAAGCTCCATCGAGCTGGACGTGGCCCTGCTGGACGGGGCGGGCCGCAGCGTCCTGGACCTGGCCAAGGAGGGCTGGCGCGCCAGCGGCACCTGGGCCGAGGATGGAGAGACAGGCACCTGGGAGGAAAGCGACACCGGCGTGACCCTGGGCCTGCGGCCGGGCCGGACGGGTCGTTTCCAGCTGGCCGTGGAGCTGCAGGAGCTGCTGGATGGGGCGGGCCGACCGCTGCCGATGCCCATCGTCGTCCGCGGCAGTCTGCGGAACCATGCCGTTGACGTGCCGCTGCTGCTGTTCACGGCGGCCATGAGCTTCGCGGCGGTGCAGGTGCTGCTGCTGGCCACCTATGCAGTCAGCCGCTGCCGCCGGGTGCAGCGCAGCCCGGAGGCCGCCGCGGGGCTCCGCCTGGAGGCCGCCGGGCCCGGGCTGCTGCGCGTCAGCGTCGCGGCACGCTGGGAACGCCCCCACGACGGTCCCCCGGCGGGGAGCTCCCTGCGCACGGCGGCCCTGGACCTGGTGGTGAGTGATGGCCTGGGGCGGCCCTGGCTGCGCCATCGCGAGATGGTCGGGGTGGGCCGCTGGTCCAACGATGACGACCACTGGCTGTCGGTCCGCCGGCAGCTGTATCTGCGGCTTCCCGAGCGTGACAGCTGGAGGGTCCGGGTGGAGCTGCCCGAGGACTTCCGCGACGCGGGTGAACCCTGGGAGATCGAATGGCTGCAGCTCACCCTGGAGGATGGGGTGGTGACGGCCTGGCCCGTGACTGTTCTGCCCCTGGAAGGGGCGGCCCGGGAGCGCTGAGATGGCCAAGGAACAAGGCCTGCTGCTGCTCGTGGCCGTGCTGGTGGTCGGCATCGGCACCACCACCGCCGTGACCCGTCCCGGTGTGTGGCGTCTCGGCCAGGAGGGCACGCCCCCGGCGGGGAGCAGCGTCCGCTACGGGGGCAGCTACCGCGCCGGCCGATGGGTGCCGGCCACGCCCGGTCGTCAGGAGTGGACGGGCTTCCAGGGGCGTGGGCCTGGTTCAGCCAAGTGACGCGGACCGCCCTTGCTCCCCTGACGGGCCTGCAGGTGCGGGTGCTGCTGGCGGCGGCGGCCCTCTCCTCCGCCGTCAGCCTCGTGCTGGAGCTGATGCTGGCCACCCAGGCCAGCTACCTCCTCGGTGACCATGCCCTGGCCACCGGCGTGGTGGTGGGCACCTTCCTGGCGGCCATGGGCCTGGGAGCCTGGGTGAGCCAGTTCCTCGCCGGCGGTGACGACCCGGGCCTGGTCCTGCTGCGACTGTTCCTGGCGGTGGAGCTCGCCCTGGCGCCCCTCTGCCTGCTGGCCCCCCTGGCCCTGTTCGCCCTCTTCCGCCAGGGGGGGCCGGTGTGGCTCGGCCTGGTGGTGTTCACGGTGCTGGTGGGGGCGCTCGGCGGCATGGAGGTGCCGCTGCTGACTCGCCTGCTCGAGAGCCGCCAGCAGCTTCGCGTCGCCCTGGCCCGGGTGCTGGCCCTCGACTACCTGGGAGCCCTGGTCGGGTCCCTGCTCTTTCCCCTGGTGCTGCTTCCCTGGCTCGGGCTGCTGCCCACGGCAGGCCTGCTGGCCCTGGTGCCCCTGGCCAGCAGTGCGGCCATCGCTGCGGTGTTCCCGGTCGGCCGCCGCTGGCGCTGGTCGGTGGCCGCGGCCCTGCCGGTGATCGCGGTGGCGGGCTGGGGGCTGGTGCCCCTCGGTGACCGGATCGAGGACGGCCTCTACGACGATCCTGTGGTGAGCCGCATCCAGAGCCGCCACCAGCGCATCGTGCTCACCCGTCGCCGCGACGACCTGCGCCTGTTCCTCGACGGCCAGCTGCAGTTCTCGAGCCTCGATGAATACCGCTACCACGAAGCCCTGGTGCATCCGGCGATGGCCATTCAGGGCCATCCCGCCAGGGTGCTGCTGCTGGGGGCGGGGGATGGGCTGGCGCTGCGGGAGGTGCTGCGCTGGCCAGGCGTGGGGCAGGTGGACGTGGTGGAGCTGGATCCGGTCATGCTGCGGCTGGCCCGGGAGCAACCGTTTCTGCGCCGCCTCAACGGCGCCAGCCTGGAGGACCGGCGGGTGCGGCTGCTGGTCGGCGATGCCTTCGAGCAGGTGCGGCAGCTGCGGGGCACCTATGACGTGATCATCGCCGACTTCCCCGACCCGGCCACGGCTCCCCTGGCCCGGCTCTACAGCGTCACCTTCTATGGCCGTCTGCTGCGGCGGCTGGCCCCCGACGGGATTTTCGTCACCCAGGCCTCCACGCCGTTCTTCAGCCCCAGGGTGCTGGCCTCGATCCAGGCCACCCTGGCGGAACTGGACCTGCAGACCCGGCCCTACGGCGTCGATGTGCCCAGCTTCGGTCCCTGGGGCTTCGTTCTGGCCTACCGCAGGGGGATCCGGCCAGGCCCCGCCGTTCTCCCCTTCCAGGGCCGCTGGATCGACCAGGGGCAGCTGGACCGCCTTTTCCCCCTGAGCCGTGATCTGACCCTGCCGCCCGGGGAGCGGGTGTTGCCGAACCGGCTGCAGCGTCCCGTGCTGGCCGACTACCAGCGCCGGGGCCGCTGGCGCGACAACTGAACGGCGCTCCTTCCCGAAGGGAGCCCTCCATAAGCTGAGCGCGCCGGATGGGTTGGTCCGGACCCCGATCGGAACGATGGCTGTCTGGTTCATCCTGCCCCTGCTGCTGCTGGTGGCCGTGGCCCTTCTGCTGATGAGGCGGCAGCGGCTGCGGCGGACCGCACCGAAGCTCCAGGCCCGCACCCTCTTCACCCTGACCACCGGTGACATCGTCCAGTACGAGGGTCGCGACTGGGTGGTGGAGGACCGGCTCCTCTACGACGACGCCGGCTTCCAGTGGCTGGAGTATCTGCTGCGGGACGGCGACGACGGCCGCTGGCTGAGTGTCTGCGAGGACGACTGGCTGGAGGTGGGCTGGCTGGAGGACGTGCCGGCGGGAGAGCTGCAGGGACTGACGGGCGATTTTCCCCCCCGCCTGCGCTGCCGCGGCCAGCTCTACACCCTGAAGGAAACGGGGCGGGCCTCGGTCACCACCGCCGCCCGGGTGATGAACCGCCGGCTGCAGGGTTGCCGCTACGGCGACTACGAAGGGGAGGACGGCCGGATGCTCTCCCTGGAACGCTGGGACGACGGGGTGGATCCGGGCCCGCCGGAGCTGAGCCTGGGGCGCCGCATCGACCCCGCAGCCCCGGTGCTGCTGCCGGGGGATGGCCACTCGGTCTATCGCTGAGCGGCACCAGGCTCCCCCAGCAGGGCCAGGGCGCTGGCCAGGCTGTCGGCGGATTCCGGGGTGCGGTCACGGCGCCAGCGCAGGATGCGGGGGAAGCGCACCGCCAGGCCGCTGCGGTGCCGTTTGGAGCGCTGCAGCCCCTCGAAAGCCAGGGTGAACACCTGCAGGGGCTCCACCGCCCGCACCGGGCCGAAGCGTTCGGTGGTGTGGCGGCGGATCCAGCGGTCCAGTTCGTCGATCTCAGCGTTGTCCAGGCCGGAGTAGGCCTTGGCGAAGGTGACCAGCCGGCCCTCCCCATCCCACAGACCGAAGCTGTAGTCGGTGAAGAGGTTGGCCCGGCGGCCACTGCCGGCCTGGGCATAGAGCAGCACGGCATCCAGCTCCATCGGTGCCAGCTTGTGCTTCCACCAGTGGCCCCGGCGCCGGCCCACCAGGTAGGGGGAGTTGAGCCGCTTCAGCATCAGTCCTTCCGCGCCTGCCTCCCGGGCCTGCTCCCGCAGGACATCGAGCTGTTGCCAGCTGGTCAGGGCCAGGCATGGGGACAGCCGCAGGCGGGCAGGGGCGCTCCGGTTCCGGAGGTCTTCCAGCCACTGGCGCCGCTGGGCCAGGGGCCAGGAGCGCCGGTCTTCCCCTTCGCTCTCCAGCAGGTCGTAGGCCACGAAGGCGGCCGGACACTCCCGCAGAATCGCGGCACCGGGAGCCTTGCGGCCCAGACGGCGCTGCAGGGCGGCGAAGGGGGAGGGCACCGGTGCATCCTGGGGCCAGACGATCACCTCCCCATCCAGCACGGTGCCGTCAGGTAACCCGTCCGCCAGGGTCACCAGATCGGGGAACACCGGGTTGAGCAGCTCCTCACCCCGGCTCCAGAGAAAGCTTTCGCCCCCCCGCTGGATCAGCTGGCCCCGGATGCCGTCCCATTTCCATTCCAGCAGCCAGTCCCCGGGGGCACTTTCCGCCAGGGCGGCGGGGTCGAGGGGCGAGGCCAGGAAGAAGGGATAGGGCCGGCTCAGGGCAGGCTCCTCCCCACGTCCCTCCGCCATCAGGGACCGGTACGCAGCCGCCGATGGCGCGAAACCACCCATGAGCCGATGGGCCAGCAGCGATTCCTCCAGGCCGCTCACCTTCGCCAGGGCACGGAGCACCAGTCCCTGGGCCACGCCCACCCGGAAGCCGCCGGTGAGCAGCTTGTTCCCCACCAGCAGCTCCAGGGGCTCCAGGCCATTCCAGAGCTCGCCCACGGCCTCGGCCTGGGCCGGTCCCTCCAGGGACGCCAGCCTCGGCAGCACCTCTTCCATCCAGACATGCAGGGGCCTGGTCTCCCCTCCCTGCCGATCTGCGGCTGCGCTCTCCGGGGGATGGGCGGGGCGCCAGAGCAGGGCGATCGTCTCCGCCGAATCGCCCACCTGGGCATGGCACTGGTCGAACAGCCAGGCGGGCATGCCGGTCCGCTCCAGGCAGATCTCCCGCAGCCGACGGCCGGTGATCAGTCGCTTGCGCTGCTTCCCCAGCAGGGCATGGAGTGCCCAGGCGGCATCCGCCGGCGGCACCGCGGCGAAGTACCCCGCCAGGGCGTCCACGCGGGCGATGCTGCCGCCGCTGCCATCGAGCTGCTCGAACAGGCGACAGAAGGCCTTCATTCCGGCTCCGGTCCCGGCTCGCCCTCCATGCTGCGTTCCGTCTCGAAGCCCCCTTCCAGCGGATCGGCGCCCAGGCCCTCCACCTCCCGCAGGTAGCGGGCCAGGACATCACTCTGGCCATGGGTCAGATAGATCTGGTGGGCGCCGCTCTCCCGGGCCGTGCGCACCAGCCCGTCCCAGTCGGCGTGGTCGCTGAGCACGAATCCCCGCTCGTAGCCCCGCCGGCGGCGGGCACCACGCACGGCCATCCAGCCGCTGGCGAAGGCCGTCTGGGGCCCGCGGAAGCGCTTCATCCAGGCCGAACGATGGGCGGAGGGCGGCGCGATCACCAGCCGCCCGGCCAGGGAGGCGGAGCGGGGCAGTTCGCTCACGGGCCGGGTGGGCACCATGGCCACCCCCGCCTGGCGGTAGGGCTCCATCAGGGTCTGGACGGCACCGTGCAGCAGCACCTCATCGGTGTCCCCGAGGGCCGCCAGTTCCGCCAGTACCCGCTGGGCCTTGCCGAAGGCGTAGCAGAACAGGATCGAGGTCCGTTCGGGCGCCCCCTTCCACCAGCGACGGATCTGCTCCGCCACGCTGGCTCCCGCTGCCCATCGGTAGATCGGCAGGCCGAAGGTGGCTTCGCTGATCAGCACGTCGGCCCCCACCGGCTCGAAGGGAGTGCAGCTGGGATCGGCATCCCGTTTGAAGTCGCCGCTGATCAGCCAGCGTTCCCCGCCGGCCGTCAGACGGATCTGGGCCGAACCCAGCACGTGGCCAGCGCTGTGGAACGACACGCTGGCATCGCCCAGACGCCATTCCTGGCCGTAGCTGACGGGTCGCAGGTCGATGCCGGTCCCCAGCCGGCGCCGCAGGATGCCTTCGGCGCTGCCGATCGCCCAGTAGGTGCCGCAGCCGGGCCTGGCGTGGTCGGCATGGGCATGGGTGATCAGGGCCCGGGACACGGGTCGCCAGGGATCGATCCAGACGCCGGCGGCGGCACAGTGAAGCCCCTCGGGGGTGAGGCTGATCAGACCATCCGGAGGCAGGTGGGACGTCCGCTTCATCGGCACGGCAGCCAGGGATGGCTCAGGCGCTCATGGCCAGCATCCGTTCGATCGGCACCAGGGCCCGCCGCCGGGTCTCCTCGTCGATTTCGATCGCGGGCGCCATCGTCTGCAGGCATCGCCAGAGCTTCTCCAGCGTGTTGAGGCGCATGTAAGGACAGGCGTTGCAGCTGCAGCCATCCGCTCCGGGAACCTCAAACAGGGTCTTGCCCGGGGCCCGTCGGCGCATCTGGTGCAGGATTCCCGGTTCGGTCAGCACGATGAAGGACGGCGCCGGGCTGGTTTCCGTCCGCTGCAGCAGCTTGCTGGTGGAGCCGATGAAATCGGCCAGATCGAGGAGATGCTGCTGGCATTCCGGATGGGCGATCACCTCGGCGTCGGGGTGCTCCTGACGCAGTCGCAGCAGGGCCTGCTCGCTGAAGGTTTCGTGGACGATGCAGCTGCCGGGCCAGAGGGTGAGCTCCCGGCCGCTCTCCCGGGCCACCCAGCGGCCCAGGTTCTGGTCGGGGGCGAAGAGGATCGGTCGCTCGGCCGGCAACTGGCGCACCAGCTGCACCGCATTGCTGCTGGTGCAGATCAGGTCGCTGTGGGCCTTCACCGCCGCCGAGCAGTTGATGTAGCTCACCGCGATGTGGTCAGGATGGCGGCGGCGGAAGTCGGCGAAGGCATCGGCCGGGCAGGTGTCGGCCAGGCTGCAGCCGGCCTGCAGATCGGGCAGCAGCACGGTCTTGCCCGGGTTGAGGATCTTGGCGGTCTCCGCCATGAAGTGCACACCGCAGAAGACGATCACCTCGGCATCGGTGCTCGCCGCCTTGCGGGAGAGTTCGAGCGAATCACCGATGAAATCGGCGCAGTCCTGGATGGCGTCGTCCTGGTAGTAGTGGGCAAGGATCACAGCCTTTCTCTCCTGCCGCAGACGATCGATCGCGGCAGGCAGATCCCCCGGCGGCGGCATCGGATCGGGCGCTTCTGAGGGGGCCACCCCAGTACCGGTGGGCCGGGTTCCGCTGGTCAGGGTCTGCGTGAAGACCAACCGTTGCCCCATCTCATGCAGGATGATCGCACTCTAGGAAGCGGTTGCTATTGGCTGAGCTGAACATCGCCATTGCGGGGGATCTGCATGATCAGTGGGATCGCAGCGACCATGACCTGCTCGATCGGATCCGTCCCGATGCCCTGCTTCTGGTGGGCGATCTCAGCGACGGAAAGAGCCGGATCCCGGAACTGCTCGCCAGCCTGGAGCTGCCCATGGCCTGCGTGCTGGGCAACCACGATTCGGGCAAGGACGGCAGCGGCCGCACCCTGCGTCGGCAGCTGGAACTGCTGGGAGATCGCCACTGCGGCTGGGGTCTGAGGGAGCTCCGCCCGCCCGGCCTGGCGGTGGTGGGAGCCCGCCCAGGGACGGCGGGTGGCGGTTTTCATCTCTCCAAGGCCGTCCGGGCGGTCTACGGCCCGGTGGGCCTCCACGCCTCCGCCGAGCGGATCAGCCGGGCCGCCCTGTCGGCGGATCCGGCCCTCCCCCTGGTGCTGCTGGCCCATTCCGGCCCCAGCGGTCTCGGCAGCCAGCTGGATGATCCCTGCGGCAGGGACTGGAAGACGCCCGCCTGCGACTGGGGGGACCAGGATCTGGCCCTGGCGGTCGATCAGATCCGCCGTCGCCGCCCCCTGCCCCTGGTGGTGTTCGGTCACATGCACCATGTCCTGCGCCACCATCAGGGGGAGCGGATCAGCTTCCGCAGGGACACCCACGGCACGGCCTTCCTCAACACGGCCTGCGTGCCCCGCCACGGTGTGGACCAGCAGGGTCGGGCCCTGCGTCACTTCAGCTGGGTGGTCTTCCGGGACGGCGAGCTGCGACACATCAGCCATCGCTGGTACGGGATCGACGGTGCCCTGCATTACGAGCAGACCCTGTGGCGAGCGGTCCAGCCGGCGCCAGGCGTGCTGAGTGCCTGCTGATGGCCCTGCGCCGGGCATGCTGATCTATGCCTGCATCAGCAGCCATGGCTACGGCCACGGCTCCCGAACGGCAGCGGTGCTGACGGAACTGGCGGATCTGCGGCCCGACTGGCGTCTGGTGCTCTCCACCGGACTGCCGCAAGCGTTTCTGCGGTTGTCCTTCGGCCGGGTTCCCTTTGAGCACCGACCCTGCCGCTGGGACGTCGGTGTGATTCAGGCGGATGCCCTGGGGGCCGATGCCTCGGCCACCCTGACGGCACTCGAAGCCCTCGAGGCCGAGCTGCCGGAGCGGGTCGATGGCGAGGCCGCGTGGCTCGCGGCCCAGCAGGAGCCGTTGCTGCTGCTGGGGGATGTGCCACCGGCCGCTGCGCTTCTGGCCGGCCGTCTGGGGGCGCCCCTGGTGTGGCTGGCCAGCTTCGGCTGGGATGCCATCCACGCACCCATGGGCCCGGCGTTCCGGCCCTGGGTGGAGCAGCATCGCCGGCGCTATGCCCGGGGCGATCTGCTGCTCCACTGCCCCCTGTCCCTGCCCATGGACTGGGGGCTGCCTGAGGTGCGGCTGGGCCTGACCTGCTCCCGGCCCCGCCTTGAGACCCGCCGGCTGGCGGAGGATCTGGGCCTGCCGGCGGAGCGGGAGCGGGTGGTGCTGGTCAGCTTCGGCGGCCTGGGCATGGCGATCGATCCCGCCTGGATGGCCCGCTGGCCGCAGCATGTGTTCATCGGACCCGATCCCGTCCTGGCGGAGGTCCCCAACGGCCGTCGCCTGCCGGAGGGGGTACGTCCGCTTGATCTGATGCCCCTGACGGGGCGACTGATCACCAAACCGGGCTACAGCAGCTTCTGTGAGGCCTTCAGCCAGGGAGTGGGTATTCATCTGGTGCACCGGGAGGGATTCGCCGAGGCCCCGGTGCTGGAGGAGGACCTGCGCCTCCATGGCCGGCACCGTCTGCTCAGCCAGGACCAGTTCCGCCGCGGGGACTGGCAACTGGATCAGCCCCTGCTTCCGCCCCTGGACGGCCCCCTGGCGGACGACGGGGCGGCTACAGCGGCCCGGGCGATCGTGGCGCTGGCGGAGGGCCGATCAGCAGTCCCTATCGCGCAGACCTTCAGGATTTGATCATCTGTTCAACGAGATCGCGAAAATTCAGTCCCTCCCTGTATCTCGAACGCTGAGCGTCATTCTTGATACTGGTAGACAGTTGTGTGACCGTCACGAAGAGGGAATCGGTTCGGGCCGTTCGTCGGCAAATTACCGCGAAGTTTGAGGGCTAAGAATCCACTTTCCTTGCGACGGGATCACGACGACATCCTGATGTCGTGCTTCCGAAGACATGGAGACATGAGCACAACAACCGGGTGCAATCCGTTCTCCATGAACAGAATGCTCCACTCATCTGCCCTTCGCCTCCCTCTCTTTTGCGGATTTTTCAGAGCTCCCATCTGCTGCTCGCCTTCACCGGCCTCAGCCTTTCCCTGGCAGAGCCGGCCAGGGCCCTTGAGGCCTCCAGCACCTGGACCCTGAACGGGGGGTCCGTCAACGGCCCCAGGTCGGTGGCCGTGCTGCCTGCGGCGGCAGCCACTCCCCGTGTCTTCGCTATCACTCCGGAGCGGCGGGCCCTGCTCAACACCATCCGCTACGCCGAGGGAACCTGGGCCAACGGCCATGACGTGGGGTATCGCATCCTGTTCGGCGGCAGTCTCTTCGACTCCCTCGACCGCCATCCCAACCGGGTGATGCGCACCGCCCGCTACGCCAGTGCCGCCGCCGGTGCCTACCAGTTCATGCCCTTCACCTGGACCATGGTCACCCGGGCCCTCGGCATCGCCGACTTCCAGCCCGAGTCCCAGGATCAGGCCGCCCTGTTCCTGGTGCAGCGTCGCGGAGCGCTCCAGCTTGCCGACCGTGGCGAGCTGACCCCAGGTCTGGCCGCCCGTCTGGCCCCCGAATGGGCCTCCTTCCCCACCCTCGCCGGCCGCAGTTTCTACGGACAGCCCGTGAAGCGTTTCACCGACCTGCGTCGCTTCTACGAGCAGAACCTGGCCCAGCTCCGCGACGAAGCTGCCGCCGTCTGGGAGGACGTGGCCATTCGTCCGCTGCCGCCGGTCTGTGACGACGACAGCCTTTCCTGCCGGCTCGAGAAGGTCGGTGCTGGGGCAGCCAATCCCTGAGCTCCCCGGTCAGGGCGTTCAGCCAGCCGGCGCTCAGGCATCGCCCTTCCCCTCCAGCCGCACCCCTCCCAGGGTTTTCTGGGCGATCAGATAGGCCACCACCGAAGCACCCAGGAACCCCAGGGTGTTGCGCAGCAGCGGCAGCACATCGTGGGTGCGCGTGATGATCGGTCCCATGCCCAGGGCCACGAACAGGATCATCCAGAGGGGGGAGAGCAGCAGCACCCAGGTCCATTCGATCCGGCGGCCCTCCTGGCGTGGGAAGGCCGCGAAGCCCACGATCAATCCGCCGAGGATCGAGGTGCAGAGGGTCAGGATCCATTGCTCCCGCGGCAGGCCAGGAACCACCTGACAGCCACCGATGGCCAGACATCCCTTGACGGCGTGGATCGCCGAGAGGATGGAGCCGTCCTCGCCGTTGTCGCGTACGTAGAACTGGTTGCCGTAGCGGGTCTGGAGCTCCACCCAGAAGGTGCGGGGCATCAGGGCGAACAGGGCCTCACCCACGTTGAAGTTGAGCAGGTTGCCGCCGCGGGGATCGGCCACCAGCAGCAGGCTGCGCTCGTCCAGGTCCCAGAATCCCTTCACCGCCAGGCCCGGGGTGCGCTCGTACTGGGTCAGCACCCGCAGCTTCCAGCCGCTGCTGGCTTCGAACTCCTCCAGCTCCGTCTCCAGCACCCCCCGTTCACCGTCCGTGAGGGCCTTGGCCAGGTCGATCACCGGGGTGGGGTGATCGGGCAGGAGCTGGGGGTTATCCGCCGCGAAGGCGACGCCGGTTTCCGGCAGCAGCCAGGTGAGCAGCACGAGGGCGAGAGCGGCCAGCAGGGCTCCCAGTCGGCTCCTCAGGGGCCCGGACCCCGTGGTTTGCCTCGCGCCCGCTGCCGGCTTCGCTGTCGCCATTGGTTTCCCTTCCGTCGGGCAGCATTCTCACCGAGTCGCTCCGTCGCTGCGTGAAGACCGTCCAACCGGGACCCCGGGCCGTTCCGGCCTGGCTGCGGCAGCGGCTGCTCCGGGCGGGGGGCTCGGTGCCCTTCCTCACCTACATGGAGTGGGTCCTGCATGATCCGGAGCACGGCGCCTATGGCAGCGGCCGCCTCTCGATCGGGCCCCACGGGGATTTCGTCACCGCTCCGTCGCTGTCTGCGGAGTTCGCCCAGCTGCTCGCTCCCCAGGTGGCCCAGTGGCTGGAGCGCCTCCCCCGGGGCGCCCCCCTGGCCCTGGTGGAGACCGGTCCTGGTGAAGGTCAGCTCGCCCTGCAGCTGGCCCAGGCTCTGCAGGCCGGCTGGCCCCATCTGGCCGAACGGACGGAACTGGTGCTGGTGGAGCCGAACGCCGGCATGGCCGAGCGGCAACGGCGGCTCCTTCAGGCCTCTCCCCTGCCGGTGCGCTGGGCCGATTTCACGGCCCTGGCGACGACACCGCTGCGGGGCGTGGTGCTGGCCCACGAGGTGCTGGATGCCCTCGCCGTGGAGAGAATCGAACGCCGTGGCGACCATTGGTGTCGACAGCGGGTGCTGCTGGTCGACGACCGGCTGGCCCTGGAGGCTGCTGAGCCCCTGGCGGAGCCGCTGCTGAGCCAGCTGGAGGGCCTGGGATTGCTCCCCCTCGACGGACGACGCCCGGAGGGCTGGCGCAGTGAACTCCATCCCGGCCTGGCCCCCTGGCTGGCCGCCTGCGCCGGAGCCCTGGCCGAGGGCACGCTGCTGGTGATCGATTACGCCCACGAGGCCCATCGCTACTACGCGCCCCAGCGCTCCAACGGCACCCTGATGGCCTACCGGCTTCAGCAGGCCAGCGACGATCCCCTGAGGGATCCGGGTCACTGGGACCTGACGGCCCACCTCTGCCTGGAGAGCCTGAACGAGGCGGCCCGGGAGGGAGGCTGGTCACTGCTTGGGAGCTGCCGCCAGGGGGAGGCCCTGCTGGCCCTGGGCCTCGCCCAGCGGCTGCACGCCCTCCAGTCGGGGGAGCCGGCCCGGCTGGAGGAACTGCTGAAACGGCGGGAGTCGCTGTTGCGGTTGGTGGATCCTGCCGCCCTCGGGGATTTCCGCTGGATCGCCTTCACCCGAGGCGGACCGACGGGTGGGGGACAACAGCTCCCCCTGTTCCTGAGCCAGCCGGAAGTCTGATGCGCCCGATTCACGCCACCGGTGGCCTGACTTCACATCTCCTCATGATTGTTTGAGCAGGAATGCTCAAACAATTAGGGGATACAGAGGATGAGACGTAGGGTGAAATCCGATCTTGAGGGAATGATGATGTCAACGGCATTCCATGGCGGACAAGGCGGCCAGGTCCACGGAGAATTCAGTACTTCAACCTACCTGCTCAGCCAGGATCCAGCAGCGGGATCGGAGATGTTGATCGCCGTTGAGGAGGAGGCCGGAGATCCTGTCGACCAGTACTTCGCCTGCATCACCACCTGCTCCCTGGATGACGGTGAGTGCATCACGATCTGCACCGAGCAGCTGCGCGAGAGTCACTGAAACCGTTCACAAGTCGATTCAGAACCACTCCGGCTGGGCCTCTTCCCGGGTGTTCACATCGGCTTCCGGGGTGGTGCGGCGGAACTCCATGGTGATGCTGCGCTTCTGTTCCCCGTCGGCGGCCACGGCCTCGA
>NZ_JAFKRG010000035.1 GCF_019038415.1 Synechococcus sp. CCY 9618 | reverse complement strand
CGGAATCGATCTCATGGAAGGCCTCGGATCCGCGGCCCAGGCGGCGCAACGGCCGGGTGGCGCTCTGGTAGAGGCGTTCGTGCAGATCGGCGTGGACATCCCGCGCCGCAGCCGGCTCGAACAGCCCGCCATCCGGGGACTGGAGGGAAAAGGCGACGAAGGGATCGGCCACCGGGGTGAACGGAGTGTCCACGGCCGGCACATGGGCGGTGCTTGAGAAACCGAGGGAGATCCAGCCGCCGCTTCCGCCCCTGCGGAAGCCGAGCTCCACCCGGTAGTCGCGGCCGGAGAGGGGCACCGGCATGTACCACTCGGTGGCATGGCTCTCGACCACCACCTCCTGGAGGGTGTGGGGATGGGTGAAGCCGCCTCCCAGGCCGGTCACGTCCGCCACCCGCAGGCACAACTGGGTGGCTCCATCGGCCAGAGCCTGGCTCCTGTCGCCCGGGGCGATGGCCCAGCGCACCTGGGCCCACTGGGGATCCCGGGGCAGGAAGGACACCCATGTGGCCGGGTCGGCGGTCTGCTCGCTGGACGCCACAGGGGCCGGTGCCTCTGGCTGCTGGCGCGGCGCCTCGGCCGCCGATGCTGAGGCCTCCTCCGGGGAACCGGCCGATCCCTGTTCCGCCTCGGTGGCCTCTCTGTCGTTGCCGTCGCCTGCCAGTCCGAGGGCCCTGACCAGGCCACCAAGTCGTCGCAAGGGCTGGCTCAGGAAGCTGGAGAACCGGCTAGGACGACGGGTCATGGGCCGCTCAGTGATGGAGAACCTTCAGGAGATGGTCCCCGATACGGGGGACGCGCGCCGTTCCTGTCAGCGAAAGAGAATGGATAAACCCGACGGCCGGAGTCTTTCGCCCGCCACAGCCGGGAGGCCGGCGTGTCCATGTCATGGGGAGCAAACCGAAGCGACCTGATCCAGGGCTGTCCTGATCGTGGCCGACGCGACGTCGTCCCGGATCGTCACTGACCCCACGCCGGTGGGCAGAACGAAGCGCACCTTGCCGTCCCGCACTTTCTTGTCTCCCTGCAGACAGGCCAGCACCGCTTCGGGATCGAGGGCCGGCCAGTCCGTGGGCAGGCCCGCCGCGACGATCAGCCGCCGCTGGCGGTCCTGGTCCGCCTGGCTCCACAGCCCCATGGCCACGGCGATGTCTCCGGCGGCCAGCATCCCCAGGGCCACCGCCTCCCCGTGCAGCCAGGTGCCGTAACCGCTGAGGTTCTCCACCGCATGGCCCAGGGTGTGGCCGTAGTTGAGGATCGCCCGCAGGCCCCCCTCCCGCTCGTCGGCCGCCACCACCCGGGCCTTGGCGGCGGCGGAGCGCTCCAGCAGGCGCTGGAGCAGCACGGGCCCCAGGGCCTGGCGGCTGGACAGGCCCTGCGGCGTCCGGCCGACGGCCGCCTCCAGGTCCTGGAACAGAACCCCATCACCGATCACGGCGTACTTGATCACCTCCGCCATGCCGGCGCGGAATTCCCGTTCCGGCAGGGTGGCCAGCACCAGTGGGTCGATCAGCACCAGCTTCGGCTGATGGAAGGCGCCGATCAGATTCTTGCCCCCGGGATGGTTCACCCCCGTCTTGCCGCCGATGGCGGCATCCACCATCGCCAGCAGGGTGGTGGGGACCTGAGCCACGGCGATGCCACGCAGCCAGGTGGCGGCGGCGAAGCCTGCCATGTCGCCCACCACGCCGCCCCCGAGGGCGACGATCAGGGAGCCCCGTTCCAGGCGGTGGGCGAAGGCGGCATCGTGGATCGCCGCCACCGTGGCAGGTGTCTTGTGTTCCTCTCCGGCCTGCACCACCAGCGTCCGCACGTCGAAGTCCGCGGCCGCCAGGCTCGCCAGCGCCCGGGCGCCGTGAAAGCCCTCCACCTCCGGGTTGGTCACCACCAGCACCCTGGTGCCGCTGCGGAACCCCCGCTCCAGCAGCAGGGACCCGAGCGAACCGAGCAGACCCTCAGCGATCAGGACGGGGTAGGGATCGGCGGCCAGGGACACCGTGATGGTGCGGTACTCCTGCGGCACGGACGAAGCGGCGACGGGTGCCGAGGCTAGGCCGGTGCGGGGTGCCGGCTGACCAGGGCAAGCACCGCTGCGCCGTAGCTGGCCAGCTTCGCCTGGCCGATGCCGTAGATCCCGGAAAGCTCCTCCCGGTCGACGGGGTGGCGCTCGGCGATGGTGATCAGGGTGCGGTCCTGAAACACCAGATAGGGGGGCACCCCCTGCTGCCGGGCCTGCTCCAGCCGCCAGGTCTTCAGGGCCGCCAGGAGATCGGGGTCGGCGTTGCCCGTGGAGGGGGCACCGCCGGGGCCTGCCTCGGCCCGTTCCCCGCGACGTACCCTGGCCGGCGGCGGCAGGCGCATCTCCAGGCGTTGCTCCCCTCGCAGCAGCGGCCGCACCAGGGTGTCGGGGCCGAACGCGAGCCCACCATGGCCGTCGGTGCTGCTCATCAGGTACCCGCGGGCAGTGAGCTGGCGGAAGAGGGTGCGCCACTGGCCCCGATCCAGCTCCCGGCCGATCCCGTGAACCCCCAGCCGGTCGTGGCCCTGGCTGCGGATCTTTGCCGTATCGCCACCCAGCAGCACATCCACCAGGTGGGCGGCACCGAAGCGGCCGCCGGTGCGGTACACGGCCGAGAGGGCCTTGCGGGCCGCTTCGGTGACATCTGTGCCCTGGTCCGGCTCCAGGCAGATGTCGCAGTTGCCGCAGGGATCGGAGCCCGGTTCGCCCAGGTAGCTCAGCAGAATCTGGCGCCGGCAGCTGGAGGCCTCGGCGAAACCGATCAGGGCGTCGAGCCGGCCATGCTCGATGCGTTTCTGCTCCGGGTCGGCCTCGGAGTCCTCGATGAAGCGCCGCAGCTGCGGCACGTCGCCGGCGCCGTGCACCATCCAGGCGACGGCGGGGAGGCCGTCCCGGCCGGCCCGCCCCGTTTCCTGGTAGTAGGCCTCCAGGCTCTTGGGCAGGTCCACATGGGCCACGAAGCGCACGTCCGGCTTGTCGATGCCCATGCCGAACGCGATCGTGGCCACCACCACCACACCGCTGCCGTGGCGGAAGCGTTCCAGGCCGGCGGCACGCTGCTCGGCGCTGAGCCCGGCGTGGTACGCCAGGGCGTCGTGGCCCGCGGCCACCAGGGCGGCGGCGAACTGCTCCACCCGCTTGCGGGAGCGGGCGTAGACGATTCCCGAGTGGCCCCGTTGGCCGTCAAGGAAGTCGAGCAGCTGGCGCTGGGGTTCCAGTTTGTCCCGCAGCAGGTAGCGGATGTTGGGGCGATCGAAGCTGGCGGTGAACACCGCCGCCTGCTCCAGGGCAAGCCGCTGGACGATCTCGGCCCGGGTTCGGGGGTCGGCGGTGGCGGTGAGGGCGATGCGGGGAGTGGTGGCGAAGCGCTCCACCAGCACCGCCAGCTGCAGGTATTCGGGCCGGAAATCGTGACCCCACTGGGAGACGCAGTGGGCCTCGTCGATGGCGAACAGGGCCAGGGGCAGCTGGGCCAGCCGCTCGATCAGATCGCCGGCCAGCAGCCGCTCCGGGGACACGTAGAGCAGTTCCAGACGGCCGGCCTGCAGCTCCCGCCAGGTGGCGGCGACCGCCTCGGGGCTCTCGGCCGAATGCAGGGCGGCGGCGCGCACCCCCGCCTGGCGCAGCGCCGCCACCTGGTCCTGCATCAGGGCGATCAGGGGCGAGATGACCACTGCCGTGCCGGGGCGGCAGAGGGCGGGTATCTGGTAGCAGAGGGATTTGCCGCCGCCGGTGGGCATCAGCACCAGGGCTGATCCCCCCCCGCAGACATGGGCGACGATCGCCGCCTGGGGACCACGGAAGCTGGCGTAGCCGAACACGCTCCTCAGCACGCCCGCCGGATCGGGCGTCATCGGGCCTGGGGATCGCAGGTCATGGTCGGGACCCTCGGAGGTCGTCATTGTCCACCGCGATGGCGTTCGGGTCATGGCGGCCGGGATGGGAGGTGGTGGAGAAGCGTTCCCGTTTCCGGCAGGATGCATCGATGCCCCTGTTCTCTCCAGGCGCACCGGCGCCCACGCGCGCCGCCTGGGCGTTTCTGGCCCCGGCCCTGGTGCTGCTCGCCATCTCGGTGCTGATTCCGGCGGCCATGGCCCTGGTGATCAGCTTCACCCGCACCGGGCTGGATGTGAGTCAGCCGCTCACCTTCGTGGGCCTGGCCAATTTCCGCCGGCTGGTGGCCGATCCGATGCTGCTGAAGGTGGCAGGCACCACGTTCCTCTATCTGGTGGGAGTGGTGCCCCCGATCGTGCTCGGCGCCCTGGCCTTGGCGGTGCTGGTCAACCGCCAGCTGCCGGGCATCCACTGGTTCCGGGGTGCCTTCTACACCCCCGTTCTCGTCTCGCTGGTGGTGGCGGCGATCGCCTTCCGCTGGCTGTACGCCGAGAACGGCCTGATCAACGGTTGGCTGAGCGTCCTGCTGGGGGATCGCTTCAGCCCGATCGGCTTCCTCACCTCCGCCGGCCTGGCCCTGCCCTCGGTGATGCTGGTCACCCTCTGGAAGGGTCTGGGGTATTACATGGTCATCTTCGTGGCCGGCCTGCAGGGGATCTCCGCCGACCTCTACGAGGCGGCGGCCCTCGATGGCAGCGAGGGCTGGCGCCGCCACGTCGACATCACCCTGCCCCTGCTGCGGCCCTACATCACTCTGGTGGCGGTGATTTCGGCCATCGGCGCCACCAAGGTGTTCGAGGAGGTCTACCTGATGACTCAGGGGGGGCCGGCCGACAGCACGCGCACCATCGTCTACTACGTCTATGACCAGGCCTTCTCCGAACTGGAGATCAGCTATGCCTGCACGGTGGGCCTGGCCCTGTTCCTGATCGTGCTGTTGCTCAGCCTGATCCGCTACGCCTTCGCCGCCGAGAACCCGCTCCAGTGAGCCGTTCCCCCCTGATGGCAGGCTGGTGCCCCGGTTCGAGCGACCGTCCAGGGTGAAGACCACCGCGGAACCCATGACCCAGTCCCCCTCCGCTGCCATCGACGCCATCGGCATCGTGGGGGGCGGTCAGCTGGCCTGGATGCTCGCGGAGGCCGCCCGGGAGCTGGGGGTGGCCCTGCACGTGCAGACCCCCGCTGCCGACGACCCGGCCACCCGCTGCGCCGCCAGCGTGGTGCTGGCGCCCGTCGATGACGTGGAGGCCACCCGTCAGCTGGCCAGCCGCTGCGGCGCCATCAGTTTCGAGAACGAGTGGATCCCCCTTGAGGCCCTGAGCGCCCTTGAGGGTCCCCGTCTGGCCTTCCGGCCGGCGCTCGATGCCCTCCGGCCCCTGATCAGCAAGGCATCCCAGCGCCGGCTGCTCAACGACCTGCATCTGCCGGCCCCCCGCTGGTGCCCCCTGGCCGAGGTGCTGCGGCCCATCCCGCTCGCCCCCGGCCTGGCCCCGGAGGCGGGCCCGGGGCTGGCCGAGCCGCCCCCCCTTCCCGCCCCTCCCGTGCCGCGCCTGCCCGATGGCTTCGCCTTCCCCCTGATGGCGAAGGCCAGCCGCGGCGGCTACGACGGGCGGGGCACGATTCCCCTTCCCGACCGGTCCGCGCTCGAGGAGCTGCTGGGCCGGGTCGATCCCGACGACTGGATCCTCGAGGAGCTGGTGAGCTTCGATCAGGAGCTGGCGCTGGTGGCCTGCCGCGACCGGCATGGCCAGGTGGCCTGCTTCCCGCTGGTGCAGACCCATCAGCACCGGCGGGTCTGCGACTGGGTGCTGTTCCCCGCTCCCGTGGATCACCGGGTCGAGGTGTTCGCCCGCAATGTGGCCGCCTCCGTGCTCACCGCCCTCGACTATGTGGGAGTGCTCACGATCGAGTTCTTCTATGGAAAGGCCGGTCTGCAGGTCAACGAGCTGGCGCCACGCACCCACAATTCAGGCCATTTCTCCATCGAGGCCTGCCGCACCAGTCAGTTCGCCCAGCAGGTGCGCATCGTCGCCGGCCTGCCGATGGGGTCCACCGAGCCGCTGGTCCCCGGCGCCCTGATGGTGAATCTGCTCGGCCCTGACGACGGCGACCCCGAGCAGCTGCAACGGCGGCGGGTGCTGGAAGCCCTGCCGGGGGCCCACCTGCACTGGTATGGCAAGAAGGGCGGCGGTGCCGGCCGCAAGCTCGGCCACCTCACTCTGCTGCTCCAGGGAGTCAGCCCAGGGGAGCGCCAGCGGGAGATGGGGCGCCGGCTGGAGCAGGTGCGGGCCATCTGGCCGCTCTCAAGCTCTGACACCCCTTAAGATGACCAAGGACTGCTGTGTTGGTGACTGCCTTTCACAGTTTCTGATCTGACTCCCTTTCGACACGGGGAGTCATCAGCGACGGCAACGTATACCGACCTCGTCGTCGGAAACGAAGCCCCGCCCCCTGACTCCCCATCTGGTTCTTCCAGGTCGAACACTGGGGCAAGACGGCACGGTGGTCCACCCCCTTTTCTGATCAACGGGTCTCGATCAGTTCCTCGGCTGAATACCGCACCTTGGCCAGGGACGCATAGCGGTCCTCGGGGTCGCGATATCCGGCCGCGCACACCACGCAGCTCCGGTAGGGGCTGTTCTCAAGGTCGAGGATCCGGTCGTAGTCGGCCGGTGAGAAGCCTTCGATCGGGCAGGCGTCGACCTCAAGCAGAGCCGCTGCCGTGAGAAAGGTGCCCAGGGCGATGTAGAGCTGATTGCTGGCCCAGCGATCGATCGCTCCGCTGCGCGGGCCGTTGATCAGATCCTTCTCCATCATCGCCCGGTAGGGAGCCAGCTGGTCCGGTGTCAGACCCCGGGCTTCGGCGGTGGCCAGGATCAGCCGGTCCAGGTCGTCCGGTTCGATGTCCCGTCGGGCCAGGAACACCACCAGGTGGGAGCAGTCCGTGATCTGGGACTGGTCCCAGGAGTGGGGCCGCAGGGTGTCCCGCAGGGCAGGGTCCTCGACCAGCAGGAATTTCCAGGGTTGCAGCCCGTAGCTGGAGGGGCTCAGCACCAGGGCATCCTCCAGGGCGGTCCAGATCGCTTCCGGGATCCGCTTTCCCGGCAGGAACTGTTTGGTGGCGTAGCGCCAGCGCAGGGCGGCGGCGAGGTCCTCGGCAGAACAGGCCATGGAATGGATGACAGGGACCCGCATCATGGCTGCGGCACCCGCCAGGCATGCTGGAAGGACGTCCGATCGCCGCCGTGGTCAGCGAGTCTCCCAGCTTCCAGCAGTCTTTCGAGCGGTTGCTCGCCCGGGCGCCGGGGCCGGTGTTTCCCCGGGCCCGCGCCCTGTACCTGCAGAAATATTCCCTGGAGGAGGAGCCGGGAGGTGACTACCGCACTTTCCTGCTGGAGGAGGAGATCCAGGAGAGCCAGGGCGGAGCCCTGCGGATCAGGGCTCTGGCCCTGGCCATCGTGGCCTGGGGACAGCCCAGCATCGACGGGGCCGCCGCCGCCGCCTACCTGGAGCGCCGCTGGGGGCTCCACCCCACGGACCTGTGCGTGGAGGAGGGAAAGGTCTGGTTCCGTGAGGGTGGTGCCTACGCCCGGTTCGGCGCTCCCGCCGTCTACGAGCGGGCCGCCCCCACCACCCTGCTCAGCTCGCCAGCCGATCCAGGTGATCCTGCAGCTGATCCCGGCTCAGCCGGGTGACCACGAAGACCTCCTGGGCTGTGCTGCCTCGCCGGGCCAGCAGCTTGTGGCCTCCGGTGATCGGGCTTGACACCCGCAGCCGCAGGCCGTGGCTCCGGCCCCGCACCCGGGTGATCACCGCCGGTGTGATCGTGTCGATGTCCGGCAGGGTGGCCAGCTTCCTGAGCAGGGGGATCAGGCCCTCCACGTAGGTGCTGTGGGTGATCACGAGCCGGGCCATGGGGATCGCTCAGCCCCGGCCCAGGGGCGCCATCGTCAGGCCTTCAGAAGCCAGCAACTGGTGGTATAGCTCCCCCTGCTCCAGGGGACCGCTCCAGACCACCGCCGAGCCTTCCCCATCGATGCGGTGGGCCAGCCCCCAGGCCCGGTCGGGCTGCATCCCGGGCAGATGGCGCACCAGGACGTCCACCACGTGCTGGAACGTGTTGACATCGTCGTCGAGGACGATCACGTTCACGTGGGGGTAGCGCTCCCGCAGGCCCTGGCTTGCCTCGGAGGGGCTCCGGGATGGCGTGACGACCATGAACCTCCAGTGACTGCCGGTCACCAGCGTAGGTAACATGCGTTCATCTCTCAAGCGGGCTCGATGTTGATCACCCTCGGCTGGTCTGCCCTGGCGGCCATCTTCACGTTCTCGATCGCCATGGTGGTGTGGGGCCGCAACGGTGACAACAGCATCGGTTTCTGATCTGGCCTTTCCCACCACCACCCTGCTGGCGGGCCTCGCTTCCGCCCTGTTGCTGTTCGTCAGCATCGGCGTGATCTATCTCTCCACCGTGGAATGGCGCGACAAGCGTCGCCGCAGGGCGCAGGAAGGCCGCTCCCGTTCGTGAGCCTCTCCCCCGAGGCCTGGGAGGACGCCGGAACGCTGTTGCAGCCGCCCCCGCTCCCCGAGCGTGCGGGCCCTTTCCGGGGGCTGCCGCTGTCCTCTCTCGTCGCCTCCCTGGATGCGGCGCACACCAAGCTGGCCGGGGATGGGTCTGCGTCTCTGCAGCAGAGTGATCTGCCCGGTCTGGCCCTGGCCCTGCTCGAACGGGGTGGTGAACGGGAGCAACTGCGCAGCGCCGCCGATGCCCTGCGCCGCTCCCTGGTGGGCGATGGGGTCACCTTTGTCGTCAACCGCAATCTCAACACCAGTAACCACTGCGTGCTGCGCTGTCATTTCTGTGCCTTCCGCAGGGACGGGGACACCCCTGGTGCCTACCGGCTCCCACTGCAGGAGCTGGAGGGGCGGGCGGCGGAGGCCCAGCGGGTCGGGGCCACCGAGCTCTGTCTGCAGGCCGGTCTCGATCCGGAGGCCCAGCTGGGCGGCAGCCACCTGGCCTTCGCCGTCGATCTGCTGCTGCGGCTCCGGCAGGCGGCGCCGGGGATCCATCTGCATGCCTTCTCTCCCCAGGAGCTCCTCTTCATCGCCGAGCGCGACGGACTGCCCCTCGATCGGGTCCTGGTCGAGCTCCAGGCGGCGGGTCTCGGCTCCGTGCCGGGGACGGCTGCCGAAGTGCTCAGCGATCCGGTGCGACGCCTGATCTGCCCCGAAAAGCTCTCCGCCCGTGCCTGGGTGGCCGTGATTCTGCAGGTGCACAGGCAGCGGCTGGCCACCACGGCCACGCTGATGGCCGGTCATCTGGAGAGTGCCGCCGATCGGGCCGCCCACCTGCTCACCCTGGTGGCCGTGCAGCAAGACGCCCACCGCCGCGGACTGCCCGGCTTCAGCGAGTTCGTGCTGCTGCCGTTCGTGGGAGCGGCGGCCCCGGCTCCCCTGCGGCGGAAGGTGGGGCGTGATCAGCCCGACCCTGCCGCCATGCTTGCCCTCACGGCCCAGTGCCGGTTGCTGCTCGGATCCTGGTTTGTCCATCACCAGCCCAGCTGGGTGAAGCTCACCCTGCCGGTGGCAGCCGAGGCCCTGCGCTGGGGCTGCGACGATCTGGGCGGCACCCTCATGGAGGAGCACATCACCACCATGGCAGGAGCCCTCGGCGGTACCCGCCAGACACCCGCCACCCTGCGGGCCGCCGCCGCCCGGCTGGGGCGACCGGCGCTGCAGCGCACCACCCTCTACGGTCGGGCCGAAACGGCGAACCCATGAGCCGCCTGCCCGATCTGCTGCGGCTGCCCCGGCTCCCACGGGTCAGGCTCCCGTTGCCGCTGACCACCGCCACGCTGCTGCTGCTGCTGCTGCTGCCGAGTCTTGCCCTCTGGCGCTGGCCCCGGCCCAGGGCCCAGGGTCTGGAACAGCTGATGGCGACGGCGAGCCTGCTGCAGAGCTTCCCGGCCAGTCCGGAGCGTCCCGTGCCGGCCCTCTGGAGGCAGCGCCTCGGCGAGGACCTGGCCCCCCGCCTGTGGCGGCAGCAGCGACGCCTCTGGTGGCAGTTCTGGGGGATGCACACCGATGGGGCCGCCTACCTGGCGGTGCAGGACCCCGCCGGGGAGGGCGAGCAGAGACCCCTCCCCGCCAATGGCCTGCGGGTGGGCAACCTGCTGGTGGTGGCTCCCGATCCCCTCTCCCGTCGCCTGCTCAGGGACCAGCTCCGCCCCGAACAGCGTGCCGGACGAGGGCTCTACAACGCCTGCCTGCCGCGCCTGGAGAACGGCCAGGGGGTGTTCTGGAACGCGGCCGGCCTGGGTGTGCTGGTGGGCCAGGTGGCCCCGCTGCTGGAGGCCTATCAGGAGGGGTGCCTCTCCCTCGGCCTCGATTCTGAAGGAGTCCGGTGGCAGGGGGAAGCGGCGACCCGTGCCAGCGCCGGAACGGGGTCGATGGTCCCGACCGGTTCCCGCGAGACGGCCCCATCCCTGGCGCCGCTGCCGGCGGATGTCCTGCTGGAACTGCAGGGTTCCTCCCTTGAGCAGCTGTTCCGGGGATTGCTGTCACGCCAGCTGATCCGGGATCCACTGGCGGCCCGTTACGGCATCGACACCAGGGGCCTGGCCCTGCTGCGGCGCTCTCCCTTCCGGCTGCGACTCCTGCCCCAGGCGAGCGGCCCCTTTCAGGCCTCCCTGGAACTTCAGGTGGCGGTTGGCAACGACCGGCAGGGCTGGCGCCAGCTCCTGGCAGGGCTGGCCCGTTCGCTCCAGGCCCAGGACCTGGAGCAGGCCTCTGCGGCCCCCGCCGCCTGGCGCCGCAAGGACGGAGTGGTGCTGGGCGGCTGGCGGTGGATCGGCGAAACCGGACCCACCCCCCAGCTGCAGCTCTTCCTCGGCCCCGTCCCCTCCCGGGGGGCTCCCATCGTCACCACCACCACGGGGGATCAGGCTTCCGGGGACGGAGCGCTGCGGATGCAGGTCCGTCCCCAGGCCCTCGACCTGCTGGGGCTGCTTCCCGAGCAGATGCCCGAACTGGTGCGCCGCTCCGACCAGCTCTGGATGGAAGCGGCACCGCTCCAACCCGGGGGGCGAAGCGCTGGAGTCAGCCGGCTGTGGGGACGCCTTCGGGTGAACCGGTGAGTTCCTGCCGCTCCCGGCGGCGCCGTTCAGCCGCCACGGTCTCCTCCATCAGTTCCACTGCCATGGACATCTTCTCCAGGTTGCTCGCATAAAGGGACAGGTCCTTGTCCAGCCGCTCGCGCAGCAGGCCGATCGACTCGCCGATGTCATGGGCGAGCTGGCGCAGGGCCAGGGGCTCCATGGCGTCATCGGCGAGAGCCTGTTCCAGCAGAGCCAGCAGGCCCACGGCCATCAGCCGGGAGTAGTGGAAATGCGGCCGTCGGATGCTGGCCAGGGCAGTCGACACCGGGTGGGGGGCACCTTCCCCCTGGTGCTCGATCCACTGACGCACCTCCTGCTGGCTGTGGCGTCCCATGGCCGCCAGCGCTTCGGCGGCCTGACGACGCAGCTCGGGGCCGTCGAATCCCGAGGAGGCGCACAGGGCTTCGAACAGAGGAGCCTTCTGCTCATCGGGGCGGTAGCCGCGGGCGAAGCCGTCGAACACCTGCACAAGCCCGACGGCGAACAGGGGATCACTCTGGAAGCCCTTCTGGCGGCTGAGCAGGTGGAGTTCCACCAGCAACTCATCAACCATCCGCCGGTAGAGGGGGCCGATGACATGGGGGAAGGCGCCGTGGAAGGCACGCTTGCTGTCGGCGACGGTGAGAGCAGCGCTCACGCGGTTCGAATCTTCATTGCTGCGACCTTAGCGCTGCAGGCACTCGTCCCGATCAGCGCCTGGGTAAGATCGTTCCAAACGTCTGCCTGGTGCCCATGATCCCGATCGTCATCGAAGAGTCGGGTCGTGGAGAGAGGGCCTTCGACATCTATTCCCGTCTGTTACGGGAGAGGATCATCTTTCTGGGCGAACCGGTCACCGCGGAGTCCGCCAACCGCGTGGTGGCTCAGCTTCTCTTTCTGGAGGCCGAAGACCCCGACAAGGATATCTTTCTCTATGTGAATTCCCCCGGAGGTTCCGTCTATGATGGGCTGGGTATCTTTGACACCATGCAGCACATCAAGCCCGATGTGCAGACCGTGTGTGTCGGCCTTGCGGCCAGCATGGGTGCTTTCCTCCTCTGTGCCGGTGCCAAGGGCAAGCGCAGCAGTCTCACCCACTCCCGGATCATGATCCACCAGCCCCTCGGGGGCGCCAGGGGCCAGGCCAGCGACATCCGTATCCAGGCCGACGAGATCCTCTACCTGAAGGACAAGCTGAACAGGGAACTGGCTGAACGCACCGGTCAGGACCTGGCGCAGATCCAGATCGACACCGATCGGGACTTCTTCATGTCTCCTGCAGAAGCCATGGCCTACGGACTGATCGACAAGGTGATCGAGAAGCGCCCTGTGCGACCGGTCTGAAGCCTTCCCCCGGTCAGGAGAGCTCCTTGATGAACAGGCCATGGGGTGTTCCCATGACACGCAGTCAAGGAAATGAAGCCGGCTTCCAGCCGGCTTTTTGATGCTCCGGACGGTTCTGCCTCTCCCCAGCCGCGGGAGCTGGCCGTCGGCACAGCGGGCGAGGCATGAAAAAAGGGCCTGCCATCTGCAGACCCCGGACATAAGTGATACAGATTCGAAGCAATCGGGACGCGGGCCGAAGAAAAGACTTCAGCTGGCTTCTGCAGGATCAGGAACAGCAGAGCCCTGGAGGGGAGACGGGGGCAAATCGGCGGCCGTCAGCAGTGGGGAGAAACGATCCTTGTCGGGGATCGTGGCGAACTCCGAGACAATCAGCCGGAACTCATCACCATCGAGGCTTTCCTTTTCAATCAACATCTCCACGAGCCGATCCATGCAGGCCCGATGCTCGGCCACCAGCTTGACGGTGTCGACATAGCAGCTCTGCACGATTTGGCGAACGGCCGCATCGATCTTGTGGGCGATGGCATCGGAGACATCGCTTCGCGTCATCAGATCGCGACCCAGGAACACCTCCTGGTTACCGGTCTCGAGGGACATGGGACCCAGCTCGCTCATGCCGAATCGGGTCACCATCTGGCGGGCCATCGAAGCGACCTGCTGGATGTCACCCCCGGCCCCGGTGGTCACCTCCGAATGGCCGAAGATCACATCCTCGGCCGCACGACCGCCCAGGGCGCCCATGATGCGGGCCCGCAGCTGGGCGCGGCTGACGAGCATCTGTTCCTCATCGGGCGCGAACCAGGTGAGGCCCTGGGCCTGACCCCGTGGGATCAGGGTGACTTTCTGGACCGGGTCATGGTTCTTCACCAGGGTGCCCACCAGGGCATGGCCCACTTCGTGATAGGCGATCAGGCGCTTGCTGCGACCGTCGGTGAGGGGTTTGCCCTCCATCCCGGCGATGATCCGGTCGACGGCGTCATCGATCTCTGCCAGGCCGGTGGCATCCTTGCGGCGCCTGGCCGTGAGGATCGCCGCCTCGTTGAGCAGGTTGGCCAGGTCGGCGCCGGTGAAGCCGGGTGTGCGGCGGGCGATCATCTCAAGGGAGACATCGTCGGCGAGCTTCTTGTTGCGGCTGTGCACCTTGAGGATCGAAAGACGGCCCTTGATGTCGGGAGCATCCACCTGGACCTGGCGATCGAAACGACCCGGGCGCATCAGGGCCGAATCGAGCACATCGGGACGGTTGGTGGCGGCAATGATGATGATGCCGCTGTTGCCCTCAAAGCCGTCCATTTCGGTGAGCAGCTGATTGAGGGTCTGCTCCCTTTCGTCGTTGCCGCCGCCGATGCCGGCTCCGCGCTGGCGACCCACGGCATCAATTTCATCAATGAAGATCAGACAGGGGCTGTTCTCCTTGGCCCGTTTGAACAGATCTCGCACACGACTGGCGCCGACACCCACGAACATCTCGACGAACTCGGAGCCGGAAAGGGAGAAAAAGGGCACCCCGGCCTCGCCGGCAATGGCCTTGGCCAGCAGCGTCTTGCCGGTGCCGGGGGGGCCCACAAGCAGCACGCCGCGTGGAATCTTGGCACCTACGGAGGTGAAGCGTTCGGGAGTCTTGAGGAAGGTGACCACCTCCTGGAGGTCCTGTTTGGCCTCTTCAACCCCAGCCACGTCATCGAACTTGACCCCGGTTTCGGCTTCCATGGCGAAGCGGGCCTTGGTCTTGCCGAACTGCATCGCCTGGCCGGGGCCACCTGGCATGCCCGAGGAGCGGCGGGCCAGGAAGATCAGCGAGCCGATCAGCAACAGGGGGAACAGCAGATTGCCGAGCAGCCCGAGGGCGGGAGGGGTGGTTTTCGGGGGATGCACATCGAAGCTGATCCCCTGATCCTTGAGCTTGTTGATCAGCTCCGGGGCCACGCCGGGGAGGTCGACCCGGAGCCGTTGCACCCGGTTGTCGAGGTCGGGATCCACTGCCTCGATCACCGCGGATCGGCCGCCATCGAAGATATCGACGGCGGTGACCCGCCCGGCATCGACGTAATCCAGAAAACGGCCGTAGCTCATGCGCGCCACGGCGGCGTTGCGCGGGGCCGACAGGTCGCCGGTGCTGCCTGGCGCGAGCCGCCCGCCCGAGCCCAGCAACTGCCAGCCGAGAAAGAGGGCGACGGCTATCGGCAGAAGCCAGAGGGCAATGACACGCCAGCGCTGATTCATGGTTGAAACGCTTTTTGACAACCTTAAGGCTGTGGAGCCCGTCACCGGGACGCCGGCGCCCGCAACCTGAAATCAGCTGGCCTGCAACCAGGGGTTGGCGTCGATGCCGCCCACGGTGGGCTCGGGAGGGGGAACGGATTCCACGACCAGGTCATGGGCCTCGATCGACTCGAGCAGTTCGGGTCCCCCCAGCCCGTGCGTCCAGATCTCCACCTCACTGCTGTCGGGGCAGAAAAAGGTGAGCAATTCGAAAGGGAAGACGACACGCTCGAGGAAGAACTGATCGGGTCCGATGCAGCGCAGGATGACCATGCGGTCGGAGCCATTCCGATACCCGCAGTCGATCTGTTCTGTCCGGGACAACTGATCCAACACTTCCTTGAGGCTGCTTCTTCCCCATCTACTCACTCTCCACTGTGGGCATTTGGTGACCGACGCGACGGATCGCCAGTCTTTATGTTTTTTTCCGTTCTCCGGCGGCGTCGGACTGGCTAAGAACCATGATCCTGCCCTGGGCAGCGCATCAGGGGGGTCAGAGGCTTCTGAGGGCTGCGATCGGATCCAGCCGTGCCGCCCTCCTTGCGGGCACCACGCCGAAGAACAGACCGATCGATCCGGACAGGGCCACCGTCAGCAGCACGGTGCTGGCCTCGATCGTGGCCGGAAGGGGCGTGAAGGCGGCCACCAGGGCCACTGTGCCCAGGCCAAGGCCGCTGCCGATGACGCCCCCCAGGCTGGCCAGCACCAGAGACTCCACCAGGAACTGCAGCAGCACATCGCTGCTGCGGGCGCCGAGGGCCTTGCGCAGGCCGATCTCCTCGGTGCGTTCGCTCACCGACACCAGCATGATGTTCATGATGCCGATCCCTCCCACCAGCAGGGACACGGCACCGATGGCCCCCAGCATCAGGGTCAGCCCACCGGTGATCGTGCCGACGATGGTGAGGGCATCCTTCTGGGAGCGCACCGCGAAATCGTCCTCCCGCAGCAGCCGATGGCGCTGGCGCAGCAGGTTGGTGATCTGGAACGCGGCGGCACCGGTGCTCGCCTCGTCGCGGGCCTCCACGCTGATGAAGGTGAGGCTGATCCCGTAGGTGGGATCCCTTCCGCTCAGCTGGCTCACCATGGTGCTGAGGGGGATGTAGGCGTTCTCGTCCTGGTTGGAGCCGAACACGGCCCCCTTGGGGGCCAGCACGCCGATCACTTCGAAGGATTTGTCGCGGATGCGCAGCTGGCGGCCCAGGGCCTCCCCGGTGGGCAGCAGCTTGTCACGCAGGTCAGGGCCGATCACCACCACGTTGCGGGCTCCCTGCAGATCCCGCTGGTCGATGAAGCGGCCGCGGGCCACCTCGAAGCTGCGCACCGGCAGGAATTCGGGCGTGATGCCGGAGATCGAGGCCGAGGAACTGAATCCCCCGGCCTGCACCACCTCGTTGAGGGTGATCTGGGGGGCGACCCGACGCACGCTCGGCACCTGCTCGGCGATCGCCTTGGCGTCCTCCAGCACCAGGGTGCGGGGGGTCTCGATGCCCTGCCGCCGCGTGTCGTTGTTGCCGGGCACCACGAACAGCACGTTGGCGCCGAGGGTGCTGAGCTGGCTTTCGGCCAGGTTCTGGGCGCCTCGCCCCACCCCCACCAGGGTGATCACCGAGGCGTTGCCGATGACGATGCCGAGCATGGTCAGCAGGCTGCGCAGGCGGTTGGAGCGCAGGGTCCGCAGCGCCATGCCCACGGTTTCGTTGAACGGCAGCTTGGAGGCCATGGCGGCAGGCCCGGTGGAACCCCGGTTCTAGAGGAACGAGGGCACGGCCGAGGGATGGGCGCTCTGGGGGCCGCGATGCACCACCCCCTCCTGCACCTCCAGGGTCACCACCTCCCCCATGCGCAGCTCAAGGGTGGCGTTGGCCACCCCGACGATCACGGGGATGCCCAGGCGCTCGGCGATCACGGCGGCATGGCTCTGGCGACCCTCCTCCTCGGCGATCACCCCGCGGGCCTTGCGGATCGCCTCCAGGTAGGCGGCGCTGGTTTCCCTCACCACCAGGATCTCGCCGGCCTCGAGCCGGGCCGCGTCCTCGGGGGAACTGGCCAGCCGCACCTTGCCGCTCACGCTGCCGCTGCCGATGCCGACACCCCGGCCCATCACGGCCGAGACGATGCCCACCTTGACCAGATCGGTGGAGCCGCTGACCCCCTCCAGGGTGCCGGCGGTCTGGACCACCAGGTCGCCGGCTGCGAGCAATCCCTTCTGCTGGGCCGAAGCCATCGCCACGCTGAAGGTGAGGCTGCTGCTGGCCTCGTCCTGGATGAGCAGGGGGTTGACGCCCCAGACCAGCTGCAGCTGGCGGGCCACCGTGACGTCGCCGGTGATCGCCAGGATGGGGGTGCTGGGACGGAACTTGCTGACGTTGCGGGCGGTGGAGCCTGTCTTGGTGAGGGGAAGAATCGCCGCGGCGTTGAGTTGCCGGGCGATGCTGCTGACCGCCTGGCAGATGGCGTTGGGGATGGTGGTGGCCATGTGGCTGTCCAGCACCCGCTGGGGGTAGTCGCGCTCGATCCGGCGGGCGATCTGGTCCATGGTGGCCACCGCCTCCACCGGGTAGTCGCCCACGGCGGTCTCGTTGGAGAGCATCACGGCGTCGGTGCCGTCGAGGATGGCGTTGGCCACATCGCTCACCTCGGCCCGGGTGGGCCGGGGACAGGAGGCCATCGAATCGAGCATCTGGGTGGCGGTGATGATCGGGATGCCGAGACTGTTGGCCTTGCGGATCAGTTCCTTCTGCAGCAATGGCACTTCCTCGGCCGGCATCTCCACCCCGAGGTCTCCCCGGGCGACCATCACGCCGTCGCAGAGAGGCAGGATCGCATCGATGGAGTCGATGGCCTCGAACTTCTCGATCTTGGCCACCACCGGCGTGTTGTGGCCCTGGCTGCGGATCAGTTCCCGGATCTCCAGCATGTCGGAGGGATTGCGCACGAAGCTCAGCGCCACCCAGTCGACGCCCTGCTGCAGGCCGAAAGCCAGGTCGCGGCGGTCCTTGGGGGTCAGGGCCCGGATCGAAAGCTGCACGTCGGGAAAGTTGACCCCCTTGTTGTTGGAGAGCACCCCGCCCACGGTCACCTGGCACTTCAGGGTCTGGCCCGGGCCGTCCACCTCCTCCACCCGCATCTCGACGCGGCCGTCATCAAGCAGGATGCGGCTGCCAAGGCTCACCTCGTCCGCGAGTCGGTCGTAGGTGACCGTGGCGATGGTGTGGTCGCAGTTGACGGCCCGGGAGGTCAGCGAAAAGGAGTCTCCCTTGGCCAGGGTGATGGGTCCGGCCTGGAAACGGCCCAGACGGATCTTGGGGCCCTGCAGGTCCTGGAGGATGCCGATGTGGACGCCGAGCTCGTGGGCCACCTGGCGGATGATGGCGATCCGGTCGGCGTGGTCACTGTGATCGCCGTGGGAGAAGTTGAGCCGGAAGGTGGTGGCGCCGGCCCGGATCAGCTGCCGAAGCACCTCCGGGGATTCGGTGGCGGGTCCGATCGTGGCCACGATCTTTGTGCGACGCATGAGATCGTTGGGGGCCATCGGACGACCGTGGGGAAGGGCGGAAACTACCATCCGAACTTGCCAGGAGCGCGCTTGCAATGGACTTTCAGGACTACCAGCGACGCTCCAGTGAGACCGCGCGCTACCCCGATGCCGGCAGCAATGCGATCTATCCCACCCTGGGTCTCTGCGGGGAGGCCGGCGAGGTGGCCGACAAGGTGAAGAAGGTGCTGCGCGACCGGGGGGGAGTGTTCTGCCATGAGGTCCGTGACGACCTGCGACTGGAACTGGGGGACGTGCTCTGGTATGTGGCCCAGCTGGCCACCGAGCTTGGCCTTGATCTGGAAGATGTGGCCAGCGCCAACCTGGCCAAGCTGGCCAGCCGGGCGGACCGTAACGTGATCGGAGGCAGTGGCGATCGGCGGTGATGCAGCGAAGAACCGTTCTTTCGTTCTCCCGGCTGCTCACCGTTCTGGTCCTGAGTCTGGCCCTGCTGCTGGGAGCTCCCGCTCCTGTCGGCGCCGCCGACCTGAAGGTCTCGGAGGTGATGCTGGAGCCCTGCCCCGCTGACGACCTGGCCACCCAGCCGGAACTGGCCCGCCCCAGCGGTGCCACCTGCTGGGCCCTTCGGGGCGTGGTGGTGAACCCCGGCTCCCGGCCGGTGGTCGACACCGACGTGTTCGGCCTGATCCTCGATGCCAGCGGCGAACCGGTGCTGCCCAACCGCACCCGGGTGGGATCCATCGGTGATGTGCCCCCCGGCCGCTCCTCCTTCGCCCTGCGACTGGCCGTGCCGGCCGGCACCCCCGGGCCTCTGCAGACCCGCAGCGTCAAGGCCCGCGGTTTCAATGCCCCGGTGCGCACCCGCGCCGGAATCGACGACGAGCTGCTGCCCCTGGAGCAGGCCCTGGCGGATTCCTGAGGGCCAGCTTCAGTAGGGGATGCCGGAGGAGAGGGTGGCGATGGAGGCTCCCAGCAGGCTCTGGGCCAGCTGCAGGGCGATGAAGGCCAGCAGGGCGGAGAGATCCAGGCCCCCCAGGGGGGGAATGATGCCGCGGAAGGCGTTGAGATAGGGGTCGGTGATGGCGCTGACGCTGGAGAGCACCGGGTTGCTCCAGTCGAGGTTGGGGAACCAACTCAGCAGCACCCGTGCCAGCAGCACCAGCAGGTAGATGCTCAGGGTCTGGGCGATCACCTGGAGCAGGAAGACGAGGATGTTCATCGAGACAGTCTGATGGGTGGAGCTGCAACCGCTCTCCAACTCTATGGAGGGGCTTCTTCGCCGGGAGGTTCAGTGACCTCGGCGGCCGCCAGGCGCGAGCCCAGGGCGGCCAGATCTTCCGCCTGCAGGGAGAAGGTGCGGTGGAACTTCTCGCTCAGGCTGAGCCAGTAGGAGCGGCCTTCGCTCTGGCGACGGCGCTCGATGAAGTCCTGGGCCAACAGTTCCTTGATGTGGTCGTAGGCCCCCGACCCCCGCAGTTCCACCAGTTCCGACTGCAGCAGCCGCTTCTTGAGGGCGATGGTGGCCAGGGTGCGCAGGGCGGCGACGGAGAGGTCCACCGGCAGCAGGTTCTGCACCAGATCCCCCAGGCCCGCCCGCAGCTGCAGACCGTAGCGCTGGCCCTCCTGGTGGATCTCCAGGGCCGTGTCCCGGTGGGCATAGTCGGCCATCAGGGTGATCAGGGCCAGTTCCGCATCGTCCCGCTCGATCCCGGCGATGGCGGCCAGTTCGCCCAGCTCGAGGGGGCGGCCCTTGAGGTAGAGGATCGCCTCAAGCCGCGCCGGCAGGGAGAGCCCCGGGATGGGATCGATGGCGGTGGGTTCGGGTGCAGGCATGGCGAGGTCCGCCACACGGCGTGGCGGCAACGTATCGCAGGCCTCAGACGCCCACCAGTCCGTTGCTGTTGGCCAGGGGCCGGCCCATCTCGCCCAGGAACAGCCGATAGGCCTGATTGTCGGTCTCGTCCCAGTGCTGGTAGGGCAGTCCGGCGAGGAAGGCCTGCCAGTCGTCGCGCTCCGCCGGCGGCACCTGGACGCCCACCACGATGCGCCCCACGTCGGCGCCATGGTTGCGGTAATGGAAGATGCTGATGTTCCAGCTGGGATGCAGAGCGTTCACGAAGGCCATCAGGGCTCCGGGCCGCTCGGGGAACACGAACCGGTAGAGCCGCTCCTCCCCCTGGTTCCGGGCGCTTCCGGCGCTGGCTGGCAAGCGTCCTCCCACCATGTGGCAGAGGTGCAGTTTGGCCAGTTCGTCGTCGCTCAGGTCGAGGCAGGGAAATCCCTGGGCCTCCAGGGCCTGCATCAGCTGGCGGGTGTCCTGGTGGCCGCTGATCTGCACGCCGACGAAGATATGGGCCAGTCGGGGATCCGCCAGCCGGTAGCTGAACTCGGTGAGGCTGCGCTGGCCGAGCACGGCGCAGAAGCGGGCCAGGCTGCCGGGCTGTTCCGGGATCTCCACTGCCAGCAGGGCCTCCCGCTCCTCCCCCAGCCCAGCCCGTTCGGCCACGAAGGCCAGCCGGTCGAAATTCATGTTGGCTCCGCAGGCCACTGCCACCAGGGTGTGGTCGCGAAGCTGGCGCTGGGCCACGTCCTTCTTCATCCCGGCCACGGAAAGGGCTCCGGCCGGTTCCAGGATCGAGCGGGTGTCCTCGAAGACGTCCTTGATGGCGGCACAGATCTCGTCGGTGTCCACCGTGATCATCCGGTCGACGCAGCGCTGGGCGAGGGCGAAGGTGTGCTCCCCCACCTGACGCACGGCCACGCCGTCGGCGAAGAGGCCCACCTGCTCCAGCCGCACCCGCTTCCCCGCCGCCAGGGAGCGGGTCATGGCATCGGCATCGCAGGGCTCCACCCCCACCACCTGCACCCGGGGCCAGAGGCTCTTGACATAGGCGCCGATCCCGGCGATCAGACCGCCGCCCCCCACCGCCACATAGATGGCATCAGGGGGTTCGGAGCACTGGCGCAGGATCTCGAGGCCGATGGTGCCCTGGCCGGCGATCACGTCCGGATCGTCGAAGGGATGGATGAAGGTCAGACCCCGTTCCCCCTGGAGCCGATGGGCGTGGTCGCAGGCCTCGTCGTAGGTGTCGCCATGGAGCACCACCTCGGCTCCGCGGGCCGCCACCGAGCGCACCTTCATCTCGGGGGTGGTGACGGGCATCACGATCACGGCGGTGCAGCCCAGCCGCTGGGCGGCCAGGGCCACGCCCTGGGCGTGGTTCCCGGCACTGGCGGCGATCACGCCCCGGTCGAGTTCCGCCCGGTCCAGGCCGGCCATCTTGTTGTAGGCGCCCCGCAGCTTGAAACTGAACACGGGCTGGAGATCCTCCCGCTTGAGCAGCACCCGGTTGTGCAGCCGGCGGGAGAGGTTGGGGGCCGGATCGAGGGGTGATTCGATCGCCACGTCGTACACCCGCGCCCGCAGGATCCGCTGCAGGTAGGGGCTCGCCCCGGGGTCGGCGTGGTCGCTGGCGGCCTCGGTCATGCTTCCAGTGTTGCAACCCGACCATGCAACGGCGGCGGTTGTCGCCGCGTGCTTTGTCGAACCCCGTAGATTGACCGTCTGGAAGCAAGGACGGGCATGCATCTGAGCGAGCTGAGCCATCCCAATCAGCTGCATGGCCTCAGCACCGCCGAGCTGGAAGCCATGGCCCGCCAGATCCGCGAGAAGCACCTGGAGGTGGTGGCCACCAGCGGTGGTCACCTGGGACCTGGCCTCGGGGTGGTGGAGCTCACCCTCGCCCTCTACCAGACCCTTGATCTCGACCACGACCGGGTGGTGTGGGACGTGGGTCATCAGGCCTACCCCCACAAGCTGGTCACGGGCCGCTACAAGAATTTTCATTCCCTGCGCCAGAAGGGCGGGGTGGCGGGCTACCTGAAGCGCAGCGAAAGCCGCTTCGACCACTTCGGCGCCGGCCATGCCTCCACCAGCATCTCGGCCGCCCTGGGCATGGCCCTGGCCCGCGACCGCCGCGGTGAGGATTTCAAATGCGTGGCGGTGATCGGTGACGGCGCCCTCACCGGCGGCATGGCCCTGGAGGCCATCAACCATGCCGGCCATCTGCCTCGCACCAAGTTGCTGGTGGTGCTGAACGACAACGACATGTCGATCTCGCCGCCGGTGGGTGCACTCTCCACCCACCTGAACCGCATGCGGCTGAGCAAGCCGGTCCAGTTTCTCTCCGGCAGCGCCGAAGAGGCGGTCAAACACCTGCCGTTCCTGCACGGGGAGCTGCCCAACGAGCTCAAGACCCTCAAAGAGAGCATGAAACGGCTGGCGGTGCCCAAGGTGGGCGCCGTGTTCGAGGAGCTTGGCTTCACCTACGTGGGCCCGATCGACGGCCATGACATCCCTGAGATGGTGCGCACCTTCCAGGCCGCCCACCGCTGCGAAGGCCCGGTGCTGGTGCACGTGGCCACCACCAAGGGCAAGGGGTATCCCTATGCCGAGGCCGACCAGGTGGGCTACCACGCTCAGTCGGCCTTCGACCTGGCCACCGGCAAGGCCTATCCCTCCAGCAAACCCAAGCCCCCCAGCTGGAGCAAGGTGTTCGGCCAGACCCTGGTGAAGATCTGCGAGCAGGATCCCCGCGTGGTGGGCATCACGGCCGCCATGGCCACCGGCACGGGCCTGGACCTGCTGGAGAAGGCTCTGCCCGACCAGTACTTCGACGTCGGCATCGCCGAGCAGCATGCCGTCACCATGGCGGCGGGCATGGCCTGTGAAGGCCTGCGGCCGGTGGTGGCGATCTACAGCACCTTCCTGCAGCGGGCCTACGACCAGATCATCCACGACGTGGGCATTCAGAAGCTGCCGGTCACCTTCGTGCTCGACCGGGCCGGGATCGTCGGCGCCGACGGCCCCACCCACCAGGGTCAGTACGACATCAGCTATCTGAGGTCCGTGCCCAACTTCACGGTGATGGCCCCGAAGGATGAGGCCGAACTGCAGCGCATGCTGGTCACCTCGATCGCCCACGACGGTCCCTGTGCCATCCGCATCCCCAGGGGAGAGGGGGAAGGGGTGCCCCTGATGGACGAAGGCTGGCAGCCCCTGGAGATCGGCCGCGGTGAGCTGCTCACCGACGGCGACGATCTGCTGATCGTGGCCTACGGCGCCATGGTGGCCCCGGCCATGGCCACCGCCGGTCTCCTCCAGGAGAAAGGGGTGAGGGCCGCGGTCGTCAACGCCCGCTTCCTGCGCCCCCTTGATGAGGCCCTGATCCTGCCCCTGGCCCGCCGGATCGGCCGGATCGTGACCATGGAGGAGGGTGCCCTGGCGGGTGGTTTCGGAGCCGCCGTGGTGGAGAGCCTCAACGACCACGAGCTGGCGGTGCCCGTGCTGCGGATCGGCATTCCCGATGTCCTGGTGGACCACGCCAGTCCCCAGCAGAGCAAGGAGACCCTCGGGCTCACGCCCTCCCTGATGGCCGACCGGATCCTGGATCGCTTCCGTCCGGTGTTCCGGGTCGCCGTTCCTTCCGCCCTTGCGGTCTGAGGCGGACCTCCACTGCCAGGTGCTGGTGGTGGGATCAGGGCCGGCCGGCGCTGACCTGGCCCGTCGGCTCGCCCGCAGCGGGGTGGACGTGCTCCTTGTGGACAGATTGAGCGACCTGGGTCGCTCCTCCTTCAGCAGCGCCGCCCTGCCGATCGAGGCCATGGATGCATTCGCTCTGCCGGCCGAGGTGGTGGGCAGTCGCTGGCGGGAATGGCAACTGATCGGGCCCGGTGACGCCACACGACGCTGGGGGTCCCCCAGGCCCCTCGGGGTCGTGCTCGATTTCGGTGCCCTGCGCCAGTGGCTGGCCGATCAGTGCCGCCGCTGGGGCGGACAGGTGAGGCTGGGGCTGCAGGCCGTCTCCTGCCACCAGGAGGACGATCGGATCACCACGGTGCTGCGTCGCGCCGACGGCAGCACCCTGCGGGTCCGCAGTGCCTGGACGGTGGATGCCAGCGGCCACACCCGGGCCCTGCTGGGGGATCCCCCTGCCGCCGGCCCGCGGGATGGACTGGTGCGGGCCGCCGGTCTGGAGTGGCTGCTGCGGGTGTCCCCGGAATGCTGGCAGCCCTGGGCCGACCGGCTCAGTTTCTGTCTCGGCAGCGACTGGGTGCCCCAGGGCTACGGCTGGATCTTTCCCATGACCCCCGGGGTGCTGAAGCTGGGGGTGTGCCGGCTGGTGGACACCCAGCGCGATCAGCCGCCGCTCGGTGCCCTGATCACCGATCTGGGCCGTCGTCTGCTGGGCACCGGCCCGGCTGGCGCGCCCTTCGATGTGCTGGATCGCCACGGTGGCCTGGTGCGCAGCACGATCCGGCGCAGGGAGCCCCACCGCCGGGGCCGGCTGGTGGGGCTCGGGGATGCGGTCAGCACCGCCAACCTGCTGGGTGGTGAGGGCATCCGCCACGCTCTGACCAGCAGCGTTGTGCTGACACCGCTGCTGGTGGAGGCCCTGGGCTGCGGTGGTCGCACTGCCTGCCAGGACCGGGCGCTGGATCCTTACCCAGGCCAACTGCGTCGAGCCCTCGGCTGGCGCTGGTCCCTCAGCGGACGGCTGGCACGGCGCACCTGGCTGAGCCTCCACGAGTCCCGCGCCGATGGGCGGCTGGACCGGGTGCTTCGCGGCCTGGAGAGCAGCAGGGCGGAGGATCTCTCGGCCCTGCTGTTCGGCTATCGGTTCGAGCGCTACGGGCTCAGGGCGATGCCCTATCTGATGGGTTGGCGCTGAAGCGGCTGGGCTGGCGCAGAAGCGGATCGGCCTCAGAGGACGCCGCGGGAGGCCAGGCCGAGGATGGCACCCATGCCGAAGATGTGACCCAGGCTGGTGGTGCCGAGCATGGCGCCATGACTGAAGCCACCGAAAAAGCTGTCGTTGGGAAGCTTCAGGCCCACGTTCTGCTGCTTGATGGTGGCCTTGCCGATGGCGATGGCGATGACGTTGCAGACGATCATGACCAGGGCCACCTTGGGAGACCAGCTGATCGAAGCGGGAGCCATGGCCAGGAGAGGAGCGATCATGATGCACTTGCCGACGCCCCATCTTCCGGGTGATGCCTGGCGACGCCCCGCCCCCTTAAGACTTGTTCACCTTGGATCCGAGAGCTCCGGGGGGGACCCTGGCCCTTTTGACGGATCGTCCCCGGGTGGGTCTGCCTGCGTCTCCCCGGGCCGGAAGCCCAGCAGCACCACCAGGTTGCTGAGGGTCAGGAAGGCTTCGGCGCCCCCGTGCAGGGGATCCACATCCGCCAGTTGCCGGCCGTAGTTCACCTGGGCCAGCACCGCGGCGCCGATCGTGACCGCCACGAACAGCAGCGTCAGCCGGAAGCCCTGCAGGGCGAGCCGCGGAAAGGCCCGCACCCGGCCGGCCCACCAGAGGAAGGCCAGGTACGGCAGCAGGGAGAGCACGAAGAAAGGTGCCGGATCGACGCCGCCCAGCTGCTCCAACCACCGTGCCCAGGGCAGGCCGATGCTCACGGGGTGTCCTGGCCGCCGGCCAATCGTTGCAGCCGCAGCAGGTTCCAGGTGGCCAGCGCCAGGGCCCCGTTGCCCAGGGTGGTGAGGGCCGCCTGGAACACCACCAGCCCCTTGAGGGCCTCGCTGTTGTCGAACAGGTGCCAGGTGCAGGCGGCCATGGCGCTGACCAGGGCGGGCACCATGGCCAGGGCCAGCCAGCGCCAGCCCCCTTCTCGCCGCCGCCGGCCAAAGGCCTGCACCGCCAGGATCGCCAGCATCCACTCCAGCACTGAGGTGATGTGGATCCACCAGGTGGGCAGCGACAGTGCGTGCATGGGCGCGTCCCGGTGCGATCCGTAATGTACGGAGCCGGAACGGCCGCTGCGTCGGATGCGTGCTCTGATCTGCGGTTACTACGGCGAGCACAACCTGGGCGACGATGCCCTCCTCCAGGTGCTGCTGGACCAGCTTCCCCCCGTGTGCCTCCCCGTGGTCACGGCCCATGATCAGGAGCTGGTGCGGGACCGGTTCGGGGTGGAGACCATCGACCGCCGCCGTCTGGCAGCGGTGCTGGCCGCCCTCAGCCGCTGCGATGCCCTGGTGCTGGGCGGCGGCAGCCTGCTCCAGGACGCCACCAGCTTCAGCAGCCTCCTCTACTACGGCGCCCTCATGATGGCGTCCCGTCTGGGCGGCAGGCCCGTGATCCTCTGGGGCCAGGGGCTCGGTCCCCTGCGCCGCCGCCGCAGCCGCGCCCTGGTGCGGGCCCTGCTTCCGCTCGCCACCGCCATCAGCTGGCGCGACGGGGCCTCCGCCCTGCAGGCACGGGCCTGGGGGGTGGAGGCTCCCGTGGGCAGTGATCCGGTCTGGGCCCTGCCGGCCCGCACCTGGAGCGGCCGTGGCGGCCCGATCGTGCTCTGCTTCCGCCCGGTGCACCAGCTGCAGGGGGCGGCCTGGCTGCCCTATCTGGAGGCGGTCGAACGGCTGGCGGTGACGGCGGACCGGGAAGTGCTCTGGCTCCCCTTCCACCGGGACCAGGATCGCGGGCTTCTGGCGGGCCTTGGCCGGCAGGGACTGATCGGCCCGGCCCTGGCAGCCCGCAGCCGGGAGCTGGCGGTGGCGACTCCGGAGGAGGCCCTGGACCACTTCCAACGGGCCGGACTGGTGCTGGCCATGCGGCTGCATGGTCTGATCCTGGCCGCCCTGGCGGGCAGTCCCTGCGCTGCCCTCAGCTACGACCCGAAGGTGGCCGCCGCCGCCGCCGGCATCGTCTGCCCCTGCCATGACCTCGAGGTTCCTGCCGGCGCCGCCCTTGCGGACATCTGGAGCGCCCTTCTCGATAGCCCGCCGGATCGGGACGGGATCGAGGCCCTGCAACGGTCCAGCCAGGTGCACCGCAGTGTCCTGGCTTCCCTCGGTGGCGTCACGGCAAGGGAGTGACCCTCAGTCGGTCCGGCTGAGCACGGCCAGGTCGATGCGCTCCCCCCGACTGTCCCAGGCGTCGATCCGCAACTGCTCCGGCGTGACCGAGATCTCGGCGAAGCCGTAGGTGCTCAGGGCCCGGACCGTACGGGCGTTGGGCACAATCGCCCGCAGATGGGCCCCACCGTTGCCCACCGTGAGGTAAGTGGTGCCGTCGATGACGCGGGTCCGCTCGTAGTTGTGCTCATGGCCGTTGATGTACAGCTGCACCCGGTGACGGCGGAACAGGGGGCTCAGCCGGGCGATGGCCACCGGATCATCGCCGTAGAGGCCGGCCGAACGGATCGGATGATGGCCCACCAACACCTTCCAGGGGGCTTTGCTGGCCGCCAGGACCCTCTTCAGCCAGGGCAGCTGGTGCTGCCAGGGAGCATTGACGTTGGTATCGAGAAGAAAGAACTCCACCGGGCCACGCCGCAGCGTGTACCAGCGGCCCCTCATGCCGAAGGGGGAGTAGGCGATCTGCCGCGCACCGTCGGCGGTTCGGATGTCGTGGTTGCCGAGCACCGCATGGAAGGGCACTCCCGCCTGCAGCAGGTCCCGGTAGGGCCGCAGGAAGGTGCTCTCGACCAGCTTCAGATCACCATCGGGGTAGATGTTGTCGCCGGCCATGATCACCAGGTCCACGGGCCGGAGCCGGTGGGTTTCCGCCATGCGACGACCCACCGCCAGCTGGTTGGCATTGCCGCTGCCGCTGTCGGCGGTGGCCAGGAAATGCAGCCGCTGCGGGTCCGGCTCGCCCAGGGACGGCATGGACAGCAGCGGGGCGGCCAGGGCGGCCGCCCCTAGAAGTCCCAGGAAGCGCCGCCTCCGGATCTTGGGGTTCACGCGTCCTGCAGCCGGGTCAGGGCGTCGAGCACCTCAGCGCTGTGGCCCGAGGGCCGTACCGCCACCCAGCGCTCCCGCAGCACCCCGTCGGGATCGATCAGAAAGGTGTGGCGGGCCGAGAAGGGGGCCAGCCAGGATCCATAGCGCTGGCTGACCTGCCCACCGGGATCGGAGAGGAGGGGGTAGGCCAGGCCCTCGCTGCCGCAGAACGAGAGATGCGCTTCGGTGTCGTCGGCGCTGACCCCCACCACCTCGGCGTTGCGGGCATGGAAACGGGCCAGATCCCTCTGGAAACCCCTGGCCTCAAGGGTGCAGCCGCTGGTGAAATCCTTGGGATAGAAGTAGAGCGCCAGCCAGCGACCCCGGAAATCATCCCTGGCCAGGCGTGTTTCACTCACCTCCCCCTCGGCCCCGGGAGCCACACCGGCCAGCTCAAAGGCAGGGGCCTGAGCGTCGAGCTCGGGCAGGGTGCCGCCCATGGCCAGGGACCGGTCGGGCCGGCTGAGCAGGGCCAGGGAAGCCAGGGCGGCGCCCCCAAGGAACACGCGGCGCTGCATGGGCTCTTCGGGGGATGGGGGATGGACTCAGATCTTGGCGAGATTGACGCCCAGTTCCTTGGCATAGGCGCCCAGGCCCTTTTTCTGGATCGTCTTGAGGGCCTTGGTGGAGACGCGCAGCTTGATGAAGCGCTTGCCTTCGGCCCACCACAGCCGGCGCTCCTGCAGGTTCACCTGCTGCAGCTTCTTGGTGCGCACGTGGGAATGGCTGACGGCCATGCCGTTGTTGGCGCGCTTGCCGGTGAGCTGACAGACCCGGGACATGACGGATGACGACGTTGGACAGTTCGGGCCGTAGCCAGCCTGTGACTTTATCAAATGGGCCCTGTGGTCCTGATTCCCGGGCTGCCAACAGGATTGGCGGAGTTCAGGAGGTCAGTCGCACGCCGCTGTCCGGATCGAACCGGAGTTCGTGCTCCGGCAGCCGGCTGCCATCCACCAGCGCCAGCAGGGCCGGGCGCCGCCTCAGAGGCCCCGCTGCATCAGCTGGCCCATGAGGTCGGCGCTGCGCTGCTGGAAACCGGCCAGCTGGTTGGGTTCCAGGCCCCCCACCGCCAGGCGGGCCATCTCATAGATGTGGCGGCTGAGAGCCTCGGCCAGCTGCTGGGTGGGGGAGCTGCCCGCAGCTCCGGTGATCACGGCCCCGGAGGAGAGCTTCAGCAGTCCCTCCACAAGGGGATGGCGGCGGTTGACCAGCAGCACGTGGTGGTCGGGCAGGCCCGGCAGGCGCTGGTCCATGAGCGCCCCCATGTCGTTGAGGCGGCGCATCTGCTCCGGCAGCAGGATCAGGGCGGCCGGCGAGCCTTCTCCCTTCAGCGACTGCACCTGGACGGTGATCTTGTCGTCGTTGAGAGAGGCTTTGAACAGATCCCGCAGTTTCTCGCCGCTGTCCTTGCCCTCGGCATCGGCCAGCTCGCTCTCCGGCTCGTGCAGGCTGGCGTCGAGCTCAGCGTCGACCCGCTGGAACTTGAGTTCGCCGTGGCGGGCCTCCAGCCAGGGGATGAACTGGGAATCGATCAGGGTGTCGGCCAGCAGCACCTCCGCTCCCTGGCCCCTCCAGAGGGCCAGGGCTCCGGCCTGGCCGGCCTCATCCGTGCAGTAGAGGATGCGGCTGGCGTTGTCGGCCGCCAGGCGGCTGCGATAGCCGGCCAGGGTGGTGTACACCCTGTCCTCGCAGGCGATGGGGTCGGTGGCTGCCGCCTCCGCGGCGTCGTCTCCGGGGGCCTCGCCGGCGGCAGCGGTGGTGCCGAACAGCACCAGATCGGCCACCTGATCGGCGAACTTCTCGTCCTCCATCGCACCGATCTTGATGAACGGGGCCAGGGAATCCCAGCTGCCGGCGTAGCGGGCCGGATCGTCGCGGTGCAGCTGCTTGAGCCGGTCACCCACCTTCTTGGCCACGAAGCCGCCGATGGAGCGCACCCGGCGGTCGGTCTGCAGGGCGCTGCGGCTGACGTTGAGCGGGATGTCGGGGGAGTCGATCACCCCCCGCAGGGGCAGCAGGTAGCGGGGCACCACCTCCTTGATCGAATCGCTGACGAAGACCTGGTTGCAGTAGAGCCGGATCTCGCCCTTCTCCCAGTCGGCCCGGCCGGTGATTCTGGGGAAATAGAGAATCCCCTGGAGGTTGTACGGGTAATCGGTGTTGAGGTGCACCCAGAGCAGGGGGTCCCCCTGGAAGGGATACAGGTAGCGGTAGAGGGCGATGTAATCGTCGTCGGAGAGGTCCCGGGGGCTCTTGCGCCAGGGGGCCTCGCGCTTGTTCACCGTTTCGCCGTCCAGCTGGACCGCCACCGGCAGGAAGTCGCAGTAGGTGGTGATCAGGGTGCGGATGCGGGAGGGCTCGATGTACTCCAGCTCCTCCTCCATCAGGTGCAGGATCACATCGGTGCCCGGCTCGGCGCGCTCGGCACCCTCGAGGCTGAAATTGGGGGAGCCGTCGCAGCTCCAGCGCACCGCTTCGGCCTCCGGCCGGGCGCTGCGGCTGACCAGCTCCACCCGGGCGGCCACCATGAAGCTGGAATAGAAGCCCAGGCCGAAGTGGCCGATGATGGCATCGTTCTCGCTCTTGTACTTCTCCAGGAAATCCTCGGCACTGGAGAAGGCCACCTGGTTGATGTAGCGCTTCACTTCATCGGCGGTCATGCCGATGCCGTTGTCGCTGATGGTGAGGGTCCTGGCTTCCCGGTCGATGCGGATGGCGATCGTGCCCTCCGCTCCCTCGCTGCAGTCGCCGGCCATGGCAGCCATGCGGCGCTTGCTGATCGCATCCACCCCGTTGCTCACCAGTTCCCGCAGGAACACCTCATGGCCGGAATAGACGGCCTTCTTGATGATCGGGAAGATGTTCTCGGTGTGGATCTGAATCTGGCCCTGTATCGTCTGGAGCACTGTCGGGTGAGAGGCTCCTGTGAGGGTAGGCCTGGCCAGGGTCAGCACCACCAAGCGCGCCCAGGACATCAGCATCGAGGGCCAGGTGCGCGACCTGGAGGCTGCCGGCTGCGACCGGGTGCTGGCTGAGCGGGCCAGCGCCTACAGCGGCGGGAAGCGGCCAGCCTGGGAGGAGCTGTGGTCGCTGGTGGCCTCGGGCGTGGTGTCCGAAGTCGTCGTGATCGATCAGTCCCGCCTCAGCCGCAGCGGTGACGACATGGCCTTCCTTGCCGCCTGCGCACAGCAGGGCGTCAGGGTGCAGGCGCTGACCGGCGGCCAGATCGAGGTGGAGAGCTACTCCGGATTCATCACCGCCGGCGTCCTGTCAGTGATGAACCAGGCCTCGTCCCGGCTGGTGGGCGCCAAGGTCCGCGACGGCCTGGCACGACGTCGTGCTGCTGGTTACCTCGGCACCGGCCGGCTGCCGTTCGGCTACTGCTCACAGGACGGACGCGCAGCACCGGACCCCACCACCTGGACCCAGGCCCGCGAGCGGTTCGATGGGCTGCTGGCGGCCGGGATGAACATCAACCAGTGGATCCGCGACAGCGGCACCGACGTGTCGCACACCGGTGTGCGCCGCTGGCTGGATCACCCCATGCTGCGTGGCTTCGCCCATGGCCAGTGGGGTGCGGTGCCGGCGCTGATGACGTGGCAAGAGTGGGAGCAGGCCACCAGGTTGCGGCAGTCCAGAGCATCAGCGATCGGGCGCACTGCCGGCCGGCTCAGGTTGTTCACCGGGCTGGTGAGCTGCAGCGAATGCGGCCGCTGCTGCCACCGGCAGATGGATGGCGCCGTGGCACGGCTGAAATGCAAGAGCCCCAGCTGCACGTTCTACGGCCGCTCGATCCAGGAGGCCGTCGTCCGGGCCCAGGTGCTCGAGGCCCTGCGCACCCGCGCCGTGGAGCTGGCCGAGCTGGCCGGCACCGTCCAGCATCAGGAGCCACCGGAAGCGATCGAACTGCGGGCACAGCTGCATCAGCTCGAAGCACTGGAGCGCTCCGGCGTGGCTGGCCTTGCCCCGGCGCTGGCTGATCTGCGCGGCCGGCTGGGGGCGCTGCAACAGGTGCCGTCAGGCCCGCGTTACGACGGGCTGGCGGATCTGTTCGCCACACCCGGCACGCTGGAGCTTGCCACCGATGAGGAGCTGCGGGCGATCGTGGTGGAGTTCGTCGCCAGCGTCCGGTTCTTGGGGAATCCCCGGCGGGTTGAGATCACGTTGCGCTAGGGCCCTGTCGCCGCGGCCAGCTGATCGGCGGTCTCCAGGACCTGGGCCAGCAGGTTGCGCAGCATGACGCCCAGGGCGACCGCCTCAGGGGTCACGTCCGGCGCGGCGCCCAGCTGGGCGAGGCAGGGCTCGGTGTCGTCACTCGCAGCTGCGGCGATCTCCAGCAGGGCGGCGGCGGCCTCAGCAGCAGGGCAGGGTTCCTCGTCAGGCTGCAGGGCCCACATCTCGGGAAGGTCCGTGAACAGGGTTGGCATGGGGTTTCCGGGGGTCGGTGGAGGCCAGGCGTAGCACCACCTCCACCGCCATGTCCAAGGCAACTCCGCACCGCTGCCGGTGAGCTTCCGCATCACCAGCGGGCCACGCTCACCGATCCACCGGCGGCCCTGCGAACACCGGCGCCATCAGCTGGCACAGCCGGCCGTGCGCTTCGGCCGTCACATCACCGGCGTGATCCGTGAGGCGCTTCTGGAGCATGGTGAGCTCGCCCCGTTCCCGGGTGTCGGCCGCCATCAGGCGCCAGCGGGTGGCCTCGCTCTCATCGGCCAGCAGCCTCAGGGTGAGCAGCGATGCACGGACCAGGGCCAGCTGGGCGGTGAGCAGCTGGGCGGCGATGGCCTGTTCCATCTGCTCAGGCGTGAACGATTCCTGATCGGTGGCCATAGTTCAACTCCAGTGGGTTGGGAGTAAAGGGGACGGGCTGGAAGTGGACCCGCCCCCGGTTCCCGCGTAAGTCTGCGGACTATGCCGTCAGAGCATCAGCCATCCGGGCGAATGCCGATGGCTGGCGCACACCGATGTCGACCGTGGAGAACGCCCGGATCTGCACGTCACCCGTGTTGAAGTTGGTGTACGGATCCACGGCGATGTCCAGGCCGCCCCACATCCCGATCACCAGCTGGCTGAAGTCGCCGTAGAACACCTCCGAGGCCACACCGGAAGCGGTGCCCTTGGTGAGGTTCGAGCGGGCCTGATTGGTGACGGCGAACCGGCGACCCCACAGGGCGCCAGGTGCACCGCCGGAGATGCTGCCGGGGCCCATCAGGTAGTTGCCCTGGCTGTCCTTGATCTGCATCAGGCGCGCCTCAGACCTCGCGTTGAGGATGAAGGCGGCACCGGCGGCGTCGGCGTTGTCGATGGAAACCTCTTTGATGAGGTCCATCAGGTGGTCGAAGGTCAGCAGGGCGCCGTTCGTTCCGCCCACGACTGCACCGATGCCGGACGTGCCGGCAATGCCCAGCGGCTCGTTACTGGAGCCGGCACCGTAGAGGGCGGCGGCGTCAATGCCCAGGGCCACCTGGGCGGCGAAGTCCTGGCGGATGAGCTGCTCGATCTCCGGTGTGCTCTGCAGCTGCGACAGTCGGGAGAACTTGGACAGGCATCCCAGGGTCTTGGGCGTCAGGCTCACCTGATCGAACGTCCCGTTGCTCTCGGTCAGCGCGCCAGATTCTGCGACCCAGTACGTGCTGCTGACACCAGAGCGACGGGGGATCAGCACGTTGCCAACCAAGCCCGGCAGCATCTGAGCACCCAGTTCTGCAACGACCGCACGATTCCGCAGGGCTTCGATGAAGCTCTCGGCGCGCACCTCATCCTGCACAAGGTTTCCGCCCAGGCTGTCGGTGCCCACCACGTAGGTGCTCCTCAGCTGGAGATCACCGGTCGGCACGTAGAAGCCACGGGGATTCTTCCCCAGCTGTTGCGCCATGGCACGGGAGGCCTCCAGCTCGAGGCCCGCTTCATCCCAGCGGCCGGTGGCCTGGGCCTGAATCGCCTTGACGATGGAATAGGACCGCTGCTCCCGGTCGCTCAGGCCCAGGCTGGCGTAGGCGTAGTCGGAAGCCCCAGCGATCGGCACGGCGCGACGTTGCACCGGCTGGGCAGGGGTCGCCAGCTGGCGGGTGAGTTTCGCGACCTGATCGCTCAGGGCGGCGATGGCGTCGGCCTGGCCGTTGTCATCGGCGGGGCTGATGTCGGCGGTGGTGGTCTTGGTGCTGGCCATGGTGGTGTGGCGGGTGGAGGGGGTGAGAGAGCGGCCGATGCCCACGGTGGCGTCGGCTGGAATACTCACGAGCGAGACTTCCAGCGGCTGCCAGGACGTGGCGAGGATGCCGGCACCGCGAGCCACCGAATCGAGGATCTGGTAACCCGTGGAAACCGCGGAGATGATCCCCGCTTCAACATCACGGCGGATCTGTTGTGCCAGGTCGGACGTGCCCCACCTGACGCGGGCACGGCCACGCTTGCCGCGGATGTTGGCCTGCTCGACAACACCGATCACCGCATCCGGCGAATGGTTCCAGAGCAGCGGTGCGGTGCCACCATTGAGGCGGGACAGGTCAACGGCGCCGGGGTCGTGGCTCAACACCTCCGGGCCGAAGTACCGCTCGACTGGCTCCTCTGACGAGAACGACAGCTCGAAGGTGTCGGCGGCTGCGGCGGCCCTTGTGAGGGCTGCGGATCGATGCTGAATGTCCACTGATACCGGGTCGCTGGCATCAGTCTGGGGGCCTTCCTTGCATACGGAACGGCGGCCAGACTCCACCGACAGGGGGCCCCTGTGCGGCGAGTGATGGATAGGCGCCGGTAGCGCCGGCTAAGGCCAGATAGGAGCGATCAGGGCATCGCCGGGGCGCTGGAGACCAGAATAGAACCACTGTTCAGCATCCCTGATCGGTGGCAGATTGGCCCGGTTTCGCCACCCTGGCGCGCTGCACGGCGCGACTGTGCGCTGTCCAGCGGACTGCATTCCGGCGGGCGGGGTGCATCATCGTCGGGCATGTGGCGGGGGGTGGTGTAGGTCTGCATGGGATCTTCGAGCAGTTCGCTACATCATCGCGCAGATGTGAAGGATCACTCCTCCTCTTCGCTGTCGATGTCGTCAATCACGTCGGCCAGGTGCTCGGGCATGTCGCCGTAGATCGCCAGTTCGGCCAGATCTTCCGGGTGGACTTCCAACGCGAGCACCAGCAGCCGCAGGGCTGCAATGGTGTCGGGGTGCATGTCTGTGACCGGGGCGCCGTGACGGGTCGCGCCTCGCCGGTCGTGAGTGGATTCTACCGCGGACGGGGAGAGGCGACGAAGGAACCACGCGATCAGTTCTTCATCACTCGCCATCGAATCTTCCCTCCGCCAGCTCTTCGAGGGCCTCTCGCTGCAGCTCTTCGAGCACGGCCAGATCGTCAAGGGTGAGATGAGGCAGGCGCGACCGCAACCGGCTGGGCACACCCAGCAGCCGGGTGCGGCTGATCGTTACCACTCTCGCCATGGTTGCCACCGCTGCCGCCCGCGGGATCAGCTCACCCTGTTTCACACCCAGCTCCACCTCCAGCAGGTCCGCTCGCAGCTCCTCAGACCGTGCTCGGCTCTCCTCGTACGGCGGCACCTTCCCACCCTTGCCAGCAGCACGGAGGGCCGGTGTCGCGTGCTGCTGGGTGCTGGCCTTCACCCAGTCCCGCAGGTGGGGCTCACCGGCCGGATGCAACACGATCTTCCCATCGGCCAGGTAGGCATCCAGCAGGCCACGCTCCTTCAGCCGCTGCAACGTGGTGTGAGACTTCAGGCCCAGCTGTGCAGCTGCGGCGCGGATGGACAACGGCTCGCTCATGCCTGTTCACACTGGATACAGCTAGCCTATTGATGTGAACATGCCCGGTTATCGGGAGGGGTTAGCTGTATTTACTAGCCGCTAATCAGGGTGGACACAAACAGAAAATGCTCACTACCTGCGGGAATCAAGGGCGCCAAGGACCCGCAGCTCAAACACCCCAGGAAGTACCTTGGAATTCCATGAGAATCACCGAGAACCCTTGCCATCACTGGGCCGGCTGTGTGGGAATGGTTCACTCTGTTGCTGATCTTTCAGTTCTGATCTCATCCATCAGTTCTTCCAGAGCAGGTGGAATGAGTTGGTTCATCACTGCATCAACAGCTTCAGGTGAGAAGGCAAAGCCTCGACCACGCTTGCCCCAGCCTTGACCGAACCGGCCAGCACTTCGCCAGTTCTTCAGGGTGCTGACTGAGATCTCCAGCAGCTCGCACACCTCGGCGCCGGAGAGCCAGCTGTCGGGTGCTGGGGGTGGTGCAGGCGGTGGCGGGGGGGCTGGCGGCTCTGGCGGGCGCTCCAGCAGCAGCACCGGGGCCTCGACCACGGCCTGGGCGGGGTCGCTCTGTGCGGCGTGCCAGATCGCGTCCAGGCGCTCAGCGATCTCCCCCAGCTGATCGGCGGGGGCAGGGGCCATCAGCACGCCAGGGGCCCCCAGCAATAGGGAGGCGCGGCAGGATCCGGCGATCACCTCGGGGGATAGGGCGGGCCACAGCAAGCCGCAGAACTCCACGGCCAGCCGGCCCTGATCCTGCAGCGTGCAGGTCTTGCCGACCATCGCCTCGGCTCGCTCGGCCAGGTCCTCGAGGCGGTTGCGCCATCCGGTCTCGGAGAGCGGGGCAGCGGGCCAGTTGACGGTGATGGTGCTCATGGGGTCAGCCTGCGGACGTGCTGCTACACCAGCTCGCCCAGGGCCAGCTCCCGGACCCAGGCGGCGAGCTGCTCATCCACAGGAGGGATCGGCCGGGCAGGCGGCGGTGTGGGCCTTGCCGGGGCTGCAGAGCGGGGCTGAGCGCGTGGGCGCCAGGTGGTCATGGCCATGGGTCCAGGTGGTGTGGGTGGTTGTCGGGCTGGTGTGGGGTGGTTGGGGTCATGGCTGGCGGAGGCATGTGGAGGCATGACGGAGGCATGACGGAGGCATAGGTGGAGGCATGGAATCGAGTTACCGCAGGCGTTCGGAGGCATCGGAGGCATCTTTCCCAAGTCACGGGCCCTTCACATGCGCATGTGCGTGCGCGCGCGCACGTGTAGGGGATTTGATTTGAGATCTATGCCTCCGATGCCTCCATCTGGTTGCTACCACAAGGTTTCATGCCTCCGCCCGTGCCTCCGCCGTGCCTCCGCCAGGGGCCTCTATGCCTCCGCCATTGGTGTCAGCGGTTACAAAACGGACGCCTCGGAGCACTGAGCGGCGGCTTTTATCGGTGCCGCGTTCGCTGCGCAGTTCCGGGAACACCGCGCGCAGGCGTGCTGCCAAGTCGCGGGGGATCTTCACCGGGTGATCGCCACCCAGGTCGTGAGTGTTCCAGGTGGGGCGCTTTGTTGACGGGTCAACGTGGAGGATCCTCTGCCTCTGATACCAGTTCCACAGCAGCTCGAAGACGTAGGACGCCTCCACACTTCCGCCTGTGTGAGCCTTCAGGCCGGCGTCATCCGCGAAGTCGAACAGGTGGCAGGACGCCCGCCGTACTGCCTCCAGGGCCTCGCTGTCAGGGTCGTAGGTGATGCCTTCAGAGACGGCCAACTGGAGCCCTTCCAGCAGCCAGTTCAACATTGCGGGGCAGACGGCCTCGCGGATGAACTGGTGATCGTCCTTCAGGCGTGGATCAGCCTGCAGTTCGTTCGGCTTGGCTGGATCGGGCCGGCTGGTGAACCGTTTTCGGAACGCCATGACATGCCACCTGGATTCCATCGCGGCGCTACTCGCATCGAGACGCGGTGGATCGTTGCAGTTGAAGATCAGCAGCGTGTTCGGGCTGTAGGAGATCTCCTGAACGTTCTTCACCTCGTAGCTCATCCGTTCGCCGGTGATTGCCGTCTTCAAGCTCTGGATGGATTCCAGACGGGCGTAGCCGGTGTTCTCTGAAGACCAGTTGATCCTGGAGCGGTAGAGCTGGGCCAGTGGGAACTTGCGGCCCCGGTCGTACTGCTGGAAGTCGCCGATGCTGCAGTGGGTAAACCCACGATTCCCAAGGGTTTCGCTCATCGCACCTTGCAGTGTGTCCTTTCCGTTCTGCCCGTCGCCGATGGCCAGGATTGCCCGTGGGCGTCCCTGGATCGCGCGGTAGCGGGCAAGCTCCAGGCCCGACCCCATCACCCTCTGGAAGGTGTCCTGCTCGCCGTCTTCTACGGCCTGCAGCAGCCGGTCCAGGGTGCCGCGACTGGCGTTGGGGTCATAGCTGTAGCCCTGGCAGTAGGTGAACCGCTGCGCCGGATCGTGGGGGTCAAGGCGGGTCACGAGGCTCCGCCCTTCCCAGGTCCAGGAGAGGACGCCGTTCTGGAGGTTGAGAGCGTTCGCTGGGTTGAAGTCTTCAATGCTGGCGACGGTGCGGCGCTTGAGCCATTGGATCGCCTCATCCACTCGCGCGGGCCGGGCCCAGTGATGCACGTCTTCTCCCGCCTTGACGTCGAAGTAGCTCAGGCGGCAAAGAAACCTGGCCACCTTGGGAGCCAGCTCCAGGTCCGCCACGGGGCCGTAGTGCGTCCCGGTCCATTGGTGGAGGACGTTTTCAACAGAGATCCACCGCTCACCATTGGCCATGAAGACGTGCTTCATCACCAGCGGCAGCCAGTCGGAGCGGTAGGACTCCAGGGTGAAAGGCTCGGCCGGCTGCTGCTGCTCCTGTGAGCTTGCAGGAGGGTGCGGCGGAGGCGGCGGGCTGTTGCGCTTCCTGCTGCCGAAGCTCAGGCCGCTCCATTTGATGAGAGTGCCAAGGGTCGCGGCGCCTTTGCTGCTGCCGGTGGCCTTGAAAGTGCGCCATCTCCGGGAACACTCGCCGGGCTTGTACTTGGCCGGATCACCAGCAGACCAGCGATCCCAGTCGTCCAGCAGGGAGTCATCACCAACAGAGTGCAGGATCTGCCCGACCTTCACCCAGTTGTCGTGGTCGCCGAAGCGGGCCAGGTCCAGGGCAGCGAGGCAGGCGCGGGCCTTCTCGCTGTCGCTGATCGTGCTGTCCCTTGGTGCTGCTGCTGGTGTTGGTGCGGCGGGTGCGCCGACCACCTCCAGGGCCAGTGCCCACCACTCGGGTGGGATTTCCGCCAGATCGGCGGGTCCGTTCTCCCAGATGTAGTGGCCTCCGGAAGGGACATGTTCACCGGCCAGGATGATCTGACCGACGCCGAAGAACACTTCGATCTGTTCGCTTTTGGCCTTAGCGGTCTTGGCCTTTGTCTGGATGGCGCTTTTGACTTCACCGAGAAGGGGCCACAGCTCGGGCGGCACCCTGAACAGCGTCTTACGCCGGTTGGCGTCGGTGGTGCGCAGGATCTGCCAGGTTTCAGCATCGGCGGGGTCGCAACCGGCGCTGATCGCCCGGTTGATTGCCGTGGCACCATCCAGATCAAACGCCAGCAGCCCGTCAGCATCCGGCCCTGTGCGGGTGCCGACGGAGCGGACGACCCCATTCATTCCGAGGATCTCGGCGGGGCTGTAGGCGGCTTTCTCCCAGCCGCTGAGGCAGTAGCCGGTCGCCGGGTTGATCGGTGCTTTGTTCTCGGCCCCGGCCCCGCACGGCAGCAGCGGGAGGCCTTCGAGCTGCGGCAGCAGCTGGCGCCAGTCGTCGGTACGATTTGCTGAGGATGATCTTCCCCAGGCCCCGCCGCCCCCCCCAGGGCTGTGCGGGGCCTCTCCGTGTGTGGCCATCGCTCAGCCCTGCTGCTGGCCGGCGAGCAGGCGGCGGGACCGCTGAGCCAGTGCCTGATCCGACGCTTCCACGTCCCAGAGCAACGGCGGCCGTGCGGTGCCGGTGCCCATGGCGCGGTAGTGCACGCCAGCCTTCAGCACCCCCTCCCGGCGCAACCGCCACAGGGTTGCATCACTGACTCGGAGCTGTGTCGCGGCCTCCTTGGTGGTTGCGGCGAAGACGGACTGGGCCAAAGCGCTGTCGCATGTAGCTCAGGCTATGGAGCGCCTCCATCACCACCCTGCAGGGTCTTTTTGAGTTTTCCACAGGGCGTCCAGGTCATGCACCGCCACAGTGCCCCCCATCACCTACATCTGGCCCTGCTCCAGCACCGTCATGACGATTGAGAAGAATCGCCTTGAACCTAGGTGGGGCCCTCTCCGGCCTCAAGGGGCCGGAGGGTGGGGTCTCCGAACCGCCGCGGCTCAGCCGCCGGGCTTCTGCAGATCGGGCCGTTCCTCCGGCAGGATCGCCCCCTCCACCGGACACACCTGCAGGCAGATGCCGCAGTCGATGCAGGTGTCGAAATCGATCCAGTAGAAAGCGGTTCCCTTGCTGTTGGCCCCCGCTCCGGGATGGATACAGGCCACCGGGCAGGCATCGACGCAGTCGGCCACGCCTTCGCAGACGTTGGTGACGATCGTGTGGGCCATCGACGCGGGCAGGCGGCAGCCGCGGATCCTAGGCAGCCAGCCAGACGGCACCGCGGCAGCCCCGTTCCCCGGCGAGGCGCTCCGCCTCGGCGCGGTCGGCGCAGGGGCGGGTGCAGAGCTCGGCGGCCTCGCCCCGGCGATGCAGCTCTCCCATGCGGCTGAGGGCCAGGCCCAGGCCGGCGGGGGTGGCGCTGGCCACCAGCCAGGGACCCGGGCCCTGCCCATCGCCGGCCTCTCCACAGGTGTCCGACGCCAGCAGGTCGCGGATCGCCTCCACGTCGAAGCCGAATCCCGTGCCGGCCGCCTGGGACAGGTCGCTGCAGAAGCGGCCCACCAGCGCGTCGTAGCGGCCGCCGCTGGCGATCGCCACCGGGGCGTCGCCCCCCTGGCAGACGAGCTTGAACACCAGACCGTCGTAAAGGTCGAAATGGGGCTGGAAGGTGGGATCCAGCTGCACCCGCACCCCGAGGGCCGACGCGGAGGGATTCACGCTGGCCAGGGTGGCGGCCAGGGTCTCCAGCAGGGGAATGGGCCCCAGCCACTGCTCGAGCTGATAGAGCACCTGCACCGGTTCCCCCCGCAGACCGATCAGGGCCCGCAGGCGCTGGCGCTGGCTGTCCGGCAGGTTGAGGGCTCCCAGGGCCAGGGGATCGAAGTCGGTGAGGGCATGGCGTGCGGCGGAGCGCTGCTCGGCCGCCACCTGGCTGAGCAGGGCTGTCAGCAGGCCGTGGTGGCCCACCAGCAGGGTGGGCTGGTGCTGGGGCCGCAACCCCAGGGTGGCGACGGCTGCCAGCAGCAGATGCACCAGTTCGGTGTCCGCCGCCGGCGAGGGTTCGCCCAGCAGTTCCACGCCGCTCTGCAGCTGCTCGCTGATGCGCTGGCCGCCCCCATCGCCGGTGAAGCTGCGGAAGGTGGTGCCGCTGGCCCAGAGCCGCAGGGGCCGCGGGCGACCGAGCATGCGGGTGCTGGCCGCCCGGGCGATCGGTGCGGTGAGCTCGGGCCGCAGGCCGAGGGGATCATCCGCGGCCAGCCGCACCAGCTCCCGCTCGGCGATGGCCCCGCCGGCCTCCAGGGTGTCCAGACGCTCGATGGTGGGAGGCGCCACCTCCTGGTAGCCCCAGAGGCGGTAGACACTGGCGAGCAGGTCAGAGAGGCGCCGGTTGCTGTCCACCTGGCCGGGGTTCAGATCCCGTGCGCCGGCGGCAGGTTGGAGGGCCATGGGGGGGAGGGGTCGGGCGCGGAGGGATCCTATGGAGCGTCGCCGCCGGCGGCATCCAGTTCGGGGGCACCGAAGCTGGCGCCGCTGAGGGGGCGGCAGCTGGCCAGCCCCTCGATCAGGGGCTGGCGAAGGGCGGGGGTGCAGGCGATCACCCGCCCTTCGGCCAGGGCCATCGGCGCGCCGCCGTAGGCACACACCACCCCTCCCGCCTGCTCCACCAGCACCACACCGGCGGCCAGGTCCCAGGGGGCCAGGCCCCGCTCCCAGTAGCCATCGACCCGGCCGGCGGCCACGAAGGCCAGGTCCACGGCAGCGGCCCCGGCCCGGCGCACCCCGTGGCTGCGGTGGGTGAACCAGGCGAACTCGGCGTAGTTGTTGTCGAGCCGGTGAATCCGGTCGTAGGAGAAGCCGGTGACAAGCAGGGCGTCCTCCAGCCGGCTGCAGTCACTCACCCGCAGGCGTCGCCCGTTGCACCAGGCCCCCTGCCCGGGAGCCGCCCAGTAGTGCTCCTCCAGCACAGGCACTTCCAGGGCGCCCAGCAGGGGCAGGCCCCGCCAGCTGAGCCCCACGGAGGTGGCGAAGATCGGATAGCCATGGGCGTAGTTGGTGGTGCCGTCGAGGGGATCGACGCACCACTGCAGGTCGCCGCTGCCCTCCCGGCGACCGCTTTCCTCGGCCAGCACCGCCAGGCCGGGGGTGCGCTGCTCCAGCACCGCCAGCACGGCCGCCTCCGCCGCCAGGTCGGCCTCCGTGACCAGGTTCCCTGCCGCTCCCTTCTCCCGCACCTGCTCCAGCCGGCCGAAATGGCGCCGCAGCTCCCGACCTCCGGCAGCGGCGGCCTCCCGGGCCACCAGCAGCAGCCGCTCCACTTCGGACCCGTCCAGAGCGGAGCCGGCCAGGGCCTGGTCGCAGAGGGAGGTCATTCGTCGTCCAGGGGCAGCCCGGACCGTACCTGTCCCCGGCCGAAGAAACGACCGAACTGGCGGTCGTAGACCTCATCCTCGTCCTGGGTCTCCACCTCCAGCGGACCGGTGGCCCGGGCGACGCAGAGCAGGCCGTAGCCCTCCTCCCGCAGCTCCCGCGACAGGCCGAGGGCCTCCCGCTGGTCGATCGTGCCGGCCAGAACCCGCACGGCGCAGGCGGTGCAGCAGCCGTTGCGGCAGCTGAAGGGCAGCGGCTCACCCTGGGCTTCGAAGCTGCGCAGGATGTACTCACCTTCCGGCACCTCCCGGCGGATCACCCGCTGCGCCTGGCGCCAGTGGACCGTGATCGGGAAGGTGCGGGTCATGGGAGGGCGGGAGAACGCAGGTGCAGCCCCTGCTACATTGCCATCTGCCCCATTTCGCCGCTGGAGAGGTGGCCGAGTGGTCGAAGGCGCAGCACTGGAAATGCTGTATAGGGGCAACTCTATCGAGGGTTCGAATCCCTCCCTCTCCGCTGAAGAAGCCGGTCCCCTGGGCCGGCTTTTTTGTGGCCGGACCCCCGGGGTCACAAGCATGCGGGGCCAGCGCTGACGCAGGCTTCCCCGTCTGCTTTTCTGATGCATGCGGGAGCGATCTGAATCAGCCGAAGCGCCCGCTCACGTAGTCGAGGGTGGATTGCTGGCTGGGGGAATTGAAGATCTTCTCCGTGTCGTTGAATTCCACCAGATAACCTACTTTCCCGGAGCCCCCTTCCACCGCTTCGGCGTTGAAGAAAGCCGTCATGTCAGCCACCCGTACGGCCTGCTGCATGTTGTGGGTGACGATGATGATGGTGTAACTGCGCTTGAGTTCGTGCATGGTCTCCTCGATCTTCAGGGTGGAGATCGGATCGAGGGCGGAGCAGGGTTCGTCCATCAGGATCACCTCAGGTTCGGTGGCGATCGCACGGGCGATGCAGAGCCGCTGCTGCTGGCCTCCTGAAAGGGAGAGGCCGCTCTCCTGCAGCTTGTCCTTGCACTCGTCCCAGACGGCGGACTTGCGCAGGGAGCGTTCCACCAGTTCGTCCATGTCCCCCTGATACCCGTTGATGCGGGCGCCGAAGGCGATGTTTTCGTAGATCGTCTTGGGGAAGGGGTTGGGCTTCTGGAACACCATCCCGATGCGTCGGCGCACCTCCACAGGATCCACCCGCCTGTCGTAGAGGTCGTGCTGGTCGAAGATCACCCGGCCCTTGAGGCTGCAGCCGGGGATCAGGTCGTTCATGCGGTTCAGGGCCCGCAGCACGGTGCTCTTGCCGCAGCCGGAAGGACCGATGAAGGCGGTCACCTTGCCTCTGGTCAGATCCATGTAGACGTTCTTGACCGCTTCGAAGCTGCCGTAGGAGATGGTGACGTCCTGGAGGGACAGGCAGACGTCACGGGCCACGGTGGTGGTGGAAGAGGTCATGGCTGGATCAGGGATGGATGGGGGAAAAGCCTGGGGAGAGGCGTGAACGGGGACGTCAGGTCCTGGTGAGATGGCTGATCCAGCGGGCAAGCAGATTGGCTGCGAGGATCATCATCACAAGCACGAAAGACGCGGCCCAGGCCAGTTCGTTCTGGGCCTCGTAGGGCATGATCGCGAAGTTGTAGATCAGCACCGACATGGTGGCGATCGGGTTGAACACCCCCTCGGGCCAGAAGGGGGAGAACAGGGCGGTGAAGATCAGGGGGGCCGTTTCTCCCGCCGCCCTGGCGATGCCGAGGACCACTCCAGTGGCGATCGGGGTGAAGGCGGCAGGCAGGGTGATCCGGGTGATGGTGACGAAGCGGGAGGCACCGACGCCGTAAGCCCCCCAGCGCAGCTCCTGGGGCACCAGCTTGAGGCCCTCGTCGGTGGTCTTGATGACGGTGGGCAGCATCAGCACCGCCAGGGCGATGCCGCCGGCCATGGCGCTGTAGCTCTGCTCGAAGAACACCCGGGTGGCAACAACCAGGCCGTAGATGAACACCCCGCTGATGATCGAGGGAACCCCGGCCAGCACGTCGTTGCCGAAGCGCACGAACTGGGCGAACCAGCCCTTCTGGGCGTATTCCGACAGATAGATCCCACCGCCCACACCCACGGGAATGGCGATCATGGAGGCGACCAGGGTGACCAGCAGGGTGCCGAGAATGGCATTGCCGATACCTCCCCCGGAGAGGCCAGGGGCCGGAGGCAGGCCGGTGAACAGCTGGGGGCTGATCAGGCGTCCCCCCTGGATCAGGACATAGATCAGAACAAGGAACAGGGGCAGAACGGCGATCAGGGCGAAGCTTCCGGCGATGCCGTTGCAGATCTGGTTGAAGCGGTTGCGCCTGAGCCCCGGCTCGTAGAGAAGGGTGACCCTCTCTTTGAAGCGGGTGGATCGGGGCTGGAGGGTGACGGTCATGGGAGGAGCATTCAGTACCGGAGACTGAGCCGGCGCACGATGTACTGCGCCACCACGTTCACAGCGAAGGTGAGCACCATCAGGATCAGGGCGGCATACATCAGCGCCGAAACCTGGATCCCATCGGCCTCACCGAACTGATTGGCGAGCATGGAGGCGATGGTGTTTCCCGGCGCCAGCAGGGAGAAGCTGAAGTTGAGCGAATTGCCGATGATCATGGTGACGGCCATGGTCTCCCCCATGGCCCGGCCGAGGGAGAGCATCACGCCGCCGGTGATCGAGGAGATCGCTGCGGGCAGGATCACGTTGAAGATGGCACCCCAGCGGGTGGTGCCGACCCCGTAGGCCCCCTGGCGCAGTTCAATCGGCACCTGGTTGAGGGCATCACGGGAGATGGCCGTGATGATCGGCAGCACCATCACCACCAGGATCAGCACCGCCGGAGCGGTGCCGGGCCCCTGGGGCGCGGTGCTGAACAGGGGGAACCAGCCGAGCAGTCCGTGCAGCAGGACCAGAACCGGGCGGATGACGGGCTCCATCACGAAGATGGCCCAGAGTCCCAGCACGACGGAGGGAATCGCCGCCAGCAGCTCAACCATCAGCCCGATCAGTTCCCGCGGGCGGCGGGGAATGAGGTCTTCGGTGATGAAGATCGCCGTTCCCACCCCAAGGGGAACAGCGATCAGGAGGGAGAGAAGGGAGGTGACGAGGGTCCCGTAGATCGCGACGAAGGCCCCGTACTGGTTGTTGACCGGATCCCAGGAGGAGGAGGTCAGGAAGCTGAGGCCGAAGCTGGCCATGGCCTCGCGGGCCCCCTGAAAGACAGTGAGGAAGATCGCCAGCAGGATGGCGGCCACGGAACCGGCCAGGACCAGGGTGAGCTGCCGGAAGCCGATGTCGGTGAATTTCTCGGCGGGGGGGCGTCGGCGCAGGGTGAAGGCGTCGATGGTGGATGCGCTCCTCATGCGGGAAGGGGTGTCGATGGACGCGGACGGCCCACCGGATCTCCCGATCATCCTCGGCCAGCGCGTTTAAGCTGGGTTTAACGGTGGACAGGCTCCGGTAGCGTTGGGCCGCCAACAGCCGCCAATCGAAGATTTTTCATGGGGCGCATCGTCGGCATCGATCTGGGCACCACCAACTCGGTGGTGGCCGTGCTCGAAGGCGGTCGTCCCCAGGTGATCGCCAACGCGGAAGGGGGGCGCACCACCCCTTCGGTGGTGGGCTTCACCCGTGACCAGGAACTGCTGGTGGGCCAGCTGGCCCGCCGCCAGCTCGTGCTCAATCCCCGCAACACCTTCGCCAATCTCAAACGCTTCGTCGGCCGCAGCTGGGACGAACTCGACGAGGGCAGCCTGGGGGTGCCCTACAGCGTGCGGGCCAATGACCAGGGCAACGTGCGTGTGATCTGCCCGGCCACCGAGCGGGAATACGCCCCCGAGGAACTGGTGGCCTCGATCCTGCGCAAGCTGGTGGACGACGCCACCACCTACCTGGGGGAGCCGGTGGAGGCGGCGGTGATCACGGTGCCGGCCTACTTCAACGACGCCCAGCGCCAGGCCACCCGCGATGCCGGCAGGCTGGCCGGCATCGCCGTGGAACGGATTCTCAACGAGCCCACCGCCGCCGCCCTCGCCTACGGCTTCGACCGCAGCACGGTGAAGCGGGTGCTGGTGTTCGACCTCGGCGGCGGCACCTTCGACGTCTCGGTGCTGCGCATCGCCAACGGTGTCTTCGACGTGATGGCCACCAGCGGCGACACCCAGCTGGGCGGCAACGACTGGGACCGGCGCATCGTCGACTGGGTGGCTGAGGCCTTTCTCAAGGCGCATGGCATCGACCTTCGCCGTGACCGGCAGGCCCTGCAGCGGCTCACCGAGGCCGCCGAGAAAGCCAAGGAGGAGGTCTCGGGGGTGCAGAGCACGCCCCTGTCGCTGCCGTTCATCGCCACCGGCCCCGACGGTCCCCTGCACATCGAGACCACCCTGGAGCGGGGCACCTTCGAGGGCCTCTGCCCCGACCTGCTCGACCGCCTGCTGCGGCCCGTCCAGCGGGCTCTGCGGGATTCCGGCCTCAGCGCCGATGCCATCGATGACGTGGTGCTGGTGGGGGGCTCCACCCGCATGCCGATGGTGCAGGAGATGGTGCGCACATTGATCCCCCGTGAACCCTGCCAGTCGGTCAATCCCGACGAGGTGGTGGCCATCGGCGCGGCCGTGCAGGCCGGCATCCTCACCGGCGAGCTGCGCGACCTGATGCTCAACGACGTCACGCCCCTCTCCCTCGGCCTGGAGACGATCGGCGGCGTGATGAAGGTGCTGATTCCCCGCAACACCTCGATCCCGGTGCGCAAGTCGGATCTGTTCAGCACCTCGGAGGCGAACCAGTCGTCGGTGGAGATCCACGTGCTCCAGGGTGAACGCCAGATGGCCGCCGACAACAAGTCCCTGGGGCGCTTCCGCCTCTCCGGCATCCCCCCGGCCCCGCGCGGGGTGCCCCAGGTGCAGGTGTCCTTCGACATCGATGCCAACGGCCTGCTGCAGGTCTCCGCCACCGACCGCACCACCGGCCGTCAGCAGAGCGTCTCGATCCAGGGGGGATCGAACCTCAGCGAGGAGGAGATCCAGCGGCTGCTGGCGGAAGCGGAGCGCAAGTCTGTGGAGGACCGCCGTAAACGGGCGTCCATCGATCGCCGCAACCGGGCCCAGACCCTGGTGGCCCAGGCCGAACGCCGTCTGCGGGATGCCGCCCTGGAGCTGGGGCCCTACGGCGCTGAGCGCCAGCAGCGGGCCGTGGAGCTGGCCCTCCGCGATGTCCAGGAGGTGCTGGGCGAGGAGGATCCCGCCGATCTGGAGCTGGCCGTGAGCCAGCTGCAGGAGGCCCTGTTCGGTCTCAACCGCCGTCTGCTGGGGGAGCGCCGGGCCGAGAGCGGTCCGCTCCAGGGGCTCAAGAACACCCTGGGCTCCCTGAAGGACGAACTCTTCTCCGACGACGACTGGGACGACTGGGGAGGAGCGGGTCGTTCCGATCCCTGGGCCAGCCCGCCCCGGTTCTCCCAGCGGGATCCCTACCCCCTCAACCGCTTCGCCGAGCGGGAGGCCCGGTACGACGACGAGGTCCCCTCCCGGCGCCGGGAGAACGGCCGCTCCTGGGATCGCCAGGACTCCGTCGAACAGGAGGCTCCCCGCGAGCGGCACCGTCCCCGTCCGGGTGGCGGGAATGACCACGATGATCCCTGGGCCGACGCCTGAGGGTCGTGAGTCAACCCCCCGCCCCGGACTCGGTGTCCACCGCCGCCAGCGATCACTGGGAGGTGCTCGGACTCCATGCCGGCGCCGATGCCGCCAGCATCAAACGGGCCTTCCGCCAGCAAGCCCGCCGCTGGCATCCGGACCTCAACGGCAATGATCCGGTGGCGGAGGCCCGGTTCAAGCGGGTCAACGAGGCCTATGCCGTGCTCTCCGACCCGATCCGCCGGCGGGCCTGGGAGGCCGGAGAGGGCAGCGATGGCGTCAGCGGTGAGGCGGATCCCTTCGCCACCGGTTTTCCCCGTTTCGAGGACTACCTGGAGCAGTTGTTCGGTCACGGCCGCGAACGCCGGCATGGGTCGGAGGAGGACGACGACCTCCGGGCCGATGCCCCCGAGCCTGAGGCCTGGGCTGAACCCCCCGGGAGTGACGGCCGCCCTGGCGCCGGCGGGGGCGTCGCCACCACGCCGGACTCCCCGCCGCCGGTCAGGGCCGCCACGGACGAGGAAACCCTCGTCCGCCTGACCCCGGAACAGGCCCTGGCCGGCCAGCGGCTCGAACTGGAGCTGCGCGACGGCACCCTGGTGGAGGTCTGGACCCCACCCCTGGCGGGGGATGGCTGGCGGTTGCGGTTGGCCGGCGTGGCACCAGGAGGGGGCGATCATTTCCTGCAGCTGCGGGTCCGCACCGAAGAGGGGCTGCGCATCGACGGACTGCGGGTGCTCTATCAGCTCGATCTGCACCCCGCGGACGCGGCCCTCGGCTGCCAGGTGGTGGTGCCCACCCTCGACGGCCCCGTGCGCCTGCGGGTGCCCCCCGGGTCCTCCAGCGGCAGGCTGCTGCGCCTGCGTCGCCGTGGCCAGACCCTGGGCGAACAGCGGGGCGATCAGCTGGTGGAGGTGCGCATCGTCGTTCCGGCCGATCCGACGGACGCGGAGGAGGCCCTGTTCCGGCGCCTGCGGGAGCTGGATCTGGAACAGACTGCCGCGGTCGAGGATGGGTGAGCGAGCCGCCTGGAATCGGCGGATGAGACACTGGCCATCGCCCCACCCATGACGATGTGACTGCCAGCGGTCCCCCACCCAAGCCGGTGCACGTGCTGCTGTTCGATCCCGGCAGCGACCAGGAGGGAATCCACTCCCTCGAGCTGGGTGGGCGCACGGTGGTCCTGCTGTTCGAGGATCCGGATGATGCCGAGCGCTACGCCGGTCTGCTGGAGGCCCAGGATTTCCCGGTGCCCTGTGTCGAGGCCCTGGACCGGGAGGAGCTGGAGAAGTTCTGCGCCGAGGCGGGCTACGAGGCCCGCTTCGTCCCCGCCGGCTTCCTGCCCAGCACCGACGAGGACCGTCTGCTGATCGCGCCCCCTGAGCGCAACATGGATGTGACCAGCTGGAAGGAGGAGCAGGAGGCGGCCCAGAGGCTCGCTGCAGCCGGTGACGAGGGCAGTGGTGGCGAGGCAAGCGGTGGCGAGGCAAGCGGTGGCGATCCGGAGCTGGAGGCGTTCCGCCGCCGCCTCGAAGGACTGCTTTGAGCGAGCCGAACGGCGACAGGGGCCATCTGCTCACCGAGCGCTCCAACCCGGCCAGCGAAGCGCTCGACCGGCTTCCGACGGCAGACCTGGTCGAGCTGTTCTGTGCCAACGATCTGCTGCCCCAGCAGGCGGTGGCCGCCGCTGCCCCGGCCCTCACTGCGGCCATCGACGCCATCGCGGCGCGGCTGGGGGCCGGCGGCCGGCTCTTCTACCTGGGCGCCGGCACCTCCGGGCGGCTCGGGGTGCTGGATGCGGCGGAGTGTCCGCCCACCTTCTGCAGTCCCCCCGAGCAGGTGCAGGGAGTGCTGGCCGGCGGTGCGGCCGCCCTGCTGCGCAGCTCCGAGGGACTGGAGGATCTGCACCAGGCGGGCCGTGATGACCTGCTGGCGCGGGGGTTCTCCGCGACCGACGCCCTGGTGGGCATCGCCGCCGGCGGCACCACGCCCTACGTGTTGGGAGGGCTGGACCACGGCCGGGCCATCGGCGCCCTCACCGTGGCCATGGCCTGCGTGCCCGCCGATCAGGCGGCCATGCCCTGTGACATCGACATCCGCCTGCTGACCGGCCCCGAACTGCTCACCGGCTCCACCCGCCTCAAGGCGGGCACGGCGACCAAGATGGCCCTGAACATCCTCTCCACCGGTGTGATGGTGAGGCTCGGCAAGGTCTTCGGTAACCGCATGGTGGATGTGGCGGTCACCAATTCCAAGCTGGAGGACCGGGCCCTGCGCATCCTGCGGGATCTGGCCGGCCTCCCCCGCACTCAGGCTCAGGAGCTCCTGCAGCAGGCCCGGGGATCGGTGCGGCTGGCCCTGCTGATGGCGGCCTCCGGCCTGGAGGCCCAGGCGGCACGGGACGCGCTGGAGCGCCATGGGCCGGGTCTCCGCCAGGCCCTCGACGCCCTCGCGGTCAGCCTGCCGGCGGCTCCCCGGTCTCGTTGAACGGTCCCCAGTAGGGGGCGGTGAACAGGTCGGTGCGGCGCCGGGTGGCCACCGGCACCTGGGCGGCTGGGGTCATCAGGGCGTCGCGCAGGGCCTGGTGGGCGCTGCTGGGGGGGCGCAGGGCCTCCAGCCGCTCGGCGGCGAGGCGCACGATCTGCTGGGCCAGGGCCGCGTTGGCACGCAGATTGCCGATCACCAGCTCCACGGTGACCGCATCGTGGGCAGCGTGCCAGCAGTCGTAGTCCGTGACCATCGCCAGGGTGGTGTAGGCCATCTCCGCTTCCCGCGCCAGCCGTGCCTCGGTGTGATTGGTCATGCCGATGATGTCGCAGCCCCAGGATCGGTAGAGCTCGGATTCAGCCCGGGTCGAGAAGGCCGGGCCCTCCATGCAGAGGTAGGTGCCGCCGCGGTGCAGCTGGCGTCCCTCCGGCATCAGGCTGTCGCTGACATCGGCGAGGATCCGTGACAGCACCGGGCAGTAGGGGTCGGCGTTGCCCACGTGGGCCACCAGCCCCTCGCCGAAGAAGGTGAGCGGCCGCTGGTGGGTGCGGTCAATGAACTGATCCGGCACGAGCATGTCGAGGGGACGCACGTGCTCCTGGAGGGAGCCGACGGCCGACACCGAGAGGATCCAGCGGACCCCGAGGGACCGCAGGGCCCAGAGATTGGCCCGGTAGGGCACCTCGCTGGGGGTGAAGGTGTGGTGGCGGCCGTGGCGGGCCAGGAAGACCACCTCCAGATCCCCGATGCGGCCGATCCTGAGGCTGTCGGATGGGCTGCCGTAGGGCGTGTCGACTCTCAGCTCCCGCAGATCCTCCAGCCCCTCCATGGCGTAGAGCCCGCTGCCACCGAGCACTCCCAGGCGGGCGCGGGTCAGATCGGGGCCTGTCCGGCCGCTGGCTGTGGTCGCTGGGGCGGTGGAGGCGGTGGTGGCCATGGAGGAAGGATGCCCCTGACAGATACAGTCGAAGTTTGCCTGCTCGCCCGTGACCAAGGCCCTGATGGACACCGACGCCGGTCCGATCAGCATCGAGTTGTTCGACGCCGATGCTCCGGCCACCGTGGCGAACTTCGTGAAGCTCGCCGAAGAGGGCTTCTACGACGGCCTGGCCTTCCATCGGGTGATCGATGGTTTCATGGCCCAGGGGGGCTGTCCCAACAGCCGCGAAGGTGCCCGCGGCACGGCCGGGACCGGCGGCCCCGGTTACACGATTCCCTGCGAGATCAACCCCCAGAAGCACCGGGCCGGCAGCCTCTCGATGGCCCATGCCGGGCGGAACACCGGCGGCAGTCAGTTCTTCCTCTGCCATGCTCCCCAGCCCCACCTCGACGGCCAGCACACGGTGTTCGGCCACACCGACAACATCGATGCGGTGCTGGCGCTCAAGAACGGCAGCCGCATCCGCAAAGTGAGCATCGAGAAGTAAGCGCCAGCCTGACGGTTCACCTGCCCCTGGGCTGTGGATGGCCATCGGCCGGGCGCCCAGGGTTCAGGGCTGGTCGGGTGCCCGACCTGTTAAGGATCAGCCTTGCTGATGGATGCGCTTGTGCTGTGGCGGGGGTCCGGCCTGGGATCGGTGCTGCCGCTGGCTCGGGACCCGCCCGTCCACCGAGGGGGTGGAGGCTGCTTTCGCACCAGGGGGCGCCACTCCAGAGGGAGTGGATCAGGCCACAGACGATCGCTGCCGCACCCCTGGAAGGAGCGGCGCGAGCAAGAGGCTGTTTGGTAATAACAAAGACAGAGCAAGGGATCTGAGGGGATTCGCGGCCGGTCGCGGAAGTAGCTGTCCACCACCTTCGGTCTGGCGCTGGCCAGGACGTTGGGCATGCGGGCGGTATCGAAGACCAGCCAGGGAAAGGAAGTGCAGGGATGCAGAAATACTGTGAATCACGAAACTCTCAGGTTCGAATCATGCGCAGGAGCCACGTGTTGGCGATTTTTTAACTAATGCGGATCTGCAGCGTGAGCGCAGATTCTTGATCATCTGTGAGATTTGTTCTTAGTTTCCTTTATGTCATTGGTGGTAGTAGTGAGCAACGGCCCGGCTGAAACCTCCGCCTTGCCCTCCTGGGATTACAGGACGTTTAGTACCTTCATCCTTTGCAACCATGACCGCTACAAACACCACCCGCACCGTCGGGATCGAAAAGTCAAAGATTGAGGTCGGCACCAGCACTGTCATCACGGCATCGGCGGACTCCTCCACTCCGGCCATCGATGATGTCGTTTCCGGCGACGCCAGTGCCACAGCCAGCACCACGGCCCAGGCGGCCATCCTGAACAGCAAGATCAGGATCGGCACGGCCGGTACCCTCAACGCCACGGAAACCGGCTCGGTGGGGGCCGCCGCCACCACCACGACCGGAGATGCCACGGCCAGCGCCAGTAACGACGGCCCCACCGGCGGCATCATCAACAGCACCCACCGTCCGAATCAGATCCAGATCGGCACCGATGCGGTGGTCACGGCCACGGCCACCAACGATGCCGCCGCAGCCGCCACCGCGGTGGACGGAGCCACCACCGCAACGGCCAACACCGGCAAGGTCTTCGGCCTCAAGAACGTGGGCCTCAGCGCCGGCAACGGCACGAGCCTGGATGCCAGTGCCACGGGAACCAACACCGCCGCCGCCCAGTCCGTGGGGCTGCCGCCGGGAACCGGCAATGCCACGGCCACGGCCGGCGACGCCTACGCCAAGGTGGTGGGCATCTACGCCAGCGGCGCCAAGGGCAGCGTTGCGCCCCCACCGTCCGGCACTGACGAACCGGCACCGGAGACCGCGCTGGACTCCACGAACGGCGATTACGGCGGGCCGGCCGGTCCGCTGAAGATCTCCTTCGGCAACAGCGGCGTCATCAGCGCCTTCGGTGACGGGCTGTTCAACTCCAGCGCCAACAGTGTCACCGGCGCGGCCAATGCTGAGAGCCTGGCCAAGCTTGTGGCGGGGATCGCCGTCGGCAAGAACAAGATCAGCAATGGATCCGAAGGTGAAGAGGTCCAGGCCGAGTCGGTGATGCTGTCGCCAGGCGGCATGGCCATCAGCTTCGGTGAGAACGGAACGGTGGCGGCCCAGGGCAGCTCAAATGCCAATGCCACCGCCGAAACGACCACAGGCCCTGCCAACGCGACCGTCGGGATCCGGACCATCGGCGGCATCGTCGATGTCAACAGGCTCCCCGGCGGCGATCCCGGCGGTGCCCCCACCACTCTCACCATCGGCAAGGACGGCGATGTCCAGGCGGCCGGTGTCGGCACCAGCGTCGCCCAGGCCACGGCGGTGACGGCGCCGGCGATGGAGGACGTCACGGCGACCACCAATCACTCCAACGTGGTGGGTATCGCCATCGACAAGCTCGCCATCGGCGAGAACGCCACCCGCCTCTTCGCCCAGGGTTTCAGCCAGCAGTCGGCCACGGCCCAGAGCACGACCTCCGGTGGTGATCCTGCTGCCAATGCAGCCAACGGGGATTTTGTCGCCGGCGTCCACAAGACCACGGTGACGGTGGGCAAGGATGCCACCGATCCCGCGGCGGACGCCGCACTCCTGGCCAGTGCCACCGCGATCGGGGTCACCACCACAGCGGGCAGCACCGCAGTGGCCGGTGACGGTTCCAAGGTGGTGGGCTTCAACAAGGGCAGCCTGTCCATCGGCGAGAACATCGTCGGAGGCGGGGTGTTCAACGCCACTGCCGCCGCCGATCTGGCCGCCGCCGCCACGGCGACGACAGGCAATTCCTTCGCTCAGGCCGGCGGGGACGATGACTCCCTCGCCCCTTCCAAGGTGATCGGCCTCAATCGCGCCCCGGTCTCCATCGGCCGGGCCGGCAGCGTGGCCGGTTCCGCCGTGGGCAGCGTCGCAGCCTCGGCGCTCTCTGTGACGGGAGACGTCACCGCCGACGCCCTCCAGAAGGCTCGGGGCATCAAGGACAGCAAGATCACCATCGGCACCGATGGCAACGTCGACGGAACGGCTGAGCTCACGGGTCAGGCCTCCGCTACCACCACCACCGGCAACGCCACCGCCGAGACCGAACTCTCCTCCAAGGGGATCGACAATGACGTCCTGATCACCATCGGCCGGGCGGGCAACGTCACCGGTACCGGCTCGGCGATCGACAACGGCACGCTGGCGTCCACCGTCACCGGGGACGCTGATGCCGAGTCCGATCTCAAGGGCATCGGCATCCACCTCGCAGCTGGTGCCCCGATCGCGATCGGGACCAACGGCAACATCACCGGCACCGGCACCGCCAGTGCCGCCAGCGTTCTGGCCAACGCCACCACGGGGAACGCCACGACCGAGGTGGAGCAGACCGCCATCGGGATCAAGGGCAGCGGCGGTGATCGCGGCGTCGCTTCGCTCACCAAAGGCGGCGGCAGCTCGATCGGTCCGGGCCTCTCCGGCGACATCACCGGAATGGGCGCCGGCAGCGCCATCAGTGCGGCCAACACCATCACCGGTCTGGCCAGCGGCAGCACCGATGCCCTCGTTGCGGGAATCAGGAAGGTGAACCTCTCCGCCGACAACGTGACGGCCCAGGGCACCGGCAGCTATCAGACCATGGCCACCAACGTGAACGGCGATGCCGACGCCAGTTCCTACGTGAAGGTGGCGGGCCTCCTGGGTCGCGGCAATACCGCCAGCCTCAGCGGTGATCTGACGGCCACAGCGGTGCTCAGCAACATCGTGATGGCCTCCACGACCACCGGCGCGGCCACCGCCAACGCCAACAGCGATGCGGTGGGCATGAGTGGATACCACGTCAACATCCTCCAGAGCGGCAACATCACCGCCTCGGCGGTGAGCGACACGATCGCCATGGCTTCCACCGTGACGATCTGACGTCTCTACCCAGACGTCTCCCAGCGGGGGGGCCGGATCCTCGGATCCGGCCCCCGTCCCGCCTCCATTCCGGTCCCTGCGCCTGTCGCTCTCCATGGCGTTCCAACCCATCACCACCGCCCTGTCGCGGGCCCTGGCCCTGCGCCTCGATCCGGGCACCATCTTTCTCGGCGGTGGACTTCAGCTCACCATTTCCCCCAGCGCCCAGGCCAGCAACCGGGTGGTTCTGCCGGCCTCCCAGCCGATCGGCGCGATCGCTTCCGCCCTGGGCCTGGGTCTTGGCTCCAGCCGTTTCCTGGCCGGCCCCGATGACGCGGCGTTCTTCAACAGCCCCGGCCTTTCGATCGTCACCGGCGGAGGATCGATCGCCGGCAACGCTGACGCCACGGCCAGCACCACGGGCCGCAACGAGAACATCGCCGCCGCCACCGCCGTCAACATCGGCCTGGCCAACCTCGATGTCGTCAGCCGCGGAGGCGGCGTCCTGAGGATCGGCACGCCCACCGATCCCCTGCGGGCAGCCGCCACGGCGGCGAGCCGGTCGCTGCTGGCGCCCCAGGGCCTCCCGGTGCTGGCCGCCCAGCTGAGCGCCCTTGCCACGGTGCGGGGACTGGAGGGAACACCCGCCACCCTTTCCCCGCTGACCGGATCCCTGCCGACCTTCTATGGCCAGCCCGATGCCTCGGTGCTCGCCAGCGCCGTGCTCGATCTGGATCCGGGACCCACCGCCACGGCGGCTCGTGCCGTGGCCGATGCCCGGGGACTTGAGGGCTACCGGGTCATGGCCCTCTCCCCGGGAACGGGATCCCCGGCCCTGGTGGGCGGGATGGCCGCCGCCACCCTGGGCCTCCGGGGCGCTCCGCCCACCGGCTCCCTGCCGGCGGACCTGTCGGCGACGGCCATCGGCATCGATCACGCCGCCCTGCGCGGCCCCGGCAGCGGGCCGGTGCAGTTCATGGGATCGGGTCTGGCCCTGCTGGAGGCGACTCCCGCCGCCACTCCCCTGGCCCCGGATGCGTTGAACCTGCGCAGCCTCCGCGGCATCGGCATCTTCGGCAGCGACATCCAGAGCAACGGTGGCGATGCCACCGTGATCGGCATCGGGGGATTCGCCGCCCCCGCGGCGCCGGGGGCAACGGAAGCGATGGATGCCGCCGGCATCGATCGCTCGACGGTGACCACCGGCTCCGGCAATGACGTGGTCATCGGACGGATCCTCACCGAGCAGGATGCCGGGATGGATGCGGATGGGGATGGAACGATCTCCCCCACCACCTTCCTCGACGCCTCGGCGCTGATGGGTGGAGCAGGGGGCTTCGATGGCATCCGCGACAGCCTCATCCACACCGGCTCCGGAAGCGACGGGATCTACGGCTCCGCCAGCGGGAGCAGGATCGACACCGGCAGCGGCCAGGACGTGATCCTTCTGGACCGGGCCCGCTCCTCGGTGCTGGACGGCGGCTCCGGGAATGACCTTGTCCGGGTGAGCCAGCTGGCCGTGGCCAACAGGCTCCTGGGTGGCTTCGGCAATGACCGGGTGGAAGTGGCCGCCGGAGATGGAAATCTCCTCGACGGCGGTTTCGGCCAGGACCTGGTGGTGGGCGGAACCGGCAGGAACACATTCCAGCAATCGAATGCCGGTGCCGCCCTGGATGCCGTCAGCCGGAGTGCGGCGCCGGGCACATCCTTCGCCGAGCGCCTCACCGATCCCGCCTTCTGGGCCGGCCTGGGGAGCCAGGAGCAACAGACCCTCTGGGACACGGGCACCCTGGTGCAGGGCGCTCAGGTGTTCACCGCAGACACGATGAGCAACTTCGATGCCGCCCGGGGGGACATCCTCGAGCTGAGCAGTTCGCTGGGTTCCCTCACCCAGACCCTCTGGGACACCCAGGGGGCCCTGTTCGGTGTCCAGAACGGTCAGCTGGTTGCGCTGGACGGTCCGCAGAACAGCCAGCTGGGAGTGGTGGTGGGATCCCTGGCCGACATCCGCTCGCTGGGGATCGGTTCCCCATCGCTGGCCTACGCCACCGACACCCGCCAGCTGATGTTCGATGCCGATGGGGACTGGAAGCAGGGCAGCCAGAGCCTCGGCACCGTGAACATGGCCGATCCGGCCGCCCTCTCCAAAGCCAACATCAACTTCGGCAGCGGCAGCTGAGTCGAGGGTGATGACGCCCCGTTTCGAACCATCCCCGAGGGACAGTTCCATGCATCCGGTTTCCCTGCTCCACCGCGACCTCCGCAGCGCTGTGGACGCCATGGCCCGCCGCCCGCTGCACGAGCTGCTTGAACAGCAGGGCATCCTGCAGGCGCTTGCCAGGGACCTGGCCCTGAAGGCGCTGCGACAGGACGTCCGTTTCACGGCGGAGGAACGAGACGTGGTGCTGGCCCAGGTCTGCGCCGGATTGCCCTGCGTCCCCCCCGCCCACCTGGAGGGCGACTGGATCGCCCAGCTTCCCGAACAGCTGCAGGACACCGTCAGGCAGCGCTGGGAGCATCTCTGCAACCAGAAGGCGCTGGAAGATCGCTATGGGGAGCAGGTGGAGGCCTATTTCCTCGAACGACGGGAGGATCTCGAGCAGGTGGTGTTCCGGCTGCTGCGACTGCCCCAGCAGGGACTCGCCGAGGAGCTGTACCTGCGCCTGATCGACGACGACGCCAGCTTCGGTGATCTGGCCAGCCGCTATTCCTCAGGGGATGAGAGCATCACCCGGGGCATTGTCGGACCGATCGAGCTCTCCCAGCTGCACCCCACCCTTCGCGGCGTTCTCCAGGGGCTGGCGGTGGGCGACATCCACCCGCCCTTTCTCCTCGAACCATCGATCCTGCTGGTGCGCCTGGAGCATCGGCGCCCCGCCAGCCTGAACGAAGCCCTGCGGCACCGGTTGCTCGAGGAGCTGCTGCAGCCGGATCTTCAGGCCGGCATCGATGCCGCCCTGGCGGAGCTGCGTCGCTCCCTCGCCCCGGACGACGCGACGCCCGCGCCGACCCCGGCGCTGGCCCTGGCGAGGAGCTGAGCCATGGCCACCGCCACCCGCATCGACGAGCTTCTGCGCTGCTTTCCCTTCCTGGCCGACCAGCCGGAGGATGGGCTGGAGCGGATCTCCTCCCAGGCCCAGCTGCAGCGCTTCGAGCAGGGTCAGCCCATCTGCCGCGTCGACCAGCCCCCCGCCCGGATCTACTTCCTGCTGGAGGGAACGGCCCGGGCGGTGGTGTTCTCCAGCCGCCTGCCGCGGGGCGTGGCCACCTTGCAGCGGCTGCAGCCGGGCACCGTTATGGGCTGGACCCAGCTCAGCTGCGGCCGCTGCTGGGAGACCCTGATCGCCTCCACCGACCTGGTGGTGGTCGCTGTTCCCCAAGAGGCCCTGCAGAGGGAGATGGAGCGCAGCCCCGCCCTGGGGGAACGGGTGCGACAGAGCGTCAGCCCGTCGGAACTGTTCGCGGTGCTCGACGCTCACCTGCAGGATTACCCCCGGGCCCTCTCCCAGGTGGTGGTGGAGGCGGCCACCGAGCTGGCGGGCGGCAGCGTCGCCGTGTTCTGCCCGCCCACGGATCCGGCCGTCTTCGAGCCGGACGGAGAGCGGCTCTGGCTGGTGGCGGCCGGTCCGCTGCCCCTCGGCAGCGCCAGGGCGAGCACGGAACCCCTCGAGGCGCAGCAGACCGTGCGGTGGCTCGGGATCGACCGCCAGCGTCTGGCGACGATCCTCGAGCCACCGGAAGCGGCAGCGGCGGCGGCGACCGGCGACGGCTGGCACGCCAGGCTGCTGGCCCACTGGGAGCAGCAGCGCCAGACCCTGGAGCCCTCCGCGATCGTTGCGGGCGCGGCGATCGACCCGAGCCTGGTGATCGAACCCTTGGATCAGGACCACCAGGGCCCCGAGGCCTTTCCCTGGGTGAAGGGGGTGGGCCCCCTGGAGTCGCCGATCGCGGCCTTCCTGATGCTCAGCCAGCATCTCAACCTGCCGTTCCGGCGGGACATGATGCGTCGCGTGTTCGGCGATCAGGTGCAGCGGCACGGCGAGTCCTCCCTGCCGCTGGCCGGCGCCGTGGCCGAATCGATGGGCCTGCAGACCCAGCTGCTGGCGATCCAGGCAGCGGCCCTGCCGCGTCTGACTCCCCCGCTGATGATCCGCTGGGGGGATGGACTGGCGGTGGTCTACCGCTGCACAGCCAGGTCGCTGGTGCTGGGTATTCCGGCCGTGGGCAATCAGGAACTCAGCCTCGCCGACTTCCGTGAGCAGTGGGGCGAAGCGGGGGATGTGCTGACCCTGCGGGTGAACGATCTGACGCCACAGCGCCGTTTCGGCTTCCGCTGGTTTCTGCCGGCTCTGCGACAGCACCGCACCGTGCTGATGGAGGTGCTGCTGGCCAGCTTCTTCGTGCAGCTCTTCGGCCTTGTCAATCCCCTCCTGATCCAGCAGGTGATTGACAAGGTGATCATCAACAACAGCCCCAGCGCCCTCGGAGTGCTCGGCGTGCTGCTGGTGGTCTTCGCCCTGTTCGAGGGCCTGCTGCTGTGTCTGCGCACCTTCCTGTTCGTGGACACCACGAACCGCATCGATCTGAGCCTGGGAACCCAGATCATCGATCATCTGCTGCGGCTGCCCCTCAGCTACTTCGACCGACGACCGGTGGGGGAAGTGAGCAGCCGCATCGCGGAACTGGAGAAGGTGCGTGGCTTCCTCACCGGCACCGCCCTCACCACGATCCTCGACGCCGTCTTCTCGGTTCTCTACATCGGGGTGATGCTGATCTACAGCTGGCAGCTCACCCTGCTCACCCTGGCGGTGGTGCCCTTTCTGGTGCTGCTGGTGCTGGTCGTTTCGCCGATTGTGCGTTTACAGCTGCAGAACCGTGCCGTGGCCAACGCGCGCACCCAGAGCCACCTGGTGGAGGTGCTCAGCAGCATGATGACGGTGAAGGCCCAGAACATCGAACTGCGCAGCCGCTGGAAGTGGCAGGATCTCTACACCGACTACGTGGCCGATGGCTTCGACAACACCCTGGTCGGCACCACCGCCAGTTCGATCAGCGGCTTTCTCAACAAACTCTCCGGTCTGATCGTCATCTGGGCCGGCGCCGGCATGGTCCTGTCGGGTGCGCTGAGCCTGGGGGAACTGATCGCTTTCCGCATCATCGCCGGCTATGTCACCGGACCGTTGCTGCGCATGACCTCCATCTGGCAGTCCGTGCAGGAAACGGCCCTGTCGCTGGAGCGGCTCAGCGACGTGATCGATCACCCCCAGGAGGCTCCTGAAGACAACGCCACCCGACTGATCATGCCCCCCATCCAGGGGGAGATCTGCTTCCGGAACATCTCCTTCCGCTACAAGTCCTCCTCGCCGCTGCTGCTGAAGGGCCTCAATCTGACCATCCCCCGGGGCACCTTCGTGGCGATCGTGGGCACCAGTGGATCGGGCAAGAGCACCCTCACCAAACTGCTGGCCAGGCTCTACAGCCCGGAGGAGGGCGTGGTGCTGGTCGACGGCATCGACGTGGCCAAAGTGGAGCTCCATTCCCTGCGCCGTCAGCTCGGCATCGTCCCCCAGGACACGGTGCTCTTCGATGGTTCGGTGGAGGAGAACATCACTCTCACCAACCCGGACGCCAGCACCGAGGAGGTGATCGAGGCCGCCCGCATCGCCGCCGCCCACGATTTCATCATGGAGCTGCCGGCCGGCTATTCCACCGAGGTGGGCGAACGGGGCAGCAGCCTCTCCGGCGGCCAGCGCCAGCGGATCGCCATCGCCCGCACGATCCTCCAGAAGCCCCGGCTGCTGATCATGGACGAGGCCACCTCCGCCCTGGATTACCAGACCGAGCGAGTGGTGAGCGAACACCTGATGCAGGCCCAGCAGGGCTGCACCGTGCTGTTCATCACCCATCGGCTCTCCTCGATCGTGAAGGCCGACATGATCGTCTGCATGGGGCAGGGTGCCGTGCTCGAAGTGGGCAGCCACGACGAGCTGATGCAGGCCCGTGGCCCCTATTACGCCCTCTTCCGTCAGCAGGGGCGCTCCTCCCCGAGCCCTTCCCCGGCCCCCGTTCCCCGCTCCGTGGCCATGGCCGGGGTGGGGGGAGCGGATCCGTTCATTCCTCCAGGAGCGGTGGAACCATGAATTCCTCCAACAACGGCAACGGCAACGGCAACGGCAACGGCAATGGCAGAAACCAGGCCCCGGTGGTGGGTCAGACCGGGCGCACGGCCACCCTTGCTCCCCCCGGGGAGGCGCCGCTGCCGCTGGTGCGCCTATCCCGCAGCCGCCGACGCACCCACCTGCCCCGTTCCACCCGCGGCTGGAGCCGCGCCATCGTCTGGAGCCTGATCGGACTGACCGGATTCGGGGTGATCTACGGCTCCGTGGCCCGGATCGATGCCTCGATCAGCACCACGGGCAAGCTGCGCCCCATCGGCGGCAGCCTCGAGGTCATTCCCCCGTTCACGGCGCCCATCGAACAGGTCCGTGTGCGGGATGGGCAAATGGTGAAGACCGGCGACGTGCTGCTGGACTTCGACAGCCGACAGGTCCGCCGGGAACGAAGGGATCTGCTGCGGCAGGCAGATCTCTGGCGCAAGCAGGTGAACCAGGCCGCCCAGCAACTGGGCCTTCCTCCCCTTCCGGGCAGCAGCGCCGAGGAGAGGCAGGTGCTGGCCCTCGAGCGCAGGGACATCCAGCTGCGCCATCGGGTGGCCCTGCAGCGGCTGCGACGCAGCGAGGCCGGGCAGCGGGAGCAGACCGATGTGCTGGAGGCGCTGCGGGCCCGGTACGCCCTCAACGCCAATATCCGCGCCCGCATGGCCCAGCTGGCCCGGGAAGGGGCGATCTCCCACCTCGAGCTGGAGCGCCAGGACGAACGCCAGATGGATCTGCTGAGCACCATCCGGCGCACCGAGCAGCAGCTGGCCGCCGCCGGCAGCGGCGTGCTCGAGAGCCGGACCAACCAGGAACAGGTGACCACGGAGAATGCCCGTCGCCTCTGGGATCGCTACGACGAGACCCGCCATCGCCTGCTCGAGACCACCACCCGTCTCGGCCAGGTGGAGGAGCGGCTCCGCCTGGGTCGGGTCGTGGCCCCCCGCCCGGGCCGGGTGTTCGACCTCCAGGCCCGGGCCGGTGAGATCGCCAACCCCGGCCGGCCCCTGCTCAAGCTGGTGGGACAGCAGGGTCTGGAGGCGGAGCTGGCGATCTCCAACCGCGACATCGCCTTCCTGCGGCCGGGGATGCCGGTCGACGTGCGGGTGACCTCCCTGCCCTTCACCGATTACGGCTCCCTCAAGGGAACGGTGGTCAGGGTGGGGGCGGATGCCCTGCCCCCCGACCCACGCACGGGCCAGGAGTCGTTCCCTGCGATCGTGCGCCTCGATCGCGACAGCCTCGACCGGCGGGGGCAGACCTATCCCCTTCAGGCCGGCATGGCGATCACGGGCATGGTGCAGCTGGGCTCCCGACCCGTGCTGGCCCTGCTCAACGATCGCTTCGGGGGCTTCCTCGATGCCACCCGCACCATGCGCTGAAGCCTCGAAGCGCCTCAGGCGGCCAGCCCGGACGCGATGGCGCCCGGGTCGGGGATGGAGCTCACCGAGCGCAGACCGGGGAGATCGGCGATCGCGGTGATGCTCCTGTCGGAGCCCAGCAGCACCAGGCGGCTGCCCATCTCCCCGGTGGCGATCGCCAGCTGGTCCATCCCGGTGGTTCGGGCGCCGATGCCCGCCACCAGCTGCTGGAGGGGCGCGATCGGCAGCAGCCTGGGCTGGCCGATCCCCTCGAGTCCCGCTGGCGTCAGGTCGACCACGCCCCCATCCCCGTCACCACCCAGCAGAACCCCGCCCTGGCGCCAGGACACCAGGTCGGTGAGACCGATGCCGTTGCCCGTGTCCGGACTGAAGGCGAGGTCGGCCAGGACCGGCAGGACCCCGTCGCTGCCTGCTGCCATGGTGCGGATGGCCTCCATGCCGGCCAGGACGAACCGATCCCGTCCCAGGCCGCCGATGACGACCAGCGGAGGATCGGCTGACGTCCAGGCCGTCGATGGCGCCGATAGATCCAGGTCGAACTCGTCGTCCCCTTCACCGCCGTCCAGTCGCACGGTGTCGGCGGCGGCGATCAGCCGGTCGTTTCCCGATCCGCCACGCACCTCCTCGAAGCCGAGGATGCCCCCCAGGATGCCGCTGGCCTCCCCCCTGCCGAGATCGACCGTGACCGGCTCCTGCCAGGCGGCGTAGTCGAGCCCATCGACGCCACTCCCCGCTTCCAGGACACCCTCGAGGCTGCCCTGGGCCCCCACCGACACCAGGCTCCCGCCATCGCCGAGGAAAAGAGTCTCCAGATTCCGGAAGCCAAGCGCCCCGAGGGTTCCTGTTCCGGGACCATCAAGGCTGACGGCCAGGGGAGCGGATTCGGAGCCGTTTCTGAGCGTGTCGTGGCCTGCACCTCCGTCGATGGATCCCGACAGGCCCTCCAGGGGAAGCAGGATCAGGTCGTCTCCGGCCGCCGTGTCCAGATGCAGCACCGCCTGCTCGCCGCTGGCCAGGGTGATCGTCAGACCGTCGTCGCCGTCACCGAGTCGGATGGCATTGCTGGAATCCGGAGCCAGCGCCACGCTGGAATCCTCCAGGCGGCCTGTGATCTGCAGCCCGTTGGAGCCGCTGCCCAGATCCAGGCGGGAACCGATCACGGCGCCATCCACGCTCAGCTGGTCGTCGCCATCCCCGAGAATGACGACCGAGTCCAGCAGGGCGATCTTCTGGAGATCGGCATCCCGGTCGTCTGTGCCCGCTGCGAGGTTGGCCTCGAGGGGCACCGGCCAGGCCGGCTCCAGCCAGGTGGCGATGCTGACCTGATCGTCGCCTCCACCCACGTCCAGCAGGCTGTCCACCAGTCCGAGGGCCCGGGCCCGCAGCTGCAGGGAGTCATCGGCTTGCCCCGCCTCGGCGGAGGGGATGTCGAGGATCAGGCCGGGGCCTGCCCCGTCCAGGTTCCGGAAGCCGCTGGTGATCGTGACGTGATCATTGCCGTCCCCTAGGAGGCTGCTGAAAAACCAGCTCAGCCGCGGGAGAATGGCCTAACGGCACTGAGCGAATGCGCGGCCAGCAGGAACGCACCGGCCCCCTGTT
>NZ_JAFKRG010000034.1 GCF_019038415.1 Synechococcus sp. CCY 9618 | reverse complement strand
AGCAAGACTCCCGGCGGGAAAGCCACAAGGCTCACAGCAGAACCCACTCTGCTCTGGAGGGTCTTGGAGCGGCGGCTATTTCAGCAGCCTCCTAGGAGGATGGAGCTGTTCTGCATCGCCTCGGCGAGCAGATCGATCCCCAGCTGCCGGTTTCCCGGGTCCGCCGGGGCCTTGAGATGGAACTGGCCCAGGCTGCTGAGCTCAAGGACACCGCCGCCGCCGCTGTCCTCGAGCTGGCTGTCCAGCATGCCGATCAGGGACTGGAGGATCTGTCCCCGGGCCGTTCCGCCGGCCAGGAGGGCGAGTTCGATGGCGTCGGAGACATGGAGGCGGATGTCGTTGCTTTCGGGCCCGAACAGGAGACGGGCCTGCTTCAGCCCGGTGTGCTGGCTGTCCATGGCCAGCTCGGCGTCGTTGAGCACCGAGAGGCTCAGCAAGTGCAGTTGCCGGTCAGAGCTCACCAGCGCCTTCGGGGTGGCCACGTGGCGGAGATCGATCACCGCATCGGTGATGGTTCCCAGGGAGTTGTGGTAGCTGGTGCTGGCCACGCCCTCCACCGAACGGCTGACGACGCCTTCCAGGCTGCGCAGCACCACCCGGAACCCGGGGATCTCCGGCCCTGTCCCTGGCCCCTCTGGCTCAGGGCCCCCCTCGCCGACCACCGCTTTCTCGACGGTTCCGCCGACGGTCCAGGGCATCTCGGACGAGCCCGCGACCAGGGAGCTCACTGCCCCTGCCGGCGTGTCCTGGGGGGTGAGGGGGGGAGTGCCGGCCGTCACGGTAGCGCCTCCCGGCGGGTTCCAGCGTCCCGGGCCGCTCAACGGTGCCGGGAACTCGCCGGCCGCCACGCCGTCGGTCCCCCGCTCGGCGGACGGCACCGGGGGAGAGCCGATTCCCGAGGAGCCAGCCGTGGCCTCACCGCTGCCGCCGCCCGCCGGTCCGGCGCCTCCCAGCCCCATGTCGCCGGCATCGCTCCCGGAGGAGCCCCGGGCCCCCTCGGCCGGGCCCGCTGCCATGGCCCCATCCTGCATCAGGTAGAGCAGCGCCAGCCAGAGGGCTGATCCACTCAGCAGGCTCTCCAGCGAAAGGCGGCCGGAATCGTTCCGGAGACTCACGACCTTGCGGAAATGGCGGATGGCCTGCCCCATCGCGTTCCCTTTCACCGAGCTGCTCTTCCATCCCTAGGCGCTTTTCGGCTGCGCCCATGCGCAATGGTGCAATGACGCTGTGATCGTGGGTACCGACTTCACTGTTCGCAACCGACCGGATGGCCCGATCAGGTCCAGACGAGAAAGCCCCCGGGGGTGAGGTTGAGCAGCGGGCAGGTCAGGTTCTGAACGGTGCCGTCGCCGCCCGCTGGCACCAGGTCGGCCAGCTGCCGGCGCTCGGGTTCCAGGTCGATGCTGGGATGGCCCTTGCGGCGGGCATCGGGGGCCAGCAGCAGGCTCACCCCGCGGGTGTCCTCCCAGCGGGCCATCTCCATCAGTGGACCGGCCAGATCGGCGACCGTGAGCTGTCTGCTCTGATGGGCCGCCAGCAGCAGGGCCAGCCCGGGACCATCGAGCAGGGCCAGCAGGCGTGGATCCTCCTCGCGCTCGAGCAGCAGGCCCTTGCGACGGGCCCAGTCCCTCAGGGTCTCCAGCCTCGACGCCGCCTGCCGCGGATCGAGGGGGCCGTGCCACCCCAGCACCGCCGTGAGTCCATGGGACTCCGTATCCATCAGATGTCCCAGCTTGATGCGTTTGACCCTCAGGTAGGCGGCGTTGTGGATGCCGGGGTCCATCACCAGGGGAACCCGATCCACCACCTCGAGCCCGTAGCCGCCGAGACCGGCGATCTTGCGGGGGTTGTTGGTGATCAGCCGCAGGCGCTGCACGCCCAGATCACTGAGGATCTGGGCGCCGACGCCGTAGTTGCGAAGGTCGGCCGCGAAGCCGAGCCGCTCGTTCGCTTCCACCGTGTCGAGGCCGCCGTCCTGCAGGCTGTAGGCCTTGAGCTTGTTGACCAGCCCGATGCCCCTGCCCTCCTGGCGCAGGTAGACCACCACCCCTTCGCCGGCGGCCTCGATCATCTTCAGGGCCGCCTCCAGCTGGGGCCGGCAGTCGCAGCGGAGGGAGCCGAAGGCGTCCCCGGTGAGGCATTCGGAGTGCACTCGCACCAGCACCGGGCCGGCGGAGCGCTCCGGGAAGCCCTTGACGATGGCCACGTGCTCGCTGCCGTCGAGGTCGTTGCGATAACCGATCGCCCGGAACTGGCCGAAGCTGCTCGGCAGGCTCGCCTCCGCCTGACGCGCCACGAACCTCTCGGTGTCGAGCCGATAGTGGATCAGGTCGGCGATGCTGATCAGCCGGAGCCCATGGTGGCGGGCGTAGTCGGCCAACTGGGCCAGCCGGGCCATGGAGCCATCGGGGTTCTGGATCTCGCAGATCACGCCGGCCGGATAGAGACCCGCCAGCCGGGCCAGATCGACCGCCGCCTCGGTGTGGCCGGCCCGTTTGAGCACCCCGCCCTGGCGGGCCCGCAAGGGGAAGACATGGCCGGGACGGCGCAGATCGCCGGGGCGGCTGCCCGGATGGATCGCCACCTGGATCGTGCGGGCCCGGTCCTCCGCGGAGATGCCCGTGCTCACCCCCTGTTCCGGCCCCGCATCCACGCTGACGGTGAAGGCGGTCTGGTTGCTGTCGGTGTTGCGATCCACCATCAATGGTAGATCCAGGGCATCGAGCCGTTCACCCTCCATGGCCAGGCAGATCAGCCCCCGGGCATCGGTGGCCATGAAATTGATCTGCTGGGGCGTGGCGAACTGGGCCGCGCAGATCAGGTCGCCTTCGTTCTCCCGGTTCTCGTCATCAACCACCACGATCGATTCACCGTTGCGGATGGCTGCCAGGGCGTCGGCGATGGCATCGAAATGAATGCCCGTGGCGAGGGGTGGGCCGGACAGAACGGTCAAGGGGACGGACTGAGAAGGAACGGCCTGCGCGCGCAGGGGCGATGGTCGTGATCGATCGCTGAAACGATCAGACCTCATTTATAGGCTGCCGGTACGATCCACCGTTCCTCTGAGTTCCGCATGGCCGGCAAGCGCGTCGCGGTGATCGGTGCCAGCGGCTATGGGGGACTGCAGACCCTCCGGTTGCTGCAGGGCCATCCCCAACTGTCGGTGAGTTTTCTGGGCGGGGAGCGCAGCACCGGCAGACGCTGGAGCGAACTGGTGCCCTTCCTGCCCCTGGAGGACGACCTGGTGGTGCGCTCCCCGGATCCGGAAGCGATCGCCTCGGTGGCCGATCTGGCCGTGCTGAGCCTTCCCAACGGCCTGGCCACCAAGCTGGTGCCCGATCTGCTGCGCCTCGGCGTCAAGGTGGTGGACCTCTCCGCCGACTATCGCTACCGCTCCCTGGCCCAGTGGGAGGAGGTGTACGCCAGCGAGGCCCGCCAGCTCGGCCGACAGGATGCCGACCTGTGCGCCGAAGCGGTGTACGGCCTGGTGGAGTTCGAGGAGGCGCGCATCCGGGAGGCCCGCCTGGTGGCGGCACCGGGCTGTTTTCCGACCGCCAGCCTGCTGGCCCTGCTGCCGTTTCTCGAGCAGGGCCTGATCGAGACCAGCGGCATCGTCATCGACGCCAAGACCGGTGCTTCCGGTGGAGGCCGGGCCGCAAAGGAGCATCTGTTGCTGGCCGAAGCCTCCGAGGCCGTCGCCCCCTACGGCGTGGTGGGTCATCGCCACACCAGCGAGATCGAGCAGCTGGCGAGTCAGGCGGCGGGCCAGCCGATCCAGCTGCAGTTCACCCCCCACCTGATGCCCATGGTGCGCGGGCTGCTCGCCACGCTCTACGGGCGTCTGCGGGACCCTGGCCTCACCGCCGACGACTGCACCACCCTGCTGCAGGCTTCCTACCGCCACAGTCCGGCCGTGGAGGTGCTGCCGGTGGGGGTCTACCCCTCCACCAAGTGGGTACGCAACACCAATCGCTGCCTGCTCTCGGTCCAGGTCGATCCGCGCACCGGCCAACTGATCGTGATGAGCGCGGTCGACAACCTGATCAAGGGGCAGGCCGGGCAGGGGGTGCAGTGCCTCAACCTGCTCGCCGGCCTGGAGGCCGGCACCGGCCTGCCGTTGCTGCCGTTCTATCCCTGAGCTGCGCTGCGCGGGCCGGCGGCGCTGAGCCGCTGGGCCACCAGTTGCACCGCCAGCGGCAGGATCCGCCGCTCCTGGACCTGGATGCGCGCATGCAGCCGGTCGCGGTCGTCGCCGGCGAGCACCGGCACGGCCGCCTGCACCAGGATCGGTCCCCCATCCACCTCTGCAGTCACCAGATGGGCGGTGCATCCGGCCAGGGTGACCCCGGCCGCCAGGGCCTGTCCGACGCCGTCGGCGCCACGGAAGCTGGGTAGCAGGGAGGGGTGGATATTCACCAGCCGCTCCGGAAAGGCCTCGATCAGCAAGCGGGTGACGATCCGCATCCAGCCGGCCATCACTACCAGATCGATGCGGTGCTGCCGGAACAGGGCGATCAGGGCCTGGTCGAGGGCCTCCCGGCTCGGCTGGTGGCGGTGGTCGATCAGCTCGCAGGGAATGGCCAGGCGTTCCGCCCGCCGCCGGGCGCCGCAGTCCTGGCGATTCACCGCCAGCAGCACCACCCGACCGTGCAGTCGGCCGGCGCTGCAGGCAACCGCCAGGGACTCGAAGGTGCTGCCGCTGCCTGAGGCCATCACCGCCAGCCGCAACGGGGCCGCTCCAGCCGTGTCGGGCTGTGGCAATGGCCACTGGAGAGACTTCTCAGCATCGCTATGGTCTGCGGAATCGGGCATTGCGTCCATGTCCCATCTGTCCATCCTGCCCACCGTGCTGCGAGACACCGAATGCCTGGCGGCCACCCTGGCGTCGCTCGACCTTCGCTGGCGCCGCGGCGGGGTGCTCGTCGGCTTCGGCGGTGAGCACCAGGAGGTGGCGCTTCAGGTGGAGCTGAAGGATGGACAACCCCTGGGATGGGCCCGCCAGCACGATGGCTCGCTCGCCCTGGTGGGCGATCTCCAGCGGATCAGTCGCAGCACCGCTCTGCAGGTGCTGCTGGGCCGGATCACCCGGGCCTACGCCGCCAGGCTGGCTCTGCAGGAGGCCAGCCTGGTGCTCCCCACGGCGTCGATCGAGCTCAGTGTCTGACGACCAGCCCGTTCCCGACACGACCGCCGGGCCGACGCTCCATCTCGATCTCCGCGAACCCCACCGGCATCTGGTCGGGGTCAGCCTCCGTTTCACTCCCCGCACCCTGCAGCCGGAACTGCGGTTGCCCGCCTGGACACCGGGCTCCTACCTGATCCGTGATTACGTCCGCTGTCTGGAGGGGCTGGAGGTCCGTCAGGGGGAAGCGGCCATCCCGGCCCGACGCCTCGGGGCCGCCTGCTGGGGTCTCTCCCTGGCGTGCCTGGATCCGGTGGTGGTCCGTTACCGCATCCAGGCCACGGAGCTGAGTGTTCGCACCTGCCATCTCACCGCCGACCATGGGTTCCTGGCCCTGGCCGGGGTGGCGCTGCAGGTGTCCGGTGAACGCTGGCATCCCCACCGGCTCACGCTGGAGCTCCCCGGGGGCTGGCAGGCCTTCGTTCCTCTCCCAGGCGCTGGCGACGGCAGCTGGGAGGCGACTGATTTCGACCGGCTGATCGACAGCCCGATCGAGGTCGGCCCCCATCCCTGCCATCCCTTCCGTGTGGCCGGCGTGCCCCACCGCTGGGTCTCCTGGGGGGGCGATCTGCCGGCACAGGATCCCGCCTGGCTGGCCGATGTGGAACGGGTGGCCCTGGCCTGCTGCGATCTGATGGGGGTGGCGGCGCCGGCCAGCGAGGACTATCTCTTCGTGCTGCATCTGCTCGACGCCGGGTATGGGGGGCTGGAGCATGACCACAGCAGCGTGCTCCAGTTCGGTCGCCGGGCCCTGGCGGCGCCGGAGGGACGCCGCAAGCTGCTTCAGCTGGTGGCCCATGAGTATCTGCACCAGTGGAACGTGCGCCGGCTGCGGCCGGCCGAACTCACCCCGATCGACTACGACCGGGTGGCGATCGTGCCAGGCCTCTGGTTTGCCGAGGGCGTCACCTCCTATCTCGATCAGCTGCTGCCTCTGGCGGCGGGAGTGGGAACGGAGAAGGATCTGCTGGAGGACCTGGGGGCCGATCTGAGCCGCTACCTGCTCACCCCCGGACGCCATGTCCAGGGCTTGCGACAGAGCGCCGAGGAGGCCTGGGTGAAGCTCTACCGGCAGGATGCCTCTTCCCCTGACAGCCAGATCAGCTACTACCTGAAGGGGGCCGTCGTGGCCCTGATGCTCGACCTGCACCTGCGGCGCCACGGGTCGTGCCTGGCCCTGGTGCTGCGCTGTCTCTGGCGCAGCCATGGGGCCTGGGGCCGGGGCTATCACCAGGAGGACCTGATCACCGCCTTCGCCGACCAGGTCCCCGATCTGGCCGGCCTTCTGCCCCACTGGCTGGAGAGCACCGACGACCCCGACCTCGCCGGTTATCTGGCCGACGTGGGACTGAAGCTGGTGCCCGAGCCGGCCAGCGAAGGGTTCCTGGGCTGGCAGCTGGAGGAGGGCAGCGCCGGGCCGATGCTGCTGCGCAGGGTGCACCGCAGCGGCCCGGCCGAACGGGCCAGGCTCCAGGCCGGCGATGAGCTGCTGGCCTTCGATGGCCAGCGGCTCCGACGTCCGGACGACCTGGCCGCGTTCGTCGCGCCCTCACGACAGGGGGAGTTGCTCTACTGCCGCGACGGCAGGGTGCGAACCACCCGGCTGACGCCCGACCCGCCGGCCGTGGCCCGCTGGCGCCTGGTGATCGACCCTCTCCTCGACGACGAGAGGGCGAGGGAGAAGCGGCAGCGCTGGCTGTCCCTCCAGCCGTGACGTCCCCCCTGCGCCCCCTGATTCTCGCGGTGGTCGGCGTGGGGGTTGTCAGTCTGGGGGGTCTCACCTGGTTGTCCCGCGACCTGTTCGGGACTCCCGGCAACGCCGGCGGCCGCGCCTCCCTGCTGGAACTGCTGGAGGAGGTTCGTCAGCCCCCACAGGCGCCCGCCGACGAGCTGCCGCCGCCCCCTGCGGCCCTGCCACCACCCCATGCCGCCTGGAAGGCTCCCCTGGGGGATGACTGTCGAGCCGATCCTGTCCTGGCGACCCGGCTGAGCGCCCGGGCGGAGCGGCTCCGCTACGACACCCGGCGACTCCGCATCGACCCGAGCAACTACGGCGAACGCTTCCGCCGGGATGCCTTCGGTCGGCCGGTGGATCCCACTCCCCAGGTGGTGGTGCTGCACGAGACCGTCTACGGCATCGATTCGGCGGTCAACACCTTCATGACCCCCCACCCCCGGGACGAGGATCAGGTCAGCTACCACACCCTGATCGGCCTGGACGGCCAGGTGGTGGAAGCCCTGGACCCTTCCAAACGGGCTTTCGGCTCGGGGAATTCCGCCTTCGATGGCCGCTGGGTCGTGACCAATCCGGAGGTGGGAGGGTCGATCAATAATTTCGCCCTGCACCTCAGCCTGGAAACGCCCATCGACGGGGAAGATGACGCCCCTGCCCACAGCGGTTACACCTCGGCCCAGTACGACGCCATGGCGATCGTGCTGGCGCGCTGGATGCGCCGCTACGGCATCCCCGCCGGCCACATCACCACCCACCGCCACGTGGACCTGGGCGGGGAGCGGATGGACCCCCGCAGCTTCGACTGGGCCGAACTGGAGGTCCGCCTCGCCGCCCTCGGGGTTCTCTGCTGAGAGACGGCGGGGATCAGATCAGCGGGCTGGTGATCGGCTTGCGGCTTCCGTAGAGGAGGGCGTGCAGCTCGGGGTCCTGCATGTAGCGCAGGACCCGGCCCGGATAGTCGAGCTTGCCGTTGTGCAGATAGGCAAGGGTGGCCATGGCCTTGGCATCGGCGGGCGAGCGGCTCGCCATCAGCTGGACCTTGCCGGAAAGGCCCAGGGCCTGCTTGAGGCGCACGAACTTGCCGACCAGCAGCCTGACGTTGTGGTCAGGGTCGAGGAGCTCAAGCCGGGCCTCGTCGATCTGCTCCGGGGTGGCATCGGCCGGGAGGAGCCCCTGCTTCACCAGTTCCCCCAGACTCAGCTGGGCAGGGCCATGGGTGCTGAACAGGCCACTGCGGGCGGCGATGGGCAGATCCTCGCCCGGCTTGGCGTGTTGCAGTTCGTCGAACAGGATCGCTGTCACCAGCATCGGATTGATGTGGTGCCGACGGCTTTCGCTGAGGATCACCGGTCGGAGCTCCTCCAGCCGTCCCAGGGTGTGGGTGCGCAGGGGCTGGAGCTGGTCGATGCCCTCGGTGAACAGCTGGGCCAGTCGGGGCTGGGGCCCGTGCACCCCGAAGCGGCGGTTCAGTTCCCGCAGTTCCTCGGCCGTGAAATCGACCGGGTCGGGCCGGGAGCCCTCGCTGGTGAAGGGAAGGGGCACCCCTGCCGGACCGGGGCCGGTGTCCGCCTCGGTGGCGAGCAGGAAGGGGGAGCGGCCCGGAGCCTCGGCCTGGCGGAGGAGCGGCGCGAGGCTGAGCCCCGCGGCGGCGACCAGCAGGGAGAGCCTCAGACCGCCCGGGAGGGGGGGGCGACGCAGGGGGCCGGCCGGCCATGACAGCCGCCGTCCTGGCCGGCGAGGCCGTGTGGATCGGAAGCGGAACGGCAAGCAGTACCTGTCTGACCTCCCAATTGTAAGGAACATTTCCATTTTTTCTTTTTTCTGGCGCACTCGCCGCGCTGGCCCCCTGTGGGGGAAAGCGCGCATCCGCCGTTCTGCTTGCCGAACGTGGAGGCGCATGGATACGGTTCGGGCACCGTCCCGGCGCCCCAGGAGCCATGTCCCCGCTTCCGCCGTTGAACGGCCACGATTCCGCCGCCCTCTGGGAGCGCTTCCGCCAGCTTCTCTGGCATGACAACGACCTCGGTGTCTGGCTGGATGTGAGCCGCATGGCCCTGACCGGCGAGGACCTGGAGGCTTTCGAAGCGCCCTTCGCCCGGGCCTTCGCCGCCATGGCCGCCCTGGAGGCTGGCGCCATCGCCAACGCCGATGAGGACCGCCAGGTGGGGCACTACTGGTTACGGGCCCCGGAACTGGCCCCCGATCCGGAGGTGGCCGCCGCCATCGCCGCCGAGGTCGACCGGCTTGAGGCCTTCGGCCGTGAGGTGCTGGCGGGCACGGTCAGCGCCCCCGGTGGCCGCCCCTTCACCGACGTGCTCTGGATCGGCATCGGCGGGTCGGGCCTGGGCCCTTTGCTGATGCTGCGGGCCCTGCAGCGTCAGGGGGTGGGCCTGCCCTTTCACTTTTTCGACAACGTCGACCCCGACGGCATGGCCCGCACCCTGGCCGGCCTGGAGCAGAGGCTGGCCACCACCCTGGTGATCGTGGTGAGCAAGTCGGGGGGCACCCCCGAACCCCATCTGGGCATGGTTCAGGCCCGTGCCCGCGTGCAGGCCGCCGGCGGCCAGTGGAGCGACCAGGCCGTGGCCGTGACCATGGCCGGCAGCAAGCTGGATCAGGAGGCTGAGGCGGGAGGCTGGCTGCGCCGCTTCGACATGTTCGACTGGGTGGGCGGCCGAACCAGCATCACCAGCGCCGTCGGCCTGCTGCCCGCCGCCCTGATCGATGCCGATCTGCGGGGGTTTCTGGAGGGTGCGGCCGCCATGGACCGGCTCACCCGGGTGGCTGAGCTGCGCAGCAATCCTGCCGCCCTGCTGGCCGCCTCCTGGCACGTGGCCGGCGATGGCCGGGGACGACGCGACATGGTGGTGCTCCCCTACCGGGACCGGCTGGAGGTGTTCAGCCGCTACCTGCAGCAGCTGGTGATGGAGTCCCTGGGCAAGCGGCTCGACCGGGACGGCCAGGTGGTGCACCAGGGCCTCGCCGTCTACGGCAACAAGGGCTCCACCGACCAGCACGCCTATGTGCAGCAGCTGCGGGACGGGCTCGACAATTTCTTCGTCACCTTCATCGAGGTGCTCGAGGATCCCGAAGCGATCCCCACCATCGCTGGCGAATCTCCCGCCGATTTCCTGGAGGGCTTCCTGCAGGGCACCCGCGCCGCCCTCACCGAACAGGACCGCCAGAACCTCACCATCACCCTGCGCCGCTTCGATGCCCGGGCCCTCGGGGCCCTGGTCGCCCTGTTCGAGCGGGCGGTGGGGCTCTACGGCGAACTGGTCAACGTCAACGCCTACCACCAACCGGGGGTGGAGGCCGGCAAGAAGGCCGCCGCCGGCATTCTCTCCCTGCAGAGCCGGGTCGAGATCCTGCTGGCCGACGGCCGGACCCGCAGCCTGGCGGCGATCGCCGCCGAGCTGGAGCTGGAGGCGGTGGAGCCGGTGTTCTGGCTGCTCCGGCACCTCTGCGCCAATGCCCGCGGCTACCGGGCCGAAGGGGACTGGGGAACCCCCGACGGCCTCAGCTTCCGCCACGGCTGATCCCCGCCAGCTGATCCCCGCCAGCTGATCCGTCCCAGCTGATCTGTCGCTACCGATCATCCAGCCCTGATAAGTTGCCGGTCTTTGCCATGGTCCTCTCCCGCGCCGCGGTGGCCTGGGCCGCCGGCCAGCCCCTGGAGGTCACCGAGATCGAGGTGGAGGGCCCCGGGGCCGGGGAGGTGCTGCTGAGGGTGGTGGCCACGGGGGTGTGCCATACGGACGCCTTCACCCTTTCCGGCGCCGACCCCGAGGGAATTTTTCCTGCGGTGCTCGGCCATGAAGGCGGCGCGGTGGTGGAGGAGGTGGGGCCGGGGGTGACCTCGGTGGCCGTGGGGGACCACGTGATCCCCCTGTACACGCCGGAATGCCGGGCCTGCAGCTTCTGCCTCTCCGGCAAGACCAACCTCTGCCAGGCGATCCGGGGCACCCAGGGCAGGGGCCTGATGCCGGATGGCAGCAGCCGCTTCTCCAGGAACGGGGAGCGGATCTTCCATTACATGGGCACCTCCACCTTCTCCGAGTACACGGTGGTGCCGGAGATCGCCGTGGCGAAGATCGCACCGGAGGCTCCCCTGGAGAAGGTGTGCCTGCTGGGCTGCGGCGTCACCACCGGCATCGGTGCCGTGCTCAACACCGCCAAGGTGGAGCCCGGTTCCACTGTGGCCGTCTTCGGTCTGGGCGGCATCGGCCTGGCGGTGATCATCGGCGCGGTGATGGCCGGGGCGGAGCGGATCATCGGCATCGACACCAACCCGGCCAAGTTCGCCATCGCCGGCCAGCTCGGTGCCACCGAATGCATCGATCCCTGTGCCTTCGAGGCCCCCATCCAGGAGGTGGTGATCGATCGCACCGACGGTGGTGTCGACTATTCCTTCGAGTGCATCGGCAACGTCAACGTGATGCGGGCGGCCCTGGAGTGCTGCCACAAGGGCTGGGGTGAATCCACGATCATCGGCGTGGCAGGGGCCGGCCAGGAGATCGCCACCCGGCCGTTCCAGCTGGTGACCGGGAGGGTCTGGCGCGGGTCAGCCTTCGGCGGTGTGCGGGGGCGCAGCGAGCTGCCCGGCTATGTGGAGCGCTTTCAGCAGGGGGAGATCCCCCTCGACACCTTCATCACCCACACCATGGGCCTCGAGGACATCAACCTGGCCTTTGATCTGATGCATGAAGGCAAGAGCATCCGTTCGGTGATCCACTTCTGAGCGGCGCCTTCCCCATGCTCGAACTGCTCAGTGAGAACCGCAGTTTCGGCGGCGTTCACCGCCGCTACCGCCACCGATCCGCTGCGTTGAACGGTGAAGCCACCCTGGCGGTGTTCCTGCCGCCCCAGGCCCTCGCCGGCGACCGGGTGCCCGCCCTCCACTGGCTGTCGGGCCTCACCTGCACTGACGAGAACTTCATGCAGAAGGCCGGCGCCCACCGGCTGGCGGCGCAGCTGGGCCTGGCCCTGGTGGCCCCGGACACGAGTCCCCGGGGGGCGGAGGTGCCCACAGACCCCGCCGGTGGCTGGGACCTGGGCCAGGGGGCCGGCTTCTACGTGGACGCCAGCGAAGCCCCCTGGAACCGCCACTACCGCATGCACTCCTACGTGGTGGAGGAACTGCCGGCCCTGCTGGAGGCGGAGCTGCCCCTGAGTGGGGTGAGGGGCATCAGCGGCCATTCCATGGGCGGCCACGGGGCCCTGGTGGCCGCCCTGCGCCATCCCGGTCGCTACCGCTCCGTCTCGGCCTTCGCCCCCATCTGCCATCCGTCGGCCTGCCCCTGGGGCCGCAAGGCCTTCGGCGCCTACCTGGGGACCGACCCCCGGGCCTGGGCCGCCTGGGACGCCACCCTGCTGCTGGCCCAGGCGGAGGAGCGGCTGCCCCTGCTGGTGGACCAGGGCAGCGCCGATCCCTTTCTCGAGACCCAGCTTCGGCCGGCCGATCTGGCGGCGGCGGCCGAGGCCGCGGGCCATCCCCTGGAGCTGCGCCACCGGGAGGGCTACGACCACAGCTACTTCTTCATCGCCAGTTTCATCGACGACCATCTGCGCCACCACGCCGCCGCCCTTCTGGCCTGAGCAACGGCCCGGTTGACCTCAGGGCACCAGATTGACGAGCTTTCCGGGCACCACGATCACCCGCCGGGGGGGCTGACCCTCCAGCCAGCGCTGGGCCACCTCGCTCTCCAGCGCCAGCCGCTCCAGGGTGGCCGCATCGGCGTCCGCGGGCACCTCCAGGCTGCCGCGCATCTTGCCCTTCACCTGGATCACCAGGGGAATGGTGTCTCTCGCCAGGGCGGCCGGATCGGCCACGGGCCAGTGCTGGCGATGCACGCTCGCCCCGGCGACGAAGGCCGACCCTTCGACGGCGCTCAGCTTCTGCCACAACTCCTCCGCCAGGTGAGGGGCGAAGGGGGCCAGCAGGATCAGCAGGGTGCCCAGGGCCTCGCGGGCCACCGGCTCACCAGCCGTCTCCAGGTGGGTGCCCAGGGCATTGCTGAGCTTCATCAGCTCCGACACGGCGGTGTTGAGCTGCAGGTCCCCCTCCAGGTCCTCGCTGATGGCGGCGATGGCCGTGTGCACGGCCCGGCGCAGGTCCCGCTCCCCGTCGCTGAGGGAGGCCGGATCGATGCCGTCCGGCGGTGATGCCTGGCCCGGCACCAGCCGCAGGCCCCGGCCATGGGCCCCCTCCACCAGCCGCCAGAGGCGCTGCAGGAAGCGGTACTGGCCCTCCACATCGGCGTCATCCCACTCCAGATCCTTCTCGGGGGGAGCTTTGAAGAGGATGAACATGCGCGCCGTGTCGGCGCCGTAGCGGTCGATCACCAGGGCCGGATCGACACCGTTGTGCTTCGACTTGGACATCTTTTCGTAGAACACCTCCAGCACCTCACCTGTGATCGGATCGCGGGGGTCGCTGGGGTCGGCCACCTCGGCCGGAGCCACGTACAGGCCGGTGGCCGGGTTGCGGTAGGTGACGCCCTGCACCATGCCCTGGGTGAGCAGGCGGGCGAAGGGTTCGGAGAAGCCCAGCAGGCCCCGATCCCGCAGCACCTTGGTGAAGAAGCGGGAATAGAGCAGGTGCAGGATGGCGTGCTCGATGCCGCCCACGTACTGGTCCACGGGCAGCCAGCGGTCCACGGCCGCCCGCTCGAAGGGCAGCCGGTCGTTGTGGGGGTCGCTGTAGCGCAGGAAATACCAGGACGAGCACATGAAGGTGTCCATGGTGTCGGTCTCCCGCTGGGCGGGGGCGCCGCAGCAGGGACAGGCCACGTTCACCCAGCTCTCCAGCCGGGCCAGGGGCGTGCCCCCCTTGCCACTCAGGGGCACATCCCGGGGCAGCTCCACCGGCAGCTGGGCGTCGGGCACGGGCACCACCCCGCAGCTCTCGCAGTGGATCACCGGGATCGGGCAGCCCCAGTAGCGCTGGCGGGAGATCAGCCAGTCGCGCAGGCGGTACTGCACCCGGCCCATCCCCCAGCCCTCGGCCTCGGCCGTGGCGATGATCCGGGCTTTGGCCTCGGCGCTGGCGAGCCCATCAAAGCGGCCGGAATGGATCAGCACGCCCGGCTCGGTCCAGGCCTGGCCCGCGTAGGCGTGGGGATCCGCCCCCTCCGGGACCACCACCTGGCGCACCGGCAGTTCGTACTGGCGGGCGAACAGGAAATCCCGCTGGTCGTGGGCCGGCACCCCCATCACCGCGCCGGTGCCGTACTCGGCCAGGACGTAATCGGCGATCCAGACAGGAATGGACTCGCCATTGGCCGGATTGCGCACCGTTGCACCGATCGGCACCCCCCGTTTGGGCCGGTCCTCGGCAGTGCGCTCCTGTTCGCTCTGACGGCTGACCAGGTCGCAGAAGGCGATCACTGACAGGCGGCAGTCGTCGCTGGTGAGCTCGGCCACCAGAGGATGCTCAGGGGCCAGCACCACGTAGGTGGCTCCGAAGATCGTGTCCGGCCGGGTGGTGAAGACCGTGATGGCGCTGGCGGGGGCCTCCGGCGAGGCTGGGGGGTCGCCGCCGGTCTCGACCGGGAAGGTCAGCTCGGCCCCCAGGGAGCGGCCGATCCAGTTGGCCTGCATCGTGCGCACCCGCTCCGGCCAGCCCTGGAGCGAGGGGAGATCGTCGAGCAGGGCATCGGCGTAGGCGGTGATCTTCAGGAACCACTGGCGCAGACGGCGCTTCTCCACCTGGGCACCGGAGCGCCAGGACCGTCCCTCCGCATCCACCTGTTCATTGGCCAGCACGGTCTGGTCGATCGGGTCCCAGTTGACCGTGGCCTCCTTGCGATAGGCCAGGCCCGCATCGAGGAACTGGAGAAACAGCCACTGGGTCCAGCGGTAGTAATCGCTGTGGCAGGTGGCCAGCTCCCGATCCCAGTCGATCGAGAGGCCTAGGCGCCGGAGCTGTTCCCGCATCTGGGCGATGTTGCGGTCGGTCCATTCGCCGGGGTCCACACCCCGCTCGATGGCGGCGTTCTCCGCCGGCAGTCCGAAGGCGTCCCAGCCCATGGGATGGAGCACCTGAAGCCCCTTCAGCCGGGCCGCCCGGGCGATCACATCGGTGATCACGTAGTTGCGCACATGCCCCATGTGGAGGCTCCCCGAGGGATAGGGGAACATCGACAGGGCGTAAAAGGTGTCCGCTTCCGGGGCGGAAACCGGCGGAGTGGCGTGAAGTCCCAGCTGGTCCCACTGCTGCTGCCAGCGCTCCTCGATCGCGTCGGGCCGATAGCGGGAGGGTTCTGTCACAGGCCGTCCGGGGAGGGTGTGATCGTGCCACAGCCCATGGGCCGTTCAGCTCAGGGCCCGGAGCGAGGCGATCGCGTCGCGATTGATCAGCAGCAGGGGGGCGCCGGGCTCGGTGCTGATCGCCAGAAAGTGATTGTCCTGCCAGCGAATCATCCCATCGATGTCCTGACCGCTCAGCAGAACGATGTTCACAGGGGTCCGGATCCGGATCAGTTCCTGGACGTGGCGGACGCTGGGGAGGGTCGTGTCGAGCCTTGGCCCCCGTCGTTCAAAGAAACTCTGCATAGGATCGACCCCTGACTTCAAGGCTGTACAGAACGGTGCTCCAAGGACTCCAATTCAGCAAATACCAGGGTTTGGGGAATGACTTCTTGGTTCTGGACGCACGCAGCTTAGAGGTTGGTGAGGAAGTCCCCGGGCTGGGGCCAGAGGCCGTGCAGAGGCTCTGTGACAGACGATTCGGCGTCGGGGGGGATGGGGTGATCCTGGCCCTGCCCCCCAAAGAAGGTGGAGAACTGCGCATGCGGATCTTCAACGCTGACGGTAGCGAGCCCGAAATGTGTGGCAACGGCATTCGCTGCCTGGCCCGCTTCCTTGCCGACAGCGACGGCGATGTTTGCCCCCGCAGCTGGCAGATCGAAACCCTCGCCGGTCGCATCGTGCCGTCCCTGGCCGACGACGGCCGCATCCGGGTCGACATGGGCCCCCCGTTCCTGGCAGCGGAAGCGGTTCCCACCACCCTGGTGGTGGGCGAGCAGGGTCTGCCGGTCGGGGAACTGACCGTCGGCGGCCAGCGCCTGGCGGTGGCCGCCGCCGGCATGGGCAACCCCCACGCCGTCGTGCCCGTGGCTGACGTGGCCGCGGTCGATCTCGACGGTCTCGGCAGCGCTCTGGAGGTTCACGAGGCTTTTCCGGCCCGCACGAACGTGCATTTCGTCCAGGTTCTCGCCCCTGACCATCTGGTGATGCGGGTCTGGGAGCGGGGCGCCGGGCCCACCCTGGCCTGCGGCACCGGCGCCTGCGCCACTCTGGTGGCCTGCCATCTGCTGGGACTGGCGGATCGTCGCGCCCGGCTGGATCTGCCCGGGGGGCCTCTCGAGATCGAATGGGATCCATCCACCGACCACGTCTTCATGACCGGACCGGCTGAGGCGGTCTTCGACGGCGTGGTGGCCCCTTCCCTCTTCCCCCAGAGCTCGGAGCAGGGACCCGAACCGGCCGCTCCAGCGGCCCCTGGCCCCGCCGAGACCGCTGCGGAGGGCTTGCCCGCCATCGACTGCGCGACGGTCTGTGTCGGCGGTTGCATCCGGCCGGAAGCCTGCGCCAGTGCGGAGGCCCGGGCCCGGGTCACCGCCCTGCTGGAGGGCCGCTCCCTCGACGACCTGCTGGCCATGGCCAGCGCGTCCCTGGAATCCCGCAGCCGCGGCCGCCTGTCGCGAGATGAACCCGGCCCCCTCTGAGCCACGGACCCCGGCCCGTCCCGAGCGGGAGATCTACCTCGATGCCTGCGCCACCAGTCCCCCGGCGGCACCGGTGCTGGCGGCCATGGCCCAGGCCGACGCTGACGCCTGGGCCAATCCCTCCAGCCTGCATCGCTCCGGTCAGGCGGCGTCCGAACGGCTGGAGCGCAGCCGCCAGACCCTGGCCCACCTCCTCGGCTGCGACCCTGAGGAGCTGGTGATGGTCTCCGGTGGCAGTGAGGCGATCCACACGGCCCTGATCGGCAGCGCAGCGGCGCTGGAACCCGGCCGGCTGGTGCTCTCGGCCGTGGAGCATCCCGCCAGCTACGCCGCCGCGGCCCAGCTGGTGCGCCGGGGCTGGCAGCTGGAGCTGCTGCCGGTGGATCGGGTCGGCCGGGTGGATCTGGACGCTCTCCAGGCCCTGCTGGCGCCGCCGACGCGGCTGGTGTCGGTTCTGTGGGGCCAGAGCGAGGTGGGCACGATCCAGCCGATCGCCACGATCGGCCGCCTGTGTCGGGAGGCCGGGGTGCTCCTGCACGTCGACGCGGTGCAGGTGGTGGGCCACCTCCCCATCGATTTCACCCGCCTGCCTGTGGATCTGCTCAGCTGTGCGGCCCACAAGCTGCAGGGGCCCCGCGGCGTGGGAGCCCTGCTGGTGCGCCGCGGCCTGCGCCTTGAGCCCCTGATCGGCGGGGTTCAGGAGGGGGGGCGTCGTGGCGGCACCGAACCGGTGGCACTGGCGGCCGGTTTCGCGGCGGCCCTGGAGCTGGCCGCCCAACGACTCGATGTAAATGAAGGCCATGATCCGCTGGCGTCACTGCGTGATGGCCTGCTCAAGGATCTGCTGCAGCTTGAGGGCGTGCAGCTCAGTGGGCCGGATCCGAAGGACCCCGGCGGTCGTCTGCCCCATCACATCAGCCTGCTGGTCGCCACGCCGGAGGGCCGGTGCCTCAACGGTCGGCAGCTGGTGCGGGAACTGGCCCGCTCGGGCTATGCCATCAGCAGCGGCTCAGCCTGCACCAGCGGCGGCGGGGCGGCGGCCGCTGCCAGTGCCGTTCTGCTGGCCATGGGGTACTCCGCCGAGGAGGCAGCCAGCGGTCTGCGGATCAGCCTCGGCCCCTGGCTCAGCGGCGCCGAATTGGCAGGGGTGGTTCCGGCCCTGGATCAGGCCCGCCGCAGGCTGATGGAAGCGCCTCGGTAGGGTCCGACCAGCGTCCCCTTCCACCATGCTGCCTGCCGATCTGCGCACGGCCGAAGCCGAAGCCCTGCAGTCGCTCCAGGCAGCCCTGGCAACCGGCTCCAGCGGTCGCTGGACCGTGGAGTTCCGATTCGAGGGACTCAGGCTCCTGCCGGTGGTGCTGCGACTGCTCGAGGGACTGCAGGGGGAACGGGACGATGTCCGTCTGCTGTTCCCGGATGCGGGTGCCATGGCCCTGGCCCGCCGTGACGCCCCCGCCCTGGCCCCATCCATCGCCAGCTTCGGCGACCAGCGCCGTCTGCAGCAGGAAGGGCCCTCCCAGGGGGTGCTGGTGCTGGTGGGGGCCAGCCAGGCGGAGTACGAGCTGGTGGAGCAGGTCTGCGGCGGCCACGGGGGCAGCGTGGTGCTGGTCAATCCATCTCTGGAGGATGCGGCGGTGGGGATCGGCAGCGTGGCCCGCCAGCGCCGTCGCGGCTTCCTGGCCGGCTGGCTGGCCGCCTATGCCCTGCTGCCCCAGGCCGACAGTGCCCTGCGCTGTGCCTTCCCCGACGACTGGGAGCTGTACCGGCGCGATGACGACGGCTACCGGCTGGCGGCACGTTTCGAGCAGAAGCCCGACGCCGAACAGCGGGACCTGGCGCTCAGCGGCAGGGAGGAGGCTGGTCTGGGAGGCAATCTGCGGGCCCTCGGGCAGATGCTCGAGGACCTGCAGAACTGATCGGAGGATCCGGTGGAGAGGGATCCGCCCTGGCTGGTGCTTCCCGGAAAGGCTGCGTACACTTCGCTGACTTTCCTGACCCCATGCCCAGCGAGTCGCCCCGATCCCGTTCCTGGAGCCCCATCGACCTCGGCGCCGCCGCCGCGGCCCTGCTGGCGATCGGGGGGGTGGTCTGGAGCCCCCGGCTGAGCGGAGCAGTGGCCCAGGCCACCGGGGCCCTTGAGCCCGTCACCGTGATGGTCGATGTGCGCGGCGCCCCTTCCGCCGACCCTTCCGCCCTGCTGCAGCAGGCGCGTCAGGAGGGCAAGGTGGCGATCGTGATCCGCAACCAGCCCCACGGCAGCGTGGCGCTGAAACAGATCATTCCCCTCGAGCGGATCATCTCCACCCTCACCCCCGACGGGACGGTGGTGAGTGCCCCCGATCCCAACCAGAAGACCTTCAGCACCTTCGATGGTCGCTTTGTGCTGGAAGGGCAGGGGCGTCGCACCGGTGGCGGGGTGGTGTTCGGCAACCAGACGATCAAGATCGGCGCCCCGGTCGAGCTGGAAGGCACCAACTACCGCTTCAACGGCACGGTCACGGATCTGAAGCTCGGCACCTCCTGACATGACTGTTCCCCCATGCCCGCAGCGGTGCCACCGCTTCGCCCTGGCGAGCCTGCTGCTGGTCGCCGGCGGCAGCGGCGTCCTGGAAACGGCGGGATGGGCCCGGAGCAGCCCTGCCCTGGCCTCCCCCCGGCCGGGGCGGTCGCTGCCGGTGGCCTCCCTGCCGGTGGCTCCGCCTCCGATCGGCATGCCGCGGCTGGCCAGCGAGGTCAGCTGCCCGGCCCTGCAGCGCCAGGTCGCCCAGGTGCTGGGAGGGGAGCAGGCCCGCTGGAGCGTGAGCGTGGGCGACGGCAGCGGGCGCCTTCTGGCCGACATCAACGGACGGCTGCCCAGGGTTCCAGCCTCCAACCAGAAACTCGTCAGCACCGCCTTCGCCCTCGACCGGCTGGGGCCCGACTACCGACTCAGCACCCAGCTGTGGCGCCTCCAGGACGGCACCCTGCGGCTCACCGGCCAGGGCGACCCGGACCTGGCCCTGCCCCAGCTGCAGCGCTTCGCCCGTCTGGCCCTGGCCACCGGCGCCGGCTCTGCCGCCCCCCAGAGCCCCGTGCGCCTGGAACTGGCGGAGGAGTCCTCCCAGAACTGGTGGCCCCGCGGCTGGAACGTGGCGGATCGCGCCTACGCCTACGGCGCCCCCATCACCCGCCTGGCCGTCACCAGCAACGCGATCGACGATGCGGTCAGCAATCCCCCCTCCAGGCTCCAGACCCTGCTGCGCCGCAGCATCGCCCAGAACGGCGGTCAGCAGGTTCAGCTGACCCTGGTCTCTGCCCGCCAGCCCCTGCCCGGCGACGCGGTGCTGGTCCACGAGGAGCCCTCCACCTCGATGCATGGGCTGCTCAGCCTGGCCAACACCGAAAGCCACAACTTCACCGCCGAAGTGCTCCTGCGCCAGGCGGCGGGCAGCTGGGATGTGGTGGAGGCCAGCCGCCAGGAGTTCCTCTGGCTCAGCGACCAGGGACTGCCGCTCGAAGGGGTCAGAATCGCCGACGGCAGCGGCCTGGATCGGTCGAATCGGCTCACCAGCCGCTTCCTGGTGGCCCTGCTGCTGCGCATGGACCACCATCCCTATTCCCGGGATTACGTCAGTTCCCTGGCCATCGCCGGGCGACGCGGCACCCTGCGCAATCTCTACAAGGGCACCAGCCTCGATGGCCAGTTCTTCGCCAAGACCGGCACGCTCACCGGGGTGCGGTCGATCAGCGGTGTGCTGCAGACGGTGGATGGCCCCCGCTACGTCAGCGCCCTTTCCGTCGGTGCCGGTACACCCAACACCACCATCGGCAAGCTGCTGCGCCAGGTCCAGGATGTGAGCCTCTGCCCCCCGACCTCCTGAACCTGATCGTCCCCGTTCCCCGGGAAGGGGTCAGCTGGCCAGCCCGCGGCCGGCGGCACGGCGGAGTTTGTCCGCGGCGCGCCGGGCGCGATTGACCGTGGCGTTATCGAGCGGGATGGGCGCCTCCACGGGGCGGTGGGCAGGGGCGGCGTCCTGCCCCTGCATCCGCACCAGTTCCCGGCGGCCACCCAGCACCACCTGGCTGAGCTCCTTGAGCCGCACCTCCAGTTCGCCCAGCACCTGTTCGGCGTAACGGTTGGCGCCCTCCTGGATGGTGGCTGACTCCTGGCGGGTGCGGCTGATCAGGGCGTCGCACTGCTGCTGGGTCTGCTGGCGGAACTGGAGGGCGTCGGCATGCAGCCGCTCCGCCTCGGCCTGGCTGTCCCGCTGGATGCGCAGGCCTTCCTGGCGGATCCCCTCCAGTTCCTGAAGGGCCTGGGCCCGACTGCGCTCGTGCTGCTCCAGCAGCTGGCGGTTCCGTTCCGCCGCTTCCTGCTCCAGCTGCTGGCGACGGTTCTGGGCTTCCTGCTCCAGCTGCTGCCGGCGGCCGGCGAACTGCTGCTCGAACTGGGCCATCCGGGCCTGGTGTTCCTGTTCGGTGTGGGCGACCTGCTGACGGGCCTGCAGCACCATCTGCTCGCACTGCTGACGGGCCTGCTCCCGCTGTTCCGTCACCTGGCGCTCGGCCTCCTGGCGGATGGCGGCGGCATTGATCAGCTGCTCCCGCTCCCGGCGGGCCTGGGTGACGATCTCCTCGGCCTGCAGCCTGGCCTTCTCGATGAAGCCCTCCCGCTGACGGATCAGATCCTCGGCCTGGGAGATCTGGCCGGGCAGGGCCTCCCGCAGGGCGTCCATCATCTCGATGGCGTCCTGCTCATTCACGAGCCGACCACCGCTGAAGGGGATCCTGCTGCCGTCGAGAACGATGTCCTCCAGCTGGTCCAGCTGGTCGAGAACGGTGATGCGGACTTCAGCCATATCGAGATTCGGAAGCTGCTTTTCGATTAAAGAGCCTCTCCAGGTCGATCGCCACTCCCTCCGGCACCATGTGACTCACGTCACCGCCGAAGCGGGCCACCTCCTTCACCACCGAGCTGCTGAGAAAGCTGTGGTGGGCTGCGGTGGCCATGAACAGGGTCTCGACCCTGGGCGCCAGCGTCTGGTTGGTGTGAGCGATCTGCAGCTCGAACTCGAAGTCGCTCATGGCCCGCAGCCCCCGCAGGATCACCTGGGCGCCGCAGGTCTGGGCGTAGTTGACGGTGAGCCCGTCGAAGTGCCCCACCTCGACGCCGGAGATGCCCGTGGTGGCCAGGTGAATCTGTTCCAGCCGCTGCTCCAGGCTGAAGCTCGGCTGCTTGGAGGGATTCATCAGCACCGCCACCAGCACACCGTCAAAGAGGCGCGCCGCCCGCTCGATCAGGTCGAGGTGGCCCAGGGTGAGGGGATCGAAACTGCCGGGATAGAGGGCTCGCATGCGGCCAGCCTATGGAGGTGGCCCGGCCAGGTTCCTAAAGTCGGTCCATCCCTGCCGCACGATCCCCATGACCGACGTTGTTCTGGACGCGGCCGCCAAGAAGACCCTGCTGCGCAAGATTCCCCATGGGGTCTTCATCTGCGGTGTGGCCGAAGGAGAGGAGGTGAACGGGTTCACCGCCAGCTGGGTGACCCAGGGTTCCTTCGAGCCGCCCCTGGTGGTGATGGCGGTGCGGGCCGATTCCACCAGCAACGGCATGATCCAGCGCACCGGGCGCTTCTGCCTCAACGTGCTGCGTGCCGACCAGAAGGACCTGGCCGCCGTGTTCTTCAAACCCCAGAAGGGGGTCGGCGGGCGTTTCGAGGCCGCCCCGTTCCAGCTGGGCGCCCTGGGCCTGCCGGTGCTTGAGGATGCCCTGGGGGCTTTGGAATGCGAGCTGGTGGGCCAGGTGGCCCACGGCGATCACACCGTGTTCGTGGGTGAGGTGAAGGCGGCCACCCTGCATCGCGATGCGTCCGCCCTGGAACTGTCCGCCACCGGCTGGCAGTACGGCGGTTGAGGATCCGCCATGGCTGAGCCGGTTGCGACTCCAGTCGGCACTCCGGGCGGCACTCCGGGCGGCGATGTCGTCGGGCCGCTGCTTCTCCAGCGTGAGCGTCTGTCGGCCCGGTTGCGGGAGCTGCCGGCGGAGCCGGGCTGTTACCTGATGCGGGATGCGAGCGACCGCATCCTCTACATCGGCAAGTCGAAGAGCCTGCGGGCCCGGGTGCGCAGTTACTTCCGCGATTCCCACGACATCAGTCCGCGCATCGCCCTGATGGTGCGCCAGGTCTGCGAGATCGAGTTCATCGTCACCGACAGCGAGGCGGAGGCGCTGGCGCTCGAGTCGAACCTGATCAAGAACCACCAGCCCCACTTCAACGTCCTGCTCAAGGACGACAAGAAGTACCCCTACCTCTGCATCACCTGGAGCGAGGCTTACCCGCGCATCTTCATCACCCGCCGGCGCCGGCTGCGCAGCCCGCTGGACCGCTTCTACGGCCCCTACGTGGATGTGGGCCTGCTGCGCCGCACCCTGGCGATCGTGAAACGGGTCTTTCCCCTGCGCCAGCGCCCGCAGCCCCTCTACCGCGACCGCACCTGCCTCAACTACGACATCGGCCGCTGCCCGGGGGTCTGCCAGGAGAAGATCGGCTCCGAGGCGTACCACCGCATCCTGCGCAAGGTGGCGATGGTGTTCCAGGGCCGCAACGACGAACTGCTGACCCTGCTGCGGGAGCAGATGCAGCGTTACGCCGAACGGCTGGATTTCGAGGCCGCCGCCCGGGTGCGGGACCAGCTCCAGGGTCTGGATCTGCTCACCGCCGACCAGAAGATGAGCCTGGGGGACAGTTCCGTGAGCCGCGACGTGATCGCCCTGGCGGCGGATGAGCGGGTGGCGGCGGTGCAGATTTTCCAGATGCGCGCCGGCAAGCTGGTGGGCCGGCTGGGCTACACCGCCGACGCGGCCATCGCCACCCCGGGCGAGGTGTTGCAGCGGGTGATCGAAGAGCACTACAGCCAGGTGGAGCCGGTGGAGATTCCGCCGGAGCTGCTGCTGCAGCATGCCCTGCCGGCCCAGGAACTGATCGGCGACTGGCTGGCGGAGCGGCGGGGCCGGCGGGTGAAGCTGGCGGTGCCGCAGCGACAACAGAAGGCCGATCTGATCGAGCTGGTGGAGCGCAATGCCGGCTTTGAGCTGGCCCGGGCCCAGCGGGGTGCCGAACAGCAGCTGCTGGCCACCGAGGACCTGGCCCAGCTGCTGGACCTGACGGTGCCACCACGCCGGATCGAGGGCTACGACATCAGCCACATCCAGGGCAGCGATGCCGTCGCCTCCCAGGTGGTGTTCATCGACGGCCTGCCGGCCAAGCAGCACTACCGCAAATACCGCATCCGCAGCAGCAGCATCCGGGCGGGCCATTCCGACGACTTCATGGCCATGGCGGAGATCATGCGGCGTCGCTTCCGGCGCTGGTCCCAGGCCAAAGCCGAGGGGGCCGACCTCGCCGCCCTGCGTCGCGCCGGCGCCTCGGCCCTGCACACCGACGGCCTCAATGACTGGCCCGATGTGGTGATGATCGACGGCGGCAAGGGCCAGCTGTCGGCGGTGATGGAGGCCCTGCGGGAGCTGGATCTGCACGAGGAGCTGGTGGTCTGCTCCCTGGCCAAGCAGCGGGAGGAGGTGTTCCTGCCGGGGGCCAGTCAGCCCCTCGACAGCGAGGCCGACCAGCTGGGGGTGGTGCTGCTGCGGCGGCTGCGGGACGAGGCCCACCGGTTCGCCGTCAGCTTCCATCGCCAGCAGCGGGGCGAGCGAATGAAGCGCTCCCGGCTCAGCGACATACCCGGCCTGGGTCCGCGGCGGGTCAAGGAGCTGCTGGCCCACTTCCGCTCCATCGACGCCATCCAGCTGGCCGGTCCGGAGCAGATCGCCGCTGTGCCAGGCCTGGGGCCGGCCCTGGCACGGCAGGTGTGGGAGCACTTCCATCCCGCCGAGGACGGTGGTGATGAGTCCCCCTCGCCGCCGGCCGATGCCCCGGACCGCCACGACCAGCCCCTGGAGCTGGCCGGATGAGGGGCCTGTCGCGGATGTGGGCCGGACTGGTGCCGCTGCTGCTTCTGCTGCTCCTGGCCGGCCGCTTCGCTCCGCCGGCCATGGCGGCTCCCGGACTGTGCGTCGGGCCGGTCTGCGGTGACGAGGTCACCCGCAGCGCCAACCACCACTGGCAGCTGAGGCTGCGGGTCAGCGATCAGGATCGCCATCATGAACGGATCGTGGTGGATTGCCGGGATGGGGTCATCAGCCCGCAGCAGGGACCGGTGGAGCGGGGCTACGCCGCTGCCGTGGCCCGCAGGCTCTGCCGGCTGGCGGGTGAGGCCTGAGCCCCGGGCCCGATGACCACCGGGATATGGGTGCTGGGGGACCAGCTGCAGGCGGGCCAGGCCGCCCTGGCAAGCGCCAACCCGGCCGGGACCCGGGTGCTCCTGATCGAGAGCACCACCCTGCCGGGGCGTCTGGCGGTGCACCCCCAGAAGCTGGTGCTGGTGTGGAGCGCCATGCGCCACTTCGCCGTTGAACAGCGGCAGGCCGGCTGGACGGTGGATCTCCTGGAAACAGACGATTTTGGCGAAACGTTGCTGGCCTGGATCGGCCGCGAAGGGATCCGGGAGCTGCGGGTCATGGAGCCCGCGGACCGGCCCTTCCGCCGCATGATCGAGGCCCTCGCACTACCGGTTCCCCTGGTCTGGGTGGCTTCGAACGCCTTCCTCTGGAGCCGCGACGCCTTCGCCGCCTGGGCCACCGGCCGGCGCCAGCTGCGGATGGAGACCTTCTATCGGGAAGGGCGGCGGCGCTTCGGCGTGCTGATGGAGGCCGGCGGCGACCAGCCCCTCGGCGAGCGCTGGAACTACGACCAGGAGAACCGTCGCTCGCCCCCCCGGGGGCTGGTGGGGCCGGAACCCCTGTGGTTCGAGCCGGACGCCATCACCCGGGAAGTGATCGCCAAGGTGGGGGCCCTCGACGAGCGTCGGCGGGCCGATGGGAGTTGCCCCCTTCCCGGCGATCTGGAGCCTTTTCGCTGGGGGGTGACCCGGGCCCAGGCCCTGGCGGTGCTGGAGCACTTCATCGCCACCCGGCTGGCGGGGTTCGGCCCCTACCAGGACGCGATGGTGGGCGGCCAGCCAACGCTCTGGCATGCCCTGCTGAGTCCCTATCTGAACCTGGGGCTGCTCCAGCCCCTGGAGGTGATCCAACGCCTGGAGGAGGAGGGCCTGGCGAGGGGGGTGCCCCTGGCCAGCCTCGAGGGGGTGATCCGCCAGATCCTCGGCTGGCGGGAATACACCCATGGCCTTTACCACTGGTTCGGGGAGGACTACGCCGCCTCCAACCATTTCGGCCACCAGGCCCCCCTGCCTCCGTTCTTCGAGCGGCTGGGGGGCAGCGGCATGGCCTGCATGGACACCGCTCTGGCGGCGATCCGGGAACTGGGCTATGCCCACCACATCCAGCGGCTGATGCTGCTCGCCAACTACGGACTGATCGCGGGGCTGGAGCCGGCGGCCCTCACCGACTGGTTCCGGCGCGTCTTCATCGATGGCTTCGACTGGGTGATGCAGACCAACGTGCTCGGCATGGGGCTGTTCGCCGACGGGGGCAGGCTGGCCAGCAAGCCCTATGCGGCCAGCGGCAGCTACATCAACCGCATGGGCACCCATTGCAAGGGTTGCCGCTACGACCCGAAACAGCGCACCGGCCCGGTGGCCTGTCCCTTCAACGCCCTCTACTGGGACTTCCTCGAGCGTCACCGGCAGGAGCTGGCCGCCAACCCGCGCATGGCCCTGGTGATGAAGCAGCTGGAGAAGTTCGCCGAGGCCGACCTGGCGGCGATCCGGACCACGGCGGCGCAGCACCGGAGCACGATGGCGGGTGGCGTCTAACTTGACGGTCCGCCGCCCCGCCCGCGTTCCCTGGCCAGCGCCAGGCTCTCCGCCATGACCTCCCAGCCATGACCTCCCCGCTGCTCCTGGCCCTGAGCTGGCCGCCTGAGGCCTATCTCTGGTTCAAGACCCTGCACATCGTCGGCGTGGTCGTGTGGTTCGCCGGCCTCTTCTATCTGGTGCGGCTGTTCATCTACCACGTCGAAGCGGCCGAACTGGAGCCCCCCCTGAAGGGGGCCTTCGAGGCCCAGTACGGGCTGATGGAGCGGCGGCTGGCCAACATCATCACCACCCCCGGGATGGTGGTGGCGGTGGCGATGGCCGTGGGCCTGCTGCTGGTGGAACCTCTCTGGCTGAAGCAGGGCTGGATGCACGCCAAGCTGGCCGTGGTGGTGGCCCTGCTGGCCTACCACGCCTTCTGCTATCGGCTGATGGGCCAGCTGCAGCGCGGCGAATGCCGCTGGAGCGGCCGTCAGCTGCGGGCCCTCAACGAACTGCCCACTCTGCTGCTGGTGCTGGTGGTGATGCTGGTGGTGTTCAAGGGCCAGTTCCCCACCGGCGCCGCCACCTGGTTCCTGGTGGCCCTGGTGGTGTTCATGGCCGCTTCGATCCAGTTCTATGCCCGCTGGCGGAGGCTTCGAAGCGAACGGATGGCCCAGCAGGAGAGCAGTCGTGCTGCGGCCTGAAGCCCTCGCCCATCCGCTCACGCCGGTGCTGCGCCGGGTACGGGCCGACAGCTGCCCGGAGCGCTTCAACTTCCACTGCCACACCATCTGCAGCGACGGCAGCCTCCAGCCCGGGGATCTGGCCGCCGAGGCCCTCGCCATCGGCCTGGAGCACCTGGCGGTCACCGATCACCATGCCCTGGCGGCCCATGGGGCCATCGAGGCCGCCTTCGACGAACGCCGCCGGCGGGGGGAGCCGGCTCCCACCCTGTGGCGAGGCGTGGAGATCAGCTGCCTGCTGGAGGGCTGCCTGGTGCACGTGCTCGGCCTGGGCTTCGCCGAGAGCCACCCCACCCTCGATCCCTACCTGCAGGGCAGCTCCGTGGTGGGGCCGGCCCTGCGGGCCCCGGCGGTGGTGAAGGCGATCCGGGCCGCGGGGGGACTGGCGCTGCTGGCTCACCCCGCCCGCTACCGGCTGCCCCACCAGCTTCTGATCGCGGCAGCGGCGGATCTGGGCTTCGACGGGGCGGAGGTCTGGTACGACTACGGCATGCAGCCCCGCTGGCAGCCGACGCCGCTGGTCTGTGAAGCGATCGCCGCCGACCTCGAGCGACGTGGCCTTTTGATGAGTTGCGGTACGGATACCCATGGTCTGGTGCTCCGCGGCCGCTAGGGTTTGCTGACACATACCACCTTGCGTCGATGGGTCTGTTCGATCGTCTGTTCGGTTCCCGCGCCGAGTCGGTGACCAAACCCGCCGGCTCCGCCAAGCCGAAGCCCAAGGCCGAAACCTTCTTCCTCGATCCCGAGTCCTCCTCCAGCCTCGGGGATGTGAAGTTCATGAAGCGGTCGAACACGATCCGCCACACCTTCCCCGGCAACGCCGACAGCCCCGGCGACAAGGAGATGATCGCGGAGGTGGCCTCGATGGAGGCGCGGGTCGAGAAGATGACCCCCGGACTGGCCGGCATCCAGGCCACCGAGCAGGGTTCGGTGAACCTCACCGGAGGGGTGCCCAAGCCCGTCAAGAAGACCTTCGCCCAGCAGATGACCCCCGCCGAGCTGGGTCAGCGGTTGAAGGGCACCGCCGTCACCGGCACCAATCTTCCTGGAGGCTCGGCAGCGGCGAAGAAGCAGAAGGAGGCGGCGGCAGAAGGTCAGCCGCAGATCACCCAGCAGGCCGCCAAGCCGGGCACCACCGATCCGTTCCGCTCCATGGTCAGGGATCTCGATCTCTGACCTTCGCCTGAGGGCCGCCATCCCGCCCAGACTTCAGCAGCCCCGGACGTCAGGCCTGGAGCTGTTTCAGCGGTGCTCCACCAGGCTCTCGCTCTCCAGCACCAGTTGCCTGAGCCGCTCCAGCCGGGTGGCGTCAGCCCCCTCCCACAGTCCGCGGTGGTGGGCTTCCAGCAGCCGCTCGGCCATGTCCCGCAGGGCCCAGGGGTTGCTGCGGCCCAGAAACTCCCGCACCTCGGGGTCTTCCAGCCACGCCTCGCTGAGGGCTCCGTAGCCCCAGTCGGGCACCCGGCCGGTGCTGGCGTCGTAGGCGAACAGGTAATCCAGGCTGGCGGCCATCTCGAAGCCTCCCTTGTAGCCGTGGCCCCGCATGGCCTCGATCCAGCGGGGGTTGAGCAGCCGTGAGCGCAGCACCTTGTCGAATTCCCGCTCCAGCCGGTGCATCCGGGGCCGCTGGCTGCGGGAATGGTCTCCGAACCAGAGGGCCGGGGCCCGGCCCTGGAGCTTCTCGGCTGCGGCACTGAGGCCCCCCTGGAACTGGTAGTAGTCGTCGGAATCCAGCAGGTCGTGCTCCCGGTTGTCCTGGTTGTGAAGCACCACCTGCACCTGCTCCAGCCGCCGCTCCAGGCCGCTGCGGTCCGGCGTGGCCCTGATCGCCCCGCCGCTGGCCGCGTCGGTGGCATCGCCGTCGTAGCGCCAGGCGCTCCAGTTGAGGAACGCCTCCCCCAGATCGCCCCGCTCCTCCCAGTGGCCGCCATCGATCAGCCCCTGCAGGCCTGCCCCGTAGGCCCCGGGGGCCGACCCGTAGATCCGCCCCCATTCCCCTTCCAGCCGGGCCGAGGCCGCCAGGGGGTTGGCTTCCCCCTCCTCCTCCAGGTTGGCCACCAGCCGGGAGGCCCTGTTGAACCAGCCCACCAGCTGGGGAAAGGCGTCGCGGAACAGCCCGGAGATGCGCAGGGTCACGTCCACCCGGGGCCGTTGCAGCAGGCTCAGGGGGATCACCTCCACGTCCACCAGCCGGCGGGTGGGCCCGTCCCATACCGGACGCACGCCCATCAGGGCCAGGGCCTGGCCGATGTCCTCGCCGCCGTTGCGCATGGTGGCGGTGCCCCACACCGAGAGGGCCAGGCTGCGCAGGTCCTCCCCTTCCTCCTGGAGGTGGAGCTGGACCAGCAGCTCGGCGCTGCGTCGGCCCAGGTCCCAGGCGGCCTCCGTCGGCAGACCGCGCAGATCCACGCTGTAGAAGTTGCGGCCGGTGGGCAGCAGGTCGGGCCTTCCACGGGTCGGAGCGCCCGAGGGTCCGGCGGCGATGCGGCCACCGGCCAGTGCGGTGAGCAGGGACTGGCGCTCCGCTTCGCCGCAGGCCAGCAGCGGGGGCAGCAGGGCCCGCCGCAGATGGGCCAGGGCGCGCCCGGTGGCCCGGCCTGGCAGGAGGAGTGGATCGGGGGCCTGCTCCTCCAGCTCGCCCCTCACCAGCGCCAGGGCCCGGTCCTCCAGCAGGGCCACCGCGTCGCCCCCGTGGCGCAGGGCCTGTCCTGGTTCCCCGTGGGGTGCGAGCCGGAGGCGGTCGGCGGTGCTCAGCGGTGTCTCCTCCGGATCGGCCCAGGGGTCAAGATCCAGGCCCAGATCCTCAGCCAGGGCCTGGGTGAGACCGGGCTGGCCGGCCTGGGGGGCCCGGGCCAGGCAGAGCAGCAGTTCGGCCAGCAGGCCCTCCGGAGGCAGGGTGCCGAAGGTGTGCAGGCCGAGGCGGATCTGGGCTTCCTTGAGTTCGCAGAGGTAGCCGTCGGCAGCCTCCAGCCGGGCCTCCAGCCCGTCCAGCGGGGACTGCCGGCCCCCGCTGCCCCCCGCTGGCAGACGCAGACCCTCCAGCAGGTCGCCGAGCCGATCCCGCAGCAGCGACGCCCGTTCGCTGCCCAGCTGCCTCGCCTCCCAGTACTCGTCCAGCAGGGTTTCCAGGGCCTGGAGATCTCCATGCAGGCCGGCCCGGCCCAGGGGCGGGGTGAGGTGGTCGAGGATCACCGCCTGGGCCCGGCGTTTGGCCTGGCTGCCCTCGCCAGGGTCGTTGACGATGAAGGGATAGAGATGGGGCACCGGGCCCAGGGCCCATTCCGGATAGCAGTCCCGGGAGAGGCCCAGGCCCTTGCCGGGTAGCCATTCCAGATTGCCGTGCTTGCCCACGTGCACCACGGCCTGGGCCCCGAAGGTCTGTCGCAGCCACAGGTACTGGGCCAGGTAGGCATGGGTGGGCGGCAGGTCAGGGCTGTGGTAGCTGAGGCTCGGATCCCGTTCGTAGCCACGCTCCGGCTGGATCAGCAGCAGCACCCGGCCGAAACGCAGGCCGCGCACCGGGAAGGCCGCTGCCGCCCCGCCGCCATCTGCGGCCACCCGCTCCAGGCCCCCATCTGTCTCGGGCGGCCCCCAGACCGCTTCTAGCCGCCGGCGCCCCTCACTGGGGAGGGTGGCGTACCAGGTCTGGTAGGCGTCCAGGGGCAGGTGGGCCAGGGGAGCCCGGTGGCCGCTCTCGGGATCGTTGCTGCGGCCCTCCAGGAGCCGGTGGATGAGGCTATCGCCATCCGCCGGCAGGTCCCCCGCCGGGCCCAGGTCATAGCCGGCGTCTGTCAGCCAGCCCAGCATCAGCGCGGCGCTGGCCGGGGTGTCCAGTCCCACCCCGTTGGCCAGTCGGCTGTTGCGGTTGGGATAGTTGGCCAGCACCAGCGCCACCCGGCGCTCCCCGGCCGGCGTGCGGCGCAGGTCGATCCAGGCGGCGGTGAGCTGGGCGATCCAGTCCAGTCGCTCGCCGTCGGGCGCGTAGCGATGCAGGGCGGTCGCCAGGGCATCGCTGGTGGCGACCCTTTCCTTGAAGGCCCCCACCCGGGTCGTGAGGCGTCCGTCCAGTTCAGGCAGGGCCACCTGGAGGCTGAGGTCGAGGGGCGCCAGGCCGATGCTGCTCCGCTCCCAGGCTTCGCGGGGACGGCCGCTGCAGAGCACCTGCAGCACCGGCACGTCCAGCCGCTCCCACAGGGGAGCCCCCAGGCCGGCCGCCTCGAAGGACACCGATGCGAAACCCGTGCCGCAGAGCACCGCCTGCACCCCCTCCCTCTGCAGCAGGTCTCCAACGCCCCGCTGCACGGCGCTGTCCCGCAGGCTGCTCACCCACAGGGCCCTGGGACAGAGCCCCTGAGCGCGCAGGGCCGACAGAATCGCCTCCATCAGGGCCAGGTCGCCCGCCTGCCAGAGAGCTCGGTAGAGAATCACCCCCACCCGGGAGCCCGGTTCGGTGCCCCAGTCGTGCGGCAGGGGATCGGCGGCGGGTTGGGGCCGGGGCGCCTCCGGATGTTCCCCTTCGAGCAGGGCGACCAGGCTCCGCAGCAGCAGGCGCAGGTTGGCCGCCCCCCCCTCCCGCAGGCAGCCGGCCAGCGCCGTGGCCAGGGGACCGTCGATGGTTCCGAGGGCCGAGAGCGCCCTGTCCTCCTCCGCGGTGCCGGCCAGCACGAGCAGCTGGCGGCCCTGGCCGGAGGCGGCCCAGTGCCGCAGACATTCGAGCCCGTAGCTCCAGTGGCCCCGTCCCCCCAGCAGGCGCACCACCACCAGCCGGGCAGTGGCCAGGGAGGTGGCCATGTAGTGGTCGATCACCGCCGGGTGCTGCAGGGCGGAGAGGTTCAGGGCACGCAGCGCCACCGGCAGCAGGTCGGGTTCGGCCTCCAGCAGCTGGGCCACGGCCAGCAGGTCGGTGTCGGCGCTGCTGAGCAGCACCACCGGCGCCGGCGGCTGCTCCACGAACAGGTCCCCCCCATCCTCCGTCCTGTCGCCTGGTATGGACGCGAGTCGATGCATCCCCCCATCCTGCCGAACGCGATGAGAAGATCGCTCCATCGCCACCGCCTTCCATGCACCAGTTCCTGCCCTATGCCTGGTTCGGCGGACAATGCGTCCCCTTCGCCGACGCCACCCTGTCGGTGGCCACCCACGCCCTCCACTACGGCACGGGTGCCTTCGGCGGTATGCGGGCCCTCCCCAATCCCGCCGACCCCGGCGAGATCCTGCTGTTCCGCGCCGATCGACACGCCCGGCGTCTGAGCCAGAGCGCCCGGCTGCTGCTCACCGAGCTGGCGGAGGAGACGATCCACAGCGCCATCCGCGCGTTCCTGGAGGCCAACCGGCCCACCTGCCCGGTCTATCTGCGGCCCTTCGTCTACACCAGCGATCTGGGCATTGCCCCCCGACTGCACAACATCCAGACCGATTTCCTGATCTACGGCATCGAGATGGGCGACTACCTCTCCCCCGAGGGGGTGAGCTGCCGGATCAGCAGCTGGTGCCGCCAGGAGGATCGCTCCCTGCCCCTGCGGGGCAAGATCAGCGGTGCCTACATCACCAGTTCCCTGGCCAAGACCGAAGCGGTCAAGAGCGGCTTCGATGAGGCGCTGCTGCTCAACAGCCGCGGCAAGGTGAGCGAGGCCAGCGGCATGAATCTGTTCCTCGTCCGCGACGGCGTGCTGATCACCCCGGGCGTCGACCAGGACATCCTCGAGGGCATCACCCGCGCCAGCATCATGGAACTGGCCCGTTCCATGGACATCCCCGTGCTCGAGCGCGCGGTCGACAAGACCGAACTGATGGTGGCGGACGAGGTGTTCCTGAGCGGCACGGCGGCGCGGGTCACCCCCGTGCGTCGGATCGAATCCACCGATCTCTCCAGCCACCGGCCGGTGATGGAGCGTCTGCGCGAGCGCCTCACGGCGATCACGGAGGGGCGCGATCCCGCCTATGACCACTGGGTCACCCGCATCCGCATCGACGCCTGATGGTCGTCACCGTCGCCCTCCATCGCCCCACCGACCGCATCGGCTTCCTCGAGCGGCTGCACGGACCGGGGCGTCCGGTGCTCGTGTTCGACGGCGCCACCGGCACCTCACTGCAGGAGATGGGGCTGACGGCGGAGGATTTCGGTGGTGCGGCCCTGGAAGGCTGCAACGAGAACCTGGTCTTCACCCGGCCCGATGCGGTTCAGGCCGTGCATCGCCAGTTTCTGGAGGCAGGCTGTGACGTGATCGAAACGGACACCTTCGGGGCGGCTTCGATCGTGCTGGCCGAGTACGGCCTCGAGGATCAGGCGTTCGCGATCAACCGCCGGGCGGCGGAACTGGCCAGGGAAATGGCCGCCGCCTTCAGCACACCGCAGAAGCCCCGTTTCGTGGCGGGGTCGATGGGTCCCACCACCAAGTTGCCCACCCTCGGCCACATCGACTTCGACTCAATGAAGGCTTCGTTCCGGGAGCAGGCCGAGGGCCTGATCGCCGGCGACGTCGACCTGTTCATCGTCGAGACCTGCCAGGACGTGCTGCAGATCAAGGCCGCCCTTCAGGGCATCGAAGAGGCCTTCGCCGCCGCCGGGGAGCGCCGGCCCCTGATGGTGTCCGTCACCATGGAGACCACCGGCACCATGCTGGTCGGCTCCGACATCGCCGCGGTGGTGGCGATCCTCGAACCTTTCCCGATCGACGTCCTGGGCCTCAACTGCGCCACGGGACCGGAGCAGATGAAGCAACACGTTCGCTACCTCAGTGAGCACAGTCCTTTCGTGGTGAGCTGCATCCCCAATGCGGGACTGCCGGAGAACATCGGTGGCGTGGCCCATTACCGACTCACCCCCACCGAGATGAAGATGCAGTTGATGCACTTCGTCGAGGATCTGGGGGTGCAGGTGATCGGCGGCTGCTGCGGTACCACCCCAGCCCACATCGGAGCCCTGGCCGAGCTCGCCGCCGGCCTCCAGCCCGCTCCGCGGCAGGTGCGTCGGCCGGAGCAGCGCCTGGAGCGCCCGCCCCTGCACTACGAGCCCGCAGTGGCCTCGATCTACGGCGTCACCCCCTACCTCCAGGACAACTCCTTCCTGATCATCGGTGAGCGGCTCAATGCCAGCGGCTCGAAGAAAGTGCGCGATCTGCTCAATGACGAGGACTGGGACGGCCTGGTGGCCGTGGCCCGGGGCCAGGTGAAGGAGAACGCCCATGTGCTCGATGTCAACGTCGATTACGTCGGTCGCGATGGCGTCAGGGACATGCACGAACTGGTCGGCCGGCTGGTGACGAACGTGAACCTGCCGCTGATGCTGGATTCCACCGAATGGCAGAAGATGGAAGCCGGCTTGAAGGTGGCAGGGGGCAAGTGCATTCTCAATTCCACCAATTACGAAGACGGTGACGAGCGCTTCTTCAAGGTGCTTGAACTGGCCAGGTCCTATGGGGCCGGTGTGGTGGTGGGCACCATCGATGAGGAGGGCATGGCCCGCAGCGCCGAGCGCAAGTTCGCCATCGCCCAGCGAGCCTACCGGGATGCTCTGGAGTACGGCATTCCCGCCCACGAGATCTTCTATGACCCCCTCGCCCTGCCCATCTCCACGGGCATCGAGGAGGACCGGGCCAACGCTGCCGCCACGATCGAGGCGATCCGCCGGATCCGCACTGACCTTCCCGGGGTGCATGTGCTGCTGGGGGTCAGCAACGTCAGCTTCGGCCTCTCCCCGGCGGCCCGAATCGTGCTCAATTCCGTCTTCCTGCACGACTGCTGCGATGCGGGCATGGATGCGGCGATCGTCAGCCCGGCGAAGATCCTGCCCTTGGCGAAGATCAGCGAGGAGCACCAGCAGATCTGCCGCGATCTGATCCACGACCGGCGTCGTTTCGAGGGAGACATCTGCGTCCACGATCCCCTCACCGTGCTCACCACCCTGTTCGAGGGGGTGAGTGCGAAGGAGGCGCGGGCCTCGGGACCCTCCCTGGCCGATCTGCCCCTTGAGGAGAGGCTCAGACAGCACATCATCGACGGCGAACGCATCGGTCTGGAGCCGGCACTCCAGGAGGCACTGACGGCCTATCCACCGCTCCAGATCATCAACACCTTCCTGCTCGATGGCATGAAGGTGGTGGGCGAGCTGTTCGGCTCCGGCCAGATGCAGTTGCCCTTCGTGCTGCAGAGCGCCGAGACCATGAAAGCTGCCGTGGCCTTTCTCGAACCGCACATGGAGCGGAAGGAAGGCGAATCCAGCAGCAAGGGCAAGTTCCTGATCGCCACAGTCAAGGGCGATGTGCACGACATCGGCAAGAATCTGGTGGACATCATCCTCACCAACAACGGCTACGAGGTGATCAATCTGGGTATCAAGCAGAGCGTTGATGCGATCGTCGAGGCCCAGCAGCGGCACGGGGCCGACTGCATCGCCATGAGCGGGCTGCTGGTGAAATCCACCGCCTTCATGAAGGACAATCTTGAATCCTTCAACCAGGTCGGCATCACGGCGCCGGTGATTCTCGGCGGTGCGGCCCTCACCCCCCGGTTTGTGAACGGTGACTGCCGTGCGGCCTATCAGGGTCAGGTGGTCTACGGCCGCGATGCCTTCGCCGACCTGCGCTTCATGGACGCCCTGATGGAGGCCAAGGCGGCCGGCCGCTGGGACGACCGGACGGGATTCCTCGACGGGGCCCCCGAGGGGCTGGGCTTCAGCAGCCACCCCGGCGACGCGCCGGATGATGCGACGGCCGCCTTGCCTGATCAGACCGAGGCCGCCGCAACGGACCGTCGGGACGCTTCAGCCCCTGAACCAGCCCCGGCAGCCCCCGATCATCGCTCCGAAGCGGTCCCCGTCGAGCCGGCACTCGCACCTCCCTTCTGGGGCACCGAGGTGCTGACGGAAGCGGCCATCGACCTTGATGAGGTGTTCGCCTTCCTGGATCGCAACGCCCTGTTCGCAGGCCAGTGGCAGCTGCGCAAGACCCAGCAGCAGAGCCGTCAGGAGTACGAGGCGATGCTGGCGGACAAGGCCGAGCCCGTGCTTCAGAACTGGCTGGCCCGCTGCCGCGACGAGCAGCTGCTCACCCCCCGGGTCGCCTATGGGTACTTCCCCTGCGGCCGCGAGGGCAATGGGCTGGTGGTGTTCGATCCCGGCGCGATGGCGCCAGGCAGCGCACCGGCCGGAGCGGGTCCCGAGCTGGGCCGCTTCGTTCTGCCGCGCCAGCGGGGCGGCAACCGTTACTGCGTCGCCGACTTCTACCAGGACGTCGTCCCCTCCCAGCAGGGATCGGTCCGCCCCATGGATGTGCTGCCCATGCAGGCCGTCACCATGGGGGAGCGGGCTACGAGCTTCGCCCAGGAGCTGTTCCGGGCCGACCGCTACAGCGACTATCTCTACTTCCACGGTCTGGCGGTCCAGATGGCCGAAGCGCTGGCGGAATGGACCCACGCCCGTATCCGCCGGGAGATGGGTTTTGAGGCCGAGGAGCCCTCGGCCCTGCGCGATGTGCTGGCCCAGCGCTACCGCGGCAGCCGTTACTCCTTCGGCTATCCCGCCTGCCCGAACGTGGCGGATTCCCGCCAGCAGCTCGCCTGGCTCGGCGCCGGTCGCATTGGCCTGACCATGGACGAAAGCGACCAGCTGGAGCCGGAGCAGAGCACTACGGCACTGGTGGCCCTGCACAGCCAGGCCCGCTATTTCAGCGCCTGAGTCGATCCCCGGGCCATGGCAGGCTTTGAGCGACCTTCGCATCCCCAGCCATGGCCATCGCAGGACCCGGCGGCGTCGACGACGCCATTGCGGCAGGGTTGGATCTCGACGGCACCCCCCTTCCCCCGGCCATGCTGGCCCTCTATGCCGAAGTGATGGAGCTGGAGAGCCGCAGGGCCCGCAGCGGCGTGAAGAAATCGATGCGCAATCGCATCGTGCGCACCGGAGCCAAGCATCTCGACCGTCTCAGCCTGGATCAACGGCTCCGGGAGGCCGGCTGGGAAGGCCTGAAGGACAAGGAGATCGCCTTCTTCTACGACTGAGGCCCGCAGACCGTCAGCTGCACATCTCCTCCAGGCTGTCGATCACCTCCGTCTGGAAGGCATCAAGGGCGTCGGAATCGCTCAGATCGATTCCCTCCCCGGCCGCGTTCTGGGTGAGTTCCTGGAAGTGGAAAGCGCCTTCGCCGTGGGCCAGAAACTCCATGGCGGAGGGCTCACCGCTTTCCTTGTAGGCGTCGCAGAGGGCCAGGAAGGCCGCATCCTCGGTGAAATCCCAGCTCATGAAGGGGGTCGTGCTGAAAGACCTTTAACGCCTCCCCCCCGGAATTCGTCAACCTCCTGGCGGCATTTTGTGCCAGTCCTCCGTCAGACTCAGCCGGTACCGCCACTGCCCGGGACCTGGTCCACGCCTCCATGCCGTCCCCAGACAACAGCCGCAATGTATTGGGAGAACCCTTGCAGGAGTGTGGATGTGCTCCCCTCACCGGCTGGTTCCGGGACGGCTCCTGCCGCACCGATCCCAGTGATGCCGGCCGCCATACGGTCTGCTGCGTGGTGAACGAGGCCTTTCTGAGTTACAGCCGGGCCCAGGGCAACGACCTGTCCGCGCCGGTGCCGGCCTACTCGTTTCCCGGGCTGCGGCCAGGGGACCACTGGTGCGTCTGTGCGGCCCGCTGGCTGGAGGCCTACGACGACGGCATGGCACCGCCGGTGCGGTTGGAGGCCTCCGAGATCTCCAGCCTGGAGATCATTCCCCTTGAGGTGCTGCGCAGCCACGCCGCCTGAGCCTCACCAGGGCACGGGCTGGCCGTCCCAGGCCAGGAAGTCCCCGCTCGAGGCGGCCGTACGACCCTCCAGCACGTCGAGAAGATGGCTGGCTGCCCGGAGTGGGGTGAACAGGCCCGACGGGGGGACGGAGCTTCTGAAGGGTGCCGAAAGCTCCGTGGCCGTGGTGCCGGGATGGAGCATGGTCACACAGGCCTGGGGCAGCCGCCGTTGCCATTCGATCGCCAGGGTGCGCAACAGCTGGTTCTGGGCCGCCTTGGCCGCCCGGTAGGCGTACCAGCCGCCCAGCCGGTTGTCGGCGATGCTCCCCACCCGGGCCGACAGGCTGGCGAAATGGACCGGCCGATCCTTCGGCAGGGCCGGCTCGATCGCCTGGGCCAGCAGCAGGGGGCCGAACGCATTCACCGCGAAACTTCGCTCCAGTGCGGAGCGATGCACCTGGGAAAGCCGTTTCTCCGGCTGCAGCTCCCCGTCATGCAGCAGTCCGGACGCGTTGATCACGATTCGCAGGGGAGCCAGCTCCCGGGCGGCCGTGGCGGCCAGCCGGGCCAGGCTGGCGTCATCGGTCAGGTCGAGCTGAAGATGGCCACCTCCGCGTCCGGCGGTCCGTACCCGCAGTCCCGGAGCACGGCGCCCCAGTTCCGAGGCAAGGGCGGCACCGATGCCTCCCGGCCCGACGATCAGGGCCTGGCCTTCCCAGGACGACCAGGGCTGGAAGGAGGGTGTGGTCATGGCGGACACCGGGATGGCGCATGATGGCAAGGCCATCCGGGGGGTCGCCCCGGTATCGCGGTCCTGGCCGCGTCGGTCCATGAGTCTGCGCATCACCGTTCTTGGGCGGGGCGCCTGGGGCGGCACGTTGCTGCATCTCTGGGAACGGGAGGGGCACCGGCTCAGCAGCTGGTCGCGACGGGATGGGGGTGATCCGGCCAGGCTCCTGCCGGACTGTGATCTGGTGGTGGCCGCCGTCTCGATGGCAGGGGTGGGGGCTCTGGCCGCCAGGCTGCAGGCGTCCTGGCCGGAGGGGCTGCCCCTGCTGAGCTGCAGCAAGGGCATCGATCAGCAGGCGCTCTGCACGGCCAGTGAGCTGTGGCGCCAGCACCTGGCGCGGGCCCCTCTGGCGGTGCTGAGCGGACCGAATCTGGCGGAGGAACTGGCCCGTGGATTGCCGGCGGCCAGCGTGGTGAGCAGCGTCGACACCGCCCTGGCCCGTCACCTGCAGGAGCAGCTTCGGACACCGAACCTGCGCCTCTACACCAACAACGATCCAATCGGCACCGAGGCCGCCGGTGGTCTCAAGAACGTCATGGCCCTGGCGGCCGGCATCAGTGACGGCCTGGGCCTCGGGGCCAATGCGAAGGCCTCCCTGCTCTGCCGCGGTCTGGCGGAGATCGCCGTGGTGCTGCAGGCCCTGGGAGGCCAGAGCGCCACCCTCTATGGCCTCGCCGGACTGGGGGACCTCCTGGCCACCGCCAACAGTCCGCTCAGTCGCAACTACCGGTTCGGGATCCTGCTGGCCGAGGGCTGCGACGAAGCCGTGGCCCTGGAGCGGATCGCCGCCACCGTGGAGGGACCCCGCACCGCCAGGGCCGCCCTGGCCCTGGCGTCGCGGGAAGGCTGGCAACTGCCGATCTGCCGGCAGGTGGTGCGCCTTCTGGAGGGACAGGTGGAGGCCCGCCAGGCGGTTCAGGAGCTGATGCAGCGCGACCTGAAGGCCGAAGCGGCCCTCTGATCAAGGCCTCCAGCCCCGGCGGCGCGGGGGGCAATGCGCCGACCGTCCTGCCGGAAACGGGTGCAATGGCGCTCGATCAGGCATGATCCGGCAGATGCTTTCTGAATCCTCACCGTGAGACGGCACTGCGCGGGCGCCATCGCTGTCCTCCGTGCCCGTGGCCTGGGGATTCTCAGGGAATGCCGCCGTCACCCACTGCTGATCAGCGCCCCCCTGGCGATGCTCGCGGTCGGTGCCGGTATCGCCGCCCAGGATCTGCTTCCCGGCAGTCCATCCCGCTCCGATGCCGACCTGCTCGAAGCTCTCATCGCCCAGCCCCAGCAGAGCTCAGGGCCGGTCAGCGCCACCGCTTCGGACCAGGACGCCGGCCTTCTGGCGGCGGCCTCGCTGCGGGCCCAGCGCACCAGCCTCAGCAGCCCCGACCGCTCGCTGATGGAACCGCAGGCTGGTGCGGAGGTGCCCCTCGAGATCCGGGTGGCGCTGCTGAAGGCCTCCGCCTCTCCCCGCCTGGCCGCCAGTGGCCCCTGGCGCCTGTCCGACCGGGATGGTCGGTCCCTCCAGGAGGGCGGCGCCGACACGGCCCCCGATCTCGGCGCCGCCCTCTCCGGCCGGGCTGAGGTGTGGATGGAGACCGGAGCCGGCCAGGCGCTCTATGTGGATGGTCAGCCCTACGAGGGCCGGCTCCGGGTGCTGCGCGGATCCCAGGGATTGCAGGTGGTGAACCACCTTCCCCTGGAGCTCTACATCAGCTCTGTGGTGGGAGCCGAGATGCCCAGTGGCTGGCACATGGAGGCCCTGCGGGCGCAGGCCGTGGCGGCCCGCTCCTATGCGATGGCTCACATGGCCCGGCCCGCCAGTGCCCACTGGCATCTCGGCGACACCACCCGCTGGCAGGCCTACCGGGGGCTCAGCAGCGTCACGGCCCGCACCCGGCAGGCCACATCCAGCACCTCCGGGGTGATCCTCAGCTACCAGGGGGGCATCGTCGAAAGCCTCTATGCCGCCACCAGCCGCATCACCCAGGAGGCCCATGGGCACCTGGGAGCCAGCATGAGCCAGCACGGTGCCCAGGAGCTGGCCCAGCAGGGCCTGCGTTACAACGAGATCCTGGGGCGGTACTACCAGGGGGCCTCCCTGGCCCGTCTGCAGGCCGGTGCGAGCTGAGCGCCATTGGCAGCGGGCCAGGGACGTGTCGGAACGGGCCCGAAGGGAGGGTGCCCTGATTCCCCTCGACACGCGCATCCTGCCGATACCGAGCGCAGATCCGTTCCTGGTGCGGCAGTTGCTGACCGCCACGCCCCGTCACCTGCGGCAGGGGGGTCCGAAACCCAATCCCTTCCTTCCCTGGGACGTGCCCCTGCAGGTTGACCTGCTGGAGCCGGGCCATGTGCTCCTTCTGAACAAGTATCCGGTGCAGGAGGCCCACCTCCTGGTGATCACGCGGGAATGGCGTCCCCAGGCCGGCTGGATCGAAGCCAGCGACTGGCAGGCGGTCTCAGCCGTGAGCCAGGACACCGGTGGCCTGTGGTTCTTCAACAGCGGCGCCCGCTCCGGGGCGAGCCAGCCCCATCGGCATCTGCAGCTGCTGCCCCGCCGCGCCGGTGAGCGCAGCTGTCCCCTGGCCCCCCTGTTCCTGGCCCAGCTGACCGGCCGGGAGCTGCCCTGGAACTGGGCTTATCACATCAGCCCCCGGACCGATCCTGGCGGTGGTTCTGACCTGGAGGACCTGTACCTGCGCCACAGCTGTGCTCTCGGCCTGGGGGATCCTGCCCGCGACCCCCATCCGCTCCACCCCTACAACCTGTTGTTCGATGACCAATGGTTCATGACCGTGCGACGGTTGCACGAGCACGGCGCCGGCTTCAGTGTCAATGCCCTGGGCTTCGCCGGATTCCTGCTCAGCACCGAGCGCTCCGACCTCGGCTGGCTGGAACGGCATGGCCCCTGGGCCCTGCTGGAATCGGTGGCGGCTCCCACACTCTGATTGCATCCCGTGGTTCCACGGTTGCGAATGGCAGCCAGCCTGGCGCTCTCTGGAATGAAGTTCCCTGCGTTGCCGCCGACCCGGCGACGTCGGCTTCTCCGTCCACTGATCCAGCCAGCCTTCCAGGCTTTCCGTCCATGGCCCAGTCCATTTCCAGCCTTCCACCGTCCTCCCCCTCCCGGAGATCCGGCAGGCCCAGCCGGCGGCCCTCCGTCGACAGGTTGATCGCCGCCCGCAATCGCCGCGTCGAGCGGTATCGCGCCGTGGTCCGGCCGCTGGCGGTCCACTACGCCCGCTGCAGCCCTGAATCGATCGATGACCTGCTGCAGGTGGGACTGATGGGCCTGATCCGGGCCGCAGAGCTCTACAGCGAAGAGCGCCAGACCCCCTTCGAGGCCTTTGCCCGTCCCCACATCCGCGGCGCCATCCTTCACTACCTGCGGGACTCCGCTCCGTTGGTGCGGTTGCCAAGGCGCCAGGCGGAACTGCAGGAACGGTTCAACCGGCTGTGCCATTCCCCGTCGGCCGGGGTCGCTGGGGGAAACGGGACCGATGTCCTCTGCCGGGCCCTTGGCGTCAGCGGGGAGGAGTGGCAGCGGCTGGAGGTGCAGCGGCTGCTGGCCCGACCCGCCAATCTCGACGACCCGGAGCTGGCAGAGGCGGTGGCAGCCTCAGCGGTGCAGGAAGCGCCTGCAGATGCTCTCCCATGTGCTGGGCAGGTCCCGGTGGCGGAACTGCTGGCCCTGCTGGAACCGCGGCAGAGTCTGGTGGTGCGGCAGGTGGTGCTTGGGGGCTGGAGCTACCGGCGGCTGGGACGCCAGATGGAGGTCAGTCCGATGACCGTGAAGCGTCTGCTGCACAAGGGACTGGAGCAGTTGCGGCAGCAGATGGATGCCCCTGGATTCAGACCTGGGAATCGGCCTGATCGCGGTGCATCTGCTGCTCCAGGGTGGTGATGGCTCCATTGAGGGCAGCAAGCTGACGCTCGATGCCATCCCTCCAGAAGCTGAGCATGCGTAGCTTGCGCTCCTGATACCGCCGCAGGGCACCGGATCCGGACTCCGATCCGGAGCAGTACCCGAAAGGTGGAATCATGACAAAATCTGCAGGTTTCCAACGTTCTAGCGAGCCCATCCTTCCGACCGGGGATCTCCGTTCCCCACCCCTTGCCAGGGTGGAACCACCGGCTCCATCCCCGCCAGGACCGTCCCTGCCATGGTGGACTCAGGTCCATGGTCTCCTCCAGCCCTCCTACCCCGCCAGTTGCAGTTTGAGATCGGTCGCTCCCATTGGTCCCATCGGTGTCTGGCTAGCGCTGGGTCTGGGGGTGGCAGTCGTCCAGCCGGCCCGCCCGGCCCACGCCTACGTGGCGTTGATGGCCGGCCAGCGGGCCCAGCCCCTGAACGGCACGTTCAACACCGTGCCGGTTCTGCATTCCAACCAGCCCGAGGAGGTGGAAGGCCCCGGGATCCTGATCAGCACTGCCCCCGGTTCCGCCTACGCCAGCGAAACGGGTCAGCCCCTGCGCAACGCCGAATTCACCTTCAACGGCGATTTCGGGATGCACCTCCACCACAAGTATTTTCCGACCAACCGCCGTTCCATTTCACCTTCCGATCGGCGGGCCGAGCTCACCCTTGCCGCGATCCTGATCAATCCGGGTGTCCGGCCGGTTCACATCCGTTTCATCAACGGAGCGGTGCGCAACAGCTTTGAAGCTCCCTACCTGGCCAACAACCTGATGGGGGTGAAGCCGCTGGGCCCCAGGCCCTGGAACACGGGGCCCGGGGATGCCACCGCCGTCCAGATGCTGCGTGGCCGGCTCGACAGCAAACTGGCCGACGAGATCACCATTCCGGCCCGCAGCCGCATCGTTCTCTTCCAGACCGATCTGCCGGCCCTGGGAATCGCCAACGCGCTTCTGCGCGGCCGCAGCGACGGACCGTTCCAGATTGCGGTGGTGGCGGCCAAGAACCCCCGCTCGGATGCGGACGTCCTGGCGGTGCTGGATTCGGCTCGCCTGGCTCCCGGCCGGGTCTACCTGAGCAGGATCAACGACATCCACAACCGGAGGATCTTCTCCCGTGTGGGTGGTGTCGCCCTGGGGGATGCCTACCAGGCGAGCATCAGCCACGATCTCATCAAGGAAGGCCCCCTGCATGTGCCCTTCACCAGCACCGATCGTCACAACTTCGGCACCAGGGATGTGCAGGTCAATCCGCTGGCCAGCCGCATGGTGGATTCCTCCCTCGACAACGTCGGCACCTACGGCGTGCGGTTCGACGTCGACCTGAATCTCAGGGGCAACGGTCCCTACGAACTGGTCATGAGCCATCCCACCCTGAGCGGCGGGCGTCCGTTCACGGCCTTCCGGGGCTCAATCCAGATCCAGACCCCTGCCGGTCTGCGGGAGGTCCATGTGGGGCTGCGCTCGGGCCAGAGCCTCTCCCTGGGCCAGATCGATCTGCAGCCGGGGGTGGTCAACCCCGTGCGCGTCAGCCTGGTGTACCCGGCCGATGCCACTCCGGGCCATCTGCTGAGCGTGGTGACCAGCAGCCAGCTGGCCATCGTCCAGGAGCGGGAACGCCAGCTGGAACTGGCCCGGGCCGGGGCCTCGAGTCGCCCGGCCGTACCGCCGGCCGCCCCGCCTCCTGAACTCACCATCGCCCCCACGCCCCGTGCCAACGCTCCTGATCCGGGGATCGGCACCGGCCCGCTTCTGCCGCCGCCTCAGATCCTCAGGCCCTCTCCCGTGCCCGGCTGGCTGAATCCACCGCCCGCTCTTCCCAGCCGGGGGGTGATGGCCCCATCCCCCCTGATCTCCCCCCTGCGCAACCGTTCCGGCGCCGGCAGCTCCGGCGGCACCCTGGTGGACCGCTACCGGGATGCCGTGGAGGCGCAGCAGCAGCTTCTGCGCGGCCAGCAGGCGCCCTGAGCGAGATCCTGATGCCAGCGAACCCAGCAGCGATGGAAGGCTGTCGTGGCTGAACACTCGAACGAGACGAAACAGCGCATCAGCCTCGACCTCACCCGCGAGCTGGTGGCCCACCTCGATGTATTGAAGAGGGAGTGGGGCATCCGCAGCCGCGGCGATGTGCTCGAGCGGCTGCTGGACGATCTCTTCTGTTCTCCCCAGGAGGAGGACGGGGAAGGGCCCGTCGACGATGCAGGCCCGAACCGGGAGCACCGGCCGGAGGAAGGGGAGCTCGATGAGCAGGGAGCCCTGGTGCTGGTGGGCCGGGGGGCACTCGAAACCCTCCAGGCCGAATTCGAATGGGATGGGCCCATGGAGGTGCCGTCCCCAAAGGGCCGCAGCAGTGGCGGCATCGATCTGCCTGGCTTCGTGCGGCGCCGTTCCGAGGGAATCAAACGCAGCCTGCGCCCTCCCGGGCCTGTGATGGCTGGAGGTCCACCCCTGCCCCCTCTCGCCGCGGAGATGGTTCAGCAGGCCATGGAGGAGGCTGTCAACCACTGGCTGGCCCTCTACGGCCAGCCGGCGAACGCCACGGTGCTGGAAGCGGCCATGCTCTGGCTCGCCCAGGACATCTGGCTCCAGTCCGATCAGAGCGACGGCCGCCCGTTCACCTGGACTGCCGCCTGTCAGGTGATGCAGCAGTTCATCCCTGCCTGGAGCGACGGACCACCGAGCTTCGGGCGGGTGATGGTCACCGCGGGGGTCCTGGAAGATCCCTTCAGCGGTTCGACCCTCACCCTTCGCATTCCCACCCTGATCCGTCGGTTCGTGCACCGTTTCCGCCGCCGCCGCCGCGGTACCTCCTTCCAGACCCTGGAGCACACCATGACCCTCCATGGCGCCCTGCGGCTGCTCCAGTTGCCCACCGACCCAGGGCAGCGACTGACCCTCGCCCAGATCCGTGAGGCCTATCGGGACATGGCCCAGAACCACCATCCGGATGCGGGGGGCTCGGTGGAGGCGATGCGGCGTCTCAACGAGGCTTACCAGCTGCTGAAGGAGCTGTACCGCCAGGGGGCCACCTCCGACCGCTGACATTGCATCGACTCAACAGTCCTGGATGGGACCATCCACGAGACCCATGGTACGTCCAGGATGAGACCCGTGAGTTCTTATCTGGTTGTCGCGCGAGGGGATCGCGTTCAGGCGCGACGCTGCCTGTGTTTGCTGATCTCAGACTGGACTCTGGGTGTGTCTTGCCATGCGGCTCAGACGCGAACCACAAGACTGGGAATTTTCATCGATTTCACCGGTCGCGAAGGGTGGCAGGTCCCCTCGGAATCCCAGCGCCTCCGTCGATGGATCATGCTGCCGGGCCCCAGGCCACAGGCTTATCCGCATGGACCAGCTGATCCCAGCCTGGCCAGAAAATGGACAGCCACAGAACAAGACAGGCAGCGGGTTCTTCACGCCTGCGTATCTGTCTTTGACACAGATACGCAGACCCTGAGCCCCCTGTGAACGCTTCAGGCTGGGGATGCGTTCGGGGAGGCTGTGGTGAGATCCCGTGGTTCCCGCCTAAGACTCGTACCTGGTCCCACCCTGCCTCTGAACCTGGACGCCTGAGAGCTCGATTGGGTCCGTGTCCGTATGGTCGAGCGTTGGGCGGGGGCGCCATCGGCCGGGACGGACAGCCTCAGCGCGTCCGACCATCTCATCCTGGACTGGGATTTGGTCCCAGTAGCAGTCCCGCTCTGGATAGATGCGATCAGCCTGCGAGCCCCCCCAGGGGCCCTATCGGACAACCGCGGCACGCCCCCCCCGATCACAGCCGAGCGGCTGCGGGCAAGACAGCCGCTGCTCTTCGCTGGTGCTCCCAAAGCCGAACCGCCCCAGACGAGGCCATGCCGGCCGGACAGAAGGAATGGGAGAGGGTCACACGCCCCAGGCTAGATGACTCAGAAGTCTCACCTGGGAACCACACTGGGTCCGGCTCTGGGTCTCATCAGAGACGCATGAGGACGATCAGGTGCTCGTCTGAAGCCCCTGGATCAGGTAGTCGAAATAGGGACCGGCCAGGGCGGCTTCCTCGGACGCGAGCAGCACCAGGGAGGCTGCCTTGAGGGTGCGCATGGCTTCCACCATGCCGGGCAGCGGCACGCCGAGGCTGTTGTACATCTCGCGGGCGCCCACCAGTCCGATCTGCTGGATCAGTTCGGTGCTGCCGGCCAGGACGCCATAGGTGACCAGGCGCAGGTACCAGCTGTAGTCACGCAGGCACTGGGCCCGTTGCTTCTGACCGAAGGCATTGCCGCCGGGGGCCACGTAGTCGGGTTTGCGCAGGAACAGCTGCTTGGAGGCTTCGGCGACGATCTTCTTCTCGTTGTCGGTCAGCACCCGCACCACGGCGAGGCGACGGGCCCCGCCACTGAGAAACTCCACCATCGAGCGCAACTCGCCGCCCGTGGGATAGCGGAGCTGATCATCGGCCTGGAGGATCAGATCGCGAACGACGCTCATAGCAGCGACCACAGTCGGCGGCATCCTATCGATGCCGACCCCCTGGACATGGTCCCGGGCGCAAGGTGTAACGCCCCTTTGCACGACCCCCGATAGGGTCGCACCAGTGGCGGAACCCCGATGGTTGCGGTGGGCGAAAAGCTGGAACTGGCGATCACCGACCTGGGCCACGAGGGTCAGGGGGTGGGGCGTCATGAGGGGCAGGTGGTGTTCGTCCCCGGAGCCCTGCCCGGCGACACGGTGCAGGTGCGCCTGCTGGCGGCGGCCCGCCGTCATCTGGTGGGCCAGCTCCAGCGCGTCGTGGCTCCCTCCGGCGACCGTCGCAGGTCCCCATGCATCCTGGCCGACAACTGCGGCGGCTGCAGCCTCCAGCCCCTCGAGGACGCAGCGGAGGCGGCCTGGAAGCAACGCAGCCTGGAGCAGACGCTGCAGCGCATCGGCGGCCTGTCCGCTCCGGTGCGACCCCTGCTGGCGGCCACGCCCACCCTCGGCTACCGCAACCGCGCCCTGATTCCCCTGGAGCGCACCGGCGAGGGACGGTTACGGGCCGGGTATTACCGGCGGGGATCCCACCGGATCGTCAACATGGCCCGCTGTCCGGTGCTCGACCCCCGCATCGACTGCCTGATCGCCCCTCTCAAGGCGGATCTGGAGGCCAGCGACTGGCCGGTCGATCGCCATGGGGGCGCCGGGGAGACCGACCAGGGCCCGGGCCTGCGCCACCTCGGTCTGCGGGTGGGGGTGGCCACGGGGGAGTTGCTGATCACCCTGATCAGCAGCCATGACGACCTGCCGGGACTGGCGGAGCTGGCTGACGCCTGGCGGGAGCGCTGGCCCGATCTGGTCGGGGTCTGCCTCAACCTGCAGCCCCTGCCCAGCAACCGGCTGATGGGCGAGGAGACCCGGTTGATCCGGGGCCGGGAGTGGATCAACGAAACCTTTGCCGGCCTGCGCTTCCGCATCGCTGCCGACACCTTCTTCCAGGTCAACACCCGCCAGGCCGAGCGCCTCGTTGCCTGCCTCAAGGAGGCGCTCGGCCCGGGCCCGGGAGGCGGGTCGCTGCTGGATGCCTATGCCGGCATCGGCACCTACAGCCTGCCCCTGGCCGCCGCCGGCTGGCAGGTGCACGGGCTGGAGCTCCATCCCAGCGCCGTGGCCATGGCCCGTCTCAACGCGGCCGCCAACCAGCTGGAGGAGCGGGCCCGTTTCGAGCAGGCCGACGTGCCCCTGGTGCTGGAGGAGCGGCTGCAGGGGATGGACGCCCTGGTGCTGGATCCGCCCCGCAAGGGGCTGGCCCCGGCCGCCACGGCTGCGATCCTGGCCAACCCGCCGGCCAGGATCGCCTACATCAGTTGCGATCCGGCCTCCCTGGCCAGGGATCTGGCCCAGTTGTGCGGCACCGGTGCCTATCGCCTCAACTGGGTGCAGCCGGTCGACTTCTTTCCCAACACCAGCCACGTCGAGGCCCTGGCGGCCCTGCAGCGGACCTGACGGATCAGTCGATCAGCAGGCAGCCGTTCAGCGACGCTGCTCCGCCCCGAACTGGCGCTCGAGGGCCTCGCGCACCCGCTGATGGGCCGCCTCCACCTCCTCGTCGGTGAGGGTGCGGACGCTGTCGCGGTACCGCAGGCGGAAGGCCTGGCTGCAGCGGCCTGCTGCCAGCTGGGCTCCCTCGTAACGATCGATCAGTTGCGCCTCCTCCAGGAGGGGCTTGCCCGCCTTGCGGATGGCCGCCAGCAGGGCGGAGGCGCTGGTGTCGACGGGCACCACCAGGGCCAGGTCACGCTCGGACGCCGGCACGGTGGGGTAAGGGCGGAAGGACGGCTGCCAGCGGTTGCGACGGGTGCCGGCCGTCAGCAGGGGCTCCAGTGCCAGCTGGAACACATAGGTGGCCGAGGGCAGATCGAGCGGCTCGGCCATGGCGGGATGGAGCTGACCGAACCAGCCCACCGCACGCCCTTCCACCAGCAGCTGGGCTGCCCGGCCGGGATGCAGCAGGGAGGAGTCCGCCCAGGGACGATCCTCCACCGCCAGGCGCAGGGGTTCGAGCCCGGCCTGCAGCACGCCGCGGGCCTGGAAATAATCGGGAGGGCTGGGCTTGCCGCTGTTGCGCCAGCGCTCGCTGCCCCGCTCGCCGGCGATCACGCCCACCAGCAGCGTGCGCTCGGCATGGCTGTCGGCGCTGTCGGCTGCTCCACCGGGGAACACCTGGCCGATTTCGAAGCCCCAGAACCCGGGTTGGGAGGCCTGCAGGTTGCGTCGGGCAGCCTGCAGAAGCTCTTCGTGCAGGTTGTCGCGCAGATGGCCGTAATCGGCCAGGAGCGGATTGGCGAGGGGCACCCGGCCCGGGGCCGCCGCCACCAGCGACAGAGCGCAGATCTCCTGCAGGCCCGCCGCGCAGAGGGCCCGCCGCAGGCGGCGCTCCAGCTGCTGGGCGGGCTCGAGGCCACCCGGCTCCAGGGGATCGGGCAGATGGCTGGCGAAATGGTCGTAGCCGACCAGCCGGGCCACCTCCTCGATCACGTCCACCTCCCGCTGCAGGTCCATGGCCCGCTCGGGGGGCACCACCACCCGCCAGCCGTCGTCCTCGGGACTCAGCTGACAGCCGAGGGCCTCCAGGGTGGCCGAGATGCGGCCGTCCTCCAGGTCCTGCTCCACCCCCTCCAGCAGCACCGGTCCCAGCAGGTTGTGCAGGGCGTCCCGGCGCAGGAACAGCGCGGTCACAGGCTCCGAGGCCTTCCGGTGCAGCCAGCGGCCCTCCACCCGGGCTCCGGCCAGCTCCTGCAGCAGTTGCACGGCCCGGTCGGCGGCCGCCAGGGTGATGTCGCGGGGGACGCCTTTCTCGAAGCGGCTGGAGGCCTCCGTGCGCAGGCCGAGCCTGCGGGCGGAGCGCCGCACCGCCTGAGGAGCAAAGACGGCCGCCTCCAGCCAGATGGATGTGGTGGTCTCAGTCACGGCCTCGGCCAGGCCGCCCATCACCCCGGCCAGGGCAATGGGATGGTCGGCGCAGGTGACCACCAGGGCTTCCTCGCTGAGCGCGCGCTCCTGGCCGTCCAGGGCCAGGAAGCTTTCACCAGGCCGGCCCTGGCGCAGGCCGATCCGCTCCGGCCCGGCGGCACCATCCACCAGGGCCGCCAGCCGGTCCCGGTCGAAGGCATGCAGGGGCTGGCCGGTCTCCAGCATCACCAGGTTGGTGATGTCCACCACGTTGTTGATCGGCCGCACCCCCGCCCGCTCGAGCCGCTGGCACAGCCAGCGCGGCGACGGCGCCACCTCCAGGTTGCTCAGGGCCGTCAGGCTGAACAGCCCCCCCGCCTCCATGGCGACACGGTCAGCCGCCGCCGCCTCCAGGGGATGGGCGGGGACTGCGGGAGCGGCCTCGGCGAAGCGGGTGGAGCCGCCGCTGAGGGCCGCCACCTCCCGGGCAATGCCCCGCATCGAGAGACCATCGGGCCGGTTGGCGGTGATCGCCAGCTCGAGCACCTGGTCATCCAGCCCGAGGCTCGGCCCCACCGGGGTGCCCAGGGGCGGCACAGCCTCCAGAAGGGTGTCCAGTTCGGCGATGCCGTTGCTGCCGTCGTCGAGCCCGAGCTCCTTCAGGGAGCAGATCATGCCGCTGCTGGCCACACCACGCAGTTCGGCCGGTTTGATCGTGAGTCCCACGGCCGGCAGGGTGCTGCCCACCAGGGCCACCGGCACGTGCTGGCCCATGCGCACGTTCGGCGCGCCGCAGACGATCTGCAGGGGTTCCGCCTGGCCCACCGCCACCGTGCAGACGCTCAGCTTGTCCGCATTGGGGTGGGCTTTGCGCTCCTGCACAAAGCCCACCACCACGCCGTCGGCCCTGGCCGCCAGATCCTCGATCGCTTCCACCTCGAAGCCGGCGATCGACAGCCGCTCCGCCAGCGTCTCCGGCTCCAGCCAGCCCGGCTCGACGCTGACCAGCTCCCGGAGCCATTGGAGCGAAACCCGCATCGGATGGGTGCACAGCAGCCGCCCACCTTAGGAAGCGGAGGGCGGGCATTCCCTTCGGGAGGTAAGGTGCTGAATCGTCTCCCTGCAACGCATACGCGGCGCAACGTCCTTCCATGGCCAAGAACAAGGGCGTCCGGCTGGTGATCACCCTCGAGTGCACCGAATGCCGGTCCAACCCCGCCAAGCGGTCCCCTGGCGTGTCCCGTTACACGACCCAGAAGAACCGCCGCAACACCACCGAACGGATCGAACTCAAGAAGTTCTGCCCCCACTGCAACGCCTCCACGGTCCACAAGGAGATCAAGTGAGGGACGCTTCCGACAGGAAGCGCCGCCTCTGATCCGTCCCCTGCAGCCGCAGTTCACCTCTTCGTTCCTTCCTTCCGTTCCGCTCCCATGTCCAGTTCCTTTTTCAAGAAACGCCTCTCGCCGATCAAGCCCGGCGATCCGATCGACTACAAGGACGTCGATCTGCTCAAGAAGTTCATCACTGAGCGTGGCAAGATCCTGCCCCGGCGGCTCACCGGCCTGACGGCCAAGCAGCAACGCGATCTCACCAATGCCGTCAAGCGGGCCCGCATCGTGGCCCTGCTGCCCTTTGTGAATCCCGAAGGCTGAGTTGCCTCCCGCAGCCGCCTCACGATCCTTCGCGGCGGGTGATCTGGTCGGCGTCCATGACGACGGCCGGTGCCTGCTGGCCGTGGTGGTGGGTGAGAAGGGCTCCCGGATCGATCTGAGGGCCGGCTTCGAAGCCAGGCCCCTGCAGCGGAGTGCACGGCAGCTCGATCGCCTGGCCTCCGCCCCCAGCGATCACCCCCTGCCCACCCGACTCTCCCAGCCTCCCTGGCGGCTCAGCCCGGAGGCCCTGCAGCAGGCCCAGCCGTGCCGCCGGGAACTGGCAGCGGCCTGGCTGCTGCTGGTTCAGGAGCCGGCGCCCCTCAGCCTGGCGGAGTTTGTCGACCTAGTCGGCGACGGCACGGACCACGCCCAGAGGGCCGCCTGCTGGTTGTGGCTCCAGGGAGCCCAGACCTTCTTCCGCTGGCGCCAGGGGCTGGTGGAAGCCCGTCCGCTCGTCGATGTGCGCCGCCTGCGCCGCGACGCCCACCGTCAGCAGCTGCTGGAAACGGGTCGCCGCCGCTGGCATGACACCCTGCGCCAACGCCAGCCGATCGCCGCCGACCAGCTGGCTGGTGAGCAGCGGGAACAGCTGGCCCTGCTGCGGCAGTGGGCCGGCGGCGACACCAGCCACCCCCTGCCGGACGCTCTGCTGCGCGCCCTGCAGGCGGCCCACTGCCATGCCGAAGCCGCACCGATCCGCCACCTGCTCGTCGATCTGGGCCAGTGGGAACGGCATCACCTCCCCTCCCTCGAGAACACCACCTGGCAGGACGGTTTCGCCCCGGAACTCGAAGCCGAGGCCGCCCGCCTGGTGGCCCTGGCCGATGGGGACCTGCCGGGTGACGAGCGTCGTCGGGATCTGACCGGCCTGCACACGGTCACCATCGACGACGAGGACACCCGCGACATCGACGACGGCCTCTCCCTCGAGACCGGAGCCGATGGGCATCCGCTGCTGTGGATCCACATCGCCGACCCCGGCCGGCTGGTGGAGGCGGACAGCCCCCTCGACCGGGAGGCCCGCCGGCGGGGAAGCAGCCTCTACCTGGCCCGGGGAGCCCTGCCGATGTTCCCCCAGTCCCTCAGTGCCGGCCCCTTCAGCCTGCGCATGGGCCGGCGCTGCCCGGCCTGGAGTCTCTGGGTGACCCTGGCGGACGACGGCTCCGTGGCCTCCAGCGGGCTGGAACGCAGCTGGGTGAAGCCCGCCTACCGGCTCAGCTATGGGGATGCGGACGAGCTGATCGAGCTGGCCCCGCCGCCCGAGCGCTACCTGGGGGAGATCCACGCTCTGATGGAGCTCAGGCGCCGCTGGCGCATGGCGCGGGGAGCGCTCAATCTGGATCAGCCGGAGGGAAGGGTGCGCTGCTGCGGCGACGAAGCCCAGCTGGAGATCACCGAGCCCTCACCGTCCCGCACCCTGGTGGCCGAGGCGATGATCCTGGCCGGTGCCGTGATCGCCACCTATGGCCAGGAGCAGGGGCTTGCCCTGCCCTACCGCAGCCAGCTGCCGGCGGAGCTGCCCCCCGCCGAGGAGCTCGAACGTCTGGCCCCCGGCCCCGTGCGCCATGCGGCCATCAAGCGCTGCCTGAGCCGGGGCCACCTCGGCACCACACCGGCCGCCCACTTCTCCCTCGGCCTCGCGTGCTACGTGCAGGCCACCTCGCCGATCCGGCGCTATGGGGACCTGGTGGTTCAGCGTCAGCTGCTGGCCCAGCAGCTGGGGGAGCCGGCCCTCACGGAGGCGGATCTGGCACCGCTGCTGAATGAGCTGGAGGGGGCGATCCGCCAGGGCCTGCTGATCTCCCGGGAGGACCAGCGCCACTGGCAGCAGGTGTGGTTCGAGCAGCAGGAGGTGCATCAGTGGCGGGGCACCTTCCTGCGCTGGCTGAGGCCCCAGGACCGGCTCGGCCTGGTGCACCTGCCGGAGCTGGCCATGGACGTGGCTGCGGAATGCCATGGCGATTTCGCTCCGGGGGATGCCCTGCTGGTGCGGTTGCAGCAGGTGGACTCCCAGCGGGACCTGCTGCGTCTCACAGCCAGCGGCTAGGCAGGGGCGGCTCAGGGGCTGAGGTTGTACTTGCTCATCGCCTGCTGCTTGCAGATGGTTTCCGCCTGGGCAATGGACGCCTTGGCGTTGACCTGCTCCGCCACGCAGGTGCAGGTGTCCTGTGCCAGTCCCTGGGGGGCCGCCTTGCCCGCTTTGGCGAAGTCGGCATCGACCGCGATGGTGCAGTAGTGAATGATCAGCTGATCGCGCATGTTGTTCAGCCCATCGGCCCGGGCGGGCTGGGAAGCCACCAGGACCACCGTGCTGACCAGCGCCAGCAGGGGGGCAAAGGGCCTGGAGTCTCTGCCGGTGACGGCCATGGAACAGCGACGATGAACTACCGCATCCTGGCCGAGATCATTCCGGCAGGCCCCGGGGACGTCGCCGCCAGAGCAGCAGCAGCACCACCCCCCCACAAGCCAGACCGACGGCCGCCGGGAACAGGGCGGTGGTCAGGGTCACCCGTTCCAGGGCCAGCAGCACCAGCAGATTGCGCAGCACGAACAGGGCGAAGAAGCTGATCCGTTCCTGCTGGGGATGGGTCCAGGCCCGCCGCAGGGTGGGCCCGAAACCGAGCAGATCCACCAGCGTGAGGATCGCCACGGCCCAGAGGGGGTCGGCGGTCAGAAACCAGAGGGGCAGCGCCGAAGCGGCTCCCGTCAGGAACAGCCAGTCACTGGTGGTGATCGCCCGATCGGGCCGGTGGGCGTTGGCCAGCCAGGCGATGGAGAAGGTGATCAGAGCAGAGATGCCGATGGGCCAGGCGCCGGCGCCGGCCCCGCCAGCGCGCTGGGCCAGGAACACCAGCAGGGTGGTGGAGCCCCAGATCAGCCAGGAGAACAGGTGGGGACGGGTGCGGCCCTGGCGGATCGAGTGGATGTAGGGCAGGAAGGCGGCGAAGGTGATCGCGATCGCGGCCCCGCTGAGCAGCACCCTCACTCCAGCCTCCGGGAGACCCGCAGCCAGGGGCCCCAGGGGTTTGCACAGCCGATCAGAGCCACCGGGGTCGGCCGATCGACGCCCAGCAGCCACTCGTGCAGGTCAGGTTCCAGGGTGATCACGGGCCAGGGGCCGTCTGCACCCTGCAACACGTAACCGCCTGCCCCATCGGCCATCAGCTCCCCCCGCCAGAGTCGTTCCCCAGGCTCGGCGGGAGTTGCGGCCTGTGGGGCGCGGTCTCCCCCGGCCGGGCCGGGTCCGGTCCCAGGCAGATGGCCGTGACGATCCAGTCGCTCCGGGGCTTCCAGGGCCTGCCGCTGCCGCTCACGCCAGCGGGGGTGATGCCAGGGGGTGTCCCACAGGGGCAGCACCCCGGCTGGGGCCACCGGATCGGCGATCAGCGCCTCCTGCAGGCGGCGCACCGCCAGGGCCGCCGGCTCCAGTCCGTCACGGACGCAGAGGGCGGCGGCCAGGCCCGCGGCCTGGCCGATATTGAGCACGAGGGGCTGGAGTCGGGTCGCCCCGTTGGCCATGTGGCTGACCCCCAGGCATTTGTCGGCCGCCAGCAGGTTGCTCACCCCCTCACTCACCAGGGCTCCATAGGGAATGGTGAATGGGGTGCCGCTCCAGCGTCCCCCCCAGCGGCAGCTCTTCGGGGCCAGGGGCCAGTCGCCACCGGGATAGTGGTGGTCGTTGGCGTAGTTGCCCACAGCGATGGCGTTGAAGGCGCCGTCGCCGTCCCAGCGCAGGGGAGCGATGCAGGCCCCGGGCCCCTGCGGAAGCAGATGCTGCTCCAGCACAAGCTCCCGGGCCACCAGTCGGCGGCCTTCACGCCAGTAGGGCATCAGCGCCAGGGATTCATCCCCGATCAGACGCCCGGCGGACGCCGCCGCCGGGCTGGGGAAGACAGCCCCCGGGCGCAGCCAGCCGCCGCCGGCCTGACGCAGCGCGGCGGCAAAGGCTTGGCTGTGGTCGCGCATGGCCTCGTACAGCGCCTGCTCGGCGGCGGCTGTCGTGGCGACATCGGGTCCAGCGCCGAGCTGTTCTGGAAAGGCCCTGTCCAGACCCCCATGCCAGTCATTGCCGCCCAGGGGCCAGTTCAGCATCACCAGTCCCCCCGGCAGCCGGCCATAGGTGAGGGTGCGCTCCAGCCCGAAGGACTGGGTGGCCCTGTGGAAGGGATCCTTCAGCCTGGGGGGCGATCGGCGCCAGGCCTCCCCATCAGGGGCGACGGGGCCCTGGCTCTCCTCCAGCTGGCCCATACACACCCAGGTGGGCGACTGGACGGGCTGCTCCCGGAAGAAGGGGTCGCTCTCCAGGGCCCCGGCCTCGGGAGCGCTGGGTTCCTGCCAGGTCTGCTTCGCCTCCCAGCCGAAGCGGAACCGCGCGTCGGCCAGGGGGAAGAGGTCACCCCGATCGCTGCCGTCGATGACGATGGTCGGCAGCAGGCGCCGGCTGGCTCCGTCCCGCTCCACGCTGAGGGCGACGATGCGGTCGCCCCGGCGCTCCACCTGGCGCAGCCGGCAGCCGGGCCACCATTGCAGCCGAGGTTCCGCGGCCAGCCAACGTCGCAGGATCCGCTCGGCACTGGCTGGCCGATAGCCGAAGCAGCTCACCCAGTTCTGGTCCAGTCCCTCCGGTTCGGCCCGCTGCAGGGCGCGAAGCAGGGCCCCCCAGAGCCCGGTCTGCCAGGGGGTGAGTTCATTCCCGTCCGGGGCGCAGACCCCGGCGGCGCTCACCATCCCCCCCAGCCAGGGTCCGGGGGTCAGCAACAGGGTGTCGGCGCCGGAGCGGGCCGCCTGCAGGGCGGCGGCGATGCCACCGCTTCCGCCCCCCCACACCAGCACCGCTGCCCTGTGATCGAAGCCCGTGCGCATCGGGAGGTGGGGAACCGGCGTCCGGTCGCCAGCATCCCATCCCACTGCAGGCCAGGCGGCGGGGGTCACCGGAGGGGCTGTGGCTAGGATCCGCCCCCCGGGCCTGGCCCAGCGGCATCGCGGGGAGACCTTCGCATCGCCGGTGATCCCGGCCGACGTCGATCTCTGATGACCTATACCCTCACCACCCCCCTCTATTACGTCAACGACCGCGCCCACCTGGGCAGCACCTACACCACCCTCGCCTGCGACAGCATCGCCCGCTTCCATCGCCTCCGCGGCGAGCGGGTGACCTTCATCACCGGCTGCGATGAACACGGCCTGAAGATCCAGCGCTCCGCCGAGGCTGCCGGGCTCACCCCCCAGGCCCACTGCGACACCATCAGCGGCGCCTATCGCGACCTGTGGCGCCGCTGGGGCATCAGCAACGACCGCTTCATCCGCACCACCGACCCCCGCCACCGTTCGATCGTCGAGCAGTTCTTCGCCCGGGTGGAAGCCAGCGGCGACGTGATCGAAGGGCGCCAGCGCGGCTGGTACTGCGTGGCCTGCGAAGAGTTCAAGGAGGAGTCGCCGGAAGCCCGGGCCCCCGAGTGCTCCACCCATCTGCGGCCCCTGGAGTGGCGCGACGAACTCAACCTGTTCTTCCGCCTGTCCCGCCACCAGGAAGCGATCGAGCGGCTGGTGGCCTCCGACGGTTTCATCGCCCCCCGCTCCCGCCGCCGCGAGGTGGAGAACTTCGTGGCCGGGGGGCTCAAGGACTTCTCCATCTCCCGGCTCGACCTGCCCTGGGGGATTCCGGTGCCGGGCTACGCGGGTCACACCTTTTATGTGTGGTTCGATGCCCTGCTGGGCTACCTCTCCGCCCTGCTGGGGCCGGAGGATCCCGCCGATCTGAACCTGATCGCCGGGCGCGGCTGGCCGGCCCAGCTGCACGTGATCGGCAAGGACATCCTGCGCTTCCATGCCGTCTACTGGCCGGCCATGCTGCTCTCGGCCGGCCTGGAGCTGCCGGAGCGGGTCTTCGGCCATGGCTTCCTCACCCGGGAGGGGCAGAAGATGGGCAAATCGCTGGGCAACGTGCTCGACCCCGAGGTGCTGCTGGAGCGCTGCGGCAGTGACGCCGTGCGCTGGTATCTGCTGCGGGACATCCCCTTCGGTGAGGACGGCGATTTCCAGCAGCAGCGCTTCACCGATCTGGTCAACAACGATCTGGCCAACACCATCGGCAACCTGCTCAACCGCACCTCCTCCATGGCCCGCCGCTGGTTCGAGGGGGCGGTGCCTCCGGCCGGGGACGCTGCCGCCGCCGACCATCCCCTGGCCCTGCACTGCATCGCCTGCGGCGAGGAGGTGGACAGGGGCCTGGAGCGGCTGGATTTTCGCAGCGCTGCGGCGGCAATCCTGCAGCTGGCGGAAGCCGCCAACGGTTTTCTCAACGACCGGGCTCCCTGGAAGGCGATCAAGAACGAGGAGAGCCGCCCGGCCGTGGCCGCCGATCTCTATGCCGTGCTGGAAACAAGCCGCTGGGTGGCCCTGCTGCTCGCCCCCCTGCTGCCGGATCTCTCCGCCCGCATGCTGGAGCAACTGGATCAGCCCCCGCTCTGCGCCGAAGCCTCCGGTACGGGCAGCGGAGATGGGAACGGCTTTGGGATGGAACCGGCACCGGCTGCATCCGCCTGGACGCTCGCCCTCCGGTGGGGGAAGCTGGCCTGCGGCCATCCCCTGCCTGAGCCCACGCCCGTGATGCAACGACTGGAACTGGATTCCCCCCTTTGACCCGATCCCCACTGGCACGGCCCTGGCACCTGGCGGTTCTGCTGCTTCTGCTGAGCGGATGTGGTCGGAGCCAGGCGCCACGGGAGGACGCCGCCACTCCCTTCGTTTTCCGTTCCCTCGATCTGCGCCAGCAGGATGTGCTGGGGCGTCCCACCTGGGAGCTGACCAGTCCGGAGGCCCGCTACGACCTGCGCCGGCGCGTGGCACGGGCCCTTCAGCCCCGTGGAATCATCTACAGGGCCGGCAAGCCGGCCTATCGGGTGGAGGCCACCACGGGAACGGTGATTGACGATGGCGCCGTGATCCTGCTGGAGGGCAGGATCCGCCTGCAGCGTCTTGGCGGTGAGCCTGTGATGATCCAGGCTTCCCGGGTGCGCTGGTTGCCTGGGCGGAACCTGATGGAGATCGACCGTCAACCGGAGGGCTTCGATCCCCACACCCGTCTGACGGCACAGCGGGCCACGTTCCGGATCGACAAGGACACCCTGGAGCTTCAGGGGCGGCCCCGCCTGCAGCGCTGGTCGAAGGCTTTCGATCCCTTCCTGGCGAATCCTGCCGGCGCCCCCCAGATCGTGGTCAGCGTCAGCGCTGTTATGTGGAAGCCGGGCAGCGGTGCCCTCACTGCCAAGGGGCCGGTCCTGGGCGAACGCCGCCCGCCCGGTTCGCCTGCAGACCGGGCGCCCCAGGTCCTCACCGCCACGGCCCTGAGCGGCAACACCCTCAAGCAGCAGTTCAACCTGGCGCCTCCGGTGCTGTTCAGGGATCCTGCGCAGAGCGGGGGGTTCAGCGCCCGGGGCCAGGCGCTCCAGGTGGATGCCGCCAAGAAGCTGGTGCGCATCCCTGTGGGCTGCCTGATCCAGCAGGGGGGCGCCACCCTCCAGGCCGACAGTTGCTCCTGGAACTGGGAGACCCAGGCCATCACCGCCGACGGCTCGGTGCTGCTGCAGCGGCCGGAAAGTCGACAGGTCACCCGCGGCACCCGGCTGCGGGGTCGGCTGGGGGAGAAGGGTGAGGTGGTGATCAGCAAGCCCGGCGGACGGGTGTTCAGCCAGTTCCAGGTGCCCCCGGCGAAGAGGGCTCCGCGGCCGGCTCCCCCCCGCCCGAAACCCGAGCCAATTCGCCTGTGAGCCGCCGGGCCCAGCCTTCCACCCAGACCAGATCGCTGCGGCTGAAGCACCGTGGCGACCAGCCACCCAGCACCAGCACGCCTTCCTCGCCGAGGGGCTGCACCACCACGGCCGGCAGACCACCGGGCAGGGCCGCAAACTCCTCCCGGCCCGGATAGAGCTTCAGATCCACCAGGGAGATGGCTTTCCCCTTCACCATGCTGCGCTGACAGATCGCCCCCGGGCGGAAATCGCCGGAGCCCAGCACACCTCTCTCCAGCAGCGTCCTGCCGCGCCAGTGGAGCAGCACCACCGCCGCCGGCGTCGCCGTCAGCAGCATGGTGCTGCCCCAGCCCAGTTCCTCGCCCAGGGCGGCGTCCAGATCTGGGGCCAGACGCAGCCCCTCGATTCCTTCCAGGGTCACCCGCTCCGGTGCCAGGGGCTCGACCCGCTGCCAGAGCAGGGCCACCAGCAGCAGCAGCACCGCCAGGATGCTGCCCAGCACCGAAGCCCTCTCCAGGGGGGGGTCCAGGCTGGCGGCGGTCATCTGATTGATCACCACCAGGACAAGACCCGCCAGGCCGCAGGCCAGCACCACGCGGGCGGCGGGGGGCATCGCCATGGTGGGAGCTCATGAACCGAAGATCCGTTCAGGATGCCGGAACGGAGCTCCAACGGCAGACTGGTGGCCTCTCGCACCATGCCCGTGGCTTCAGTGACGCGTCCGGTTGCCGCTGCGCTCCCCGTCCCGTCCCTGCGGGTGCACCTGCGGCGCTCCCTCCTGTCCCTGGCGCTGGCCATCGGCCTGGTGCTGGCGGGGCCGATCGCCGCCGTCCGCGCGGTCTCCGTGGCCGATCTGCCGCCCCGTCCCCCGGTCGAGCACGTGATCGACGACGCCCACGTGCTCAGCCGTGCCGGCAACGGGGAAATCGAGCGACAGCTGGAGAGCTTCTCCCCTGAGCGGGTGGATGCCCGCCTGATCACCCTCTCCCGGCTCGACTACGGCCTCGACCTGGCGACTCTCGGATACCAGCTCGTCGATCGCTGGTCGGCCGATCCTCCGGCGGGCAGCACCCCGGATCCGCTGCTGCTGCTGCTGATCGACACCCAGACCCGTTCCACCGCGATCGTGGCCCAGGCGCCGCTGGACCGCCAGCTGCCCCTCGAGCTGCTCGACAGCACCGCTTCCACCACCATGGCCCAGCCGCTGCGCAGCGGCGACCGCTACCGCCAGGCCGGTGTGGATGCCCTGCAGCGTCTTGCCACCGTGCTCCAGGGTGGTGAAGATCCGGGTGAACCGGTGGTCGAGGAAGCCGTGGCTGTCGTCAGCAACATCCCCACCCGGGAGGAGACCTCCCAGAGCAATGCCTTCACCTGGGTGGTGGTTCTGCTGGTGGTGGGCTCCGTGGTGCCGATGCTCACCTGGTGGGTCTTCTCCCGCTGATCACCCGATCCTCTCCACCCCATGGGACTGACTGACTGGATGGGTACCTTCGGGCGGGCCCGATCGCTCGACCTGAGTTCCGATCTCGAACGCGGCTACGAAGCCGCCCTGCTCATCCAGAGCATCGAGATGGAGCACTACAACGACCGGCCGGTGCGTCCGGAGCTGGAGCTGCGGATCCCGCGCGCGGTGCAGGCCCAGGTGCTGCGCCGTTTCCGGGCGGCCCTGCAGGTCTGTCGGCAGGCCCAGGAGGTCCTGGCCCCCTACCGCCAGGAACTCTCCGGCCAGGAACTGCGCCAGTACCAGCTGATCGACCTGGTCAGCGGCCGCTATTCGGGGACGCGGGAGGAGCTGCCGGCCCTCAGCCGGTCGCCGGAGATGCTGCCCCGCAGCCTGGTGAGCGTGGTCGACCAGGTGCGCCGCCAGCTCGACCCCGAGGCGGAGGCGAGCGTGGTGGCCGGCTTCCGTCGGCGCCGCGACTCCACCCTGGTGTCTCTGCGAATCCTGCTGCTGCTGATCCTGGTGCCGGTGCTGGTCCAGCAGGTCAGCCGCACCTATGTGGTCTCCCCCCTGGTCGATCGCTTCGCCCCCGACAACGCCTTCCTCACCTACCCCCGACCCCAGCTGGAGGAGAAGGCCGTCGAGAAGCTGCGCGTCTACCAGGCGGAGATCGAGTTCGATGCCCTGCTGGAGGGCAAGCCCATGCCGAGCCGGGAGGATCTGCAGTCCGAGCTGGCCAAGCGGGCCCAGATCCTCAAGGAGGAGGCCGATCAGGAGAGCACCCATGCGGTCAAGAACGTGCTGGCCGACGTCTGCGGCTTCATCGGCTTCGTCGCGGTCGGTCTCGGCGGCCGGCGGGATATCCAGGTGCTGCGTGGCTTCATCGATGAGCTCGTCTACGGGCTCAGCGACAGCGCCAAGGCCTTCGCGATCATCCTGTTCACCGACATCTTCGTGGGTTTCCACAGCCCGGAGGGCTGGACCGTGCTGCTCGGCGGCGTGGCCGACCATCTGGGACTTCCCGCCCAGGAGAATTTCGTGATGCTGTTCATCGCCACCTTCCCGGTGGTGCTGGCCACAATCTTCAAGTACTGGATCTTCCGCTACCTCAACCGCGTCTCCCCGTCCTCTGTGGCCACCCTGCGCAACATGAACGGTGGCGGTTGAGGCCGGGTTCGGAGTCCGGCCCGACCCGGCCCCACGGCTCACTCTGGTCAGCGGTCCATCCAGGGGGGGCAAGAGTCGCTGGGCCGAGCATCTTGCTGTGCTCAGCGGCCTGACCGTGATCTACCTGGCCACAGGGCCGCTGCTGCCTGACGACCATGCCTGGCAGGAGCGACTGCGCCGCCACCGCGAGCGCCGCCCCTACGAGTGGACCTGCCGCGAGGTCGGCGGGGCGCTTGCCGCGGGGCTCGGATCCCTGCAGGAGGGTCAGCTGGGGCTGGTGGATTCCCTCGGTACCTGGGTGGCGGCCCATCTCGACCGGGAGCAGGCGGAGTGGCAGCGCTGCTGCCAGGAGCTGAGCGAGGCCATCACCGCCTGTCGGGCCCCTCTGGTGATCGTCTGTGAGGAGACCGGCTGGGGTGTGGTGCCACCGACGGCGGCGGGATCCAGCTTCCGCGATCGGCTCGGAGCGCTGCAGGAGCACCTTCAGCACCACAGCGATGCGGCCTGGCTCGTCCTGCAGGGGCGGGCCCTCGATCTGCAGGCCCTGGGCGTGCCCGTACCTCCCGCCGCCTGAGACCGGTTCCGGATGCCCCGCGTCGTTCTCTACCAGCCCCAGATTCCGCCTAACACGGGCAACGTGGCACGCACCTGTGCCGCCACCGGAACCGAACTGCACCTGATCGAGCCCCTCGGCTTCACGATCAGCGATCGCCATCTGCGCCGCGCCGGCCTCGACTACTGGCCGTTCGTCTCCCTTGTGTGCCATGGCGACCTGGAGGCGTTCCAGCAGCACCGTCGACGTCAGGGGGGCCGCCTGGTGGCCCTCAGCAGCCGGGCCGATGCTGCCTACACGGATTTCGACTTCCTTGCCGATGACTGGCTGCTCTTCGGCCGGGAGACGGACGGATTACCGACCGCTCTGCAGGCGACGGCCGACGCCCGTCTGGGCATCCCGATGGCCCGCTCCGCCCGCGACGCTGCGGGGGGCGTGCGCAGCCTCAATCTCTCGGTCTCCGTTGGCATCGTGCTGTTCGAAGCCCTGCGTCAGCTCGGGGCCCACGCAGGCGTCCGGGATTGAGATCCGGCGGATTTCCCCGCGGCACTTCGGTGGGGAGCTGCGAGCGGAAGCTTGCCGCCAGAGGTTCGTGGCGCTACTCTCTGCCCGACCTGCAGATGTTGGCTTCTCTGCCGGTTCTTGTCCGATAGGTGTGAAATGCATGAAGCCTTTCCGATTGGTTCTTCCTTTTCTGCTCGCCTCACCGGCCGTCGTGCCGCTCGTGGCTGTCCTTGCCAATGACGCCCCCAGCACGGTTTCCACGGAAACCCTGCTGGCCTCCCTGCCGTCTGCCTCCGACAAGCTCTGGGTCAAGGTCAGGCGGCCGGTGTCCATCGAGGAGCTCTCCTCGGCCCTTGATCTCGACGAGAGCCGTCTGGCACGGCTCAACGATGTCGATGAGGACCATCGCTTCAACAGCGGCGAATGGCTCGTCGTTCCCAGCCGCGGCAAGGAGCGTCTCGGACGCATCGCCTCCCTTGACCCCTCCGTCCAACGCCGGACGCCCCCCGTCACCACCCCACCACCGCTGGAGAACGACGGGGTGGTCCGCTTCGGCGACACCGTGCTCAAACTGGCCCAGCGCTACGGCCTGAGCGTGGCTGAACTGGTGCGCCTCAACCCGGGTCTGGAAACGGCCCGGCTGGTGGTGGGCAGCCAGGTCCGGCTGGCCCAGTCCGCCCCCGGTCGTTCCCGGCTCCTGCTGGGCCTCAAGCCCTCGGTGAGCGGCGGCATCAGCTGGCCGGACATCCCCGAATTCGGCGATCCCCAGCCCCCCTTCAAGGGACCCACCACGTCTCCGTCCACCACCTGGATCTGGCCCACCCAGGGGGTCTTCACCTCAGGCTACGGCTGGCGCTGGGGACGCATGCACAAAGGCATCGACGTGGCCAACAACGTGGGCACCCCCGTGATGGCCGCCAAGGAAGGTCAGGTGTCCTTCGCCGGCTGGCATGACGGCGGCTACGGCTATCTGGTCGAGATCTCCCACCCGGACGGCAGCCGCAGCCTCTATGCCCACAACAGCCGGCTCCTGGTCAGCAAGGGCGAGTCGGTCTCCCAGGGTCAGGTGATCAGCCAGATGGGCAGCACCGGCCGCAGCACCGGGCCCCATCTCCACTTTGAGATTCACCCCCCCGGCAAGGGCGCGGTCAACCCCCTGCAGATCCTCCCCCCACGGGCCTGAGTCTCCGGGGGGACCGAAGAAGGTGATCGTTTAGAGTCGCCTTGATTGGCTCGGTAGCTCAGCTGGTTAGAGCGTGGGATTCATAACCCCAAGGTCGGGAGTTCAAGTCTCCCCCGAGCCATTGTTCGCCCATGCCTGGGCTTCCACTCTCATGTGTTTCCCACGGCAAGATTCCTCAGCTCAGGGACAAGAGCTGGATCCACATCCAGTTCAGTAAGACAATCGGATATGCCGCCCGATGCTCAAGAGATGGGAGGCATCCAAGCCGCTTGCTGCCTCACAGGAGGGCGTCTTCAGCGCATCTCGATGGCGTTCAGACGCTCGCGGAAGCTGCGGGCGTTGGCGGCTTCCTGGCTTTCGGCAGCGGCGTCTGGAGAGGCCGCTGAAACGACCACGGGCAACGCCGGGGCGGCGGTGACGGTGGAGGGAGCCTGGAGCGGACGGCGGTTGCGGCCGTAACCGCCGCTACCACGGTTCTGAAGCGCGCGGGTAAGGCTTTTGCTGCGGTTGGCCGCCCCCACCGTCTCCCCATCCTTGGGGCGGATCAGGGGGTTTCCCCTGAGTTCGGAGCGCAGCTGATTGAGCAGGCGGAAATGACCGGTGGTGTTGTATTTGCGCAGAACGGACGGATCCCAACCCATGGTGGCTTTCTTCACTTCTTGAACTCCATCGTAGGGGCCCGTGACACCACGGACCTGGCCATGCTGGGTTCTGCAGTCAGGCCAGCATGGGAATCCGTTTCAGCTTCCGGGGTGTGGCTCCATGACCAGCAGCGGCAGACTCGTCGGCCTCGAGGCCCCCGATTTCCGCGCCACCGCCGTGGTGGACCATGCGTTCAGGGAGATCTCCCTGCGCCAGTACCGGGGTCGCTATGTGGTGCTGTTCTTCTATCCCCTGGACTTCACCTTCGTCTGTCCGACCGAGATCACCGCCTTCAGCGATCGGCACGGGGACTTCGCCCGGCTCGGCACCGACATCCTGGCGGTGTCGGTCGACAGCCCGTTCAGCCACCTGGCCTGGGTGCAGACCGAGCGCCGCAGCGGCGGGCTCGGTGACATCGCCTTCCCCCTGGTGTCGGACCTCACCAAGCAGATCGCCCGCTCTTTTCATGTGCTCGACGAGGTTGCCGGCACGGCCCTGAGGGGGTTGTTCCTGATCGATCCGGACGGTGTGATCCTGCACAGCACCATCAACGAGCTGGCGGTCGGTCGCAGCGTGGAGGAAACGCTGAGGGTGCTGCAGGCCTTTCAGCATGTGCAGGCCCATCCCGACCAGGTGTGCCCCGCCGGCTGGACTCCTGGAGCCAGGACGATCCAGCCGGATCCCATCGCGAGTCGCGCCTTTTTCGCCGACCGCGACTGAACGGCCTTCCCGGGCAGCCGGCTCAGCCCAGGGCCGCCTCCAGGAGGCGGCGACCGTCCAGACCTCCCGTGGCGGCGTCGCACGCCCGCTCGGGGTGAGGCATGAGACCGAGCACGTTGCCCGCGGGATTGCTCAGCCCGGCCACGTCCCCCATCGACCCGTTCGGATTGGCGGTGTAGCGCAGCACCACGCAGCCCTGGTCCTCCAGGGCGTGGAGCTGCTCGCGGGCCACCTGGTAGCGGCCCTCCCCATGGGCGATGGGCAGGCTGATCCGCTCTCCGGCGCCGTAGCCGCCGAGCCAGCGGCAGCTTCCGGAGTTCACCTCCAGGGAGCTGTTCTGGCAGAGGAAGTGCAGATCGCGGTTGCGGGTGAGGGCCCCCGGCAGCAGCCCCATCTCGGTGAGCACCTGGAAGCCGTTGCAGATGCCGAGCACCGGACCGCCTCGCTCGGCGAAGGTCCGCACGTCCTGGAGCACGGGCGCGAACCGGGCGATGGCGCCGCAGCGCAGGTAGTCCCCGTAACTGAAGCCACCCGGAAGCACGATCGCCTCCAGGCCGGAAAGATCGCGCTCCTCATGCCAGAGGAAGCGCACGGGTATGCCGAGACAGCCCTCCAGGGCCCAGGCCACATCCCGGTCGCAGTTGGAACCGGGAAACACCACGATGCCGACGGTCATGAATCTGCTCCCCTCAACCGGCTTCGACCAGATCCAGCGACCAGTCCTCGATCACGGGATTGGCCAGCAGGCGGTCGCTGAGCAGTTCCAGACGGGCCTGGGCGGTGGCCCGGTCGGGGGCTTCCAGGTCGAGCTCGATGGCCTTGCCGATCCGCAGCCGCTGAACACCCTCGACGCCGAGCCGTGCCGCGGCGGCGCGAGTGGCCTCGCCGGCGGGATCCAGTACGGAGGGCCTCAGGGACACCTGAACACGGGCGTTGAAGATCGGCACCGGAGCCACGCACATTTGTTAAATCTTGGCAGCCCGCCGCGCGGTCAGCACCGGCCGCTGTCCAGCCTGGAGACGGACTTCCGTAGCTCCGGTCACGGTGCCTTTCCTGCAGCGGTCTCACCTTGATCCGCTGGGCCGCCACCTGGCATGCGGAGCCATGGGCCTGGCGATTGCCTGCACCGCCCTTCAGGCCCATCCGATCCCCGGTCTGGTGTCCCTGGAGTGCCGCCTGGCGGACGGTCCCTGGCAGGCCTGCCAGATGCAGGTGGAGCAGCTCGGCGTCCACTGGTATCTGCTGGTGAATGGGCAGCGGATCGAATTCCGCCATGACGGCCGTGGCAGCGTGACGATGCTCAAGCCGAGCGGGGGCTGGCGCCCAGTGAACAGTCGCTGGCTGGAGGACACCAGCCTCTGCTGGGATGGGGTCTGCGCCAGGGGGGACATACCCCTCGACTAACTAGGCGACGGCCAGTGCTTCAGAGCTGATCGAGGGCCTGCCTCAGGGCGCTGCCGGCCCCCACGGTGGCGAGGAGCACCAATTCCAGATCCGGAACGGCTTCCCCCGGGGCCTCGGCTCCTGGACGGGACAGGCCTCCACCCTCCTCATACCAGCAGTCGAGACGGCGGCCGACCCCCTGGATCTGCAGGGGCACCCGCTTGCCGTCCTGCCGCAGCCGCCCCTTGAGCCGCACCACCGGATGGTCGATCAGCAGTTGCTGCAGGGCCGCCTCGAGGCGCGTGCGCTCCCAGGAACCGAAGCGGCGCACCACCAGCGATTCCATGGCCACATGGGCATGGTCGTGATGGTCATGGTCATGGTCGTGGTCGTGGTCGTGGTCGTGGTCGCCGGGATGGGCGTCCTGGCGGCCCGGTCCGTCCAGCACCAGGGCGGGATCGATGCGCCCCCGGGCCATGGGCAACACCATGGTTCCCGGCCGCAGGCCTGCCGCCAGCCGCGCCCGCACCCTTTCGAGCTCCGCCGGCTCGAGCCGATCGGCTCGGCTCACCAGCACCAGATCGGCGGCGCCGAGCTGATCACTGAACAGATCCTCGATGGCGCTGATGTGATCGAGGCTGGGGTCGGCCCGGCGCTGGGCCTCCACCGCTTCCGCATCCCCCACCACATGGCCGGCGGCCAGGGCTTCGCCGTCCACCACCGTGACCACTCCGTGCACACGGGTACGGCTGCGGATCTCCGGCCAGCCGAAGGCCGCCACCAGCGGTTCGGGCAGGGCCAGGCCGCTGGTTTCGACCACGATGCCGTCGAGACGGTCGGCCCGCTCCAGCAGCCGGGTCATGGTGGGCAGGAACTCGTCCTGCACGGTGCAGCAGAGGCAGCCGTTGGCGAGCTCCACGAGCCGGCCATCAAGCTCGTCCTCGGGGCAGAAGCCGCAGGCGGCGATCAGGTCGCCGTCGATGCCCACCTCACCGAACTCGTTGACCAGCACCGCCAGGCGCAGCCCGCTCTCCAGCAGCAGGTGACGCAGCAGGGTCGTCTTGCCGGCCCCCAGGAAGCCTGTCACCACCGTGACCGGCAGTCGCTGGGGGGAGTGGACCGGCATCGGAACAAGCGGAAAAGGGCAGCACCGAACCTAGGGGAGGCGCCCCGCCCCATCTCAACGGCAACCGAGGCTCTCCCGCGTGTCCACACCCGTCAGCGGGTGGCGACCGGAGGCACGGGCACAGAGAGCCTTCTGCTCGGGAAGGTCAAGCACCGCATCACTGAAATCGGCACCCTCAATCTGGGCGTCCCGGAACCTGCTCTGCATGAGCATGGCGTTGCGCAGCTGGGCACCACGCAGATCAGCGCCGTCGAAGCGGGTGGCGAAGGCCACCGCATCCTCCAGATCAGCCCCGCGCAGATCGGCCTGGCGCAGATTGCTGGAATTGAACACCGCCCCGCGCAGATCCGCCTCCCGCAGATCGAAGCCCTCCATGGACGCCTTGAGGAATTCCTGCTGCTGGAGATTGCGGCCCCGCAGGTCGGGATCCAGCTCCTGGAACGAGCGCTGGGCCCGCAGCTCCGGCGCGGTGATCGCCAGCGCCCGATTCACCGGCAGTCCGCCCCAGAGCAGCACCACCCCCAGCAGCATGCCCAGCAGCCCGCTGAGCTGCCGCCGCAGGTCCGGCCTGATCAGGACCCTCGTCCAGGGACTCCCTGTCCCGACAGTGCGGTGGAAGGGGGATCGGAAACTGGGGGCCATGCCACACCGGTACGCTGCCGTTTCAAGCTATGGCAGGCGATCGCCCGCCAGCGTCGTCCTGAGCCCTTCACCAGCCCGTCATGAGCATGTCCCTGCGGGTGGTGGTGCCCCCTCACCCCCTGATCGGCCACTGGCTCACCCTGCTGCGTGATCGCTCCACCCCCTCGCCCCTGTTCGCCACGGCGATGGCGGAACTGGGCCGCTGGCTCACCTACGAGGCACTGCGCGACTGGCTGCCGCACCGGCAGGTGACGGTCGAGACTCCCCTGGGAACCTGCGACGGCCAGGTGGTGGACCCCGAGGTGCCCCTGCTGGTGATCCCGGTGCTGCGCGGTGGCCTCGGCCTGTGGCAGGGGGCCCAGTCGGTGCTCCCCTCGGCCCGGGTGGCCCATGTCGGCCTCGAGGCCGACAGCCCTGGTCACCAGCCCCACTGGTTCCTGGATGATCTGCCTGCCGCCATCGACCCCCGCTGCGGTGTGCTGGTGGTTCTTCCCGCCCTGGCCAGCGGGGCGATCCTGCTGGCCCTGCTGGAGCGCCTCCAGGGTCTCGGGGTGACCGGGCAGCGGCTGCGGGTGATCACCACCCTGGCGGCGGCACCGGGACTGAAGGTCGTCGGCGAACGGCATGGAGATCTCACCCTCTACTGCAGCGGCATCGACGCCGAGATCGATGGCCTGAACAGAATTGTTCCTGGCTTCGGCGACGTGAGCGAACGGCTGTACGGAAGTGCCGCGGCGACTGCTTAGGCTGGTTGCCATCCATTCAGGGGCTCCCCCCTCGCGTGCAGGCTCATGGCTGATTCCAGGGAGGGTTCGTCCAGCGGCGGCAGCCTGGTTCTGCTGGCGGGCGCTGCCGGGGCTGTGCTGGGGGCCGCAGGACTGGCGGTCTGGTTGCTGCGTCGCGCCGAACGCCACCGTCTCGGCCTGCGCCAGCTGCGCATGTTGCGGGTCTCCCGCCTGGTCGATGGGCAGGTGGATGTCCCGGTGGGCAGCGAGCAGCTGCACGACCGTGTCCAGCAGCTCAACCGGGCGATCGATGAGGTGCGCCGGCAGCTCGAGCAGCTTCAGCCCCAGGGCTGATCCGCCCCGCTCGGTAAGTTGCTGGATCGCCATCCAACGCCCGCCATGCTGCGCTCCGCCGCCATCACCCAGGGGCTCCAACGCTCTCCCAACCGGGCCATGCTGCGGGCGGTGGGTTTCGGTGACGGCGACTTCAACAAGCCGATCATCGGCATCGCCAACGGCTACAGCACGATCACGCCCTGCAACATCGGCCTCAACGACCTGGCCCGGCGGGCCGAGCAGGCGGCGCACGTCGCCGGCGCCATGCCCCAGATGTTCGGCACCATCACCGTCAGCGACGGCATCTCGATGGGCACCGAGGGCATGAAGTATTCCCTGGTGTCGCGGGAGGTGATCGCCGACAGCATCGAAACCGCCTGCAATGCCCAGAGCATGGATGGGCTGCTGGCCATCGGCGGCTGCGACAAGAACATGCCCGGCGCCATGCTGGCGATGGCGCGCATGAACATCCCGGCGATCTTCGTGTACGGCGGCACGATCAAACCGGGGCGGCTCGGTCCCTGCGACCTCACGGTGGTGAGTGCCTTCGAGGCGGTGGGTCAGTTCTCCGGCGGCCGCATCGACCAGGAGGAACTGCTGGCGATCGAGAAGAACGCCTGTCCCGGCGCCGGCAGCTGCGGCGGCATGTTCACCGCCAACACGATGAGCTCCGCCTTCGAGGCGATGGGACTCAGCCTGCCGGGCAGCTCCACCATGGCGGCCGAGGATCCCGAGAAGGCCGACAGTGCCGCCCGCTCGGCCGAAGTGCTGGTGGAGGCCATCGCGGCGAACATCCGCCCCCGCGATCTGATCACCCGCGAGGCGATCGAGAATGCCGTGAGTGTGATCATGGCGGTGGGCGGATCCACCAATTCGGTGCTGCACCTGCTGGCCATCGCCCGCACCGCCGAAGTGCCGTTCAGCATCGACGACTTCGAGACCATCCGCCAGCGGGTGCCGGTGATCTGCGACCTCAAGCCCAGCGGCCGCTTCGTGACGGTGGACCTGCACCGGGCCGGCGGCATCCCCCAGGTGATGAAGCTGCTGCTGGATGCCGGCCTGCTCCACGGGGACTGCGGCACGATCGAGGGCCGCACCCTGAAGGAGGTGCTGGCGGATGTGCCTTCCGAGCCCCCCGCCGGCCAGGAGGTGATCCGCCCCCTCTCCAACCCCCTCTATGCCAAGGGGCACCTGGCGATCCTCAAGGGCAACCTGGCCGAGGAAGGGGCCGTGGCCAAGATCAGCGGTGTCAAGACACCGGTGATCACCGGTCCGGCCAGGGTGTTCGACAGTGAGGAGACGGCCCTGGCGGCGATCCTGGCCGGATCCGTGGGCGCCGGTGATGTGGTGGTGGTGCGCTACGAAGGGCCGGTGGGTGGGCCCGGCATGCGGGAGATGCTCTCCCCCACGGCCGCCATCGTCGGCCAGGGCCTGGGCGAGTCGGTGGCGTTGATCACCGACGGCCGTTTCAGTGGTGGCTCCTACGGGATGGTGGTGGGTCATGTGGCCCCGGAAGCCGCCGTCGGCGGCACCATCGCCCTGGTCGAGGAGGGCGACAGCATCACCGTCGATGCCCGCCAGCTGCTGATCCAGCTCAATGTGGAGGAGGCCGAACTCCAGCGTCGGCGCGCCGCCTGGGTGGCCCCCCTGCCGCGTTACCGCACCGGCGTGCTCGGCAAGTACGCCCGCCTGGTGAGCAGCAGCAGCCTGGGGGCGGTGACCGACCAACCCGACCTCTGAGCGAACGTCAAGCCCATCTTCAGAATCGTGCAGCGAGAGCAGAGCGATGCAGACCTGCGCCGGCGCCACCGGCTCCCTGCTGCTGATCACTGCACCTCGAAACGCAGTGCAGACAAGGCACGATGCCGATGCAGCACGGTTGATGCGCAGAAATACGGTATTGGACAGACTGGCGCGATCGGCTTAGAACAAAGACTGAAGCCGACATGAACCCATGCGAAGCCACGCCACCCCGGGGCCCTTCCTGCGGCCCGTTCGCGTCACGATCACCATTCCGTTCAACGCCTATCAGTCCCTGGTGGAGCGGAGCAACAAACAGGGACGGTCGCTCTCCAACCTGGCTGCCTACCTGCTGGAGTCGTCCCTCCAGATGACTGAATCCAGGGAGTCGAAGGAACTACGCCACTGAGGGGGTCGGGAGCGGCTTTCAGGTCACCGCTCGGAGGTGGTTCTTCACTCCTCCGGAGGGGCAATGGACGCAGCCGGCAGGGCACCGAAGATCGATGTCCGGGATTCCCGCAGCAGCTGGGAGGGCTTGACGTGGAAGCGTTGCTGGAAATCCACGCTGAACAGCCCGAGAGAGCGATAGCCGCACTCACGGGAGATGCTTCCGACCGTGTCCGTGGGCCGTGGTTTCTCCAGGTGCTCTCGGGCCTTGTCGAGGCGCTGCTTGCGGATCCACTGGGTGGCGGTGCAACCCATCCGTTCCACGAACGCGTACTGCAGAGCGCGCCGTGAGTAGTGACTCCTTGACTCCAGCAACGTCAGGTTGAGGGGCTCGCCGAGGTTCTGCCTGATGTAATCAATCAGTTCATCGAATGCATCCCGTCCCTGCCGCTGGCGATGCAGCAGGCGATCGAGTGTTTTCTCCTCACGCAGCTCCGGCAACAGCATGGCGGCCAGCAACCGATAGATCTGATCATCCAGCTGCAGTCTCTCCAGGAGCCCGTTCCCATAGCTGGAGAGTTGCCCCGCGGTGGCGATCACCTGGCGCAGGGCCGCCTGAAGAGATGGAGCCGCAGGATCACCCGGCAGGCTCCATCCATGGGCCTGCTCCAGATGCTGATTCCAGCCACCGGGCTTGTGATTCAGGCCTCCCATGCTCATGGCCGTGTGCAGCAGTCGCTCATGGGAGAGGGGAAAGGCCACGGCCGAGGACAGGGAGCTTTCCAGAGAGCAGGTCGTACTGGCCATCAGCAGGCAACTGTCACTTCGGCAACGCCAGGTGCGCGAGCCCTGGCGAACCCGCTGTTCGCCGCCATAGCCGATGAAGACCATGAGCTGCCTCTGTTCGCCGAAACAGAGGCGCATGGGCCTGGCGGTCCATGCGATGGCAGGGATGCTGCCCAGGATGAGACTGTCGCCGTAGAACCACCAGCCCGGATCCCTGTCCAGAGAAATCAGATCAACGAGAGCCAGGCTTTCTCGCATCAGGTCGGCACTGGCCCCCGCATCTTCGATCAGGCGCGGCTTCCGGAGAAGAGGATTCCGGAATCCGGCAGCTTCAGCATGCTGAAAAAGAGGCATGGAGGAGCCGCTGGACATCTGCTTTTCGGCCACCGGTGATGATGGATGCATCACCTGCATAAACCTATGCCTGATGGATGCGGCGGGTCAGATGCCACAACAACGGCCCAATCATTATTGATCAAATACTTAGACTTAGCGGCCATTTTTGCCCTCTCCCTCGTGAGGCTCTGGCCACCATAGGACCATTCAGAGGTGAGTAGAAGCACTCAGGGGGCTGAAGCATCCGTTGGCCCGATCAAGACCAGATCGGCGTTTCTCCCATCCTCACCTGTGAAGCCTTGAGCCTGCTGTCTTCCGGACGGTCATCCTCCCCGGCGCCGGTCTGCGCCGGGTGCCGGGGAACCGATGGCCGGCATCCGCCTAGAGTTGTTTCAATCAGTGGTCTGTGTCCATGGAGCAGGGAGCGTCCAGCGAGGAGCCCTCCCTGCAGGACCCAGATGTGGCGTCGTCGCTCGAGCCCAGCCTGCCTTCGGTGGCCCTGGATCCTCTCCCGCCTGGAGAGCCGACCGCCAGCGAGGGGCCTCGCCATGGGGACCTGGTGCATCTGGTGGGAATCGGGGCTTCGGCCGGGGGCCTCGAAGCCCTGCAGGCGTTCGTGGGCAGCCTGATGCCCGGTGGCAGCGTGGCCTACGTGGTGGCCCAGCATCTGGCCCCCGACCACCGCAGCCTGATCGTCGATCTGCTGGGGCGCACCACCGAGCTGGAGGTTCTCGTCGCGGTCGATGGGGCCGAGTTGCGCCCCGACACAATCGCCGTGGCCCCCCCCAACCACGACATCGCGGTGCAGCAGAACCGGCTGGTGGTGGTCGATCCCGATCCGCGCTTCGGCCCCAGCCCCTGCGTCGATCGCCTGTTCGAGTCGATCGCCGAGCACTGGGCTGAACGGGGGGTGGCCGTGGTGCTCTCGGGAACAGGGTCCGACGGTGCCCGAGGGCTGCGGGCCGTGCGGGCTGCCGGTGGTCTCACCATTGCCCAGTCTCCGGACAGTGCCCGCTTCGACGGCATGCCATCCGCCGCGATCGCCCTCGGTGGTGCCGATCTGGTGCTGGACCCGGCGGCGATCGCCAAGCGCCTCGACGAACTGATGCGTGGTGATGGCGACTGGGTGGGGCGATGCCTGCCGGAGGCCGAGCCCGTGAACCTCTCGAGCGTCATGGGCCAGTTGAAACACATGACCGGCATCGATTTCTCCCAGTACAAGGCCTCCACCCTGCGGCGGCAGCTGCAGCGGCGGATGGCGATCCGGCAGGTGGACAGTGTGGAGGGATACCTCCAGCTGATGGCCACGGATGCCAACGAACCCATCGCCCTGGCGCAGAACCTGCTGGTCACCGTGACCTCCTTCTTCCGCGACCCCGAACCCTTTGCAGCCCTCGGAGACGTGCTGCGGGCCTACGTGGCCCAGCGGCCCCGGAAGGATCGGCTGCGGGTGTGGGTGCCGGGCTGCGCCACCGGCGAAGAGGTGTTCTCCCTGGGGATGCTGATCAGCGAGGTGCTCGACCATCCCCTGGATCTGTCGAACCACCTCAAGATCTTCGGCACCGATCTCGACGAAGAAAGCCTGGCAGTGGCCCGCCGGGCCACCTATTCCGCAGCGGCTGCGATAGCGATTCCGGAGGAGTTGAGGGATCGCTTCGTGGTTCAGCGCAACGGCGACATCGTGATCAGCGAGGCGCTGCGCAACTGCGTTGTGTTCGCCAGGCACAACGTGGGGGAAGACCCGCCGTTCCCCAGGCTCGACCTGATCTCCTGTCGCAACACCCTCATCTATTTCACCCCCCCTCTGCAGGAGCGGGTGCTGAGTCTGTTCCGCTTCGGTCTGCTGCCCGCCGGTCTGCTCTTCCTGGGCCACTCCGAATCGCTCGGCAACCGCACGCCCGGCTTCGGTGTGGCCGATGCCGAACATCGCATCTTCTTCCGCACCGCCGAGCGGCAGCCCCCAAGAAACAGCTCCTTCGCCCTCTCCCAGCAGCGTGCCACCGTCCCGGTCGCACCGGCGGGCCGGTTGTCGATCCTGCGCGAAACCATTCCTGAGCAGCACATCGCCACCCTTGAGGCCCTGGTCCGCAGCACCTGCCCCCCGTGCGTGGTCCTGGATGAAAACCACGAACTCGTCGAGGTGATCGGGGAGGTGCGACCCTTCTGCCGCTTGCCGGAAGGCCGGATCTCCAGCGCCGCCACCACCTTCCTTCTGCCCGAGCTGCAGGCGGAAGCCCGCGCCCTTTTCCTGATGGTCCGGGCGGACGGTCTACCGATCCGAAGCCGCCTGGTGCATCTTCCTGAGTTCGACATCCGCCTGCGCCTGGAGGCCCGCCCCATGCGGGTCGGCGATCGGGTGCTCACCGTGCTGACCTTTCTGCAGGAGAGTTCGGGCAGCGCTGATGTCCCGTCCACGATCAATGCGTTCGATCGCGACGGGGACTTCGATCGGGAGATCTCGCGGCTTGAGAACGAATTGCTCAACAGCCAGGATTCCCTGCGCCGTTCTCTGGCGGATCTGGAGGGGGCCAACGAGGAGCTTGAGGCCTCCGCCGAGGAGCTGCAGGCCTCATCGGAAGAGCTTCAGTCCTCCAACGAGGAGCTGGAATCCTCCAACGAGGAACTCCAGGCCACCAATGAAGAACTGGGCACCCTCAACCAGCAGCTGCGGACCCGGGGCGACGAACTGGTGCAGCTCACCACCGACCTGGAAAACATCCAAACCTCCCTCAACCAGGGCATGGTGATCGTCGACAAGGACCTGCGGGTCACCCGCTTCACCCCACTGGCCGTAAGGGTCTTCGCCCTGGTGGATGGCGACATCGGCCAGCCCCTCCTGGGTGTTCCCACCACCGTGGGACTGCCGGGACTGCGGGCGGCCCTGGGTGAGGTGCTGGCCGGAGCCCCCCGCCGCAGCATCGAGGCCTTCAGCGAGGAGGTGGCCTACATGGCCCAGGTGCTGCCCTATCAGGAACGGGAAGGCCAGCGGCGGGGGGCCATCGTCACCCTCACCGATGTGTCGGAACTGGTGGCGCTGCGCCGGGCCGCCGAGGCCTCGCTCGGGGAGTTCTCCAGCCTCACCGATGCCCTCGACGAAGCCGTCTGGAAGCGGGATTACACCATGCGTCGCCTGCTCTATGCCAGCCGCCGCTTCCTGCCCCTCACAGGCTGGAGCCCTGCTGAACTGTTCGACAAGCCCGAACTTCTCGATGAGGCCATCGATCCGGCAGACCGGGAGCGGGTCTGGGCCAGCCGCGATCTGCGCCAGGGAGGCTGGTCGGTCCAGTATCGGATCACCACCCGCGATGGCCTGCGCCGCTGGGTGCTCGAGACCGGCAAGGTGCTCAACGAGGAGATGGATCGCTATGTGGTCGGCACGCTCTCCGACGTGACCGCCGAGCACCGGGTCGAGGAACACAGCCGGGACCTCGGGCTGCTGCTGGAGACCCTGATCAGCAGCCAGAGTTTCGCCATGGTCGTGCTTGACGCCAGCCAGCGGGTGGTGAAGGTCAACGGCACCCTCTGCCAGCTGATCGGATTCGAGCCGGACAGTCTGGTGGGCTCCCCTGCCTCCCTCTTCTGCGACCTGCCCGAGCTCCTGGCCGGGGGGCAGCCGCTTCGATCAGACGCCCCCGCCAGAGCCACCCTCGCCCTGCGCCATCGGGACGGCAGCACGTTGCAGATGGGGGCCGAACTGTGGAAGCTGCCGTCGTCGATGGTGAGTGGTTCCCTGCTGGTGGTGCTTCCCACGGCCTAGGGGCCCAGAACCCGGCGACGTTGGGATCGGGCCCTCAGCCCTGATCGGGTTGCAGCAGGGCCTTCAGCCGGCGCGCCAGGGCCTCCAGCGGCAGGCCCTCCGGAGGACAGACGCTGCGCTGCCCGGTGGCCGCCTCCATCCAGACGGGATGGCTGCCATGCCAGAGCAGGGGACGCTCCCCGTCATCCCGCCAGCTCAGGGTCAGGTTCAGGGCGTCCCCGCTGCGATAGATCTCCAGGTCCAGGTCCTCCTGGGGAATCCGTTCACCTTCGGGGGTGCGGGCCTCGAGCCGAAGGCAGAGATCCAGGCGCTGCAGGTCCGGAGCCTCAGGGTCAGCCACCACGGCATGGCGCAGGGGCCTGCGGCAGAGATCGGCGGCGGACGCCACCAGCCGGCTCAGGTCGGTGTTGGCACTGCCGATGGGGGACTCAGGGCACGGCATGGATCGCCATCAGCTCCAGGATCAGGGGGCCGGCCCGGAACCCTGGGTTGGCGGATCCATCATCGCCGAATCTGGAGTGCAGGATCTGCAGTCGGGTGATGCGCCCGGGGTCGAAGCGCAGGGGCAGGCCGAGGGGCAGGGCCTCGATGGGCCTGGCCCGGATGGAGGCGCGCAGATGGTCGAAGGGAATCCTCACCCGGCAGGGAGCGTCGGCGGCGGTGGCGAAGTTGGCCACCCAGCGCACCCCGCCCGGGATCAGCTCGGTGAGGCCAGCCACTCCGTCGGCACAGGCCACCGCCAGCTTGTAATCACGACCATCCCCCTGCAGATCCAGCTCGAAGGCCGCCTGGCCGGAGAGATCCAGGGGCGGGGAGAACACCGGCGAGCGACAGCTCACGAAGCCGCCGCCGGCTTCCACCACCTCGCCCTCCAGGCGCAGGCCCCGGCTGCTGACGCTGCAACTGCCACTGCTGCGGCCTCCCATCACCGTGTCGTTGAGGGCGTGCCAGCCGCTGAATCCGTCCCCGGCGACCACCTGCATGACGTCAGGCGTCGGGGAGATCGGCGGCGGCGGCGGCATCGGCCAGGATCACCACCTCGCCGGCGGGTCGCACCAGCCGGGCCGGTGTGCGCATGGCGGGCTCGGCGGGATCAAGCAGGCGAGCCAGAGCCTGATTCTTGCCGGCGCCGCTGACCAGAAAGATCACCCGGCGGGCAGCCGAGAGCACCGGGGCGGTGAGGGTGATGCGCGGCAGACCCTTGCCTGCGCCGATGGTGACGCTGCGGTCGCTCACCCCGGGGGCCGCCGTGCCGGGGAAGAGGGAGGCGGTGTGGCCGTCATCGCCGAGACCGAGCAGGACCACGTCGAAGCGGGGCAGGGGGCCCGGGCACAGGGCGGCCAGCTCGGCGGCGTAGGCCTCGGCACTGGCCTCAGGCGTGGGGCGATCGGTGGGCACCGGATGGAAGCGGGCCCGACTGGCCGGTGTCTGGGCCAGCAGGGTTTCACGCAGCATGCGGGCGTTGCTGGAGGGGTCGTCGGCGGGCACCCAGCGCTCATCGCCCAGCAGCACATCCACCCGCTCCCAGGGCAGATGCTCGCCGCCGAGATGCCGGTAGGCCGCTCTGGGGGTTTCACCCCCAGCCAGGGCGATCTGGGCCCGATCCCGCTCGGCCAGGGCCAGGTCGATGCCGGCGGCCACCTGCTCGGCCGTCTGGCGGGCCAGATCTTCGGCGCTGGCCGCCACGATCAGGTGATAGCGGGTGGCGGGGTGCGTCAAGTGAGCCATTCGGTATGGAACGCCCCGGGGCGATCGGTGCGCTCGTAAGTATGGGAGCCGAAGCAGTCGCGCATGGCCTGCACCAGATTCTGGGGCAGGCGGCCGGTGCGATAGCTGTCGATGTAATCAAGCGTGCTGCTGAGGCAGGGCACGGGGATGCCCGCCAGGGCTGCCCCCGCCACCACCTGGCGCAGGCCGTCGATCCGCTGGTTGACCTGGGCGGCGAACCAGGGGTCCAGCATCAGATTGGCCAGGGAGGGATTCGCTGCGTAGGCGTCCTGGATCCGCTGCAGCAGCCGGGCCCGGATGATGCATCCCCCCTTCCAGATCTGGCCGATGGCGGAGAAATCCAGGTGGTAGTCGTGCAGCTTGGAGGCCTCCTGCAGCAGGGCCATCCCCTGGCCGTAGCTGGCGATGCAGGCCAGGATGCAGGCGTCGCGAAGGGGCTCCATGCCGGTGGCGGGCTCGCCCAGCGGAAAGCTGTGGGCGGCGGGCCCGGCCAGCACCGATTCGGCGGCCATCCGCTCGCTGCGCAGGGAGCTGAGCACCCGCGCGTTCAGGGCCGCATAGATGGTGGGCACAGGCACACCCATCTCCAGGGCGCTCACCACGGTCCAGAGCCCCGTGCCCTTCTGGCCCGCCGCATCCACGATCAGCTCCACCAGATCGCCGCCGCTCTCGGGATCCTTGGTGCGCAGGCACACCTCGGTGATCTCCACCAGGAAGGAGGCCAGCTCCTCGGTCTGGTTCCAGCCGCCCAGCACATCGGCCATGGCATCGCCATCCATGCCGCCGATGCGCTTCATCAGGTCATAGGCCTCGGCCAGGATCTGCTCGATGCCGTACTCGATGCCGTTGTGGACGGTCTTGACGAAGTGGCCGGCGCCGCCGGGGCCGATGTAGGTGACGCAGGGGCCATCCTCCACCTGGGCGGCCATCTTGCGCACCAGCCCCTCGATGGCGTCGTAGGCCGCCCGGGTGCCGCCGGGCATCATGCTCGGGCCCTCCAGGGCCCCCTTGGCGCCGCCGGAGACACCCATGCCGATGTAACCGAAGCTCTTGCTCTCCAGTTCCGCCACCCGCCGTTCGGTGTCGGTGTAGAGGGAGTTGCCGCCGTCGATCAGCAGGTCGCCTTCCTCCAGCAGAGGGGAAATGCTGGCGATGGTGGCGTCCACCGGATCGCCGGCCTTGACCATCATCAGGATGCGACGGGGTCGCTCCAGGGCCGCCACGAACTCCGCCAGGGTCGCCGCCCCGACGATGTCCTTGCCGGCACCTCGGCCGGCCAGGAACTCCTCGGTCTTGGCGTAGGTGCGGTTGTAGACGACGCTCGAGAACCCGTTCCTCTCTGCGTTGAGGACCAGATTTTCACCCATCACCCCCAGGCCGATGAGTCCGAAATGCGCCTTGCTCATGGGGCCGTTGTTCCGTTGGATCTCGTTGCCACTGTGGCCAGCGGTCGGCGGGCCGTCGGTCTCCGGTGGGGGGATGTCAGCAACTGCTGGCCCAGCCCCTCCCGGAGGAGGCCTCAGATGACGGTGCCGTCGGCGATGGTGCCGTTCTTCACCACCACCACGATGCCATTGCGGATGTAGAAGTTCAGCTCCGGCCGGTCGGCCTCCTCGACCCGGTCCTTGTTGACGATGGTGACGTCGCGGCCGATGCGCACGTTCTTGTCGAGGATGGCGCCCTTGACGGTGGTGCCCCGGCCCACCCCCATGGGAGTGCCGCCCCGCTCGCGCAGCACCAGCCGCTCCTCGGACGACTCGAAGAAGTCGGCCCCCATCACCAGGGTGTCCTGAAGCACCACCTCATCCTCGACGCGGGAGCGCACCCCGAGCACGCAGTGGTGGATGCTGCAGGCCTTGAGCAGGGACCCCTCGCCGATGATCGATCGGGTCACCTGGGCGTCCTGGAGTTTGCTGGGGGGAAGATAGCGGGGACGGGTGTAGATGGGAAACTTCTCGTCATAGAAGGAGAAGGCCGGGTTGGGCTGATCGGTGAGGGCCAGATTGGCCTCGTAGAACGCCCCGATCGTGCCGATGTCCTCCCAGTAGTCGTCGAAGAGATAGGTCTGCAGATTGTCACCTTCCACCAGAGAGGTGGGGATGATCTCCTTACCGAAATCAGTGGCCTCCAGATGGCTGGCCAGCAGGTTGAACAGGGTGCTGCGGTTGAAGACGTAGATGCCCATCGAGGCCAGGAAGGGCCGCTTGACGGCATCCTCTGCCGAGAGCCCCAGGGATTCGGTGTTCACCTTCATGGCCTCGAGCGCCGCCCCCTTGGGCTTCTCGCTGAATTCCAGAATGCGTCCTTCGGAGGTGGTGCGCATCAGGCCGAAACCCTCGGCCTGGGCGGCATCCACCGGCAGGGCACCCACCGAGAGATCGGCACCGGTGTCGATGTGGTGCTGCACGAATTTGCTGTAGTCCATGCGGTACAGCTGGTCGCCGGAGAGGATCAGGTAGTGGTCCACATCCCACTCCTGAAACAGCCACTGGTATTTGCGCACCGCATCGGCGGTGCCTTCGAACCAGCTGGGGCTGTCGGGGGTCTGCTGGGCGGCGAGCACCTCCACGAAGCCCTGGCCGAATCCGGCCGAGAGGTTGTAGCTCATCGTCAGGTGACGATTGAGTGAGGCGCTGTTGAACTGGGTCAGCACGTAGATCTTGTTGATCTCCGAGTTGATGCAGTTGCTGATGGGAATATCGATCAGGCGGTATTTACCGGCCAGGGGTACGGCGGGCTTGGCCCGCATCTTGGTGAGGGGGTAGAGGCGGGTGCCCGCCCCACCGCCCAGGATGATCGCCAGAACACGTTTCATCAGCCCACTCCTCCGTCCTTGGCAGGGCAGACCGTACTGGAGCGGGGTGGCGCAGGGCGAGAAGCGGCGGCACGTCGGTTCATGTTCCGTTGCGGGGGGTCGGGGTGGTTGCCGGGGGGTCAGTCGTCCGGGGGGTCGTCGTGAAGCTCGAACAGGTCCTGCAGCATCCGCATGGCGGCCAGGCGCTGCTGGCGGGGCTGGGGCGCCCGCAGCCGGGTGACGGGAGTGTGGAGGATCTTGTTGATGATCCCCTTGCTGAGGGCCTCCACGACCTTCCTCTCCCGGGCGGACAGGTCGGGGCCCATGCGGCTGAGGGCCTTCTGGAGCTCCTGCTCGCGGATGTCCTCCAGCTGCAGCCGCAGGCGGTTGACCAGGGGGACCGCCTCGAGGCCATCCCACCACTCGAGAAACAGGCGTGACTCCTCGGCCAGCAACCCCTCGGCCTCGGCGGCCATCTCCCGCCGGGCCTCCTGGTTGCGGGCCACCACTTCCTGCAGGTCGTCGACATCGAAGCTGTCGACCCCCTGAAGATCCGCCGCATCGGCACTGATGTTGCGCGGAACCCCGATGTCGATGAGCATCAGGCTGGAACGGCGGTTGAGCCCCGCCAACCGCCGGGCGGTGATGATCGGCTCCTCGGCGCCGGTGCTGGTGAACACCAGCGAGCAGGTGCTCAGGCAGTGGTCCAGGTCGTCCAGGGGACGGCACTGCACCGGCAGGGCGGGGAAATCGGCCGCCAGGGCCTCGGCGCGGGCCACGGTGCGGTTGAGCAGCACCACCCCGCGGCAGCCCTTGGCCTGCAGGTGCTGCAGCAGCAGCCGGGCCATGCGCCCGGCCCCCACCACGGCCACCTGCTCCTGGTCCAGGGGCACCAGTTCATCGGTGCCGCGGGCCTGGCCCACCTTGAGCTGGGCCAGTTCAACGGCCGCCGAGCTGATCGAGACCGCACCGGTGCCGAGATTGGTTTCGGTGCGCACCCGCTTGCCGGTGCTCACCGCCTGGTTGAGCAGGCGATTGAGGATCGGACCGACCGAGCGGTGTTCCTGACCCAGGCGCACCATCTTCTTCACCTGGGAGAGGATCTGGCCCTCTCCCAGCACCAGGCTGTCGAGCCCGGCAGCCACCCGCAGCAGGTGGCCCACCGCCTCCTCGTGGTGGAAGGTGAACAGATGGGGGCTGAGCTCCTCCACCGCCAGACCGGACTGGTGGCTGAGGAAATCGCCGATGGCGGAGATACCCCGTTCCGGGTGGCGCAGGAGGGTGTAGATCTCCAGCCGGTTGCAGGTGCTCAGGATCGAGGCCTCGATCACCTGCTCATCCGAGCGCAGCCGCTGGAGGGAGTCCTCCATGGTCTGCTCGGGGATGCTCAGGCGCTCGCGGATTTCCACCGGAGCCGTGCGATGGCTGAGACCGACGACGGCGATGTGCATGGAGACGGGCTCCGAGGTCCTGACTCTGGTGGGCTCAGCGAAGGGCGATGCTCTGGGCGCCTTCCTTGATATGCACCGTATCGGTGAAGCGGGCGCTGCGGTCGAGGGAGCTGATGATCAGGCTGCTGGTGCGGGTGCAGTCGCGCTCGAACACCACGCCCTTGAACAGCAGGCCCGGAGTGATGCCGCTGCCCGCGAAGACCACGTTCTCCCCGGAGGCCAGCTCCTCCGCCTCGTACACCTTGTCGACATCGGTGATGCCCATCTCGTTGAGCCGGGCGATGTTGCCTTCCTTGGTGTAGTCGGCCCACTCGCTGGTCTGGGCGATGGCGGGGTCGTAGACCAGCTGACCCTGGAAATGGCCGCCCAGGCAGCGCAGGGCCGCCGCGGAGATCACCCCCTCGGGAGCGGCGCCGATCCCCATCAGGCAGTGGGTGCCGGTGCCGGCGAAGCCGCAGGCGATGGCGGCCTGGACGTCGCCGTCACTGATCGGCTTGACCCGGGCGCCGGTGGCACGGATCTCGGCGATCAGGCTCTTGTGGCGGGCCCGGTCCATCACCACAATCACCAGGTCGCTGGCGGGCATGCCCAGGCACTCACTGAGGATGGCGATGTTTTCGGTGGCGCTTTTGCGGATGTCCACCTTGCCCTTGGCCGCCGGCGGGGCCGCCAGCTTCTTCATGTAGAAATCGGGGGCATAGAACAGCCCACCCCGGTCACTGGCGGCCAGCACGGCCATCGAGCCGTCCTGGGCATTGGCGCAGAGGTTGGTGCCTTCGCAGGGGTCCACGGCGAAATCCACGCCGGGGCCGGTGCCGCTGCCCACCTCCTCACCGATGTAGAGCATGGGGGCCTCGTCCCGCTCCCCTTCCCCGATCACGATCCGCCCCTGCATGGCGATGCTCCCCATCCGGTGCCGCATCGCCTCAACGGCCGCCGCGTCGGCTTCGTCCTTCTTGCCGAGCCCGGTGAGGCGGGCGGAGGCGATGGCGGCCTGCTCGACGACTTCGAGCAGTTCCTGGATGAGAGTGCGATCCACAACGGTCCGGCAGGGGAAGGGGCCTCAACGAGGGGCCGGCACGCCGGAGGCGGACCGCAGGCGAAGCGGGGGAAGTTCCAGCCGCTGCAAGGCCTCTCGGAATTGAAGCGGGGTCATCGTATCAGCGCGCCCGGGAAGCCCCGGAAGGCCGCTCCTTACAATTATTTGACTCTTCCGCAGCGGTGGCCGTCCATGAGCACCAAGCCCCTGGTGATCTCCCCGTCGATCCTCTCCGCCGACTTCTCCCGCCTCGGGGACGACGTGCGCGCCGTGGATGCGGCGGGGGCCGACTGGATCCATGTGGACGTGATGGACGGTCGCTTCGTGCCCAACATCACCATCGGCCCGCTGATCGTCGAGGCCCTGCGGCCGGTGACGGCCAAGCCCCTCGACGTGCACCTGATGATCGTCGAGCCCGAGAGGTACGTGGCCGACTTCGCCAAGGCCGGTGCGGACATCATCAGCGTCCAGGTGGAGGCCTGCCCCCACCTGCACCGCAACCTCAGCCAGATCAAGGATCTCGGCAAGATGGCCGGCGCCGTGCTCAACCCCAGCACCCCGCTGGACACGCTCGAGTACTGCCTGGAGCTCTGTGATCTGGTGCTGATCATGAGCGTCAACCCCGGGTTCGGCGGCCAGAGCTTCATCCCCTCCCAGGTGGAGAAGATCCGCCAGCTGCGGCGCCTGTGCGACGAGCGGGGCCTCGATCCCTGGATCGAGGTCGATGGCGGTGTCAAGGGCAGCAACGCCTGGCAGGTGATCGAGGCTGGGGCCAACGCCATCGTCAGCGGCTCCGGCGTCTTCGGCCATGCCGACTACGCCGAGGCGATCACCGGCATCCGCAACAGCCGGCGCCCCGAGCCTGCCCTGGTCTGAGGCCCGCAGTCGGCCCGCCTGCCATGAAGGCCTGTACCGAACTGTGACGTTTGATGGAACGGTCGCCCCCGTCCAGGTGGCGACTTTTTTTTGCTTTTTTACCTTTGCCGGAGTCCTGAAGGGAGGGAGCAAGGCCGTGGTCCAGAGGCTGCTTGTCGCCGTCCTGGGGGTGGTCGGCGACAGCCTCACTGACACGGGCAACGGCAAGATTCTGACCGAATCCTTTGGCCAGACGGTCGGGGTGCCCGCCGATTCCACCCCATTCCTGCCGCCACCGCCCTATGCCGCCGGGCGAGCCTCCAAGGGCCCTGTCGCGCCCGAAGCTCTCTGGCAGACCTTCACCCTCACTCCCCTGCTCCCGGGCCCTCGCTGGCGGGAGGCACCAACGACGCGTTCAACGGAGCCACCTCGGGGGTGGAGAACGTCAACGTCATCGCCATCCGCTCCCTCTTCCGACCCGATGGCTTCCGGTCAGCCGTCGCCCAGAAGGGAAATGCCTGCCAGCTCGACCAGTTCCTCTGCCAGGCTCCCGGCTTCGGTACCTCCAGTTCTCTGCTTCTGGTGTGGCTGGCCCCCAACGATCTCCTCTACTGGGCCAGCAGCTTCGGCATGACCCCGGGAAGCCTGTCCTTCCAGCCACCCGCCACGTTGTGGCCCCTGCTGGCGGGGGTGGCGGAATACGCCTGCTCCAGGCGGCTGAGCGGCGGCCCCGGGCTTGGAGATCAGCTGCCCAGGAACCAGCCATAGCTGTGCAGGCCGATGCCGAGAAGATTCACGCCGATGTAGCAGACGGCGATCACCACCAGACCCGCTGACGCCAGCAGAGCCGGACGCCGGCCCTGCCAGCCGCGGATCAGGCGCGTGTGCAGGTAAGCCGCGTACACCAGCCAGCAGATCAGGGCCCAGGTCTCCTTTGGATCCCAGCTCCACCAGCTGCCCCAGGCCTCGTTGGCCCAGACCGCCCCGCTCACCAGACCCACCGAGAGGAGCAGGAATCCCACCGTGATCGTGCGGTAGCTGAGGCTGTCGAGCTGTTCACTGATGCGGAAGCTGCTGCTGCTCAGGGCCATCGCACCGGGCCCGTCGCTGGCCAGGCGAGCCTGGCGGAAGCCGCCGCTGCCGATGGAGCTGCTGCGCAGCTCCAGATCCTGGTCGCGGTCGACGAACAGAACCGCCACCGACAGCAGCGATCCGACCAGCAGCGCCGCATAGCTGACCATGATCACGCTGACATGCATCACCAGCCAGCTGGAACGCAGGGCCGGCACCAGCGGCGAGGCTTCCTGGAGACGATCCGGCAGGGCGAAGCTGGCGAAGGCGACGCAGCCCAGACCCATGGGGGTGGCCGCTGCCGCCACCAGGGGATTGGGCCAGCTGCGCTCGACCAGGAGCTGGGTGAGGGTGCAGGCCCAGGCCAGGAAGCAGAGCGACTCGTAGAGGTTGCTGATCGGGAAGTGTCCCGACTGCCACCAGCGCAGCACCAGCTGGGCCGTGAGGCAGAGATTGGCCGAGGCCACCAGCATCCGCACCGCTGTGCTGCTGCGGCCACCACTGAGGGACCAGAAGGCAAGGGGCAGCACCAGCAGAAGCAGGGCGAAGGCGGCAAGGCCCAGACCGACGACCGGATCGTTCACCAGGCAGCGAAAGCGGAACCAGTCCACTCTGCCGTGTCGTGATCCCGGACGGGCCTCAGCGGCTGGCCTGGAGAAGCAACCAGAGCCCTCCCGCCAGGCCGATACCCACCGGCAGCCAGGCCGCCAGGAAGGGTGACACGGTTCCGGTGATCCCCAGGGAACTGAAGATGAAGGACATCAGGTAGTAGCCGAAGATCAGCAGGACGCTGATGCCGAATCCCTGGCTGCGGCTGGTGCGGGAGTTGGGGCGAACACCCAGGCTGCTGCCGATCAGTCCGAACACCAGGCAGATGGCCGGGAAGGCGAACTTCTCCTGGACCCGCACCCTCAAGCGCCGGGCCTCCTTCGTGTTGTTCGCTTCCAGCAGCAGTCGTTCGGCCGTGAGGGCCTGACCCACTGTCATTGTGCTGGCGTCCGTGGGGAGCTGGGCCACCTCGATCGGATCCCGGGTGAAGGGATAGAGGTAGCGATCGAACTTGGCCGAGGTGGTGGATCCGGTCTCTGTATCAATATTGGTGGTGCGGCCATTTCTGAATTCCCACATCCCTTCAGCTTCATTCCATTTGCCGATTTTTGCCGTCAACATTTGGCGATACTTGAATCGGGAAAAGTCAATGAGAGTCACATCCAACATGATGCCCTTCTCAAACTTCCTGGCGTAGAAGATATGGCTCAGCAGATAATCAGTGCTCCCATCACTGAGCTGCACATCACCAAAACGGGAGTAGAGGGTGTTATCGCTCTCTTCGGTGGCGATCGCCCGGCCCAGTTCACGCTGCAGGCTGATCGTGGCCGCAAGGTTCGCCCGCGGCACGATCACGTCGTTGAACACGAAGGTGAGCAGGGTCATCACCAGGGCCAGAGCCATGGCGGGCAGCACCATCCTGCGGGTGCTCACCCCGACGCTGCGCAGGGCGGTGAGTTCGCTGCTGCCCGACAGTCGGCTGTAGGCCAGCAGGGTGGCCATCAGGGTGGCCATCGGAAACGAGAGCACCAGGAAGGAGGGCAGGCGCAGCATCAGCACATTCACCGCCGCCAGCACCGGCAGACCGGATTCGGCGACCCGTCGCACCAGTTCGAACACCACCCCGACCGACAGCGACACGGCCGTGAAGGCGGCGATGCCGAACAGCAGGGGGCCGAGCAGTTCCTGGAGCAGCCAGCGGTCAAGCAGCGGCAGATCCCGCCAGCGGGGGGACCGCCGCCAGTGCCGCAGCCGCTCCGCGCTGGGCAGCTGCAACCAGGCGGGGCGCCGTTCCAGCAGGGCTCCGATCAAAGCTGGAAGCCCTCGCCGAGGTAGTGACGCCGCACCAGGGGGTCGTTGGCCACGGAGAGGGAGGATCCGGCGGCGAGGATCCTGCCCTCAGCAAGGATGTAGGCACGGTCGGTGATCGACAGGGTCTCCCTCACGTTGTGATCGGTGATCAGCAGCCCCATGCCACGACTGCGCAGGCTGTCGATCAGGGACTGGAGGTCGGCCACGGCCATGGGATCCACCCCGGCGAAGGGTTCATCCAGCAGCAGATAGCGGGGGCCGTGGTTGCCGACGGCCAGGGCCCTGGCCACCTCGCAGCGACGCCGTTCCCCGCCGGAGAGCTGGTAGCCGCGACGGTGCTGGAAGGAATCCAGATGAAAGTCGTGGATGAGCTCGTCGAGCCGCTGGCGGCGCAGGGAGCGATCGGAGCCGCTCTCCTGGAGGGCCAGCGTCAGGTTCTCGCGCACGGTCAGCTGGCGGAAGATGCTCGCCTCCTGGGGGAGATAACCGATGCCCAGCCTGGCTCGGCGGGGCATCGGCAGATGGGCCACGGATTCTCCGTCCAGCAGCACCTCGCCGCAGTCGGGCCTGAGCAGTCCCGTGACCAGGTTGAAGGTGGTGGTCTTGCCGGCGCCGTTGGGACCGAGCAGTCCCACCACCTCCCCGGGATGGAGATCCAGGCTCACGTCGCTCACCAGCGGACGGCCTGCGAGGGTGATGGCCACCCTCTCCAGTACCAGGCTCACGGCTTGCCGGCTGCAGGGGGAGCACTGCCCTGCTGCTGCAGACGGAATTTGCTGATCACCTGTTTGCCGGCGGGGGGTTCGGCCAGCATGCGCTCGCTGTCGAGTTGATAGACCAGCTTCTCGGCCCGCAGGCGCTGGCCGTCCTCGTCGATCACGTCGACGTCGCCGGTGAGCACCAGGCGCCCTTCTCTGCTGAAGTACTGGGCCTGGCGGGAGGTGGCCGTCATGCCCCGATCGGGGTAGACGATGCGCACGTTGCCCGTGGCGGTGACGATGCCGTTCTGGTTGTCGGCCTGCTGCAGATCGGACTCGATCGTGACCATGCCCGTGGGGACGGGCTTCGGCGCGGCCCCCTGGGCCTGGGCCTGGTCTTGTCCTGCAGGCGCCTGGGCAGCCACCGGAGGTGACGGGGCCAGCAGCAGGGCGGATCCGGTCAGCCCTGCGGCAAGGACAAACAGCAGTGGTCGGTTGGGCAGGGTCAAGGTGGGGAACGGAGAGGCCTTGAGTGTGCTCAATGTACCGGCGGCGTGTCGGCATCCCGCGCCAGTTCAAGGCGCGGCAGGCGGAGCTGGTCGAGATCACCTTGCTGCTGCAGGGCGTCCAGGCGAACCGCCGCCAGGGCCCGCAAGGGATCCAGGGCCAGGCCGAGGGCATCATCGCCGCAGCGGCGCAGGCGCCCCAGCCCTTCCCCCATCAGCACCGTGGCACCACGGCGGTTGCCCTTCTCCAGGTGGAGCTCGGCCACCGCGATCTGCAGAATGCCCTGCAGCACCGGGCGCATCGGACCCTGGGTCTCGTGCCAGAGCTCCTCGAAGCCGTCGTGACAGGCGTACCAGTCGCCAGCGTTGAACCGGTCGACCGCCTGCCACAGGCGCGGGTCGGCCTGCAGCAGGGTCTCCTCGTCGGCGCCGGGCCGTGCGGCGGGGCTCACCGCTTGGCGGGTTTCTTCACCGGCAGCTTGCGCAGCCGGATCGACTCAGGAGTGACCTCCAGCATCTCATCGGGGCCGATGTACTCCAGGGCCCTCTCCAGGGTCATCTGAATCGGCGACTGGAGCGTGTCCAGCACCTCGGCACCGGCCGAGCGGATGTTGGTCACCTGCTTGGCCTTGCAGACGTTGAGTTCCAGGTCGGGCGGCCGGTTGTGCTCGCCGACGATCATCCCCTTGTAGACCTTGGTGCCGGGGGTGATGAAGAACTGGCCCCGGTCCTCGGCCCCCTTGAGGGCGTAGAAGGTGGCGGTGCCCTCCTCGAAGGCGATCAGCACGCCGTTGCGGCGGGTATCGAAATCCCCCTGCATGGGGCGGTAGTCGAGGAAGGAGTGGCTCATGATCCCCTCCCCCCGGGAGGCGCGGATGAACTCACCGCGGAAGCCGATCAGCCCCCGGGAGGGCACCACGAACTCCAGCTGGGTGCGGCCGTCGCTGGTGGCTTCCATGTTCTGCATCTCGCCCTTGCGCATGCCGAGCTTCTCGATGCAGCTGCCCACCGCCTCCTCGGGCACATCCATCACCAGGGTCTCGAACGGCTCATGGGGGGTGCCGTCGATGGTGCGGAAGATCACCTGGGGCTGGGACACCTGGAACTCGAAGCCTTCCCGGCGCATGGTCTCGATCAGGATGCCCAGGTGCAGCTCACCCCGGCCGCAGACGGAGAAGCGGTCGGGAGAGTCGGTGTCCTCCACCCGCAGGGCCACGTTGGTGAGCAGCTCCCGCTGCAGGCGGTCACGCAGCTGGCGGCTGGTGACGAACTTGCCCTCCTTGCCGGCGAAGGGGGAATCGTTGACCACGAAGGTCATCTGCAGGGTGGGTTCATCCACCTTGATCAGGGGCAGGGCCTCGGGATGGTCGGGGCAGGCGATCGTCTCGCCGATGTTGACCTCGTCGAAACCGGCCACGGCCACCAGGTCGCCGGCCCGTGCCTCGGGGATCTCCACCCGCTGCAGGCCCTGGAAACCGAGCAGCTTGCTGATCCGGCCTCGCTTGATGCTGCCGTCGTCGCGGATCAGGGCGACGCTCTGGCCGCCGGTGATGGTGCCGTTGTGGACCCGGCCGATCATGATCCGGCCGAGAAAATCCGAGTAGTCGAGGGTGGTGACCTGCAGCTGCAGGGGCTTGGCCGGATCACCGACCGGCGGCGGCACGTGGCGCAGGATGGCGTCGAAGAGCGGCTTCATGTTGTCGCTCTCGGTGGCCATGTCGGGCTTGGCGTAGCCCCCCATGCCGCTGCCGAACAGATAGGTGAAGTCGCACTGGTCGTCGTCGGCGCCGAGCTCGATGAACAGATCCAGCACCTTGTCGACGGCCTGCTCGGGATCCACCCGGACCCGGTCGATCTTGTTGACGAAGACGATCGGCCTCAGCCCTTTCTCCAGGGCCTTCTTGAGCACGAAGCGGGTCTGGGGCATCGGGCCCTCGTTGGCGTCGACGATCAGCAGGCAGCCATCCACCATGCCCAGCACCCGCTCCACCTCACCACCGAAATCGGAGTGGCCGGGCGTGTCGACGATGTTGATGCGAATGCCGTTGTAATCGACGGCCGTGTTCTTGGAAAGGATCGTGATGCCCCGCTCCCTTTCCAGGTCGTTGGAATCGAGCACGCAGGTGGGCACCGCCTCACCTTCGCGGAAGATGCCGGACTGCTCGAGCAGGGCGTCCACCAGGGTGGTCTTGCCGTGGTCGACGTGGGCAATGATCGCGATATTGCGTATCGGGGCGCCTTTGATGTCGCCGCTCATGGGGATGTCGTCCTGCGATGGGGGGGAGAAGGGTTCGATGGAATCGAAACGACGGCGTTCGTCTGGTGGCAGATGAAGCGTTGGAAGCGACACAAGGAGGGTGTGGTTCGCTGCAAACGGGCCGGTGAAATCGAGCCAACCTGCGCTCTGACGCTCCGGCGGGGATCTTCTGGAGAAATAATCCCCTGCAAGGGCCCTGCCGCGCCGGCCCGAGGTGGACGTATGGCGAAACGTTGAAGCGATTCTTGATCCTACTCCCAGCCTCCTTCTCCCAGGAGGTGGGTCCCCGAACCCTGGCCTCAACGGTCCAGCCGCTGGGCCGGTTCGAACATCTCCAGGGCTTCGGTGGATCCCTCGAAACGCCAGTGCCAGGGCTCGTAGCTGACCCCCTGGCGGTTCCCCCTGGGGAAGGAGCGCACGAAGTGGAAGCGGGCGGCGTGGCGATCGAGCCAGCGATAGGCCTCGGTGTCTTCGAAGCTCTCCATCAGGTTGGTGGACGGCCGTCGGCCATCGCCCAGATCCACCGCGTAGCCGGTGCTGTGTTCCGAGAACCCGGGCGGGGCACTCACCCGGGCCCGGTCCACGGAGGTCTGGTTGCGTTCGGCCTTGACATCGAAGAACAGCTGCTGCTGGAGATCGCGACCGCGGTAGGCGCTCAGCACGGACAGGGCGATGCCATCAGCGTCCGCCGCCGCGCGCATGGCCTCCAGGGCACGGGCCGCCTCGGGCCGCAGTTGCAGCCCGGGAGCGATGCTGACCAGATCCGCCTGGTCGGTGTCGGGATAGGGGAAATGGCCCAGCAGCCGGCCGTCCGGGCCGAGCCGCGCCGCCAGGCCTGGCACCGGTGGGGGTGGGGCGATCAGGCTGCGGAGGGGCCCCAGAAGCAGCAGCACGCCCCCGCCGGCCAGCAGGGCGCTGGTGAGCAGGAGCCGTGCCAGCCGCTTCCGGAGTGAGGCTTGCCTGCGGGGGCGGGGCGTGGTGCGCCGGGCCAGAGGAATGTCATCACCGACGCCTGGGGCGGACACTCCCTGTGCTGCAAGCCGGCGGCGATCTTAGATGGGAGGCCCCATTTCATTGGACTTTCTCCCCGTCGGATGACCGCACGACGGTGTTAGTTTCCGTTCACATCCCAATGGCGGAGCAGGTTTCAAGATGTTGCGAGTGGCAGTCGTGGGCGGCGGCCCCAGCGGTTCCTGTGCTGCGGAAGTTCTCGCCAAGGCCGGCATCGAGACCTGGCTGTTCGAGCGCAAGCTTGACAACGCCAAACCCTGCGGCGGGGCGATCCCCCTCTGCATGGTGGAGGAATTCGATCTGCCCGAATCGATCATCGACCGCAAAGTGCGGAACATGCGGATGATTTCCCCTTCCAACCGGGAAGTGGACATCCATCTGGAGAACAGCAACGAGTACATCGGCATGTGCCGGCGCGAGGTGCTCGACGGCTTCCTGCGCAACCGGGCCGCCGAGCTCGGCACCCACCTGGTCAATGGCCTGGTGCAGAGCATCGACACCGGCAGCAACCGGCAGGGTCCCTACACCCTTCATTACGCCGACTACTCCTCGGGTGGGCCCACCGGCGAACTCAAGACCCTCGAGGTCGACCTGATCGTGGGCGCCGACGGGGCCAACAGCCGGGTGGCCAAGGCCATGGATGCCGGCGACTACAACGTCGCCATCGCCTTCCAGGAGCGGATCCGCCTGCCGGCCGAGGAGATGGCCTATTACGAGGATCTGGCCGAGATGTACGTCGGCACCGATGTCTCCCCTGATTTCTACGCCTGGGTCTTCCCCAAGTTCGACCACGTGGCCGTGGGAACCGGCACCATGCAGGCCAACCAGTCGTTGATCAAGGGACTGCAGAAGGGCATCCGGGAACGGGCCAGCCGCCGGCTGCTTCGCGGTGAGGTGATCAAGGTGGAAGCCCATCCGATTCCGGAACATCCCCGTCCCCGCCGGGTGGTGGGCCGCATGGCACTGGTGGGCGATGCCGCCGGCTATGTGACCAAAAGCTCCGGCGAGGGCATCTATTTCGCCGCCAAGAGCGGCCGCATGTGCGCCGAGGAGATCGTGGCGGCCAGCGCCGCCGGCACCCGCATCCCCACCGAGAAGAATCTCAAGGTCTACATCCGCAAGTGGGACCGCAAGTACGGCGCCACCTACAAGGTGCTCGAACTGCTGCAGAACATTTTCTACAGCAACGATGCGGCCCGGGAGGCCTTCGTCGAGATGTGCGACGACAAGGACGTGCAGCGCCTCACCTTTGACAGCTACCTCTACAAGCGGGTGGTGATGATGAACCCCTGGCAGCAGATCAAGCTGACGGTTCTCACCCTCGGCGCGGTGCTGCGGGGTCAGGCCCTGGCCCCGGCCGGCTACAGGCCGGTGCCCAGTGCCGTTCGCTCCGCCGAGGAGGCCGAGGCCATCCTGGCGGCCGATGCCCCCCGCTCCGCCATGAAGCCCGCGGGCGGGCGCCCCACCACCGCCGTGGATCCGGAACCGGGGCCAGAGTCCCTGCGGGAGCCGGTGCTGGCCAGCAAGTGATCGACTGACCCGTGGGGGGCCGGGTTCAGTCCGACCCTTCTCCCGAACTGGACCCAGACGGCAACCGGCTGACCAGGAGCTTGTCGATCCGCTTGCCGTCCATGTCGACGACCTCGATCCGCAGGTCTTCCCATACGAAATGTTCCCCGGCCCGGGGGATGCGCTCGAGGTGGTGCATCACGAAACCACCCAGGGTCTGATAGCCGCCCCGCAGCTCATCCGGAAGGCGAGTCCTGGCCACCAGGTCCTTGAAGTCGGCGATGTCGAGCGCGCCATCGAGGAGCCACGAGCCATCTTCACGCAGGATGATCATCGGGTCCTCCCTGTCTCTGGCGGAGGACAGATCGCCCACGATGGCCTCCATCATGTCGTTGAGAGTCACCAGGCCTTCGACGCCGCCGAATTCATCAGTGACCAGGGCGATGTGAATGCCCGAAGTCTTGAACTGCTCGATCACCGTGAGGGCCCGGGTGCTCTCCCCCACATAGAGAGGTGGTTGCAGAAAGGCCTCCACCTCCCGGGGACCGCCGCTGAGCTGGGCCGCCAGGAAGGTGCGTCCGCGCACCACCCCGACGCAGGCATCGAGACTGTCGCGGGCCACCGGAAAGAGGGAGTGGTTCACCGCCCTGACCTGATCCAGATGGGTCTGGGGGGACTCGGCCAGATCCAGCCAGCTGATCTCGGTGCGGGGCGTCATGATCGCTTTCACCGGACGATCAGCCAGCCGGAAGACCCGCTGCACCATGGCGTGCTCCTCCACGTCGAACAGACCCGACTCCGTACCCCGGCGCAGCAGGGCCTTGATCTCCTCCTCGGTGATGTCGGGCTCCTGACTCTCGACGATGCCCATCACCGAGAGCAGGCGATCGGTGGAGGAGCCCAGCAGATGGGCCAGGGGCGCCATCCAGCCCGAAAGGATCCGCATCGGGGGTGCCACGAAGCAGGCGATGCGCTCCGGGTCGCTGAGGGCGACGCGCTTCGGCACCAGTTCCCCGAGAACCAGGGACAGATAGGTGATCAGCGTGACGACGATTCCGAGGGACAGGGGCTCGGCCCAGGGCCGCAGCGGGGGCAGGGCCTCGAGCATCGGCCGCAGCGATCGGGCCACCGTGGCCCCACCCAGGGCCCCACTGAGGATGCCGATCAGGGTGATGCCGATCTGGACCGTCGAGAGAAAGTCATTGGGGGAACGGATCAGCTTCAGGGCCACGGAGGCTTTCTGGTCACCCTGCTCCGCCCGGTGCTCCAGACGAAGTTTCCGCGCCGACATCATGGCCAGTTCCGAACCGGAAAAAACACCGTTGATGAGAATCAACAGCACGATCAACAGACACTCAAGCAGCATTGATGACGCCAGGGAGGCCGTACAGACCACGTACGGATAGGAAGGCAAGATTAACAGGTAGTGGTGTATCTATCCGGTCAGATTCTTTGCCGTGGAGAAAGTGGCTGAATCGGGCAAACAGCAAGGCCCACTGCCGTTTGAGCTGTTCGCCTCGTCTTGGCGTCACAGCCTTCTGGTAAACGAATTAACCTGAAACTCACTCTTCTGCCATTCCCACACCTCCAGGTCGCTGCGGCGCCGTTGGCCCCATGAACTGACCCGATGCGCTTCCAACCCCTGGCCCAGCGGCACCGGCAAGCCGAAATGATGGATCAGCCCGGCATCGATCCGGTGGCCCATGCCGAGGCCCTGGCAGGGCTGCGACGCATCAATGCCATCAGCGGCGCGGTCGGATCGTTGTTCGGGCCGATCGATGTGCTGGCCAGGGAGCGGCACGGCCGGCCCCTGAGGGTTCTGGATCTGGCCTGCGGTGGTGGCGACAACACCATCGCCCTGGCCGGGAAGGCCCGCTCAGCAGGCCTGGCGGTGCAGGTCGACGGCTGCGACCTCAGCCCCACGGCGCTCTCCATCGCCTGCCGCCGTGCGGCCGAGCGCGATCTGAATGCCACCTTCTTCCAGGCCGATGTCCTCAAGGACCGGTTGCCCGAGAGCTACGACGTGATCCTGTGCTCCCTGTTCCTGCATCACCTCGACGAGGGAGCCGCCATCGATCTGCTGGGCCGCATGGCCCAGGCCAGCCGTTCCCTGGTGCTGGTCAACGACCTGATCCGCAGCCCCCTCGGCTACGGGCTGGCCTGGGTGGGCTGCCGTCTGCTGAGCCGGTCAGCGATCGTCCGGTTCGATGGGCCGGTCTCGGTGCAGGGAGCCTTTCGTCTGAACGAAGTGCGGGACCTGGCGGCCCGTGCCGGTCTGGAGGGCGCCCGGGTCCGCCGCAGCTGGCCCGAGCGGTACCTGCTGAGCTGGCACCAGCCGAACGGCACATCGGCCCACCGATGAATCCTCCGGAGTGGGACGTGATCGTGCTCGGGGCGGGGCCTGCCGGGGCCCTGGCCGCCCAGCAGCTGGCCCGCCACCGCCTGCGGGTGCTGCTGGTGGAGAAGCGCACGTTTCCCCGCTGGAAGGTCTGCGGCAGCTGCCTGAGCGGGGTCGGCCTCAGGGCGCTGGAGCAGGCGGGCCTCGGCGGGCTGGTCGCAGGGCTCGGGGGGGTGCCCCTCGCCAGGCTTCGGCTCGGCCTGGGGGGCCAGGGGGCGGAACTGGGACTGCCCATGGGCCTCTCCATCTCCCGGGCGCGCTTCGACCAGGCCCTCTGCGGGGCTGCGCAGGCCGCCGGCGCCGTGCTGCGGATGGACACCGAGGCCACCGTGACGGCCCCCTGCACCGGGGGCCGGCAGGTGCTGTTGCGCAGCGGCGACCACCACTGGAGCACCAGCGGCCGGGTGGTGCTGCTGGCCACAGGGCTTGGCAGCCCCGGCCTCGACCAGTCCCTGCCGATCCGGACGCGGATCCGCCCGGGCGCCAGGATCGGCGCCGGCTGCAGGATGGCCGGCGACAGCGGCGGCTACGCAGCGGGGACGATCCACATGGCCATCGGTCGCCACGGGTACGTGGGGCTGGTGCGGAACGAAACCGGCGACCTCAACCTGGCCGCCGCCTTCGACCGGGCCCATGTGATCGCCGCCGGGGGACCTGCCGCCGCCAGCGCCGGGGTTCTGGCGGACGCAGGCTTCGATCCCCTGCCGGAAGCGGAGGCAGCCTGCTGGCGCGCCACCCCGGCCCTCACCCGCCGCTGCACCCCGCCCTCGGCCGAGCGCCTGCTGCTGCTGGGGGATGCCGCCGGCTACGTGGAGCCCTTCACCGGCGAGGGCATGGGCTGGGGACTGGTGGGGGCACTGGCGGCGGTGCCCCTGGTGCTGCGCGGCCAGGAGGATTGGTCCGTGGCGATCGAGCGGGAATGGTCCCGCCGCCATGCCCGTCTGATCGGTTCCAGGCAGCGCCTCTGCCACGGCCTCGCCTTCGCCCTGAGGCGCCCCGGGCTGAGTCGCCGCCTGCTGGCGCTGGTGGCCCGCTGGCCGGCGCTGGCGGCGCCGCTGTTTCATCAGCTCGAAGGTGCAACCCTGGAACAGTTGAGCCTGGACCCATGGCCCTGACGATCCACGGCCTGGGCACGGCCCTGCCCCCCCATCGCATCGCCCAGGGAGAGGCCTCGGCTCTGGCTGCCGAGGTGGCCCTGCCGAACCAGGGCCGCTCCCCGACCCAGCTGCGGCTGCTGGAGACGCTCCACCGCCGCTCCGGCGTCGCCACGCGCCACAGCGTCCTGCTTGAGCCCGGCGGTCCGGACGGAGACAGCGACGCCGCCTGCCACCAGACCTTCTTCGGTCCCACCAGCCCCGGCACGGGTGAACGGATGCGGCGCTATGCCCGCGAAGCGGCCCCCCTGGCCCTGCGGGCCGTGCAGGCCGCCCTCGCCCAGGCCCGGCTGCCCCCCGAACGGATCACCCACCTGGTCACGGTCTCCTGCACGGGATTCCAGGCACCCGGGGTCGATCTCGCCCTGATGGCCGCCCTGCCCCTGGCCGCCGATGTGGCCCGCACCCACGTGGGTTTCATGGGGTGCCATGGGGCCCTCAACGGTCTGCGGGTGGCCGCCGGGTTCATCGGCGCCGATCCGCAGGCCTGCGTTCTGCTGTGCGCCGTCGAGCTCTGCAGCCTGCACCTCCAGTACGGCTGGGATGCCCAGCGGATCGTCGCCAATGCCCTGTTCGCCGACGGGGCCGCCGCCCTGGTGGCCTGTGGAGGGGAGAGGACGGTGGGGGGGCCAGGCCTTCCCCCGCTGGGGCGGTTGATCGCCAGTGGCTCCCTGGTCGTGCCCGCCAGCGCCGAGGCCATGTCGTGGGGCATCGAGGACCACGGCTTCGCCATGGACCTCTCGCCCCGGGTGCCGGAGCTGATCGGGGAGCATCTGCGGCCCTGGCTGGAGGCTTGGCTGGCCGGCCATGGCCTGGATCTGGCGGCGATCGGCAGCTGGGCGGTGCACCCCGGCGGGCCCCGCATCCTTTCGGCGGTGACGGACGCCCTCGGACTCGCCCCCACGCTGATCGAACCCTCCCGCTCGGTGCTCAGGGACTGCGGCAACATGTCCTCCCCGACGCTGCTGTTCATCCTCGAGCGACTGCGGCGTAGCGGGGCACCCGGCCCCTGCCTGGCCATGGCCTTCGGCCCCGGCCTGTGCGTGGAGGTGGCCCTGCTGCACTGAGGCATCCGCCGCCGGCGCCGGCGGCCACAAACTTCAGCCCCCGAGGCGGCTGAAATCGGCGAGCACCGCGGCCTGGTTGCGCAGCACCGCCAGCAGCCTGAGCCGGTTGCGGCGCACCTCCGGCTCGTCGCACATCACCATCACGCTGTCGGCGCCGTCGAAGAAGGCGGCCAGGGTTTCACCGCTCTCCCCCAGCAGCTGGGCCAGGGGCTCGTAGCGGGAGGTGCCGGCGGCGGCGGCGTGGACCGCCAGCCGCTCCAGCACGCCCAGAACGGCAGCTTCACTGGGGGAACGGAACAGGGCCGGGTCCACCGCCCCCTCCGGAGTCACCACCTCCGGCTCCAGATCGGCCTGCTCGGCCAGGCGCGAGGCCCGCTGCACCACGGCCTGCACCAGGGGCAGGCGGCCGTCCTGTCGCAGGCGCCGCAGCAGGTCCACCCGGGCCCGCGCGTCGGCCGGATCCCGCAGCACCCTCTCCACGGACACCCCCTCACCAGCCACCGCCTGCACCAGATCGGTGCCGAAGCCTTCCTCCTCCAGCAGGCTGGCGAGCCGCTGGCGCAGGAACTCCAGCAGGTCGGCCGCCAGGGCCTGGGGTCGCACCGCCAGGGTCTCCAGCAGCTGTTGCCAGTGGGCCGTCGCCTGGCCCAGCAGACTGACCAGATCCAGGGACCAGCCCCGATCCCAGAGAATCTGGAGCAGGCCGTTGCCGGCGCGGCGCAGGGCGTACGGATCGGAGGAGCCCGTGGGCCGTTCCCCCCGGGCAAAGATGCTGAGCAGCAGTTCCAGCCTTTCTGCCAGGGCCAGCAGGCCGCCAGCCGGGGATCCGGGCAGGGCATCGCCGGCACCGCGGGGCTGGTAGTGCTCCAGCACGGCCAGGGCCACAGCGCGCGGTTCCCCCTCGGCCAGCAGGTACTTAGCCCCCATCACCCCCTGCAGCTCAGGGAACTCACCCACCATCTGGCTCACCAGATCGTGCTTGCACAGGGGGGCGGCCCGTCGAGCGACTTCCGCGGTGGCCGGATCGATCTCCAGGCTGCGGCAGAGAAGGTCGGTGAGCCAGGCGATGCGCCGGCTGCGATCCGCCAGGCTGCCGAGGCCTTCGGCGAAGGTGACCCGATCAAGGGCCGCCACCCGCTCGGTGCTGCTCTGACGCCGGTCGGCGGCCAGAAAGAACGCCGCATCGGCCAGCCGCGCCCGCAGCACTCGCTCGTTGCCCCGCCGGATGGTGGCGTCGGCAGCAGCAAGGCCATTGGCGATGCAGAGGAAGCGGGGCAGGAGCACCCCATCGGACGTCAGGGCGAGGGGATCGGCGGCGACGGCGGAGACCTTCAGGGGCACATACCGCTGGTGCAGACGCATCACGGTGCTGAGCACCTCCGGGGGCAGGGCCAGGTAAGCCGTGTCGATGGCGCCTTCGATCAGCCGGGGGGACTCCACCAGATCCACCAGTTCGTCGAACAGCTCCGGCGGCAGATCGAGGACGCCCTCCGCCCGGGCCGCCGCCCCCTCCAGGGCCTGCCGGATGCCCGCGGCCCGCTCCCCCCGGTCGACCTGCACACAGGCTTCGGCCAGGGAGGGGACGTAGCGATCGGCGCAGGAAATCGCCACCTCGGTGTCGTGGAGCCGGTGACCGCGGCTGAGGCGGCCACTGGTCAGGGGTGGGTCCAGATCCGGGAGCTGAACCGGCACCACCCGTTCGTCGAGGAGCGCCACCAGCCAGCGAAGGGGGCGGCTGAAACGTCCCTCCCCTTCACCCCAGCGCATGAAGCGTCGTCCCTGGAGCGACCGGATCCATTCGGGAATCCGGCCGGCCAGCACCTCAGCGGTGGCACGGCCGGGAGCGGTGGTGCGGGCGAACACGAAGGGGCCTTTGTCGGTGTCGCGGATCTCCAGCTGCTCGGGGGAACAGCCGCAGCGCCGGGCGAAACCAATGGCGGCGGCGGTGGGCTGGCCATCCCGGAAGGCCTGCAGGGCCGGCGGTCCCTTGCGCTCCTCGACCAGATCCGGCTGCAGCTCGGGGAGCCCGGTGATGCTCACGGCCAGCCGCCGGGGGGTGCCGCTGGCCGTGATCGCGTCCGAGGCCAGCCGGGCGTCCGCCAGATCGCGGGCCACAATCGCCTCCAGCTGGGGGAGAGCCAGGCGCACGAAATCGGCCGGCAGTTCCTCGGTTCCGATCTCCAGCAGAAAGGTGGCCATGCGGCGGGGCGGTCAGTACGAGACTGTATGCAAATGGGGGAGAAGGGCAGGCGATCCAGCGGGGCGAGACTTGCCGTTCGCTAGTTTCATTCCTCTCCTACCCGTCCATCTGCCGATGTCCACGACGACGGTCGCCGACAGCACGTCGCTCCCATCGGCTTCCCCTGCCAAACCCCCCACCCGCCAGGAGGCCCTCAAGGCCGGCAGCGGCCACCTGCACGATCCGCTGGCGGGCGAACTGGACAACGATCGGCCCAGCTTCAGTGAACCGGCCGTTCAGATCCTCAAGTTCCACGGCAGCTACCAGCAGGACGACCGGGACAAGCGCCGCAAGGGGGCTGAAAAGGACTGGCAGATGATGCTGCGGCTGCGCAACCCTGGCGGTCGCGTTCCTGCCTCCCTTTACCTCGCCATCGACGCCCTCGCCGATCGGCTGGGCAACGGCACCCTGCGGATCACCACCCGTCAGGCCTTCCAGATGCATGGGGTGACCAAGGCCGACCTCAAGGAGGTGATCGGCGGCATCGTCCGGGCCCTGGGCTCCACCCTCTCGGCCTGCGGCGACATCAACCGCAACGTGATGGCCCCTGCCGCTCCCTTTGAGCGCGATGGTTATCCGGAGGCCCGCCTGCTGGCCGATCGCATCGCCGACCTGCTCGCCCCCCAGGCGGCCGAGGGCTCCTATCTCGACCTCTGGGTGGACGGTGATCTGAGCTACCGCATCAAGCCCGAGGGGGCCGTGAAGAAGGCACGCAAGCTCCAGGAGGCCGGGGCCGTCTTCAGCGGCGATGCCGCCGAGCCCCTCTACGGCGCCACCTACCTGCCGCGCAAGTTCAAGGTCGCCGTCACCGTCCCCGGCGACAACTCGGTCGACCTGCTGACCCAGGACATCGGCCTGGTGCTGTTCACCGATCCATCCGGCCGACCCCGCGGCTGCAACGTCTACGTCGGCGGCGGGATGGGCCGGACCCACAACAAGGAGGAGACCTTCGCCCGGACCGCCGATCCCCTCGGCTACGTGGCCGCGGCACATGTGCTGGAGCTGGTGCAGGCGATCGTGGCCCTGCAGCGGGATCACGGCGACCGCGAGCAGCGCCGCCATGCCCGGATGAAGTACCTCATCCAGGACCGGGGGGTGGACTGGTTCCGGGAGGAACTGGGCCGCTACTTCCCTCATCCGATCAAGGGTCTGCGCAGCGAACCGGCCTCCACCCTCACCGATTACCTGGGCTGGCACCGCCAGTCACCCGGCCTCTGGTTCGTGGGTCTTCCCGTCCTCTGCGGTCGCCTGCAGGGTGAACTGAAGCGGGGTCTGCGCCAGCTCGTCGAGACCTACCAGCTGGAGGTGCGACTCACTCCCAACCAGGACCTGCTCCTCTGCAACATCGGCACCTCCCAGCGGGCCTCGGTGCGGGAGGGGCTGACGTCCCTGGGCATCACCAGCCCGGAGGCCCCCGCCGCCCTGGCCCGCCATGCCCTGGCCTGTCCGGCCCTGCCCCTGTGCGGCCTGGCCATCACCGAAGCCGAGAGGATCCTTCCCGCCGTGCTCGACCGCCTCGATGCCCTGCTGGCGAAGCTGGAGATCCGCAAACCCCTGCTGGTGCGGATGACGGGCTGTCCCAATGGCTGCGCCCGCCCCTACATGGCGGAGATCGGTCTGGTGGGCAGCGGTGTGGACGCCTACCAGCTGTGGCTCGGCGGCAGCCACAGCCTGACCAGACTTGCTCAGCCGTACCTGGAGAAAATGGCCCTGGAGGACCTGGAGACCACCCTGGAACCCCTGCTGACGGCCTGGCGGGACGAGGGCGGGCAGCGCAGCCGATTCGGCGACTTCATCGAGAAGATCGGTCCCGAACGGGTGGCCCGGCTGCTCAGCCCTGCCTGATTTCTGATCCGGAGCCCCCGGTTTCCTACCCTTGAAGCCGTGAGGCCCCCTGGATGCGGACGCCTGCTTCTTTCCTCCGCTTGATCCTGCTGCCCTCCGTCCTGGGGGGGCTGTGCTGGTCTGGGGCAGCATCCCCCGGCTGGACGGTGGAGCCGGAGCGTCCCCAGTCGCCGCCCCCGCCCACCAGGTATTTCGATTCCGATCCGCTCGCCTGCAAGCCGGAAGCGATCCGCTCCTCCTACCGGGCCCATCTGCTGCCCTACGCCGATCAGAGCCCCGTGGTGCTGGCCCGGTTGCGGCGGCTCCAGGACGACATGACCCTGGCCAGCCTCAAACGCTGCGTCCAGAAGGGCCTGCTGCTCCGCAAGGAGGCCAGCACATTGTTTCGGGAACTGGGGCTGACCCTGCCGGGCACCCCGATCCCTCCGGCCGGTGCCATGCCGCCCGGCCAGGCGCCACAGGACTCGGTTCAGCCATCCACGCGGCCGTAGCGGGCGCGGGGTTCTCCCTGCCGCCAGGCCCAGAGCTGGTCCCCGTGGCTGAAATGCCACCATTCATTGGGGTGCTGGACAAAGCCCGCGCCGGCCATCACCTCTGCGAGCAGGACCCGCCGCTGGTGCCACGCGGCGGCTTCGGTGCCTTGCGCAGCGCCCCTGTGGTGGTCGGGCTCTGAAACGGCCCCGATGGCGTCGATCGCACCGCCCATGGCCAGAGGCCGACCCAGCCCGTCCGCCAGGGTGAGATCCACGGCCGCGCCGGTGCTGTGGGGGGGCGGAGTGGCCGGATCGGCGCTGGGCGGCGCCCAGAACCGATCCACCTCGGCCGCCAGGGCCCGCTGGGCGGGACCGGTGCCATCCGCATCCAGCCCTCGCTGGCGGCAGGCCTCGACGAAGGCGTGGCGCACCATGAAGGCCTGCACGGCGATGGGGCGCCAGGCATCGAAGATGGCCAGTCGCCAGCGGGGTTGCTGCCGCTGAAGCCGTTGCTGGGCTTTCTCGAGCCGGGTGATCACGGCCCGGCGCAACCGGAACGGGCTGGCCCCCTCGCCGTAGGGGGCCCCCAGGGCCTGATAGGGATGGGGCTCCAGACGCCAGAGACCTGCCGGAAGACCGATCAGCGGCTCACCCGCATCGTGGATGGGGATCGGACTCCAGGGACGCAGGGGCGCCATGGCTGCAGCATCTGCGGCTGGATTCCATTCAATCGCCGCCAGCAAGGGTTCACGGGCACCGGTCAGTTCAGCTGGGCCGCCTCCACCGATCGGCGGCGCTGGGCTTCGAGGGCCTCACGCAGGCCGGGATGGCCCTCCAGGTCGGGGTCCTGCTCCAGGATCAGCCGGGCCGCTGTGCGGGCCTCCTCCAGCACGGCCCCGTCGTCGCTGAGGCTGGCCAGGGCCAGGTCCGGGAGACCCGACTGACGGGTGCCGAGCACCTGACCGGGGCCTCGCAGGCGCAGATCCATCTCGGCGATCTCGAAGCCGTCGCTGCTGCGGGCCAGCACCTCCAGGCGCTGGCGGGCCATGGGGTTGTCGCCCTCATGGATCAGCAGGCAGTGGGAGGCCGCGGAGCCCCGGCCCACCCGTCCCCGCAGCTGGTGCAGCTGGGCCAGGCCGAAACGCTCGGCATGCTCGATCACCATCACGCTGGCCGCCGGCACGTCCACTCCCACCTCCACCACCGTGGTGGAGACCAGCACCTGGGAGCGACCGTCCTGGAAGGCGGCGATGGCCCGCTGCTTCTCCTCACCGGTCATGCGGCCGTGCAGCAGCCCCACGCTCAGGGCGGGAAACACCTCCTCCTCGAGATGGCGGTGCACCTCCACCGCGGAGCGCAGATCCAGCTTCTCCGAATCCTCCACCAACGGCAGCACCACATAGGCCCGCTGGCCCCGGGCCACCTCCTGACGCACCAGCTCCCAGGCGGAGGGGCGCTCGGAACCACGCAGCAGCCGTGTCCGGATCGGGGTGCGACCGGGCGGAAGCTCATCGATCTGGCTGATGTCCAGATCCCCGTGGATCGAGAGGGCCAGAGTGCGGGGTATGGGCGTGGCGGTCATGGTGAGCAGGTGGGGCTGCAACCCCTTGGCCAGCAGGCGGTTGCGCTGACGCACGCCGAAGCGATGCTGCTCGTCCACCACCACCAGCCCCAGCCGATCGAACTGGACCGGGTCCTCCAGCAGGGCATGGGTGCCCACCAGCAGCTTCACCTGCCCGTTGGCGAGATCCTGCAGCACCTGGCGCCGCCGCCGGGAGGGGGTGGAGCCGGTGAGCAGCTCGACGCTGACGTTGAGCTGCGGCAGCCACTGGGCCAGCTTCTGGAAATGCTGGGCCGCCAGCACCTCGGTGGGGGCCATCAGGGCCCCCTGGCAGCCGGCCTCGATGGCGCCCAGCAGGGCCGCCAGGGCCACCACGGTCTTGCCGCTGCCCACATCCCCCTGGACCAGCCGCGCCATGGGCTGGGGGCGTGCCATGTCGGCGCGGATCTCCGCCAGCACCCGGCTCTGGGCGGTGGTGAAGGCGAAGGGCAACAGGTCCAGGAACCGACCCACCAGGTCGCCGCCGCCGCCGGGCAGCAGCAGGGGTGGGGCGGGCAGCCGGCGCAGCCGTTCCCGTCGCTGCCCCAGGGCCAGCTGCAGCAGCAGGAACTCGTCGAACACCAGGCGCCGCCGACTGCCCTGGAGGGCGGCCCGATCGAGGGGTCGGTGGATGCCCTGAAGGGCCTCGCCACGACGTTGAAGGTCCAGATCCCGCCGCAGGGACTCCGGCAGGGGATCATCCCAGCGGCCCACCTCGGGCAGCAGGGCGGCGACCGCCCTGCCGAGCCGTTCACCGCTGAGCCCCTCGGTGAGGGCATAGACCGGAACGAGCCGACCGATCTGCTCGGAGCGCACCGCTGCCCCAGGCGCCTCCAGCACCTCCAGCAGCGGATCGGCGAAGCAGGGCCCGTAGGGGCTCTCCTTCACCAGGCCGCTCACCGCCACGGTGGCGCCCACCGGGTACAGCCGCTGCTGGGACTTCAACCAGCCCGGACTGCTGAAACGACGGCCGGCGAAGAAGCGGGAGACCCTCAGGCGTCCCGTGACGTCCTGGAGGTGCAGTTCCAGGATGGCCAGGTTGGGGTTGCGGGGGCTGCCGAAGGCATGGCAACGGCGCACCGTGGCGACGATGGTGGCGGTACGCCCCGGCTCCAGGGCCGCGATCCGCACCAGATGGGCGTAATCCAGATAGTCGCGCGGATAGTGGTGCACCAGATCGCGCACCACCAGCAGGCCGAGGGCGGCCATCCGGGTGGCCGTCTTCAGACCGATGCCGGCCACCTCCGCCAGGGGCGTCTCCGCTGTCAGCCCCTGCGTCGACCGCCCGGCGGCGGGCGCGGCCTCGGGTGGAGTCGCCAGCCGCAGGCGGGGCGGACCCACCGGACGCGCCTCCTGGCGCTGAAGCCGCAGGTCATGGAGCATCTGGCGCAGCCGCCGGACCAGCGACTGGCGGTGTCCCAGGGCCAGTCGGCCGTAGCCGGCGAACTCCCTGGCCAGGCTCGTCAGCCGTTGCCGCTCCCGTGCCCCGAGCCCTGCCGCCGGAGCCGCCAGGGCTGCGCCAACGAAGCCGCTGAAGCAGTCCTGACGCCCCTGAAGATCCCCGAAGCCCCGTTCGGCCTCCAGCCGACAGGCCTGCTGCAGGGGGGTGCACCAGGCGTCGAACGTCGGGGAGCCGGACGCGAGCCCAGCACCAGCCGCCGCCGAGCTGCTCAGTCGTCCGGGTTCGGGGTGGGGCGGATGTCCTGCAGCCAAAGCTGTTCGGCCTGGTGAATCCGGAGACGCCCTTGCAGGCGACGGAACTGCTGGGCCATTCTGCGGACCTCCTGGCGATGCTGCTGCAGCCGCCGCCGGCAGGTTCTCAGGCGGGGCTCCTCCAGTTCCATTTCCACGGCCCGCAGCAGCACCGCCATGGTCTGGGCCTGGGTGCTGCCGACACCTCCACCGAAGGGGAGTGGCAGCCGCAGCAGGTTGGGAGGAGCCGCCATCGTGTCCAGCTGGCCGGTCAGCACCGCATCGAGCAGGCTCACCGGCAGAAGACTGCGGTTCACCCCGGCCCGCAGCAGTTCGACGTTGATGGCATGGGAGAGGTTGCGCAGCCGCCGTGCCAGGGCCAGCTCCATGCCGTCCATCCACCGGAGCACCTGGCGGGGATCCCGGGGCAACCGTCCCGGTTGCCAGATGGAGTCCGGACTCTGACCGTCCATGCTCCCGTCGCCCTGGGTGGCCGCTTCCGTGCCGGTCTCCTCCCCGGTCGGATCAGGTTCGTCGCTGCGATCGGTCTGCCCCGCCGCCAGGACTCTGGCCAGGCTCTGGTGATCCTCCAGGCCTGTCTCGGCGGTTTCGGCCTCGGGTTCTTCCCCATCCTCCTCCTGCCGGCTGTCGCCGTGTCCGATCCGGCTCCAGGCGAACGCCATTCCGGAGAGCGGCGGAGCCAGGGCCAGCTGCACAGAACCGGGAGGCAGCAGCTCGGCAGACACATCAGAGCCGGGGATGGGCTCCGGATCCCCGGCCAGGGTGAGTTCCGTCAGGATCTGCTGCTGGTCGTGACGCCTGCGCCGCTGGTTCTCGCGGGCGATCTGGTCGGCGAGGATGGCCAGCTGCTCGACGGTGAGCAGGCTGGAGCAACGGCGGACCAGCTGCTCCACCTGACGGTGGAGCCACTTGCGCCGTTCCTGCGACAGCTCCGCATAGCGCTGCGGGTGAACCTGGGTGGCCAGATGGAAACAGGCCTGGCTCACCCGTTGCGGCAGGACCTGGCGCAGCACCTGCAGGTAGAGGGCCAGATGGCGGTACAGCTGGGGATTGGAGTCCGTCAGCATCCCCGTCAGGGCCTCGAGCTGACCCGGCAGATCAATGGGATCGGACGGGTCGCTCAACGGGGCTCCGGATCGGCAGAGGGGGGAAGGGTGCGGCTCAGGCCGCCTTGCCCATCGCCGCCACTTCGGCAGCGAAGTCGGACTGCTCCACCTCGATCCCCTCGCCCAAGGTGTAGCGGGTGAAGCGGCGCACCCGGATGTTCTCGCCGGTCTTGCCGGCGGCCGACTTGACCATCTCGCCCACGGTGACGGTGTTGTCACGGATGAAGGGCTGGTCCATCAGGGCCAGTTCCTTGAGGCGCTTGCCGATGCGGCCGGCCACGATCTTCACCTTCATCTCCTCCTTCTTGCCGGATAGATCATCACGACCCATCTCGATCGACTTCTCCCGTTCCGCCACCTCGGGGGGAATGTCGTCGGTGCTGACGTACTCCACATTGGGGCAGGCGGCGATCTGCATCGCCACGTTGCGCACCAGCTCCTGGAAGAGCTCGCCGCGGGCCACGAAGTCGGTCTCGCAGTTGACCTCCACCAGCACCCCGACCCTGGCGCCGGTGTGGATGTAGCTGCCTACGGCCCCTTCGGCCGCGGTGCGCCCGGACTTCTTCTCGGCGGTGGCGATGCCCTTCTGGCGCAGCCATTCGGCGGCCTTGGTGGCATCCCCGCCCGATTCGGTGAGGGCCTTCTTGCAGTCCATCATGCCGGCGCCGGTCTTGTCGCGCAGGTCCTTGACGAGCTTCGCTGTGATCTCAGCCATGGGGGGGAGGGAGGATGGTCGGGAGGGAGGGAACGGCTCAGGCGTCGTCGTCGCTGCCGCGCTGATCCTGGGCTCCATGGCGGCCTTCGTTGATGGCATCCGCCAGCCGGCCGAGCACCAGCTGCACCGAGCGCACGGCGTCGTCGTTGCAGGGGATCGGCACGTCGCAGAGATCAGGGTCGCAGTTGGTGTCGAGCATCGACACCAGAGGGATGTCAAGCTTGCGGCACTCGAGCACGGCGTTGGTCTCGCGGCGCTGGTCCACCAGCACGACCACGTCGGGCAGGCGGCGCATGTTCTTGAGGCCGCCGAGGTATTTCTGCAGGCGGTCGAGTTCACGACGCAGCACGGCAGCTTCCTTCTTGGGCCGCATGGCGATGGCGCCGGAGGACTCCATGCGTTCCAGATCCTTGAGGCGATCGATGCGGGCCCGCATCGTGCTCCAGTTGGTGAGCATGCCCCCCAGCCAGCGCTGGTTCACATAGGAGGCACCGCAGCGGGCCGCCTCCTGGGCGATCACTTCGGAAGCCTGTTTCTTGGTGCCCACGAACAGGAAACGCTTGCCGCTGCGGGCGGCACTGCGGGTCCATTTGTAGGCGTTGTTCATGCAGACGGCGGTCTGCACGAGGTCGATGATGTGGACTCCGTTGCGCGCGCAATAGATGTAGCGCGACATCTTGGGATTCCAGCGACGGGTCTGGTGTCCGAAGTGGGCACCAGCCTCCATCATCTCGGAAAGAGTGACGACAGCCATTTGAGTTGGGGTTGGGTTTCGGGTTGGCCTCCACCTGCCAGGGATGCCGCGCCATAGGGAAGGCAGCGGATCACCCGAAACATGCAGGTGTGCGGTGTTGGGTTACTGAGTCAACCTATCAAACGGCCCTGCCCACGGGCCTCGGCGTGGAGCGCCCGTACCCCGAAACGGTTGAGGGGCAGCCGCAGCAGCTCCATCGCCAGACCGGGCTTGCCATGGCGGATCAGCCAGCCCAGCAGGGGCCGGAGGCTGCGTTCGTTGATCAGCCCCCCCAGGGTGAGCAGCTCCCAGAGCAGCAGGTGCAGCCAGGTGAACTGGATGATGAAGCGCACCCGGCGGGTGGGGTGCTTGCGGAAGAACACCAGCCCCATCCGTGCCCGCTCCCGCTCCACCCGCACCAGGTCGGGGATCTGCTCAAGGCTGAGGGGCGGATGCCAGTGGTAACCGACGGCCTCCGGGCAGCGCACCAGCCGCACCCCCATGCGGCGCAGCCGTTCCCCCAGCTCCAGATCCTCCCAGCCGTAGAGCCGGAAGCCGGTGTCGAACAGCCCGGCCTCCTCCAGCACCCGGCGGTCGATCGCCACGTTGCCGGTGGCGAAATAGGCCCAGGACAGATCCCGGAGCTTGTGGGGTTCGGCGGTGGGATCCTCGAAGTTGTGGGTGTTGATCACGGCGCCGTAGGTGAAGCAGAGACGGTCCCCGTCCTGCCGCCAGGCCCGCTCCAGGGCGGTGGCGTGGTGGTGAAGGAAACGCCCGGTCACCACCAGGTCGCTGTCGATGAAGACGATCACATCGCCGCGGGCCTCCTCCACCCCGCGGTTGCGACCCTCCGCCGGACCGCCGTGGTCCTGACGGATCAGACGCAGATGGGGAAAGGCGGTGGCATGGGCATCCAGCCAGCGCACGGTGTCGTCGGTGGAGCCGTCGTCCACCAGCACCACCTCATAGGCCTCCAGGGGACCATCGACCTCCTGCCGCTCCAGGGCCTGCAGGCACTGGCGCAGGATCGGCAGCCGGTTGTAGGTGGGGATGACGACGCTGATGAACATCGGAGGGTGGGGCGGTTCAGGGTCGCGGAGGGGCGTGACGGGGCGAGCAGCCTCAGGGTTGGCCATGAAATCAGGGGCGGCCATGAAAAAAGGGGATCCCGATCGAATCCCCCCGGATCAGCCGTGGCTGGCCTGCCGTGATCAGTCGGCGGCGCCGCCGTTGTTGGCCGTGCCGGTCACGCCGTTGCCGGCCCCTTCACCGCGGCCGTCGTTGCGCAGCTTGCGCTTCTTGAATTTGCGGGCGTAGGCGCGGTTGCGCTCCTGCTTTTCTTTCTTGAGATTCCTGCGTTTCGCCATACGGACAGCGCTTCAGAGAGACGGAGAACCTCCACCCTACTCAAACGACCGGGGCCTCACTGGCCCAGAGCCGGCCATCCTCCATGCGCACGAGGCGATCGGCCACGTCGAGGATGCGCGGATCATGGGTGACCATCAGGACGGAGCAGCCCTCGTCCCGCGCCAGGCGTTTGAGCAGATCCACCACCTCCCGGCCGGTGCGGCTGTCGAGGGCGGCGGTGGGTTCATCCGCCAGCAGCAGGCGGGGATGGGCCGCCAGGGCCCGGGCGATGGCCACCCTCTGCTTCTGGCCACCGGAGAGGTCGTGGGGAAGCTTGCTCAGATGGTCATCGAGACCCACGGCCCGCAGCCACTCCCTGGCGAGGTCGCGGCGAGCCCGGTAGCCCAGCCCAGGCAGGAGATCGGCACCCATCTGCACGTTCTGTTCGGCGGTGAGGCAGCGCAGCAGGTTGTGACCCTGGAAGATCATCCCGACACTGCGGCGCAGCAACTGCCGTTCCTGGCGGCTCGAACCGTTCAGCTCGCAGCCCAGCACCCGCACGGATCCTTCCATCACCTGCCGCAGCGCTCCCACCAGCGTCAGCAGGGTGGTCTTGCCACAGCCGGAGGGTCCGGTGAGCAGCACCACCTCGCCGGGGCGAATCTCCAGATCGATGCCCTGCAGCACCTGGCGCTGCATCGTCCCGGTGCCGAACCAGTGACTGAGCCCTCTCACGGCGACGGTGGCGAAAGTCTGGCTGGAGGTATCGGCGATAGGAGAAGAGAGCACCATCGGAGTCAGAAGATTTCTGCTGGATCGGCATCACCCAGGCGTCGCATGGCAAGAGCTGCCGATCCCATGCACATCACAAGGATCATGACGAAGACAAGCAGCGCCCTGTCAAAGATCATCAGGACAGGAAGCTTTGTGGCGCTCTTAATAGCGATGTAAAGAAGATTGCTGACTCCCAAGGCTGGAAGGTAACCGATGAGCGCAAGCAGAAAACCCTCGCGGGCCACAACTCCGACGAGTGAAAAGAGATTGTATCCCATGGCCATCAAGGTGGCATATTCAGGCAAGTGGTCGCTCACATCAGAATAAAGAATCTGGTAAACGATCACGCATCCAACAACAAACCCCATGGCTGCTCCCAGGCCGAAGATAAAACCGATGGCCGTACTGGTGCGCCAATAATTGATCTCCATATCCATGAATCCCTGCTTGGTCAGAACACTGACATCATTGGGAAGAAGACGCCTGAGCTGATCCCTGACTTTGGTCGGGTCAGAACCGTTTCTGAGCCGGATCAGTCCCAGCTCGATGCTGCCTGGAGGGGCGTTGGGGAACAGGTTCAGGAAGGTCTCGTTACTGAGCAGAATCGTGCCATCGGCTCCGAAGGAGGGGCCCGCGCTGAAGAGCCCGGCCACCCTCAGGCGCTTCCCAGCCGCCTCCGTCTCCACCGTTCGGCCCTGCCGGAACCATTCCGGTACAGGCCCGAATTCGTTGCGGGACAGTTCATCGAAAAGCACCCGGCCCCGCTGCGTGAGCCGGCTGGACTGATCGGTGATCTTCTCATCGAGAAACACCTTGTGGCCGGGTTCGTAGGCCAGGGCCAGGATGGGTCGATTGGATTTGTTCTCAGGGTTTCTCCAGAGGGCGAAATCCCAGTGCACAGGCACAATGTCAACAACAGCAGGGTTCGCCATGGCCTGGGCCAGCCGGCGGCGAGGAAAGCTCGCCATCCTGATGGAGCTGGTAGTTCGAGGACTCAGCAGCACCAGATCGGTGTCAAACATCTTGTGAACCGTGACGCTGGAATCAAACAGAGCGTCACGGAAACCGAGCTGGATGAACATCAGCAGACCGGCGAAGCCGATCCCCGCCAGCGCCACGGCCAGCCGCATCGGTTGACGGGTCAGCAGGAGCCACGCCAGGGGGATCTTTCGAGCCTGCCAGAACTGCATCAGCGACTAGGGGGCTTCAGGGAGTCAGCCGGGCGATCACCTTCAGTCCGGTGAGGTCACGGACACGGGCGATATCGTCGGGATCGAGCACGACGCGGACCTCGACGATGCGTGCGTCGGCATCTCCCGTGGGATCGGTGGAGAGCACATCTCTCTGGCGCACCTGGGGGCTGATCCGGCTGACACGGCCGGTGAGGTTTCCGCTGAAACCTCCGTTCTCGCTGGTGAGTGTGGCCACCTGGCCAAGCCGCACCCGATCGATGTCGCTTTCGTAGACTTCCACAATCGCTTCCATCCGGTCGCTGGCCCCCAGTTCGAGAATGCCTTTGTCACCCGGTCGCTCGCCGACCCGGGTGTGGATCCTCAGGACCGTGCCGTTCATCGGGGCCCTCAGCTCGGTGTTGACCAGATCCGTGGACGCCTTGACCAGAGCGGCCCTCGCCTCCAGCAGCTGACCCTGCAGCTCCAGGGTCCGCTGCTCCAGGACATCGAGGTCAGCGGCGGAAAAGGCACCATCACTGGCGAGCTTGCGGTAGCGACCCAGATCCCGCTGCTGAATGGTCAGGCGGCGGCTCAGGTTGGAAATGCGGGTGCGGATCAGATTCAGTTCGGCACGCTGGTTGTCCTGGTTGTCGAAGCGGGCCAGCAACTGGCCGGCGCTGACCCTGTCGCCCTCGGCGACTAGCAACTGGGTGATGCGGGGGCTGCCACCGATCCCGGTGATCGGGGCCGCCAGCACCCTGATGTCTCCGGCCGGCTCGAGGCGGCCGAGGGCGGCGACCGCCTTCGTCGGTGCAGGCGAACGATTGACCACGGCAGTGGCCGCGGACGGTGTGGATGGGCTGCGGCGAACGAATGCCACTGTCCAGACCAGGAGACCTGCGGCCCCCAGGATCAGCAGGGCTTTCAGCCAGGGGCCGGTGGGTCGTCGAACAGCAACTCCTCGATGTAGCGATCCGCCCACTGGGGATGGAACGCCTTCTCCAGGACCCGACGGGTCTTGTCGTTTAGTTTCTGTTGCTTGCAATACTTCAACTGCCCCTTCCATCGGGCAACGGTAGCTGCATCCTCCGGTGCTTGGGAAGTGCTCTGCGCCGCCGCCGCGGAAAGCACCCCGAGGAACGCGGCCACTTCCTCGATGAAGGCCTGTTCCTCCTCAGGGGAGCCAGGCCGCACGAACAGCACATGGGGCGAGAAGATCGAACCCCAGGGCGGCAGCTCCCGCTCCTGGCTGAAGCTGGCCCGGGGGCGGGCGGCGAGGGCCTCGGCCACCGGGGCCGGCAGGGTCTCCCCCACCGGGGAGAGATCGACGATGGCGGCGCTCACACCGGCCTTGCCGGCCACGATGTCGGCGCCGAAGACCGGCAGATCGTGGCGCGGATCGGGGAAGAAGACACAGTGCAGGATCTGCAGCCCGGCCCCGAGACGGGCGGTCTCGAGATGCAGCTTGCGCAGCCCCCTGCAGCGGTGCACCTCGTTGCGGATGAAGAGAGCATCCCCATCCAGGCTGCCGGTGATGGCCTCCAGTTCCGGGTCTATGGGCAGCGGCGCCAGATCCGGAAGATCCCTGCGGCAGAGGCGGATCCGCTCGGCCAGAGCATCCACCATGGGGTGGATGCCACCGTCCGCATCCCGACCGACCTCACCCATCGACGCACCGCCGCAGCAGAATGCGGATCCTGCCATGGGTCCGTGAGCATTTCCCTGGGTTGTTGCGGCTCCTTGCTGCCCGGTCTGGCCACACCGATCAGCCGCCCCCTGGCCAACGGCGTCGAGCTCGTGCAGCTCGACCAGGCCGAGGCCCCCCTGGTGTGTCTCGACTTCTGGTGCCGTGCCGGCAGTGCCTTTGAGCGCGCCGATGAAAGCGGCATCGCCCATTTTCTGGAACACATGGTGTTCAAGGGCAGCGACGGACTGGCTGCCGGAGAGTTCGACCGTCGCATCGAGGCGCTGGGCGGCAGCAGCAACGCCGCCACCGGCTTCGATGACGTTCACTACCACGTTCTGATCCCGCCGGAGGGGGCCAGCGAGGCCCTCGATCTGCTGCTGGATCTGGTGTTGCGGCCCCGGCTGGAGGCGGGCAGCTTCGCCATGGAACGGCAGGTGGTGCTGGAGGAGCTGGCCCAGAGCGAAGACCAGCCCGAAGAGGTGGCCCTGCAGCGGCTGCTCGCCCTGGCCTGCCCCGACCACCCCTACGGCCAGCCCATCCTCGGCCGGCGGGAGGCGCTGCTCGCCCACGATCCGGCCGCGATGGCCGCCTTTCATGGGCGCCTCTATGGAGGTCGCCGCTGTGTGCTGGCCCTCACCGGAGCCGTCGGCGACGGCGCGCTGATGGAACGGGCCGCCGCCGGGCCGCTCGGATCCCTGGCCGCCGCCGAGGGGGCAAGACATCCGGCTGAACTGAACGTGGTGACCGGCCGCCACCGGCTGGCCGTACCGCGGCTGGAGGCCGCCCGGCTGCTGATGCTCTGGTGGCTGCCCCCCGCCAGCGACCTGGAGGGCATGGCGGGAGCGGATCTGGCCACCACCGTGCTGGCGGAGGGACGGCGCAGCCGCTTGGTGGAACGGCTGCGGGAGCAGCTGCAGATCGTGGAAAGCATCGACCTGGATCTGCATGCCATGGAAGGCGGCAGCTTCGCCCTGCTGGAGGCGGTCTGTGACCCGGAGGACCTGACCGCTGTGGGCCAGGCGATCGAGGAGGTCTGGGGGGAGCTGCACCGGGAGCCGCTCGGGGAGCAGGAATGGCTGCGGGCCCGCCGGCTGGTGGCCAACGGCTATCGCTTCTCGCTGGAATCCGCCGGTGGCGTCGCTTCCCTGATCGGCAGCAACCACCTCTGGGGACGCAGCCAGCCCCTGGACCACCCCCTGCAGCTGCTTGATGGCTGGTCACCCGTGCGCCTGCAGCGGCAGCTGCTTCCCCTGCTGGACCCCGCCCGGGCCTGTCTTCTGGAGGCTGTGCCGGCATGACCATCGCCCCCCCGACCTGCCACGACGACCACCGCCGGCTGAGCGGCGGGCTGCCGCTCCGGGTGCTGCACCGACCCGGCCCGGCGATCCTGGCGGCCCGTCTGGCGGTACCGGGCGGCAGCGGCCTGGATCCCATGGGTCAGCGCGGCGCCCACCAGCTGCTGGCCGGCACCATGACCCGCGGTTGCGGAGATCTGGACGCCGACGCCCTGGCCGATCGGGTGGAAGGATCCGGGGCGGCCCTGCGGGTGGAGGCCCATGAGGACGGCCTCGTGCTGGCTCTCAAATGTGCCGCCGCCGACGCATCCGATCTGCTGCCCCTGCTGCTGGCCATGGCCCGCAGGCCGCGGCTGGAACCTGACCAGGTGGCGATCGAACGCCAGCTCAACCTGCAGCTGCTGCAGCGCCAGAAGGAGGATCCCTTCCAGGTGGCTCACGACCAGCTGTGTCAGTTGCTCTACGGCAGCGGCCCCTACGGCCACGATCCGCTCGGCATCGAGGCGGACCTGGCTGGTCTCGGACAGGAACAGCTCCACCCCCTCGTCGAAAGGCTCGGCAAAGACGGCGCCGTGCTTGTGCTCTGCGGTGATGCACCTGCGTCCCTGACGACGCTGCTGGAGCAGGGCCTGGCGTCAGCCCCCTGGACCACCGGCATGCCTGCACCCAAGCCCTTCGCCGGCCCCCCTGAGCCCACCGGGCGCTACGGCCAGCAGGTCCAGGACACCGAGCAGGTGGTGCTGATGCTCGGGGCCGCCACCGTGCCCCTGGGCCATCCGGATGCCCTGGTCCTGCGGCTGTTGCAGTCCCATCTGGGCATGGGAATGTCCAGTCGGCTGTTCGTGACCATGCGGGAGGAACGCGGCCTGGCCTACGACGTCGGCGTTCACCTGCCGGCCCGGTCAGGCCCAACCCCGTTCGTCATGCACCTGTCCACCTCGGCCGAACGGGCGGCGGAGGCCACCACCTGTCTGCTGGAGGAATGGGAGCGGATCCTGCAGGAGCCCCTCGATGGGGAAGCCCGCCTGCTGGCCCTGGCGAAATTCCGGGGCCAGGACGCCATGGGTCGCCAGACCTGCTCCCAGATCGCCGAGCGCCAGGCACTCGTGCTCAGCCACGGCCTGCCGACCGATCACGTTCGCCGTGTTCTGGAGCGGGCTCCAGGGATCAGCGCCCAGGAACTGCGGGACGCCGCCCGCCGCTGGCTGGCCGCACCCTGCCTGAGCCTGGTGGGTCCGGAGCCGGCCCTGGCGGCCTGCCGGCGGGCCTGGCTCAGCCATCCGCTCAGTCGCCCGGGGGCACAGGTTCCAGATCCGCTTCGCTGATCAGGAACGTGCCGCGGCGAAAGCGGACCGCTCTCAGGGTGAGGGCCCGGATCTCCACCACCCGTCCCACTTCCTCCGGATCCACCAGGTCAGGTGGCCGAAGCATGGGCATCGGATCGGCGCTCTTGAGGTAGCGGGGAGGCTGGCGCAGCCGGACCGCATCCCCCAGGCGGACCGTCGCTCCAGGGGCCTCTCCGGCAGGTTCACCCGCCTGGCCCCTTTCGGGCAGTCCCTTCTCGGGCAGGGGATCGGCGGGGGTGGCATCCGGCATGGGTTCGACGCTCCAGGGGCACCGTGCCCTTCTCAGCCGAACCTAGCTGCAGCAGGATGGGCGCCAGCCACGGACGGAGCATTGCGGGCCCTTGCCACCTGGAGCGGAGCGATCGCCGGCCTGCTCCTGATTCTCGTCGGCGGCCTGGTGCCGGCGGCCTTTCCGGTTCACGAGGCCAGCGGCTGGGGCGTGCGCCCCCTGGGCATCACCCTGCAGGTGCCGGCCCTGCTGCTGAGTGCCCTGGTCTGCGGCCCCCGCAGTGCCACCCTGGCGGCGGTGGCCTATCTGAGCGTCGGACTCTTCCAGCTGCCGGTCTTCCATGAAGGAGGAGGCATCGGCTACCTTCTCGATCCGGGCTTCGGCTATCTGGCTGGCTTCCTTCCGGCCGCCTGGATCACCGGCAAGCTCGCCCGCCAGCAGGGCATGGACGATCCCCTCACCCTCACCGGCGCCGCCGCCATCGGTCTGGTGGTGCTGCATCTCTGCGGTCTCGCCAACCTGCTGCTGGGCCATCTGGCCGGCCGCTGGGGGGGCGACTCCCTGACACTGGCGGTGACCTACAGCCTGGCCCTGTTGCCCCAGCTGCTGCTCTGCTGCTCCGCCGGGCTGGTGGCCTGGCTGCTGCGCCGGCTGCTGCTGGTGCCCTCGTGACCGTGCGCGTGACCCTGCGACGGCTGGCCATGCTGCTGCTGGCGGCCCTGACCGTGGCCCTGGACCAGTTGAGCAAGGGATGGGCTCTGGAGCACCTCGCCAGCGGCCGCATCCAGCCCCTGCTTCCAGGCCTGCTCCAGCTCCAGAGGGTGAGAAACACCGGTGCTGCCTTCAGTCTGCTCACCGGGGCACCGGCTCTGCTGGGGCTGGTGAGTGCGGTGGTGAGCCTGGTTCTGCTGGGCTGGATCCTCTGGCGCCCACCCGCCGGACCCTGGAACGTCCTCGCCCTAGGACTGCTGCTCGGCGGGGCCGTGGGCAACGGCATCGACCGCTGGCGAGACGGTGCGGTCGTGGACTTCCTGGAGTTCATCCCGATCCACTTCCCAATCTTCAACATTGCCGACGTGGCCATCAACCTGGCCGTGGCCTGCTTCCTCCTCGATCTGCTCCGCCCCCATGCCGACCGCCATTCCTGAGCGCCTGGAGCCGCGGCTGCGCCGCCGGCCCCCGCTCGCGGGGGCCAGACTTGAGCTGCACAGCCCCGGACTGCAGCAGCGGACCCATCCGCTCCACGGCGGTTGCTACCGGCTGGGGAGGGCCTCGGACAACGACATCGTCATCGACCACAGCGCCGTGAGCCGGCGGCACGCCCTGCTGGAGAACCACGGGGAGCACTGGCTGCTGAGCGACGAGGGCTCCACCAACGGCCTCTGGTGGCAGGGGCGGCGGGTGCGGGAGCTGCTGCTGCGCGACGGCGACCGGGTGCGTTTCGGTCCGGACGACCAGGCCGACCTGCCGACGCTGCTGTTCCGGCGCGACGGGAATCCAGCCTGGAAGCGGCTGGGGCGCTGGGCGGGGCCTTGCGCCGCGGGCCTGGCCGGGGCGGGCATCCTGCTGCTGGGCCTCTCCCTGGTGCAGGTGCCCACCCGGGGCAGCCTGGCCACGGTGCGCGGCCCTCTGCTCCTCTACGACCGCGGCGACCGGCCCGTGGCCTCCCTGGCCGATCGCAAGCATCGGGAGCTGGCCAGCCTGGAGGCCTATCCCCCCGTCCTGATCGAGGCCCTGCTGGCCAGCGAGGACAACCGTTTCTGGTGGCATCCAGGGGTCGATCCGATCGGCACCGCCCGCGCCCTGCTCACCAACCTGCTCGGGGGCAGAGTGCTTGAGGGCGGCAGCACCCTGACCCAGCAGATCGCCCGCAGCCTCTACCCGGAGCAGGTCGGACAGGGGGAGACCCTGGGCCGCAAATGGCGGGAATTGCTGGTGGCTCTCCAGCTGGAGGCCCGGTTCAGCAAGGGGGAGCTGCTGCTGAGCTATCTCAACCGGGTCTACCTGGGCGCCGTCTGGGGCTTCGAGGACGCCTCACGACGCTTCTTCGCCCGGCCGGCAGCCGCGCTGACACTCGAAGAGGCCGCCCTGCTGGTGGGTCTGCTTCCCTCCCCCAACGGCTACGACCCCTGCCTGGATCCCGCCGCCGCCCTGGCCTCCCGCAACCGGGTGCTCGACAAGATGGCGACCGCCGGCCGCATCGATGCCGACCGGGCCCGAAGCGCCCGCCGCCAGCCCATCCGGCTGGCGGCGGATGCCTGTCTCTCCACCCAGGGAAGAGGAGCCCCCTTCTACACCGATCAGGTGCGCCGCGACCTGGAGAACCTGGTGGGCGAGGATGTGGCTGCGGAAGGCAACTTCCTCATCGACACCCACCTCAACCCGGCCCTCCAGGAACGGATCGAGCTGCTGCTGCGGCAGCGGATCGACGCCAGCCGGTCCCTGGGGGTGAGCCAGGGGGCGGTGGTGGTGCTCGACAGCCGCAGCGGTGGCATCGTGGCGATCGCCGGCGGGCGGGATTACCTGCAGAGCCAGTTCAACCGGGCCTCGATGGCCCTGCGCCAGCCGGGCAGCACCTTCAAGCTGGTGCCCTACCTGGTGGCCCTGGAACGGGGTGCAAAGCCGGGAGACCGGATCGGCTGTGGACCCCTGGAGTGGGCAGGCCAGCGCTTCGCCAGCGGCTGCGGGGGCAGCCTCAGCCTGCGCCAGGCGCTGGCGATCAGCAGCAACACCGCCGCCCTGCGGCTGGCCCGCAAGGACGGGCTGGACGCGATCGTCCGCAAGGGGCGGGACCTGGGCTTCACCAGCCCCCTGGCGCCGGTGCCCGGTCTGGCCCTGGGCCAGAGCGAAGTCACCCTGCTGGAGCTGACCGCCGCCTATGCCGCGGTGGCGGCGGAAGGCGTCTGGCGACCACCCACCACGATCCGACGTCTCACCGATGCCGAGGCCTGCCCGGGCTCCCAGTCCAGCGCCGGGAACGGGGGGGCTGACTGCCGGGCCGCCGGCGCCAGGGCCGTTGCCAGTCCCGGGCGCCGTGTGACCAGCGTCGCCACGGCGAAAGCGATGCAATCGCTGCTCGAGGCCGTCGTCAGCGGCGGCACCGGCAGAGCCGCCGATGTGGGCCCTGGCAGCTGGGGCAAGACAGGCACCACCAATGAGGGTCGGGATCTGCTGTTCGTGGGTTATGTCCCCCGACGCCACTGGGTGATCGGCATCTGGCTCGGCAACGACGACAACAGCCCCACCGCCGCCAGCAGCGCCCTGGCCGCCTCCCTGTGGGGGGAGATCGTCCGCACCGCTCCGCCGGCGCCGTGAACCTGCCCCCCCGCCTCTGGATCGGGATCGTTCTCGGCCTGCTGGCCCTGCTGGCCCTGGGCATGGTGCTGCAGGCGATCCAGCAGCTGCAGTGGACCCTCAGCACCTGGCTCCCCTACTGGCTCGTGGGGCCGCTGATGCTGCTGCTGCTGGCGGCCGTGCTGGTGGCGGGGGTGCAGGTGGGCTGGCCCTGGCTGAAGCTGTGGCGCCGCAGGGGCCCGGCAGCGGGACGCCGGACAGCCGCCGTCCCGCCCTCCTCCAGCCGCCGGGAGGCGGCCGAGCGCAACCTGGGAGCCATCGACCGCACCCTGGAGAAGGTGCGCCATGCGGTGGAGCGGGAAGCCCTGCGCCAGGAACGCCAGCGGATGACGGCCGAACTGGAGCGGGGCGATCTGGTGATCGTCGTGTTCGGAACGGGGTCGGCCGGAAAAACCTCCCTGATCAGGGCCCTGCTGCAGGAGGTCGTCGGGGAGGTGGGCGCGCCGATGGGATCGACCACCGCCTCCAGCCGCTACCGACTGCGCCTGCGAGGCCTGCCCCGCGCCGTGATCCTGGAGGACACTCCGGGCATCCTCGAGGCCGGCCAGGAGGGGCGCGAGCGGGAGCGGCTGGCCCGGGGCCTGGCCGCCCGGGCCGATCTGCTGCTGCTGGTGGTCGATGGGGATCTGCGCGCCAGCGAACTGGAGGTGTTCGAGGCGCTGGCGGGGCTGGGCAAGCGGCTGCTGCTGGTGCTCAACAAGTGCGACCTGCGCGGCGAGGAGGAGGAACGGCGCCTGCTGGCGCTGCTGCGGCAGCGCTGCGCAGGCCGCCTCGAGCCGGACGACGTGATCCCCGCCAGCGCCTCCCCCCAGAGCGTGCCGATGCCGGGGGGGAGGCCGCTCCAGCCCATGCCGGAGGTGGAGGCCCTGGTGCGCCGCATGGCTGCCGTGCTCCATGCCGACGGGGAGGAACTGATCGCCGACAACCTGCTGCTCCAGTGCAGGCGACTCAGCCATGCCAGCCAGGCCCTGCTGGATCGTCAGCGTCGTAGCGATGCCACCACCATCGTCGACCGCTACATGTGGATCGGCGCCGGGGTGGTCATGGTGACGCCTCTGCCCGGCATCGACCTGCTCGGCACCGCGGCGGTGAACGCCCAGATGGTGGTGGAGATCGGCAAGGTCTACGGCGTCAGCCTCAGCCGCGAGACGGCCCAGGATCTGGCCCTCTCCGTGGGCCGCACCCTGGCGGGCCTGGGCCTGGTCAAGGGGGGTGTGGGGCTGATCAGCAGCGCCCTGAGTCTGAATCTGCCCACGCTGCTTGTGAGCCGTGCCATCCAGGCGGTGAGTGCGGCCTGGCTGACGCGGGTGGCGGGCAGGAGCTTCATCACCTACTTCCGCCAGAACCAGGACTGGGGCGACGGGGGCCTGCAGGAGGTGCTGCAACGGGAATACGACCTCAACAGGCGGGAGGGCCTGCTGCGCAGCTTCCTGGAAACGGCCCTGGGGCGGGTGGTGGAGCCGCTGCAGCAGCGCCGGACCCGGCGGCTGCCGCCCCGCCCAGGGCCTCGGGCGGAGGAGGCTGAAGGGGGCCGCGGGAATCCAGCACCGTGATCAGCACCAGATAGGCGACCCCGATCAGGATCGAGAGGGCCCCGGTGAGAATCGCCACCCAGCGGCCGCGACGGTCGGGAGAAGGGCCGGCTTCAGGCACCGCAGCCTCCCATCAGACTGCGCTGTACCACCAGGGCCAGCCGATCCAGCTGCTCCGGACCGGTGTGGGGGTTGCCCAGCACGGCCTTGAGATGGTGGTGCCCTCGGTAGTGGGGGCGGGAGAGCATCAGCTGTTCCTCCAGCAGGCACTGGCGGGTGGCGATACTCCAGCGTTCCGCCGCGGGGCCATCGAGCCCCTCCGGCCGGAAGGCGATCAGATGCAGTGGACCGCCGCGCAGGGCCAGGCCGCCGATGGCCCGCAGCCGGCGCTCCAGTTCGGCGCGACGCGCCACGGCCCCGTCGATGAGGGCGGCCATGCCGTCCAGGCCGAGCTGGCGCAGACCGAGCCAGAGCTTCAGGATCTCCCCCGGCCGGCTGCCCTGCAGCCCCGCCTCCCCCTGATGGCCACCCCCCCAGCTGGGTTCCATATAGGGAAGGCCGGTGCGGAAGGCCTGCTGGAGATGGGAGGGGTCGGCCAGCAGCAGCAGGGAGGATGTCTTGGTGATGCCCAGGAGCTTCTGGGGGTTGACCGTGACGGAATCGGCCCGTCCCAGGCCGGCGAGCCCGGAGCGGTGCCGGTCGCTGAACGCGAAGATCGCCCCGATGGCGCCGTCCACATGCAGCCAGTGACCCTGGCGGCTGCAGAGCGTCGCCACGGTGTCGAGGGGATCCAGGGCTCCCCGCACGGTGGTGCCGGCGGTCGCCACCACGGCGATCACAGGGGTGGCGGAACGATCCAGCCGCGCCAGGCAGCTCTCGAGGGCCAGGGGTTCAAGGGCACCGGCGGCATCGACGGGCAGCTGAACCAGGGCCTCCGGAGGCAGGCCCATGACCGCCACGGCCTTGGCCAGGGAAACGTGGGCATCCTCACTGCAGAGCACCACGGCATCGCCGCGGCAGGCCAGCCCCCGCTGCCGACGGGCGGTGACCAGGGCCATCAGATTGCTGAGGCTGCCGCCACTGGCGGCCACGCCACCGGCCCCGCCGGGCAGCCCCAGACGGCTGGCCATCCAGGCGCACAGCGCCCGCTCCAGCCGACTGAGGCTGGGGGACAGCTCCTCCGCCAGCAGATTGTTGTTGAGCCCCGCACAGACCAGGTCGGCCACGATCGACGCCGTCAGGGGCGGTGGGTCCAGGTGGGCCAGGGCGCCGGGATGGTTGGGGTTGTAGGCCCCCTCCATCACCAGCTGCAGATCGGCCAGCAGCCGTTCGCTGTCCAGCCCTGCCCGCTCCGGTTCCACCACGGGCAGCACACTCAGGCCGGGCAGGGGGGTGCCCTGTCCCGCCTGGCCCAGCCAGCGACACAGCAGAGCGGCCGCCTGCTGCAGGAAGGCCTCAAGGGCCGGATCCGCAACGGAGGGATCCGCAAACGGTTCGCAGTCCCGGAGGGGCGGCGGCAGCCGCTGGGCGGGGGGAACGCTGGCCAACGGCGAAAGTGAGGGCATCGGCATTCTGCCGCTTGCCTTCAAGCCCGGATGGCTAGAAGGAAGGGATGGTGGATGACGCCCTCACCCTGTTGTGGATGGACCGCCTGCTGCGGCGGGCCCGGGCGGCCGGAGCAGGGGGTGAGATCCCCGTGGCCGCCGCCCTGCTGGATGGCTCCGGCCGCTGTCTGGGCTGGGGCACCAACCGTCGCCACCGGCAGGCCGATCCCCTGGGCCACGCCGAACTGCTGGCCCTGCGTCAGGCCGCCGCCGCCAGGGGCGACTGGCGCTTCAACGACTGCACCCTGATCGTCACCCTGGAGCCCTGCCCGATGTGCGCCGGTGCCCTGATCCAGGCCCGGGTGGGCACGGTGGTCTTCGCCGCGGCGGATCCCAAGCGGGGAGCCCTGGGCGGCTGTCTGGATCTCTCACGCCACGCCAGTGCGCATCACCACATGCGCGTGGTCGGCGGAGTGCTGGGCGACTGCGCCGGCCGGGAACTGGAGGAATGGTTCCGGCAGAGGCGCGGAAAGGGCACTGCCTCCGGGCGACCCGTCGACGCCTGAGGACTGATTCAGGCGATGGCAGCGACGGCTGCCGGGGCAGAGCGGAAGGCCGCCAGTTCGCTCTCGAACAGACCCAGCAGGCGATCGACGTTCTCGGGGGTGCTGTTGTAGCCCATCAGGCCGATGCGCCACACCTTCCCGGCCAGGGCACCCAGCCCCCCCCCCACCTCGATGCCGAAACGGTCGAGCAGGTGGCGGCTGAAGGCCTTGCCGTCCACACCCTCGGGGATCCGCACGGTGGTGAGGGTGGCGAGCCGCAGGGGTTCGCTGACGTGCAGCTCCAGACCCAGGCGCTCCAGCCCGGCCCACAGACGCTCGGCATTGGCGCGGTGGCGGGCCCAGGCAGCGTCCAGGCCCTCCTCGGCCAGCAGGCGCAGGGCCTCGCGCATGCCGAAGTTCATGTTCACCGGGGCCGTGTGGTGGTAGACGCGGTCACTGCCCCAGTACTGGTTGAGCAGGGAGACATCCAGGTACCAGTTGGGCACCTTGTCGCTGCGGGCCGCCAGCTTGGCCTCGGCACGGGGTCCCATGGTGAAAGGACCGAGTCCGGGGGGGCAGCTGAGGCCCTTCTGGCTGCAGCTGTAGGCCAGATCCACCTGCCAGGCGTCGATGTGGAGAGGCACGGCGCCGAGGGACGTGACCGTGTCGAGCAGCAGCAGGCAGTCGTGGCGACGGCAGAGCTCACCGATGCCCTCCATCGGCTGGCACACCCCGGTGGAGGTTTCCGCGTGCACCATGGCCAGAATGGTGGGCCTGTGGGCGATCAGGGCGGCTTCGATCTCCGCGAGGTCGAAGGCCTCACCCCATGGTCGTTCGATGGTGGCCACCTCGGCCCGGTAACGGCCGGCCATGTCCACCAGCCGCAGGCCGAAGTAGCCCATCACCGCCACGAGCACCTTGTCGCCGGGCTCGATGGTGTTGGCCAGGGTGGCTTCCATGGCGGCGCTGCCGGTGCCGCTCATCGGGATGGTGAGCCGGTTGTCGGTCTGCCAGGCGTAGCGGAGCAGCTCCTGCACCTCCCCCATCAGCTCGATGTAGAGCGGATCGAGGTGACCGATGGGCATCCTGGAAAGGGCCTGCAGCACCGTGGGGTGGGCATTGGAGGGTCCGGGCCCCAGGAGCAGGCGCTCGGGGGTGGCGATGGGATCCAGCCCGAGCCTGTGGGTGCTGCTGATGGAGAAAGGCACGGGGAGAGGAGGCAAGACCGGGCGGAGCGGCGGAAGTGAACCGAGAGTAGGAAACGGCCGTCGGCGTCAGTGAGCGACGCAGCCGTTGGCCTCAGGGGGCGAAGCGAGCGTTGGCCTCAGCGGGCGCGGACGTTGCTGGAGGAGAGGCCGCGGCACATGTGATCGAAGGGGGCCCGCACCACGGCGGTGTCGGCCATGCCGCCATCAGCGAGCATCTCGCTGATCACCTCGCCCAGCAGGGCGATGCTGCGCACGGTGGGACCGGTGGGCACTCCCAGACTCTTGTAGGTGTCATCGAGCCCGTTCAGCACCCGCTCGTCGAGGATGGTGACGTCGTCGGCGATCAGGGCGTAGCTGGCATAGCGGAGGAAGTAATCCATGTCGCGCAGACAGGCCGCCAGCCGCCGGGTGGTGTAGGCGTTGCCACCGGGAAGGAGGAGTTCCGGGTCCTCCAGCCACAGCCGCTGGGCCGCTTCCCTCACGATGGTGGCGGCCTCGCGGTTGATCAGTTCCACGGCGGCGAGCCGCAGTTCCGCCTGACCGAAGTAGGAATCGATCCGGTCGATCGCGGCGCGGTCGAAGTAGCGGCCGAGCTGGTCGTACCGACCGATCAGACCGGTGATGGCATCTCGCATGGACGAAACGGATCGACGCACCTGCAGCGGAAGGTAGCACTTGCAATCCGCCAGATTCCTGTGCTGCGGCTGGTTCTGGAGAATCTGACAGAAACGGTTACGCGCTCGCGGATCCGTCCGGGCGGCACGATCGTGGCGCCAGCTCCTTCCCAGCCCCCGCCATGGCCACCTCCATCCAGGACGTTCTGCGCCGTCTCGGGGACGACGGGATCGAACGGATCGTTCTCAAGCTGAGCGACCTCGGGGGGAGCTGGCATTCGATCGGCCTGGACGCCGAGCGGCTGAGTGAGGACGCCTTCCACCACGGCATCAGCTTCGAGGTCGCCGCCAGCGAAGCCTGGCCTGCGGCCTTGCCCAGAAGCCTGACCGTCAGACCCGACCCGACCACCGCCTGGATCGATCCCTTTCTGACCCCCAGGAGCCTCAGTCTGATCGGGAGCTTTCAGGTGCCCGCAGGCACGGTGGACGGCCTGCGCCACTGCCCCCGCTCCCTGGCGGCCCGGGCGATGGCCCATCTGGGGAGCACCGGTCTGGCCGACGGGGCCCGCTTCGCGACGGAGAGTGACTTCTTCGTCTTCGAGGAGGTCACCTGCCATTCCGACGCCAGCGGCGATGGCTGCCGCGTCATCCCCGGCGAGCCGCCGCCGGAGGCCTTCCGGCAGGAGCTGCTGCTCACCCTCGAAGCCCTGGGAATCGCGGTGGGCCCGTCCTCAGCCCCACCGGCAGGGCCCCGGCAGACCCTGGCCCTGCAGAGCGCCGATCTGCTGCGGGCCGCCGACAACCTGATGGTCGCCCGTTACGTGGTGCGCCATGGCGCCCGGCGCCATGGCAGAACCGCCACCTTCCTGCCGAAGCCCCTGCCGGCTCCGCTGTGCGCCGGCCTGGCCGTGCATCAGAGCCTCTTCAAAGCCGGCCATCCGCTGTTCTTCGGCGAGGGCACCTACGCGGATCTGTCCCAGACCGCGCGCTGGTACGTGGGAGGTCTGCTGCACCATGGGGCCTCCCTGGCGGCCTTCAGCAACTGCGGCACCAACAGTTACCGGCGCCTGGCGAGCGGTCCGCAGGCGCCGACGCGGCTCAGCTATGCCCGCCACGACCCCTCCACCGTCATCGGCGTCCCGCCGACGGGGGAGGATCCCTGGCATCGGCAGGTGATGGCACGTCAGGGGGATGGACTGGCGAACCCCTACCTGGCCTTTTCGGCCATGCTGTTGGCCGGTCTCGATGGCCTGTGTCGACAGCTGGATCCTGGTCCGCCGTGCGATCGGGAGGCCTCGGCCGGGGCCGCGACGCCCGACCGAACCGCTGCCCTGCCCCGTGACCTGACCGGCTCCCTTGACGCCCTCGCCGCGGACCATGCCTATCTGCTGGCCGGAGGGGTGTTCCCTTCAGAGCTGATCCAGCACTGGATCGGAACCAAGCGTCAGGAGGTGGAAGCGGTGGAGGAGCGGCCTCACCCCCACGAGTTCAGCCTCCATCCGAACGCCTGATCGACCATCCGGTCCCGCTCAGGGGCGCAGCAGCCAGGCCAGCAGCACTCCCAGTCCCCCCCAGCGGAGGGCTGACCAGAAGCGATCCCCGTGCCGGGTGCTGGGCTGCAGGGCCTCCGGCAGGGGATCGAGCAGCCGCTGGGCCAGCTCCAGGCGCTGACGGCGGCGCCGCAGGCTCAGGCCGCTCAGGGGAGCGGCCTCTGGACGGCCGGCCAGCAGCAGCACGGCGGCCAGGTGATGGAGCAGACGGGCCGGGGAGGTCCGGCGTCGACGCTGGAGGCGGCTCATCGGTGCGGCATCGACAGGGAGGACCCGGGGACGACAGGATGAACGCACTCCGGCCGTACGTCCAGTGGCTGCCATCACCATCCCCCCTGAAGCCCCTGCCCCCTCGGATCCCTCCGTCCAGCCGGGACGGGGCTGGCCCGAAGGGGCCCTGCCCCTGGCCGAACGGCTGCACCGGCAGCTGAGCATCAGTGACCGGGACTGGCATGCCCTCAAGCGGCAGCGGCCCAGGCGGGCCGCCGAGCAGGTGGCCGCAGCCCTGGTGCAGCTCCTGGCCTCCGACGACCCCGGTGCCGCTGCGACCACGCAGGGCCGGGATCAGGCGCTGGCCCTGCTGGAGCATGCCCAGGCCTGGCTGAAGGCGGAGATCAGCGACCCGGGCTGTCCGCGTCACGGCCGCTGACCCTCGCCCGGCGGACGGCCAGCTGCAGGCGATTGCCTCGGCCGCTCCAGCGGACATCGTCGAAGCAGTGGTGGATCAGGAACAGCCCCCGGCCGGAGATGGAATCGGCCTGGCAGGGGAGACAGCTGCGACGGGCATGAATCGGCAGACCCGGGCCTTCGTCCTGCACCTGCCACACGACCCAGCGGGGAGTGACGATCCGCCTGATGCGCAGACACTTGCCCGGATCGCAGCCGTTGCCGTGACGCACCGCATTGACCAGGGCTTCCTGCAGACCCAGCTGCAGCTCCGCCTGACGCAGAGCACAGCCGATGGGTTCAAGAAGCAGCTCCACCAGAGGGGCCAGCTGCAGGGTGGACGGCGTGATGTAATCGGCCCAGCGGAGCGGCATGAAGCAGGGGTTTCCGGTTCGCCTGATCGGAACCTAACGCGGACGGTCCAGCCTCGCCGCCTCCAGGCGCCCCTGGATGGCGGGATGTTGCAACAGGGCGTCCATCAGCCGTACCCCGCGCAGCTGGTTGATGAGTGGCATGTGGCCTTCAGGCGCCTCCAGCGACCAGACGAAGGCCCCGGGGTAGCGGGTCCAGGTGCCCTGTGCCTTCCAGCCCAGCCGGGGCCATAGCCGATCCCACTGGCCCTGGCAGCCCTGCAGCAGCCGGGCCTGGACCGAGAACCCGAAGCGGCCCTGGGAGTAGCAGACCCAGAGCCGATCCAGGCTCTCCAGGTCGGTGCTGGCCATCGTCGCCACCTCGCTGTAATAGACGTAGCCGCGGCGCACCGCCGCCTCGCCGGCCAGCTGACGCAGATGCTCACTGGTGAGCCGGTCAGCCTGCTCGAAGTCCTGGCCCATCAGCTGCCGCTGCAGCGGGGCATAGTTCCGGCCGGCGGCGCTGGGAACCGCCAGCCAGCCTTCGGGGTGGCGCTCCAGCAGCGCCTGCCGGGCTCCGGGCTCGGCGGCGCTGAGCAGGAGCTGGATCAGGTGGCCGGCGGCCCAGTCATCGCCGGTGGCATCGAGTCGGTCGAGGCGATCCGGAATCAGCTCGAGAAGTTCGGAGCCGGCCTGCTCAAGGGCGGCCATGAGGCTGCGGCGCTGGCGCAGCGAGCCGGAGAGGAAACGCTCCAGCAGCTGTTCGGCACCGACGGTGCTGGAAACCGGGGGACCGGAGAGCATGGAAGAACGACCAGCCGAAAAGGCAGCATGGCTGGCCCCACTATGTCAGGGGCCACGGGCCGGAGAAATCGGAGCGGGCTCTGCCTAAAGTCCCCCTTTGCCCGAGTGCCATGGCCGCCGCCATTCAGTTCTTCCGTGGGGTGGACGAAACGGTCGTGCCCGACATCCGTCTGACGCGCTCCCGGGATGGCCGCACCGGCCAGGCCACGTTCGTGTTCGAGGAACCGGAGGCCCTGGCGCCCCAGGCGGTGGGCGACATCACCGGCATGTTCATGCTCGATGAGGAGGGCGAGATGGTGACCCGCGAAGTGAAGGCCAGGTTCGTGAACGGCAAGGCCAGCGCCCTCGAGGCCACCTACACCTGGAAGAGCACCGCCGACTTCGAGCGCTTCATGCGCTTCGCCCAGCGTTACGCCGACGGCCACGGCCTCGGCTTCGCCGGCCAGGGGGATGGGGAAGGCGAGGCCGCCGCGGAGGGGCAGGAGGAGGCTTGAAATTCGGCCAGTGGCTGGGCCTGATCGCGCTGCTGGCGGCGCTGGTTCTGTTGTGGAACCTGCGGGACGCCCTCGTGCTCCTGTTCGCCGCCGTGGTTCTCGCCATGGCCCTCTGCACCCTGGTGGGCGCCATCCGGCAGCGGATCGGCTGTCCCAGGCCCCTGGCCCTGCTGCTGGCCCTGCTGGTGGTGGTTCTGGTGGTGGTGGTCGTCGCCACGGCGGTGATTCCGCCTTTCGTGGAGCAGTTCCGGGAACTGCTGCTCCAGGTGCCCCAGGCCTGGGAGGAGCTGCTGAAACTGCTGCGCCAGACCCTGCAGGGCGCCTCGCGCATGCTCTACGGACAGACTGACGGCTCCCTGGACTGGCTGAAATCGAGTCTGGGAATTCCCAGGACCCTGCCTCCTGACCTGCTCGACCGGATCGGTGGGGGAGCGATCGGACTGGTGGGGGTGGCCGGCAACCTCGGCACAGGCCTGGTGCAGACCCTGTTCGTGGTGGCGGTGTCCCTGATGGTGGCCGCCCAGCCGGACGCCTACAGGGAGGTGGTGCTGCTCCTGTGTCCCTCCTTCTATCGGCGACGGCTGCGCCAGGTGGTGGTGGCCTGCGGCACCGCTCTGAGCAGCTGGATGGTGGGGGTGCTGATCAGCTCCGTGTGCGTGGGGCTGCTGGCCGCCATCGGCCTCTCCCTGCTGGGCATCAAGCTGGTGGCGGCCAACGCCCTGCTGGCCGGCCTGCTCAACATCATCCCCAACGTGGGTCCGACACTGAGCACCATCTTCCCGATGTCGGTGGCCCTGCTGGATGCGCCGTGGAAGGCCGTGGCTGTCCTGCTGGTCTACATCCTGGTCCAGAACCTGGAGAGCTACGTCATCACCCCTTCGGTGATGCACCACCAGCTGCGTCTGCTGCCGGGTCTGACGCTCACGGCCCAGCTGATCTTCACCGTGGTGTTCGGCCCGCTCGGGCTGCTGCTCGCCCTGCCCCTGGCGGTGTGCCTGCAGGTGATTCTCCGGGAGGTGCTGATCCGCGACATCCTCGACCCCTGGAAGCGGGAACGGCGCCTGACATGAAGGCACGCACCCTCCTCGGAACCCTGGCCCTGGTGGCCCTGTTCCTGCTGCTCTGGGAGCTGCGCTGGGTGCTGCTGATCCTCTTCGGGGCCGTGGTGCTGGCCGTGGCCCTTGACGTTCCCACCAGTCTGCTGCGCCGCCTCAGCCCCCTGAACCGGGGCGCGTCCCTTTCGCTGGTGCTGCTGGCTGTGCTGGTGGTGGGATGGTTCCTGGGCAATCTGCTGCTGCCGGAGCTGATCGATCAGGTCCGCCAGTTCAGCCAGCTGGTTCCCCAGCTGATGCAGCGGCTCGGCGACATGGTGCCCAAGGCTCCCCTGCTGCGGGACCTGGAGCGCCAGCTGAACGAGGGCTCCCTCTGGGACCGGCTCCAGCCCCTCGGCACCCAGCTGCTGGGGGTGGCCGGCGGCGCCGCCAACAGCACGGTTCAGCTGCTGCTGATGCTGCTGCTGGCGATCCTGATGGCTCTCGATCCGGTGAGCCATCAACGGCTGGTGGTGGCCGCGACACCGAAGTTCTACCGGCGGCGCATGGAGCTGCTGCTGCGGGAGTGCCGCCTGGCCCTCGGCGGCTGGCTGGCGGGCATGACCATCTCCGCCACGGTGGTGTTCGTCACCACCTGGGCCGGTCTGGCCCTGCTGAAGGTGCCCCTGGCCCTGTTGAGCGGCCTGGTCTGCGGCCTGCTCACCTTCGTGCCCACCATCGGCCCCACCGCCGCCACCCTGCTGCCCCTGGCCGTGGCGCTGCTGATCTCGCCGGCCAAGGTGGTGCAGGTGCTGGTGCTGCGCCTGCTGCTCCAGAACGGCGAAGCCTTCCTGCTCACTCCCCTGCTGCTGCGCCGCACCGTCAACCTGCTGCCGACGGTGGCCCTGATGGCCCAGCTGAGCCTGGGGGCGCTGCTGGGGCTGCCCGGTCTGCTGCTGGCCCTGCCCCTGGTCGTGGTGTTGCAGGTGGCCTGCGAAGAGGTCCTGGTCCGTGATCTGATGGATGCCTGGGACCAGGCCTGATCCGGCCGGAGATCAACCGCGGGCACGTCGGTAGTGGCGCCAGAGGGAAGGCTGGGAGAGCAGGACGGTCACGGCCAGGAGATGGGAGCGGACAGCGGCGCTGATGGCCGTCCAAGTGAGGTGATCCCACAGGAGCATCAACTCCACCCGCAGGTCGATCAGGGCCAGGAGCAGCAGCACCAGGGGGAGAAGCGGCAGACCCCGCCGGCTCCCCTGGCGGCGGGGAGACGCGCTCATCGCTTCGACATCACCGGCAGCAGGGTGGGGGCCAGACCGATGCTGGACCAGCTGCCGACGGCGATGCCGACGGTGAGCGCCACGGCGAACCAGAACAGGGTGCTGCCTCCGAAGAAGATCAGCGCCACCAATGGCATCAGAGTGGTGATGGAGGTGTAGATCGAACGGGTGAGGGTGGCATCCACGGCCACGTCCACCTGGTCCACCAGGGGAAGCTCAGCCATGGTGCGGCGCTGCTCCCGGATCCGGTCATAGACCACCACGGTGTCAGTGACCGAGTAACCGGCCACGGTGATCAGGGAGACGGCGAACAGGGAGTCGACTTCGACGCCCTGGAGCAGGCCGAGCCAGGCGAACAGTCCGCAGGTGATCAGCACGTCGTGGGCCAGGCAGAGCAGGGCCAGAAAGGCGAAGATGCCGCTGTAGTTGAAGGAGATGTAGACGGCGATCCCCACGAAGCTGACCAGCAGGGAAATCATGCTGCCGCGCAGCAAACGGGAACCAAGGGTCGGACCGATGGTGTTCACCGACGTGCCGCTGGCCCGCAGCGGCCCGAAGCTGCTGGAAAGCTGTGTGACCAGGGCCGAGCTCTGGTCGGCCGCGAGGGTGGGAAGCCGAAGCAGCAGGGAGCGGCCACCGTCCAGCACCTGGACCGAGGCGCCGTCGAGGTTCGGCGGCTGCTCCCCTTCCGCCACAGGCAGGTTCAACCGGGCCAGGCTCTGGCGGATTTCGGGCGCGGTGATCGCCGTGCATGGGGCGCAGTCACGCTCCACCTGCACCTGGGTGCCGCCGGTGAAGTCGAGGCCTGGCTTGAGCGGTGCATGAATCGAGGGGTTCAGCCAGCAGAGCGCCAGGCCCAGCAGGCTGAGGCCGCAGGCCAGCACCGAACCCGTCCAGGCCAGACGGCGATGGCGGTTGATGCGGAACCTGGGGGAGGGGAGAGTGGTCATGGGGGACAGTCAGGCCAGACCCGGGTTGGTATCCGCCGCCTTGGCCCCGGGGAGCTGGCGGGCGGTGAGGAAGTAGGTGGGTCGCCGCAGGGCCGGATAGCTCATCAGCAACCGCAGCAGGGTGCGGGTGCAGGTGAGGGCGGTGAACAGACTGAGCAGAAGGCCGATGGCCAGGGTGACGGCGAAACCCTTCACCAGCCCGGTGCCCAGGAAGAAGAGGGCCGCGCAGCTGATCATGCCCGTGACGTGGCCGTCGAAGATGGAGGAGAAGGCCAGGGAAAAGCCCGTGTCGATCGAACGGATCAGGGTGTTGCCCCTGCGCAGCTCCTCCTTCACCCGCTCGAAGATCAGCACGTTGGCATCCACGGCGATGCCGATCGAGAGGATGAAACCGGCGATCCCCGGCAGGGTGAGGGTGACCGGGATGAGGGCATAGATCGCCAGGTTGAACAGGGCATAGAGACTCAGGGCCACCACCGCGACAACCCCAGGCAGGCGGTAGAGCACCACCATGAACACCGCCACCAGGGCGAGGCCGGAGAGGCCTGCCACCAGGCTGGAGCGGATGTTCTCGGCCCCCAGGGACGGTCCCACGGTGCGGACCTCGACGATCTTCACCGGCAGGGGCAGGGAGCCGCCCCGCAACTGCACCTCGAGATCGCGGGCTTCGTCGGCACTGAAATTGCCGGTGATCGAGGCGGCGCCACCGGTGATGCCCGCCACCTTGAACTGCTCTCCCACACTGGCCTCGCTGATCGAGCGGCCATCAAGGATGATGCCGAGCACCCTTCCGGTGCCTGCGATCGACTGGGTCAGGGCAGCGAACTTCTCGCCTCCTTCGCGGTTGAAACCCAGAGTCACCTCCCAACCGGAGCCGGTGGCCTGCTGCTGACGACCCGCGCTGGTGAGGTCCTTGCCGGTGATCAGCGGCGGGCCGTAGAGGCTGAGGATGCGGCGGTTGGCTTCCTGGAGCAGCAGCTCGATCTGGTCCACCTCGCTGCTGCCGGGGGGCACCTGAACGCCAAGCGCGGCCAGGGCCTTCGCCAGATCCTTAGTGGAGAGGACCGGCGGCGGCGGTGCCTGGGGCCCATCGGCAGCGTCTGCCGCCGATGGGCGCTTGGCCCTCAGGACCGACTCGGCCTGGCGCTTGAGCGCCAGCAGCCCCTGCATCTCCTCCTCGGTGCCGGGCTTCTGGGCCCGGAACTCCAGCAGGGCGGTGCTGCCGAGCACCCGGGCCGCCTGGCTGGGATCCTGCTCGCCGGGAAGCTGCAGCACCAGCTGGTCGCTGCCCACGGCCTGCAGGGTGGATTCCGCCACCCCCAGGCCGTTGATGCGCCGCTCCAGCACGTCCTTGACCGCCTCCAGCTGCTCGGCATCCACCCGGGTGATGGCCCCGGCCGGCATCACCTGGAGGGTGAGCTGACTGCCGCCCCGCAGATCCAGACCCAGCTGCAGCCCGTAGCTGGCCAGCAGGGCCCCGGAGGCGATGGTGAGGGCGAGGATGAGGGCGAACCAGCCCTGTTGACGTCCCATCTCAGCGACGGCCTGCTTTCAGTTCGCGCGCCGCAACGACGATCTGATGGGGCTGAATGATGGTGAGGTTCTCCAGATTGCCGTTGTAGGGCGTGGGGATGTCCTGGGACGAAAGCCTCAGGGGGCGGGCGTCAAGGTCGTCGAAGCAATGCTCGGTGATCAGGGCGATCAGTTCGGCGCCGATGCCGCCGGTCTTCATGCATTCCTCCACCACCATCACCCTGTGGGTCTTGCGGATTGAGCGGGCGATCGTCTCCATGTCAAAGGGTTTGAGGCTGATCAGGTCGATCAGTTCCACATCCACCCCTTCGGCCTCCAGCTGTTCCACCGCCTTGAGGCAGTGATGGCGCATGCGGGAATAGGTCAGGATCGTCACGTCCTTCCCTTCCCGCACCAGCTCAGCCTGGTCGAGGGCGCAGATGTAGTCCCCTTCGGGGATATCTTCGCTGAGGTTATAGAGGAGAACGTGCTCGAAGAACAGCACGGGATTGTTGTCGCGGATGGCGGCCTTCATCAGGCCCTTGGCGTTGGTGGGGGTGCTCACCGCAACGATCTTGATGCCCGGCACCGCATGGAAGTAAGCCTCCAGCCGCTGGCTGTGCTCGGCGCCGAGCTGGCGACCCACACCCCCCGGACCCCGGACCACGGCGGGGATGGTGTAGTTGCCGCCGCTGGTGTAACGGAGCATCCCCATGTTGTTGGAGATCTGGTTGAAGGCGAGCAGCAGGAAGCCCATGTTCATGCCCTCCACGATCGGCCGCAGGCCCGTCATGGCGGCACCCACGGCCATGCCGGTGAAGCTGTTCTCGGCGATGGGTGTATCGAGCACACGCAGTTCGCCGTATTTCTCGCAGAGATCCTTGGTGACCTTGTAGGAGCCTCCGTAGTGGCCCACGTCCTCTCCCATGACGCAGACATGGGGATCTCGCCCCATCTCCTCGTCGATGGCTTCGCGCAGGGCGTTGAACAGAAGGGTTTCAGCCACGGGGCAGGGGCCTTTGCGCGGCCAACCTATCTCAGCCTCCGGCGGCGAAGGTGCTGAGCAGCAGGACCGACAGCAGCATGCCCGGCAGCAGCAGGACCACCAGCAGGCCCAGGTCGTGGGGGGTCATGGGAGGAGGTCAGGGACGTCTGCAGCCTAGGAAGGGCTCTCCGCTCCGGCCGGCAACAGACTGCGGACAAACACCAGCAGCAGCCCCAGCCCGATGAAGGCGAAGCTGAAGGTGGCCAGGAAACACATCCCCACCATGAGCGTCTTCATGGCGGTGGCGATGCTCTGGGCGAAGGGTGAATCGAAGTGGGGCGGATGGCTCACGTACCAGCCCACCACCCGCTGGCTCAGCCCCAGGCTCAGCCAGGCCAGCAGGCCGCTGGTGAGGGCACCGGACAGGAAGCTGAGTGGTCCCTTGCGGGGGGGCGGGGCAGGGCTCTCGTCGGTCATGGTGGGGATCCATCCGCGACCAGGCTGACACCGGAGCCGCCGCAGCGGCAGCACCAGGCCTCAAAGCCGAGCTCCACCAGCTCCTGCTCCAGTCCCCTGCGGGCCGCCTCAGCCGCTGCCAGGTCGGGAAAGAGGGCGTAGAGACTGGGCCCGGAACCGCTCATGGCAACGGCAAGCGATCCGGGCTGGCTGCGCAGCAGGTCGAGGCCCAGACGCACGCTCTCCACCTCCGGGGCCACCACGGCCTGAAGATCGTTGCGCAGGGGCGGCAGGAGAGCGGATCCTGCCAGGGCCTTGAGCAGCGGCCCCTGGCGCAGGGCCAGGCGACGCTGCTCAAAATCCGCCTCGTTGTCCAGGTAGAAATCGCCCCGCAGATCGCGGCACCGGGCGTAGGCCCAGGGGGTGGACACGCTGGCCGCCGGGTGCTTGAGCAGCAGCACCGCCCGCTGTGCGGCCCCGGCATGGGGGACCGGCTCCAGCCGTTCCCCCCGGCCGAAACAGAGCTGGGTGCCACCCTCCAGGCAGAAGGGCATGTCGGATCCCAGCTCCGCTGCCAGGCCGTGCAGCCGCTCCCGGCCCAGCCCCAGGCCCCAGAGGGCGTCCAGGCCCACCAGGGCGGCGGCGCCATCGCTGGAGCCGCCCGCCAGCCCGGCACCGATGGGGATGCGCTTGTGGAGGGTGCACTCCATCCCCAGCTCCGGCAGCCCCACCCGGTCCCGGAGCCGTTGCGCCGCCTTGACGATCAGGTTGGAGCCATCGGTGGGCAGCTCCTGGCTGTCGCTGCGCAGGCGGATGCCGGCATCGGCGGTGGTCCGCAGGACCAGGGTGTCGCTCAGGTCGATGCTCTGCATCACCATGGCCAGCTCGTGAAAGCCGTCGGGCCGCAGACCCAGCACCTCCAGGTGCAGGTTGATCTTGGCGGGGGCCCGCACCGTCACGTCAGCCATCGAAGTCATGCTCCGCCAGGAGAAGGCGTGGACGCCCGATTCAAGCCGGTGGCCAGGGCCAGCCAGCGTTCGGGTCCCAGTTCCTGGGGGCGCTGGCGCAGGTCCACCCCGGCGGTGGCGACCAGCTCGGCCAGGGCCGGTGGCGGCAGCAGCCCCGCCAGGCTGCTGCGCAGCATCTTGCGCCGGGCGGCGAAGCAGCGCCTGAGCAACCGCTCCACCGCCAGGGCCTGCTCCGGCGGTGGCAAGGCCGCCTCAGGCAGGGGCTCGATCAGGATCACCTCGGAGTTCACCTTCGGCGGCGGCGAGAAGCTGCGCGGCGGCACCGGGCAGACGCTGCTGCAGCGGGCCAGCAACTGCATCCGCACGCTCAGGGCCGAATAGGCACTGCTGCCGGGCTTGGCCCGGATGCGCTGGCCCACCTCCTGCTGCACCAGCAGCACCAGGCGCTCGAAGGGGCAGGGGGCCGGCCGGCCCAGGCGCCCCACCAGCAGCTCCAGCAGCGGTCCGGTGATGTTGTACGGAATGTTGGCCACCACCTTGGTGGGGACCGGCCGGCCGGGGGGGGGCAGCTGCAGGGCCAGCACGTCACCCTCGATGACGCTGAAGCGACCATCAGCTCCGAAGCGCTGGCGCAGGCCCGCCACCAGATCCCTGTCCAGCTCCACCGCCAGCACGGATGCGGCCGGGGAGGCCAGCAACCGTTCGGTCAGGGCCCCCCGACCGGGGCCCACCTCCAGCACATGGTCGCCGCTGTCGAGCTCGGCGGCCGCCAGGATGCGATCCAGCACCTGGCCATCCTGGAGCCAGTGCTGGCCGAAGCGCTTGCGGGCCCGGTGGCCGCTGAAGGTCATGGGGCGCCGACAGGTCTCCCCAGATTGCAGGGCCGTCAGCCCTGGCCAGGGGTGGTACAGCCCCTCTGATCCCCATGGTCCATCGAATCCTGCTGAGCGGCACCCTCCTGGCGGGCGGCCTGGTGCTGCTGAGTGGCCCTGTCCACGCCGGCAGCGTCACCGCCGAATCGATCTTCGATCGCCAGGCGACCCGCCAGAGGGCCATGGAACAGGTGCCCAAGGGAGCCAGGGTCACCCGCACACTCTGCGAGGACCTGGAGGTGGGGATGGACAACACCCGCTACCGGTGCACCGTCTTCTACACGACCGATCCAGCGGCGCCGGCCCCCTCCCAGCCCTGAGTCCTCGCCATCGGAGCGGGGAGGCCCTCACAAAACAGCGGAACTGCTGCATTCAGGCGTGCCTTGCTCCCTGGCTGCCGGTGGTCTCCAGAATGCAGAGAATGGCGGTCCATCCGGGCATGGAACTCTTCCCTTCCCCTTCGAACCGCAGCACCCGAAGCGGCCAAAATTCCTACGGCCATGCAGGCAGCGCCTCAACCACTTGTATGGGCCTGGGGCTTCTCTTGCTGCTCCAGAGCATTCTCCCTGGACGGACGGACTCGATCGTTGACCGTCAGGTGGACATCCGCTGGTAGCTGCGCTCCTCTGCCCTGCTCTACCTGCTGGTCGGGATCGTCAGCGTCGATGCCCTGGTGAACACGCTGATGACCGCGTCCAAAGACATCCGCTACCGCGGCATCGTCGTTCGGCGGCAGCACGACGGGAAGCTGCTGGTCCAGAACGACCGACGCCTGGCGGCTGGCACCATTCTGGTGGACCAGGGACAGTCAGGACAGCTCAGGATCTTCCGTGTCCAGGAACAGCCGAAGCGGGCCGAAGTCATCGATGCGATCAAATCTCTGCTGCCAAGACAGCTGTCGGCCTGGCACAACGGGTGCCGATCGGCTTCGCCATCAGCCTGGGCCCGGCGATCCAGGGACCGGCCGCCGAGGGCCAGCCGGAGGTCAAGCATGCCGGCGGAACTCACCTGTTTCGGCAGGGCAGCAGTCATGTCCTGGTGATCCGGGCCGTGGACGACAAGCATTCGTTCTGGAAGACATTGCACAATCTTCAGCAGATGGCCAGCGACTTCAGGCAGGTCCTGAATCGCCAAGGCTCCAAGCTGGAAATGGTTGCGAATCCTGATTCGATCAGGCTGAAGAGTTCGATCGACTCATTCATCAAACGCTACGGGTTTGCTTACTACATCCGTCTGTTGATCTGTTTTGCTGGTCATCGATGGACTCGAAACAACGCTTTGGGCTATCTCGTAGCCGTGGATGCTCCGGCCAACGATCGGGTCGAGGGTGATCTGGCCTTCGCGACCTCCGCTCTCAGCATGGAGCAGGTCATGTCCTGGGCACGGCAGATGGAAGCCCGCCACGTCCTGTTCATGTTTAACAGTTGTGTCTCCGGCGCGATGTTCAAGGTCCGCTCCGCATCTCCCCTGCCCACCTATCCGCAGCGCCAGATCAGTATGCCCGTCAGACAGTTCATCACTGCGGGGGATGTCCATGCAGAAGTGCCTGCCAAGCGTCTTTTCACCCCACTGTTGATCCGAGCCCTGGATGGTGCCGCCGACATCAACGGCGATGGCTCCATCACCGACGCGGAACTGGGCTCCAATCTTCCCCGGGCCATGGCCTCCCACAGCACGAGCCAGAAATCGCAAGAGGCAGGTTCCGTGATCCGCGCCGCGTCGAAGGCGACACGGTGTTCCGATCCCCCAGCTCACCGAGCCTCCCTGTTCCTGTCCTGGAGCCCCGGACACCCCCCTCACCTCCACCGGCTGCAGCCGCACCCCCTCTGCCGATCCGAGCGTTCCGGAACGCTCTTCCCCCAGCAGCAGCGGCCCTATCAGTGCGGCACCGATCCCCGACAGGGCCACAGCGCACCGCATGGCCCGCGATCAGTGAGCCGCAGGCGGTCAGCGTGACCCCGACCCTTTGGTACAGCCTGTCCTCACCATGACGGGACTCCTGGCCTGGCCGCGGACATCCCCCCCTTGAGGGACCTCACGACGTTCAGTCCCCGAGCCGGATCCAGCGCACCGGAGCGGTCGACGGCGGCAGGGGCACCAGGGCCGCCACCTGCTCCACCGGCGTCCGTTCCCAGCGGGGGTGATCCGCCAGCCAGCAGGACCAGGCCCGCGCCAGGCGGCGGCGCTTGGGCCGGCGCAGGGCCGCGGTGCCCCACCCGTCCCGGTTGCCGGGACGGCGCCCCTTCACCTCCACCAGCAGCAGGCGCCCCGGTTTTTGGACCACCAGATCCAGCTCCCCCCAGCGGCAGCGCCAGTTGCGCTCCAGCAACTGCCAGCCACGCAGTCGCAGCAACCTCAGCACCCGCTGCTCCGCCCAGGCTCCCTGACGCTGGGCGGGGCTGCGGGACATGGCGAGCCTGGCATCAACGGATCCAGACTTCCCGGCCGCCGCCAACCTGCGGGTGAAGGGTGATCAGAACCGGTGATGGGGTAGGCGGGTGACCAGGGATCAGTAATAGCGGCGCGGATTCTGGCGAATGGCCAGCTGCACCTCCAGCAGGAACAGCAGCAGCCCCACGATCATCGCGCCCATGGCCGTCACGAACAGGGGCACCACGATCGCGGCCACGTCCAGGGCCGCCACCGCACTGATGAACAGCACCGCCACCACGGCCGCCACCAGCAGAGCCGTGAGCGTGACCGCCAGGATGGCCCGGTTGATCAGGAAGGTGCGGCGCCGCTGGACCACCAGCACCTGCTCCAGCCGTTCCGCCTCCTGGCGCTCGCTCTCCCCCCGCGCCAGGCTCGCCCCCAGCGCCTCCTGGATGACGCGGGTGCGATCGATGATCCGGGCCAGCCGCGAGGTGAACAGACTCAGCAGCCCCGTGACGCCCGTGAACAGAAACACCGGCGCCACCGACAGCTGGATCGCCCGGGACAGGCCCGCCACGCCTCTGGCGTCCCCCACCTCCAGGGACAGCAGCAGCGGATCGCTCCAGAGCATCACCGGTCGGCGGTCAGGCCGCAGGGAAGATCTGACTCTGGAGCAGGGCCTCCAGATCCAGATCGGAAAGGGGGGCCGAGAGCTGATAGCCCTGACCGTGGCGACAGCCGAGGGTGAGCAGCATCTGCCGCTGACGCGAGCGCTCCACCCCCTCCACCACCACCGTGATCCCGGTGGCTTCGCTGAGCCGGATGACGGCGCTGAGCATGGCCTGCTGCAGCTGGTCGTAGTCGATCGCGGAGATGAGGCTGCGATCGATCTTCACCTCGCTGAAGGGCAGTTCGGTGAGCCGCTGCAGGCCGGAGTAACCGGTGCCGAAGTCGTCCATGGCCAGATGGAACCCCTGCCGGCGCAGATCCCGCAGCTGGTTGGCCACGTGGCTGGACATCTCCATGATGTTGCCCTCGGTGAGCTCCAGCACGATCCGATCGGGGGTCAGCCGGTGGCGCTCCAGGGCCATCAGCAGGTCGCTGCTCCAGGTGGGATCCTGCACCTGGAGCGGGGAGACGTTGACGCAGATCTTCTCCAGCTGCAGCCCGGCCACATCCCAGCGATGCAGGGCCTCGAAGGCCCGCTCCATCACCCAGCGACCGAGGGAGGAGATCTGGGCCGTCGCCTCGGCCACGTCGATGAAATCGGCGGGCGACTGGCGACCGAGCACCGGATCATCCCAGCGGCAGAGCACCTCGGCGGCGATCACCCGACCTGACTCCAGCTCGATGATGGGCTGGTAGGCCAGTTCCAGCTGCTCCTGCTCGATCGCCAGGGCGAGGGGACGGGCCAGCAGCTCCTGCAGCTGGACCGACCGTTCCACCGGCGCGGCGATGCAGCAGCTCGAGAAGGGCTGGCGGTGGGTTTCCTCCAGTGCCCGGGTGGCGGCATCCAGCAGCAGGGCGAACTCGCTGCCGTCCTCGGGACAGCGGCTGATGCCCACGTTGAGCGACGGTTCGATGACGTGCTCCAGCACCGTCGTGGGGGCCTCCAGGCTGGCGAGCAGCTCGCCGGCCAGGTCCCGCACCGCATCGATGCCCATCGAACCCGGCAGCAGGGCCAGGAGCCGATCGCCGCCCTGTCGGGAGAAGAACCCCTTGGAGGGCAGGACCGCTTCCAGGCGGTGGGCGATCTCCTCGATCAGGGCCTCGCAGGCGGCGATGCCCAGCCGGCCGCGCACCAGGTCGAGCTGCAGCACTTCCAGGTGCAGGAGCACCGCACCGTCCGGGCAGCGGGCCGACACGAGCTCATCGAGATCCCCCAGGCTGACCCGCTGATCCAGCAGTTCCAGCAGACACCACCCCCGCTCCGGGGCAGGGGGCTCGCCATCATCGGTCGCGGTGGCCTCCAGACGGGTCAGCGACAGGGGGATGGCGCCATCGGCTCCTGGGGAGCCGAGCAGATCGCTGCTGAGCGCCGCCACCGTTCCCTTCAGCAGCGGCGTCACGTCGGCGATGCAGAGCTGCTGCAGATCCCGCTGCCGCAGTTCCGCCAGCTCCAGACCCGCCCGACGGCAGAACGCCTCGTTCGCCGCCACGATCACACCCTGACCATCGGCCAGGGCCGCAGGCTTCTCGATTCTCCTCAGCAGACCCTCGATCGCTCCGGTGCCTGGCATCTCTTCTCCGCCTGCGGCCCTCTTCCGCCCGGTCATGGTGCTCCGGTGCGGTGGCACCCTCCGACTCCTGATCGCTGGACGTCCTTGACCATCAATGGATATGGATAGGGAATCGGTGATCGGGTGATCGGCAAATCCTGCCCTTTCCACGCTAGTCGCCCCGACCTCATCGGCATGGATCCACCGGCTCCGGAGTGGCGATGCCCCACTTTCCTAGGCTGATACGCTCCGCTCCCTCCCCGATGGCGAGCCCCCTCTCCCCGCCTCGGTCCGCAGCCACGCTGCTGTCCGTGGTCCTCTCGGTCATGCTCGGCGTCCTCCTGCTGCTGGCCCGCCCCGTCCCGGTGGCGGCGGCCATGGACTACGCCAAGCAGGTGCTGATCGGTGCCGATTTCCACGGCGCCGACCTGCGCGGCGTGACCTTCAACCTCACCAACCTGCGCGACGCCGACCTTTCGGAGGCCGACCTGCGGGGCGCCAGCCTGTTCGGCGCCAAGCTCCAGGACGCCGACCTGAGTGGCAGCGATCTGCGGGACGCGACCCTGGATTCGGCCGTGTTCGAGGGCACCGACCTGCGCAATGCCCGGCTCGACGACGCCTTCGCCTTCAACACCAAGTTCCGCGACGTGCGCATCGACGGCGCCGACTTCAGCAACGTCCCCCTGCGCGGTGATGCCCTGACGACGCTCTGCGCTACCGCCAGCGGCACCAACCCCGTCAGCGGCCGCTCCACCCGCGACACACTGAACTGTCCCTGAACCCGTCCCGATGAGCTTCGATGCCCGCAGCCGGGAACGCCTCGAGGCCCTCGGCCGCCAGCTGCCCCAGAAGCTCGTCGCGCCGACGCTGCCCACCGCCTCCGCGGGCGGCCGAGCCAGCGGCGACCGGGCCGTCGATCGCCGCCATCCGGTGGAGACCGAACAGGATCCGCACCAGCTGTTCCGTGAACTGATGGACGTGAGTCCCGACGGCAGCGTCCCCCCCCATCTGCTCGAGCGGCTGCGGCACCTGGAAGCGCCGCCCCCGCCCAGCGGCACGCCTGCCGACGGACCGGGCTCAGCTGCAGGCCCGGGCGCAGGCGTGGCGCCCGGGCGCCGGCGGTCCCCGCGACAGCGCCCCCTGAAGCCTCGGCCCACCGCCGGCGATCCCCACCAGGACCTCTACACCGCCTTCCAGCAACTGCTGCTGGAGGACGACGACTGACCGCTGAACCAGTACAGGAGTACTAAGCTGCGGGTCGTCGCCCGGTGCCCGTGCCCGATCCAGCCACCCATCCAGCCACCGGCCCGGGCAGCCGCGGCATCGATCTCAACGAGCAGCTGAACCTCCACCCCGGCCGCACCCTGCTGCTGCGGGTCTGCGGCGACTCGATGCTCGGCGCCGGCATCCGCCACGGTGATCTGCTCGTGGTGGACCGGGCCGCCGTGCCCCGGTCCGGCCGCATCGTGGTGGCCCTGCTGGAGGGGGGCTTCACCCTCAAGCGTCTGGTCCGCCGCGGGCCCCGCTGGTGGCTGGAGGCGGCCAACCCCGCCTACCCGCCCCTGGCCCTGGGCGGCAGCGACGACGACCGGCTGTGGGGGGTGGCGCTGCACGTGATCCGTTCGCTGCCGGGAGGGCGATGGGAGCGGCCACGGTCCTGATCGACGGCAACAACTTCTACGCCTCCTGCGAAGCGGCCCTCGATCCCTCCGTGATCGGACGGCCCCTGGTGGTGCTCTCCAACAACGACGGCTGCATCGTCTCCCGCAGCGCCGAGGCCCGGGCCATGGGCATTCCCATGGGCACCCCCTGGTTCCAGGTGCGCCATGACCTGGAGCGCCGCGGCGTGATCGTGCGCAGCTCCAACTACGGCCTCTACGCCGACATGAGCCAGCGGCTGATGGCCAGCCTCGAGGCCTGGGTGGAGGAGCTGGAGATCTATTCCATCGACGAAGCCTTCGGCCGCCTGCACCGCCCGCCGGGCGACGGCGACCTCAGCGCCTGGGGAAGGGACCTGCGCCGTCAGCTGCGCCGCGAACTGGGGCTGCCGGTGGCGGTGGGCATCGCCTCCACCAAGGTGCTGGCCAAGATCGCCAACCGCATCGCCAAGCGCGACCCCCGCCACGGCGGCGTCTTCGACCTGGACCGGGCCGGCGATCCGGACCCCTGGCTGGAGGCGGTCGCCGTCGAGGACGTCTGGGGCATCGGCCGCCGACTGTCCCGCTGGTGCCGGCTGCGGGGCATCGGCCATGCCCGGGCCCTGCGCGACATGCCCAGCGGCGAACTGCGGCATCGCTGCGGTGTCGTGGGGGTACGTCTGCAGCAGGAACTGCGGGGACACAGCTGCCTGCCCCTGGTCAGCCTGCCGCCGGCGAAGCAGGAAACCTGCGTCAGTCGCAGCTTCAGCGAACCGGTGACCAGCCTGGAGGACCTGCGTCAGGCCATCGCCACCTACCTCAGCCGGGGCTGCGAGAAGCTGCGCCGCCAGGGGCAGCGGGCGGGCTGCGTCACGGTCTTCGTGCGCAGCAGCCCCTTCAACGGCACCCGCTTCTACGCCAACGCCGCCACGGTCCAGCTGCCGCTGGCCAGCAACGACACCGCCGTGCTGCTCAGTGCCGCCCTGCCCCTGGCCGGGCGGCTGTTCCGGCCCCACAAGCCCCTGCAGAAGGCGGGCGTGCTGCTGCAGGATCTGCAGCCGGTGGAACTGCTGCAGCACCATCTGCTGGCACCGTTGCCGCCGGAGCAGCAGCGGCGTCGTGAGGCCCTGATGGCCGCCATCGACGGCCTCAACCGCCGCTACGGCAGCGGCACCGTGCAGTGGGCCGCCTGCGGACTGCACCCCCACTGGACGATGCGCCGCTCACGGCTGTCCCGGGCCGCCACCACCCGGCTGAGCGACGTGCCGGTGGTGCGGGCATGAGGCCGGCAGACGCCAGGGCAGGTCTCAGCGACCCTCATAGAGGCTGGCGATCTGGTTGCGGCCGTTGCCCTTGGCCAGCTCCAGGGCGCGGCTGGCGCGTCCCACCAGGTCGGTGAAGCGGCGGTCCGAGGCAGCCAGGGCCGTGAGGCCGCCGCTGATGTGCAGACAAAAATCGGAATGGGTGTACACACCGGGCATGTGGGCGACCGCGGTGCGCAGACCGTCGGCCAGGGCCATGGCCTGGTCAGGGTCGATGCCCACCAGCAGCATGGCAAATTCACCGTCCCCCAGACGGGCCGCGAAATCCCGCTCCTTCAGAAAGGTGCAGGCCAGGCGAACCACATCGGCCAGCACCTGGTCGCCGGCCTCATGACCCCAGCGGTTGTTGATCAGGCGCAGGTTGTCGACATCGAAGAGGAGCAGCGAAAGGCAGCGGTGATCCCGGCGGGACCGGTCGAACTCCCGGGCTCCGATGCTCAGGAAGGTGTGGCGTGTCGGCAGGCCGGTGACGGGACAGAGATGGGCCTGGCGACGCAGCTCCAGTTCACGCATGGCCAGCTGGGCCAGGCGATGCAGCAACTGGCGCTGCTCCTGGGTGAGATCGCGGGGTTCCCGGTCAATGATGCAGAGGGTGCCGAGGTTGTGGCCTTCCGGGGTCTGGAGCGGGGCACCGGCGTAGAAGCGGATGTGGGGATCCGCGCAGACCAGGGGGTTGGTGCGGAAGCGCTCGTCGCTGCGGGCATCAGGCACCACCATCACCTCGTCGTGGACGATGGCGTGGGCGCAGAAGCTCTGGTCGCGGGGCGTTTCCTGCACGTCCAGCCCGCGATGGGCCAGGAACCACTGGCGGTCGGACTCCACCAGGGAGATGGCGACGATGGGGGTATGAAAAATGGCCCCGGCCAGGTCGAGGATGCGATCGAAGTGCTCGTCGCGTCCGGTATCCAGGACGCCGTAGCGCTCCAGATCACGCAGCCGCTGATCCTCATCGACGGGGACCGGAAACGACGGGAAGGGAGCCATCGCGGATCAGCGACCAATCCGAACTTAGGCAGGAGGCCGTCGGGGCCGGGGATCGGCGGGGGAGAGAGAACCGGCCAGGAAAACCCGGAGGGTCAGGCGGCGGGCACCGCCAGGGTCTCCTCGTAGCCGGCGCGGCGACCGTCGTCCAGCTGGCTCAGGTAGCGGCGCTCGGCGTAGTAGGCCTCCTGGAAACGCAGGGCATCGCCGTTGAGGGCATCGAAGAGGACGTGGATGCGGGTCTCCATGTCGAGTCCGGCGCCGGGAGCGGTTGGGGTGGAGCCAGGCGCGGGCGGGGCGGCCTGGCGCTCCTCCTCCAGCAGCCGGGCGATGCAGTGCTCCAGGGTCTGGAGCCGCTGACTGGACCAGGCATCGAGCAGGTGGCGGCAGCGGCGCAGCACCCGCTGACGCTCCAGAGACGCCGTCGCCCCCCGCAGCTGCAGGGGCGGGTGGGCCAGGGCCATGCGCTGCACCTCGGTGGGCTCCAGCAGCGGCGTGAGGCGGCTGAGCAGGGCGCTCTGCTCCACCAGCAGCTGATCCCCCAGCAGCCGGGGCAGATCCAGATCGCCCAGATCCAGGCCCGGATCGGTGCCCCGGTTGATGGCCTCCAGCCGGCCGGCGCCCAGATTGTCCTCCTCCAGCTCGCCGATGGCGGCCCAGAGCTGGCGGTGGTGCTGGAGGGCGAAATCGTCGAGCTCCCGGCGCCGCAGCTCGGCGCGGATCACCCCGCGCCAGGGGGGGCAGTGGAGGTAGAGGCGCAGGATCTCCGCCTCGGCCCGCTCACGGAGCCCCACCTCGCCGGGCTGCTCCCATTTCACCGAGCGGCCGTGCCAGCGCTGGCCCTTGACCTGCTGGCGCAGGTCGTCCTCCAGCTGGATGGCCAGCCGGGCCTGGCCGCCGGAGAGGCGTTCTGCCACCTGCTGCAGGTAGTGGCTGCGCACCGCCGACTGGGGCAGCTTGCCCAGCAGTTCCACCAGCCCCGTGACCGCCTGCTGGAACTGGTCGGCCCGGGCCAGGTCCTTGCCCTCGAGCACCTGCTCGATCTGCCAGTCGAGCCAGAGGGGGGCCTGGTCGAGCAGGGAGCGGTACTCGCCGGGGCCGTGGTCCTTGAGGAACTCGTCCGGGTCCTTGCCGGCGGGCAGGTGCAGCACCCGCAGTTCCAGCTGGCCCTGCAGGGCCAGCTGCTCCACCTCGCCGATGGCCCGCTGGGCGGCGCGCACCCCGGCGCCGTCGCTGTCGAAGTTGAGGATCAGCCGGCGGCTGTCGCAGCAGCGGCAGAGCTGGGTGATCTGGCTGGAGCTGAGGGCGGTGCCGAGGGCGGCCACCGCATTGGTGATGCCGGCGGCGTGCAGAGCGATCACATCGAAGTAGCCCTCCACCACCACGGCCCGGTCATCACGGCGGATGGCGTCGGCGGCCCGATCCAGGCCGAACAGGTGCTTGCCCTTCTCGAACACCTCCGTTTCCGGGGAGTTGAGGTATTTGGGCTCAGCCCCGTCCAGGCCCCGGCCGCCGAAGCCGATCACCCGGCCCTGACGGTCGCGGATCGGCACCATCACCCGATCCCGGAAGCGGTCGTAGAAGCCGCCGCCGCCCTTGCGGGCCACCACCAGCCCGGCGGCCTCCAGCAGGTCGGGGCCAAGGCCCTCCACCTGCTGGAGATGCCGCAGCAGACCATCCCAGCCGGCCGGTGCATAACCCAGCTGGAACGCCTCCAGGGTGGTTTCGCTGAGGCCGCGCTGCTGACGCAGGTAGGCGAGGGCCGCCTGCCCCTCCGGCGCCCGCAGCTGGGCCTGGAACCAGCCCGCCGCCAGGGCCAGCACCCGGTGCAGCCGGTCGCGGCGGGAGAGCTGCTGGCGCAGCCGTTCCTGCTGGGGGCCATCGAGAGTGTCGACCGGCAACTGGTATTTGCGCGCCAGCTCCAGCACCACCTCGCTGAAGCTGGTGCGCTGCAGCTCCATCAGGAACTTGATGGCATTGCCACCGGCGCCGCAGGAGAAGCAGTAGTAGAACTGCTTGGCCGGCGACACCGTCATCGACGGGGATTTGTCGTCGTGGAACGGACAGATCCCCACGAACTCGCGGCCCTTCTTCTTGAGCACCACGTGCTCCCCCACCACATCGACGATGTCGGCCCGCTCCTTGACGGCCTCGATCGTGCGGGGGTGGAGACGGGGAAGGCTCAAGGCGGACGCGGGAAGAGGACCACGGGTTCAGGGCACCATCGGTAGTGGTTCCCTACCGCCATTCTGGGGCCTGCCACCACCGATGGAGGTCTCACCCTGAACCGAACGCCCGGCAGCGACAGCGGCGGCGTGCCTGGAGCCGGGGGCTGGATGCTGCTCAGCGCCCTCGCCTTCAGCCTGATGGTGGTGGGGGTCAAGCAGGTGGGCGACCGCATCCCCCTGGGGGAGGTGGTGCTGGCCCGGGGGCTGGTGAGCCTGGCCCTGAGCCTGTGGATGGTCCGGCGCCTGGGGGTGAACCCCTGGGGCCGGCGTCGGGGGCTGCTGGCGCTGCGTGGGCTGGTGGGCAGTGCCGCCCTGTTCTGCGTCTATGCCGCCGTGGTGCACCTGCCCCTGGCCGCCGCCACGGTGCTGCAGTACCTCTATCCCACCTTCACGGCCCTGCTCGCCTGGATGCTGCTGGGGGAACCCCTGGGACGGCGCGTGCTGATGGCCATGGGACTGGGGTGGCTGGGGGTGCTGCTGGTGGCCCGGCCGGCGGCGACAGCCCCCCTGCCGCCGGTCTGGGTGCTGGTGGCGGTGGCCGGAGCCGTGCTGACCGCCCTGGCCTACGTGAGCGTGCGCCGCCTGGCGGAGAGCGAGCATCCGGCCGTGATCGTGCTCTATTTCCCCCTGGTGACCGTGCCCATGAGCCTGCCCCTGGTGCTGCTCGATCCGGTGCTCCCCACCCCGATGGAACTCCTCGCCCTGGTGGGGGTGGGAGTGCTCACCCAGGTGGGGCAGGTGGGGCTCACCCGGGCCCTCTCCGCACTGCCGGCGGCCCGGGCCACGGCGATCAGCTACGTGCAGGTGGGCCTGGCCGGATTCTGGGGCTGGTGGATCTTCGGGGAGACCATCGACCTGTCGACGGCGGCCGGAGCTCTGCTGATCCTGATGGCGACGTTGATCAGCCTGAGCGATCGTGCGGGGGTCAGCAAACGGCCGGAAGCCCCACCGGAAACGCCCGTACAGTGAGCCCCCGGCACCCTGCACTTGCTGTCAATCGCTCAGCCCAGCGCTCTGAATCCCTGGCTGGCAACGCTGGTCGCAGCGGTCGATGAGGCGCCCGAAACGCCATTGCTCACATCATCTGTTCTGCAGAATTCCATATCTCTACCGCTGATGATGGTGATCATCGGGGGCCTCTTCCTCGGCACCCTGGCGATCAGTCGATTCTCACTGAAGATCGGCATACCAGCCATCCTCGGGGTGCTGCTTTTCGGATTTGTCATCAATCCCTCCTACACCCTGTTCAGCCACGGAGCCATCGAACGCCTGCAGGTGCTGAGTCTGTCGATCCTGCTGTTCAATGCAGGACTTGAAACCGAGATCCGATCGATTCGCGGCTTTCTTGAATATGGCATCATTCTGGCGGTGGGCGGTGTGATCTTCTCCACCCTGATTCTGGGGCTGATCGTCTGGTTCGTGGCCTCCCCCGATGCCGGCGGGATTGAGCTCGGATTCCGCCAGATCCCTGTCTCGGTGGCCATGCTGATCGCCGCCTGCCTCGGCTCCACGGATGCGGGAGCGACGGTGAACGTGCTGCAGTCGGTTCCGAGGGCGATTCCGCGCCGGCTGGCGGCCCTGGTGCAGTTCGAATCCTCCGTCAACGATCCCACCGCCATTCTTTTCCTGGGGCTGGTGATCGGGCTGACGGCCGTCGGAAACGGCACCAGCGGGCATGAGCTGGTGCTGGGGGAGGTGCAGATGTTCCTGCAGAAGATCGGTTCCGGCCTGCTGATCGGGGTGATCGTCAGTTATCTGGGGCGCTTCAGCCTCAATCAGCTGGTACGCGACACCAGCCAGCTGCTGATCCTGGGCGTCTCCATCGGCCTGATCGCCTACGGAATGGCGGAGATCCTGGGGGGATCCGGGTTCATCAGCGCCTACGTGGCCGGCCTGATGCTCAGCAATCACAGCTACAGCAACGAAAAGATCACCCCGGAGGCCCTGCAGCAGACCCTGCTGCCCTTCAACAACATGACCGAGATCACCGTGTTCCTGATCTTCGGCCTCAGCATCGACCCGCTCACGATCCTGCCCGCGGTCCCCGAGGGGATCGTCGTCGCCATCGGCATGATGCTGGTGGCCCGGCCGGTGAGTGTGCTGCTGCTGCAGCGATTTTCGCCCTTCAGCCTGCGGGAGTCGCTGCTGGTCTCCTGGTGCGGTCTGCGGGGGGCTGTTCCCCTGGCCCTGAGTTTCGTCATGGTCGACGCCATCCCCCGCGTGCGGGGGATGGACCCGGCGACCGTTCCCAGCCTGGTGCAGAACGCGGGAGGCATCGTTTTCTGCGTGGTGGTGATCAACCTGCTCGTGCAGGGGCTCACCCTCCCCCACATGTCCCGCTGGCTTGGACTCACCGCCGATGAGCAACTGACCTCAACCCCGTGACCGGCCCGGCAGGGGGAGGGGATCGGTGATCCACGCCTGGCGGCTGCCGTCCCCGCTGCCGCTGGGGCGGGCCAGGCGCCAGCTCTGGCCCTTGACACCCCGCTCCAGGTACAGCTCGAACGGACTGTCGACCCGGATGGGGTCGCCCGGCAGCCGCCAGTCGAAGCGACCGGCCAGGTGCAGACCACGGCCATCCCCGATCGGAACGGCCTCCTGCTGTTCGACCCGCACCCGGCTCACCTCGGGCAGACCGCCGGCCTCCAGTTCCAGGGCCTCGGCGATGGCCCCCTGGGTGAGCTGAATCTGCAGGGAGAGGGCCTCGAGCAGCACGCTCCGGGGGGGCTGGCCCACCCTGGAGCAGCCTCCCAGCAGCAGCAGCAGGGCCAGCAGCGGTGCCAGCACCAGGGAGGCCAGCGCCGACCGCGGGCGCTGGGGGCTTGGCAGAAGGGGCAGCATGGGGGCCGACGCACGTTGGACCATGATCGGCTGGCTGCAGGGGCGACTGGCCGAACCATGGCAGCAGGCCCACCGATGCGGGGTGCTGCTGATCTGCCAGGGGGTGGGTTACGAGGTGCAGCTGACCCTGCGCCAGTGGCAACGGCTGCCTGAGCCCGGCGCCGACCTGGGCCTGCATGTGCACCACAGCATCCGCGACGACGGCTGGACCCTCTACGGCTTCGCCACCCGCCAGGAGAGGGACCTGTTCCGCGAACTGGTGGCAGTCAGCGGCGTGGGACCCCAGATGGCCCTGGGGTTGCTCGGGGTGCTGGAGGTGGACGCCCTGGTGCGCGCCATCGTCCACGCCGACCTGCGCAGCCTCTGCCAGGCCCCCGGGGTGGGGAAACGCACGGCCGAGCGGTTGTCGGTGGAACTGCGCCGCAAGCTGCAGGACCGCTTCACCGGACTGGTCGATCCCCTGGAGGGAGATGAGGAACTCGCCACCGGAGCACCGTCCTCCCCCTCCGGTCCCTGCCGGGATGAGGTGCAGATCACCCTGGCGGCCCTGGGCTACGAGCCCCTGGAGATCCACCGGGCCCTGCGGGCGGTGGCCACCGCCGGCCTGGATGGGGCGGCCGGCCCCGACGACTGGCTGCGGGAGAGTCTGCGCTGGCTGTCCCGTGCCGTGGCCTGAGCGCGGCGGGACGGGGAGGTCATCGGGCCGCACGTTAAGGTGTTGGTTTGCACCGTCCGGGCCCCGATCCGCCCATGCCGCTCTCCACCACCCAGAAACAGGAACTGATCAATTCCCATCAGGCCCACGGCACTGACACCGGATCGGTGGAGGTGCAGGTCGCGATGTTGAGCGAGCGGATCCAGCAACTCAGTGGCCATCTGCAGAAGAACATCCACGACTTCTCCTCCCGCCAGGGCCTGCTCAAGATGATCGGCCGCCGCAAGCGGCTGCTGGGCTACCTGCGCGCCCAGAGCGAAGAGCGTTACGCCACCCTGATCGCCAAGCTCGGCATTCGCGGCTGAGGTCGTTCCGATGGCCCGTCGGCCCCGCCCGAAAGCCTTCGGCACCGCCCCAGCCGGGGGTGGGCCGAACCCCGGCAAGACCCGCCCAGCTCCCCGCCAGCAGGTGATCCCCGATGCGGTGGCCAGTCGCATGGTGCGGCGCATCGCCATCGCCACCGGCACCCCAACGGCTCTGGGCATGGCCGTGTTCGTGGCCAGCTACCTGCTGGTGAGCCGCGGGGTGCTCGACATCCCCCCCGGCCTCACGCTGGTGGGTTCCGGCGCCTTCTTCCTGCTGGGCCTGCTGGGTCTCAGCTACGGGGTGCTCTCCGCCAGCTGGGAGGACGGCCCCGGCAGCCTGCTGGGCCTGGAGCAGATCGGCATCAACATCAGCAGGGTGCGGGCCTCGGTGCGGGCCATGCGCCAGGGCAGCGGCGGCTCAGGCAGCCCCCAGGGGTGAGCGCAGCCAGGCCCTGAAATCCGCAGACCCCAGGGTCTGGACGGCCGCCTGGGCGTCGGCGACACAGAACTGGCCCCCCAGGCGCACGAAACGGGTTTCGTTCTGCTGCTTCACCAGGGCCACCACCGGCACCCGCACCCCCGCCTCCTCCTGGCCGGGGCGGTGGCGGGTGAGGCACTCGCGCAGGCGATGCTGCACGGCGATGTCTCCGGCCTGCTCCGGGGCCAGCTCCACCATCACCAGCTGCAGGTCCTCGATGCTGCGGCAGTCGTCGACAAGCAGCTGCACCCGGTCGTCGCGGCGATCGACGCCGGCCCAGAGCAGCAGGCGGGCATCCACCATCAGGTGGTCGGCCAGGCGCGCATAGCTCTTGGGGAACACCACCGCTTCGCAGGCGCCGGTGAGATCCTCCAGCTGCAGCACGGCCATGCGGTCCCCCTTGCGGGTGGTCACCTGGCGGATCTCGCTCACCATCACCACCACGCTCACCTTGGCCTTGTCGGCCATCTCCTCCAGGTTGGCCAGGCCGATGGGTGTGAGCAGACGCACCTGGGAGGCCAGCTGGCGCAGGGGGTGGTCGGAGATGTAGAAGCCGAGCAGCTCCTTTTCGAGCTTCAGCTTCTCGGTGGGGGGGTAGTCCGGGACCGGTGCCGCCTTCGGCGGGGCGGGAGCCGCCACGGGCGCCGCCCCGTCGCCGGCCCCGGCGAACAGATCGAACAGGTTGCCCTGGCCGCTGGCCCGGTCGCGGGCCCGGGAACTGGCCCAGTCGAGCACCAGATCCAGATCGGCCATCAGCTGGGCCCGGTTGGCCTTGGGCTCGAGGCCGTCGAGGGCGCCGCAGTGGATCAGCGATTCGATCGCCCGGCGGTTGAGTTGCTGGCCGGAGAGGCGGTCGCAGAGATCGGCCAGATGCAGAAAGGGTCCGTCAGTGGCGCGGGCCTCGATCAGCTGGCGGATGGCCCCGTCGCCCAGGTTGCGCACGGCCGAGAGGCCGAAAAGGATCTTCTTGCCCACCGGCGTGAAGTCGATGCCGGAGGCGTTCACATCCGGCGGCATCACCTCGATGCCCATGGCCAGGCAGTTGGCGATGTAGCGCTGCACCTTGTCGCTGGCCCCGGCGTTCACCGTCAGCAGGGCGGCCATGTAGGCCACAGGGTGGTGGGCCTTGAGGTAGGCGGTCTGGTAGGTGACGGCCCCGTAGGCGGTGGAGTGGCTCTTGTTGAAGCAGTATTCGGCGAACAGCACCATCTGATCGAAGAGAGCCTCGGCGACGGCCCCCTCCACGCCCCGATCGGTGGCGCCGCCGACGAACTGCTGGCGGTGCTTCTGCATCTCCGACACCTTCTTCTTGCCCATGGCGCGCCGCAGCAGGTCGGCTTCGCCGAGGGAATAGCCGGCCAGATCCTGGGCGATCCGCATGATCTGCTCCTGGTAGACCATGATCCCGTAGGTCTCCTTCAGGATCGGCTCGAGCTTGGCGTGGGCCACCTCGATGGCCTCACGGCCGTGCTTGCGGTTGATGAACTTGGGGATCAGGCCCGCATCCAGGGGCCCCGGCCGGTAGAGGGCCAGGATCGAGGAGATGTCCTCCAGGGAGGAGGGCTTGAGATCGCGCACGATCTGGCGCATGCCGCTGGATTCCAGCTGGAAGATGCCCTCCAGATCGCCCCGAGCCAGCAGGGCGTAGGTGCCGGGATCGTTGGCCGGCAGGGCGTCGGGATCGAGGCGCTCGCCCTCGGAGCGGGCCACCAGCTCGATCGTCTTCTCGATCATGGTGAGGTTCTTGAGGCCCAGGAAGTCCATCTTCAGCAGGCCCATCGCCTCCACGTCCTCCATGAAGTACTGGGTGATCACCTGACCGTCGTTGTTGCGCTGCAGGGGCACCAGTTCATCGAGGGGCTCGGCGGCGATCACCACCCCGGCGGCATGGACACCGAAGGTCTTGTTGGTGCCCTCGATGCGACGGGCCAGGTCCACCCAGTGGCGCACCTTGGGATCGTTCTCGTATTTCTCGCGGAACTCGGGGGCCGGGGAGTCAGGCCCGACCATCTCGGCCAGCTTGGCCGGTTTGCCCCGGGCCACGGGGATCAGCTTGGCAAGCCGGTCGGCCTCGCCGTAGGGAATGTCGAGCACCCGGGCCACATCCTTGAGCACGGCCTTGGAGGTCATGCGGTTGAAGGTGATGATCTGGGCGACTTTGTCTTCGCCGTAGCGGCGGGTCACGTACTCGATCACCTCGCCGCGCCGCTCGATGCAGAAGTCGGTGTCGATGTCAGGCATCGACTTGCGTTCCGGGTTGAGGAAGCGCTCGAACAGCAGGCCGTGCTCCACCGGGTCGATGTTGGTGATGCCGAGGGAATAGGCCACCAGGGAACCGGCGGCCGAGCCGCGGCCCGGCCCCACCGGAATGCCCTGTTCCCGGGCGAAGCGGATGTAGTCCCACACCACCAGGAAGTAGGTGGGAAAACCCATCTGCTCCATCACCTGCAGCTCGAAGGCCAGCCGTTCGCCGTAGGCCGGTTCGATGGGGGCATCCTCGACCAGGGACAGCCGCGCCCGCAGCCCCCGGTGGCTCACCTCGCTGAGGTAACTCACCGGGGTGTGGCCCTCGGGGATCGGGAAGCGGGGCATCTGCTGGCGGCCCAGGATGTCGTAGTCCTCCACCTTCTCGGCCACCCGGGCGGTGGAGGTGATCGCCTCGGCGATCACCTCCGGCGCCAGATGGTCGGCGAAGAGGGCGGCCATCTCCGCCTCGCTCTTGATGTATTCAGTGCCGGTGTAGCGCAGGCGCTTCTCGTCGCTGATCAGCTTGCCGGTGAGCACGCACAGCAGGGCGTCGTGGGCCTCCACGTCGTTGCTGGTGAGGTAATGGGCGTCGTTGGTGGCGACCAGCGGGATGCCCAGTTCGGCGCTGAGCTGGGCCATGCCGACGTTGACGATGCGGTCCTCGAGGCCGCCATGGTCCTGGATCTCCAGGTAGAAGTCGTCAGCGAACACCTCCCGGTACCAGAGCGCCACCTCCCGGGCCACATCGGGGCGGCCCCGCAGGATCGCCTGGGGGATCTCCCCGCCCAGGCAGGCGGTGGCCACCATCAGGCCCTCGCTGTACTGCTTCAGCAGAGCTTTATCGATGCAGGCCCGCGCGAAGATGCCACGGCCGCGCATGCCACGCAGGTGGCTGATGCTGGTGAGCTTCACCAGGTTGCGGTAGCCGACGGCATTCTTGGCCAGCACCACCAGGTGGTACCGGCGCTCCTTCTTCGGCTGGGGATCGTCGATCGAGCCGTTGATGACGTACATCTCGTTGCCGATGATCGGCTTGATGCCCGCCTTCATGCAGAGCTTCAGCAGCTCGATGGCGCCATACATCACCCCGTGGTCGGTGAGGGCCAGGGCCGGCATGCCCAATTCGACGGCCCGCGCCACCATCGCCGGCAGCTGGGAGGCCCCGTCCAGCAGGCTGTAGTCACTGTGGTTGTGGAGCGGAACAAAGGCCAACGGGAACGCGTCCTGGTGGAACCCAGGGTAAGGGGGCACGCAACATTCGGGGTCATGGGAGCCCCTGGCGCGGCCTTGCACACCAGATATGGGGTCAGGGCACCAGCGGGGCCGCGGGTCGCCGGGCCATCACCGCCGCCGCCCGTTCGTACTGGTGGGCCACCTGCAGCAGCTTCGGTTCCTCGAGCACACCGGTGATCAGTTGCAGGCCGATGGGCAATCCCGCCGCATCAAACCCGCAGGGCACGCTGATGGCCGGCAGGCCGGCCAGGTTGGCGGGAATCGTGAGCAGGTCGGCCAGGTACATGGCCAGGGGATCACCGGCGTGGGAGCCGCTGGGGAACGCGGTGGTGGGAGACGTGGGGGTGAGCAGCACGTCGACCGTTTCGAAGGCGCGATCGAAGTCGCGGCGGATCAATGTGCGCACCTGCTGGGCTTTCTTGTAGTAGGCATCCACATAGCCGGCGGAGAGGGCATAGGTGCCGATCAGGATGCGGCGCTGCACCTCCTCGCCGAAGCCCTCGGCCCGGCTGCGGGCGGTCATGGCCGCCAGGCCGTCGCTGCCCGGCTCGCCGGCAGCGGCCCGGTAGCCGTACTTGACGCCGTCATAGCGGGCCAGGTTGGCGGAGGCCTCCGACGGGGCGATGACGTAGTAGGTGGCGATGCCGTCGTTGAAACGGGGGCAGCTCACGTCCGCCAGTTCGCAGCCCAGGGCCTCCAGCTGGGCGGCGGCCGCCAGCACCGAGGCCTTCACTTCGGGATCGAGACCCTCCTGGTCGAAGCACTCCCGGATCAGCCCCACCCGCAGGCCGGCGATGGGCTTCTCCAGATCAGCGCTGTAGTCGGGCACCGGAGCCCGCAGGCAGGTGGCGTCCCTGGGATCCTCCCCGGCGATCACCTGCAGCAGCTCGGCGGCATCGGCCACGCTGGTGCTGAAGGGCCCCACCTGGTCGAGGGAGGAGGCGAAAGCCACCAGGCCCCAGCGGCTCACCCGGCCATAGGTGGGCTTGAGACCCACCACACCGCAGAAGCTGGCGGGCTGGCGGATGGAGCCCCCGGTGTCGGAGCCGAGGGAAGCGAGGCACTCACCGGCAGCGACGGCGGCCGCACTGCCCCCGGAGCTGCCACCGGGAACCCGGTCCGGATTCCATGGGTTACGGCTGGCGCCGAAGGCGGAGGTCTCGGTGGAGCTGCCCATGGCGAACTCGTCGAGGTTGGTCTTGCCCAGCAGCACGGCACCGGCCTGCCAGAGCCGGTCGGTCACCGTCGATTCGTAGGGGGGCACGAAGGTCTCCAGCATGCGGCTGGAGCAGGTGGTGCGGATGCCCCGGGTGCAGAGGTTGTCCTTGATCGCCAGAGGGATGCCAGCCAGGGGCGGCAGGGGATCCCCGGCAGCCCGGGCGGCGTCGATGCGGTCGGCATCGGCCCTGGCCCGCTCACTGGTGATCTCCAGAAAGGCGTGAAGGGTGGGGTCCACCACTGCGATGCGGGCCAGGTGGCGATCGGTGAGTTCCCGGGCCGACACCTCTCCCCGCCGAAGCCGCTGCCGCCATTCGGCGATGCCCATCCAACCGCTCATCCGCTGGGATGGACGCTATCAGTCGGCCAGATCCGGCGATTCGGTGAGGGGCTCTCCGCGGCCGGTGCGCAGGCAGCGGTGCTCCAGGGAGGCGGGCGACTCCGAGCGCAGGTCGTCGAGGAAGGACGGCAGGGCCTGCTCCAGCGTCTGGCGACGCACGAAGGGACCGAACCAGTACACCGCGTCGGGGGAGCGGGTCTCCACCCGCGCCCACCAGGCCAGGCCCAACCCATTGGCGATACCGCGCATGGGCCAGAGCAGCGGATTCATGGAGCAGGAGCAGCGAGGGTCCCATTCTGGGGGGCCGCTGGGACCACTCCCCCGGAGGAGTCAGAGGCGGATGTCGCCATCGAAACCTGAGGGAGGAACGATCGGGTAGGGCAGCGACTCAGAGGCGCCCGACGCGGGGGGCGGCGGCTCGGCCACGGGCAGACCATCCTCAAGCGCCCGGGGTTCTTCCTCGGCAGCTGACGCCACTTCAGAGGGTGCCGGTTCGAGTGGCGCCGGCGGGACGGATTCCAGGTCCGCGGAGATCTCGGAAGCTGAGTCCGGGGCGGGTTCTGGAGAGGGTGTGGCCGGGGCAGGCGGCTCGGCGGGTGTATCGAGGGCGGGCGGCTCGGCCAGGGCCTCCGGCTCGGGATCGGGCGGCGCAGGCATGGAGGGTCGCACGATCCTCGGGGCCGGGGCGGAACCCCGAAGGCCGCGCATCCAGCCGCGACGGGCCACCTCGTAGAGCAGCAGGGCGGTGGCCACCGAGGCGTTCAGACTGGGGGTGGCCCCCCGCAGGGGGATGCGCACCAGCTGGTCGCAGGAACGGCGGGTGAGGAGGGAGAGGCCATCGCCTTCGGAACCCGTGACCACCACCAGGGGACCCTCCAGGTCCACCTCCTCCAGGCTGACCGTGCCTTCCTCGGCGAGGCCCACCACCCGATAGCCCTCCTGCTTGAGGGTGTCGAGGGAACGGTTCAGGTTGACCACCCGGGCCACCGGCAGGTGCTCCAGCGCTCCGGCGGCCACCTTGGCCACCGAACCGGTGAGGCCGGCGTTGCGACGCTGGGGCAGCACCATGCCGTGGGCGCCGAGAGCCTCGGCGCTGCGGACGATCGCCCCCAGGTTCTGAGGATCGGTGAGACCGTCCACCGCGATCAGCAGCGGGGCCTCGCCGATGGCGCGGCAGCCGTCGATGAGGCTGCCCAGGTCGAGGGTCTCGGCGGCGGCCGGCTGGAGCACGATGCCCTGGTGGACCGCGCCGCCGGTGAGCTGGCCCAGCCGGGCCCAGGTAACCTCCTCCACCAGCACGCCGGAGGCCTTGGCATCCCGCAGCAGCTGCAGGAAACGGGGACTGAAGCGCATCTCGGGCGTGCACCAGACCCGGTGGATCGGCCGGCCGCTCTCCAGGGTCGCCTGGGTGGTGTGGCGTCCCCAGATCAGGTCGCTGGGGGCGGCGGCGGCGAAGGCACTGGCTTCGCCGCGGAAATCCACATCGGAGCCATCGGACTCGGGACCCTCCTGCCCCGGGCGCCCCTGGAAGGCCCGGGGAGCCCGGTCGGCGTCCCGGAACAGGGCCGGCCCGCGGCGCACGGCACCGGGCCGGCCGGTGCCGGGACGGCCCATGCCCGGGCGGCCGGTCCCAGGGCCAGAACGGCCGAAGGCCGGACGGGAGGCAGGGAAGCGGTCGCCGCCACGACGCTCGCGCGGGGGACGGCTCTCGCCACCGCGGGGGGAGAAGGAACCATCGCTGTCGGGACGGGCCTCGTAAGGGCGGCGGCCATAGGCAGAACCGCCCGACCGTTCGCCGGCGCCGAAGCGGTCGGCACCACCGGGGCGCTCACTGCCACGCTCACGGCCCCGCTCTCCGCCCCCTTCGCGGTCGTAGGGCGGTTTGTCCCGGCCATAGGCACCTCCCGGACGGCGGGGGCGGGCGGAAGCGGAACCGCGGCCCACCGGGCGGCCTCCGGCTCCGGAGCCGAGCCGGCGGGGGGTGCGGTCGGCGCCTGGCTCAGGACGGCGATCGGGACGACGGTCGGAGCGACGGTCGCTGCGGCGATCGGGAGGGGGGCTCATGGGCTGGTGGACGGGGGACAGGGTTCGGTCTTCTCAAGATGGTCCAGCAGCTCAGCCAGCCGTCTGGGGTTCTGCAGAAAGAGCCATCCCAGCATCGTCTCAAATCCCGTGGCCTGCCCATAGGCCGCTGGGGCGCCACGACGGGGGCCCCGGCCGGCCTGATTGCGGCCACGCAGCATCACGCGCCGTTCCTCCTCGCTCAGCAGAGGATCCAGTCGCCGCAGGGCCTCCGCCTGGGCTTCGGCCTGCACTTCAGCCACCACCGCCCGGTGCAGATCAGCTGCTCTGGCCGGCCGCTGGCAGTGGCGCAGCCGCTGGTGCAGTTCCCAGACCGCATCCCCCAGCCAGGCCAGCTGGGCTGTGGCCAGAGGAACCTCCGAGGCGAGCGTGGGAAGGGAAGCCAGCCAGCGCCCGGGACCCTCAGGCGGGGGCGAGGCTGCCAAGGGCCGACTCCAGATCGGGCTGCAGGTGCAGGAATGCCTCCAGGCGCACGAGCTTCACGGTCTGGACGACGCGGGCGTTGCCGACCACGAGGAACTGACGGGAGCCGTCGTTGAACTGCTTGGCGAGCTGAACCAGAGCACCGAGTCCGGAGGAATCGATGAAGTCGATGCGGCTGAGGTCGATGATCACGGGGACCTTGGTGGCCTTGGCGTGATCAGAGACGAAGTCGGTGAACTGCTTGTCGGAGTAGGCGTCGAGCTGTCCTGTGAAACCGAACAGCAGGCACTGTTCCCGCCGTTCGCAGCCCCCTCTCAGGGAGACGGTCAATCGCTGCAGGTCGGTGATGGTCTCGGCCCCCGTTCGGTGATGCTCGCGAAGCAGTGTAGGGACCCGCACAGCGAATCAGGAAACCGCAACGAATCGTGGGGAAGTCAGCGGCGCTCCGCCATCAGCGACACGAACCGCGCGAAGTGATGATCGGCATCGTGGGGGCCGGGACTGGCCTCCGGGTGGTACTGGATCCCGAACACCGGCTGATCACGCAGGGCAAGGGCCGCCACGGTGCGGTCATTGAGGTTGAGATGGGTGATGCGCACCCGCTCGGCGGGCAGGGAGTCCGCATCGATGGCGAAGCCATGGTTCTGGCTCGTGATCTCCACCGACCCGGGCGATCCGCAGGGATGGTTGAGACCTCGATGGCCATAGGCCAGCTTGAAGCTGCTCCCCCCCAGGGCCAGCCCGAGGATCTGGTGGCCCAGGCAGATGCCGAAGAGCGGCAGATCCGGCTGCCGGAGCAGTTCCCTGGTCAGGGCGATGCCCTCGCTCACCGCCGCCGGATCCCCCGGCCCATTGGAGAGAAACACCCCTTCCGGATGCCGCTCCAGCACCTGGGCCAGCGTCGCGGTGGCGGGCAGGACCGTGACGTCGCAGCCGTGGGCCACCAGACGCTCGAGGATGGCCCGCTTGATGCCGAAATCGATCGCCACCACCCGGTAGGGCCGTTCGGGCCGGGGCTGGGGGCGCCCATCGAAGCCGGCCGCACAGGTCCGGCGCCATTCGTAGGGCTCGTCCGTGCTCACCAGAGCGGCCAGGTTCAGGCCATCCATGGCGGGGGTGGCCTTCACCTGCTCCAGGAGCGCGGCCGGTGGCGTGCCGTCGCTGGCGATGGCGCCATTGATGGCACCACCCTCACGCAGATGGCGCACCAGGGCACGGGTGTCGACCCCGCAGATGCCCACCACGCCATGGCGGGCCAGCCAGGGGTCCAGGTCCTCCTGCCGACGCCAGCTGCTGGCGCCGGGCACGAGCTGGCGGGCGATGAAGCCCCGCGCATGGGGCCGGTCCGCCTCCTGGTCTTCCCCGTTGACGCCGGTGTTGCCGAGTTCCGGGTAGGTGAAGGTGATCAGCTGGCCGGCGTAGCTCGGATCGGTGAGCACCTCCTGGTAGCCGGTCATGCCGGTGTTGAAGACCACTTCCCCGCAGACCCTGCCCCGGGCACCGCAGGCCCGGCCCCGCAGCACGGTGCCGTCGGCCAGCACCAGAACGGCGGAATCGGCGGTGGTCGCAGGGGCGTCCAGGGCGGGGGCGGCAGGAATCCCGATCATCCTTCAGACCCGGCCAGGGCCTCGCGCAGGGCTTCCACCCGGGCCCAGGCACGCCCATCCACCAGCGCCTGGCGGGCCCGGGGCAGGGCGGCGGCAAGGGAGTCCTCCAGCCCCGCCGCCTTCAGCACCAGGGCGGCGTTCAGGGCGACGACGTCGGCCTGAGCCCGGGTGCCCCGACCCTGCAGCACCGCCTCCAGGATCGCGCGGTTGGCGGCCACGTCCCCGCCCCGGAGGGCCTCCAGATCGGCCGGCTCCAGCCCCAGCTCGACGGGGTCCAGCCAGGCGCTGCGCACCTGGCCGTCCTCCAGAACGCGCAGCTCACTGGGACCGGAGAGGGTGGCCTCGTCCAGACCGCCATGACCATGAACCACAATCGCTCGCCGCTGACCGAGGCGCCGCAGGGCGTCGGCCATGGGGTCGAGCAGGTCGGGCCGGGCCACGCCCAGCACCTGGGCCTCGGGGGTCAGGGGATTGACGAGCGGTCCGAGCAGGTTGAAGACGCTGCGCACCCCGAGCGTCTTTCGCAGGGGCGCCATGGCCACCAGGGCCGGATGCCAGCCCGGCGCGAACAGAAAGGTGACCCCGGTGCGGGGCAGGGCGTCCACCACCTGCTGGGCCGGCGCCCCGAGGCGCAGACCGAGGGCCTCCAGCACGTCGGCGGATCCCACCCGCCCGCTGGCACTGCGGTTGCCGTGCTTGGCCACGTGGGCACCGCAGGCGGCGGCAGTGAAGGCCACGGCGGTGGAGATGTTGAAGCTGTCGGCCCCGGCACCGCCGGTGCCGCAGGTGTCGATCAGCTCCAGGGAGGGCCTTTCCCCCGGCAGGGGACACGCCTCCCGCAGCACGGCCGCCATCGCCGCCAGCTCCTCCCCGGTGGTGCCCTTGGCTCGCAGGGCCGCCAGGAGGGCACCGGTGAGCACCGGTTCGATCGTCCCGGCCAGCCAGCCCCGCATCAGGGCATCGGCCTGATCCGCCCGGAGATCCTCCCCACGGAGGAGCTGCTCCAGCAGCGGGGGCCAGGCGGCTCGAGCGCTCATCAGCGAAAACGGAACTGATCCCGGCAACTTACGGGAGCCCCTGACATCACCGCCGAAGACGCCGAGGTGAAGGCAAGAAAAAGCCCGGGTGCAGGGCACGCCGGGCCGGGTGATGGGGACACTCCCACTATCACCCGAAGAACGCCTTTCTGGCCAACGGGAGCGAAACCGGCTCAGGACGCCTCGTCGGAGGCGGTGTCGAAGCCCGAACCCACTGCTTCGGGCACCGGAGCCGGGCCCGGCCGGAAGCCGGCAGCCCAGATGGCCCTGGTGCGGGCGTGGAGGGCGTCGGGCGCCAGACCCCAGTGCGCCAGCACCTTGTCCAGATCGTCGCGGATGTCGGCGGCTCCGGGGAACCCCCGGTAACGCATCTGCAACCGTGCTGCGTCCACCAGATGGACTTCCTGGGGCGTGTCCACCACCAGGAGTCGATCGACCGTCTCCCGATCGAGGGCATGCAGCGGATGGTTCTGGTCGTCCATGGCCCGGGCGGCCCATGGGCCCTGGGGAGCACTGCCTAGGTTAGGGGGCCCTGCTGCCCCACCCCCCGGCATGAGCGCCCTGCGGTTGGATCTGATCCGGCGGTATCTCCGCCCGCACCGGCGCACGGTTCTGCTGGGTGCCGGTGCCCTGGTGGTGGTGAACCTGCTCGGGGTGGGCATTCCCCTGCTGGTCCGGCAGGCGATCAACGACCTGAAGCCCGGCTTCGTGCTCTCTGACGTGCTGGGCGTGGCCGGCCTGATCATCGTGATGGCCACGGCGATGGGAGCCAGCCGCCTCTACTCCCGGATGCTGGTCTTCGGGGTGGGGCGCCAGGTGGAGGCGAGCCTCAAGGAACGGATCTTTGCCCATGTGCTCACCCAGGATCCGGGCTGGGTGCAGACCACCGGCAGCGGCGAGGTGATCAGCCGGGCCACCAGCGACGTGGAGAACATCCGCCGCCTGCTGGGCTTCGCCCTGCTCAGCCTCACCAACACCGTGCTGGCCTATGCCCTGACCCTGCCGGCGATGCTGGCGATCGATCCCTGGCTCAGCCTGGCCGCGGTGTCGCTCTACCCCGGCATGCTGATGGTGGTGCGCCTGTTCGGCGGCCGCATGATGAAGCAGCAGCGACGCCAGCAGGAGGCGCTGGCCCAGCTGAGCGACCTGGTCCAGGAGGACCTCTCCGGGATCGGCGCCATCAAGATCTACGGCCAGGAGGCCACCGAGGAGAAGGCGTTCGACGCTCTCAACCGGGTCTACCTCGACGCCCAGCTGTCCCTGGCCCGCACCCGCAGCACCCTGTTTCCCCTGCTGGAGGGCATCGCCTCCCTCAGCCTGCTGCTGCTGCTGGCCCTGGGCAGCGGCCAGCTCGAGAGCGGCCGGCTCAGCATCGGCGACCTGGTGGCCCTGATTCTCTTCGTGGAGCGGCTGGTCTTTCCCACCGCCCTGCTGGGCTTCACCCTCAACACCTTCCAGACCGGCCAGGTGAGCATGGAGCGGGTGGAGACGCTGCTGAGCCACCGACCCGCCATCGAGTCGCCCGTCGATCCCCTGCCCCCCGGACGGCCGGCCCTCGGGGCGGTGGAAGCCCGGGGGCTGACGGTGCGTTATCCGGGTGCCGATCGCCCGGCCCTGGTGGATCTCAGTTTCCGACTCCACCCGGGGGAACTGGTGGCGGTGGTGGGACCGGTGGGCTGCGGCAAGACCACACTTGCGCGGGCCCTGGGCCGGATGGTGGAGGTGCCCCCGGGCCAGCTGTTCCTGGACGGGGTGGATGTGACCCGGTTGGACCTGCCCGACCTGCGCCGTCAGGTGGCCCTGGTGCCCCAGGAGGGTTACCTGTTCACCGCCAGCCTGGCCGACAACCTGCGCTACGGCGATCCGGAGGCCGGCCTCGACCGGGTCGAAGACGCTGCCCGGCAGGCCCGGCTGGAGGGCGACATCAAGGGGTTCCCCGACGGCTTCCGCACCCTGGTGGGGGAACGGGGCATCACCCTGAGCGGCGGCCAGCGCCAGCGCACGGCTCTGGGCAGGGCCCTGCTGGTGGAGGCTCCCCTGCTGGTTCTCGACGACGCCCTGGCGAGCGTGGACAACACCACCGCCGCCGGGATCCTGCGCTCGGTGCGCGAGGAACAGCGCCGCACGGTGGTGATGATCAGTCACCAGCTCTCGGCTGCGGCGGCCTGTGATCGGGTCCTGGTGCTGGAAGCGGGCCAGCTGGTCCAGGAGGGCCACCACAACGACCTGCTGCAGCAGGAGGGCACCTACCGGCGGCTGTGGGACCGGGAAGAGGCCGTGCGCCAGCTGCAGGCCGCCTGACAGGCCTGTCGGCGGTTCAAAAGATGTTGAGCGACATCGTCCAGGGGCAGCGGTTGGGCTTACCTGGAAGGGCCGTGGTCCATCCCCGCCGCCTGCCACGCCGTCCCCATGGCCCCCACCCCGTCCAGCCTCAGCCAGCCGTACAACCTGCGCTGCACCCTGACCTTCGGGGACATCTACGGACAGATCCTGATCTGGATGGCGGTGATCTTCGTGAGCCTGGCGGCGGGCCTGGCCCTGATGGGAGCGAGCCGTCCCCTGTTCGCCCTTGTGGGGGTGGGCCTGATTCTGGTGCTGTCGCTGCCCTTCCTGCTGTTCGCCTTCACCACCACCCTGCTGAACCACATCGCCCTGGTGCCGGAGCCGGAGCGCCGGAGCCCTTCCTAGGCTGTTCAGCCTGATCGCAGCACGCGCCTTGTTCGGACTCTTCAGCAGCCCTTCCGGGGGCACCGGCCCAGCCTCCGCAGCCGCAGTCGGGCCGGTGGGTCTCACCCACGCCGTCCTCGGCACACCCCTGGCGGCCCCTCTGGAAGCGGGGCAGGCTGAGGTTCTGTTCGGCTGCGGCTGCTTCTGGGGAGCGGAGAAGGGATTCTGGCGCCTGCCCGGGGTTGTCACCACGGCGGTGGGCTACGCCGGCGGTCAGCTGCCGTCCCCCAGCTACGAGCAGGTGTGCAGCGGCCGCAGCGGCCATGCCGAAGTGGTGCGGGTGGTCTGGGACACCACCAGAGTGTCCTTCGCCGACCTGCTCAAACTGTTCTGGGAATGTCACGACCCCACCCAGGGGAACCGCCAGGGCAACGACCGCGGCAGCCAGTACCGCTCGGCCATCTTCGTGGACGATCCGGATCTGCTGGCCCTGGCAGAAGCCAGCCGACAGGCCTATCAGGACGCTCTGACGGCCGCAGGCAGGGGAACGATCACCACGGAGATCGCCAGCGGCCAGCCGTTCCACTTCGCTGAGCCCTACCACCAGCAGTACCTGGCCAAGCCCGGCAGCAGGCCCTACTGCTCCGCCCAGCCCACGGGCGTTGACCTCGGCCCGTTCCCAGGGGCGACCTACCGGCTGCCTCCCCTCGTGTGGGAAAGCTATGACTGGGCCATTCCCCATTGCGTCCTGCGCGGCGACAATGCGCCGATCGCCCTCGACTGACGCCTCGTCCATGGCCGCACCGCTGCTGACGCTCGGACTCCTGCCGCTGCTGGCGATGCAGTCCCCTTGGTGGGAGCACTACGACCTGCGCGAACGCTTCGTCTGCGGTGAACGGCTGTCGGTGGTTCTGGAGCGCAATGCCTCCCAGGCCTCCCTGATCACCGGGGGCTCCAGGGCGACCCTGTTCCGCGAGGAATCGGATGCCCCTGGGCTCCGCTACCAGAACGAGTCCCTGCGGGTGATCCTGCGGGGAGACGAGCTCACCCTCGAGCAACTTCCCACCCGCCGGGTCTGCCTGCGCACCGAAGAGGTATGACGCCGCTCCCCGACAGGGTGGTGATCGTGGCCCTGATCACGGCAGTCGGCCTGTGTTTCGCCCTGGCTTTCTGGACCGTCCGGCTGCATCCCTCCGGTGAACCACCCCTGCAGTGGCGCCAGGGACCGAGCGCCCAGCTGCTGACGGTCGCTCCGTGAGAGATCCCGTCGAGGAACCGGAGCGGCCGCGGCGCCAGATGCACCCCCTGCCCAGGGGGCTCGTTGAGCTGTACGGCCTTCTGGCGGTGCTGTTCGTGCTGGTGCCGGAATGGATGGCGGGCGGCGTCCTGAGCGGCTTCCGGGACGCCCGGGATGGCTCCGAGCTGCCGCTGCCGTCGATGGCCTGGCAGCGACTGCCGGAACTGCAGCTGGCCACGATGGGACTGGCGGAACTGCGGCAGCTGGCCTGCCGGGAGCGCATCTGCGGCTACGCGTCCATGGGCCGGCAGCGGCTCACGAACCGGCTGCTGCGACGCCTCTCCCGACGGCGCCGGGGCCCCAGGACGCTGTGATAACTTCGATTCGCCGGGGCGTAGCGCAGCTTGGTAGCGCACCACTTTGGGGTAGTGGGGGTCGTGGGTTCAAATCCCGCCGCTCCGATTCAGCCGGCCCGCAGGGCCACCGCCACCGCGGTGCTCTGTTTTCATCGCCTCATTCATTGCCTCGTGTCAGCTGATCCCATCAGCTGATTTTTTTTGGCCGATCTCGGGGTCCGCGCTCAGTGCAGGCGGGTCATGACCCGGAAGCGCACCAGCCAGAGGTTGACGCGGCGGCGCATCCTCGGCGGCACCTCCTGAACCAGCTGGAACAGCTCCTGAGCGGCGAGTCGATGCAGGGCCCGCACGTCGACACGCCAGAGGGCCTCCGCTTCCCGGATCAGCCGCGCCCAGGTGCGCGCCGTCTGCCAGCGGCGGACCCGCTGCTGGGCGGGTTCGCCCAGGTCACCGGAGCTGGACGGCAGCCGGGTGAGCATCGCATCGGTGCCGGGCGGACGCTCCCAGGGTGGGAAGGCCTGAGCACGGCGTCCGGGATCTTCGCTTCTGCTTCAACTAGCGAAACAAAAACGGAAGATCCTGCCCGGTTCAGGCCGTGCAGGGCAGGTCCGCCGCCGCCGCAGGGTCCCCGACCGGCTGCACGCCGAACGGCAGATCCTCCACCTCCCGCCGGCTGAGCCGTCGGCTCCAGGCACGGGGCACCGGGTCGTTCCAGCGGAAGCCGGCGGCCTTGGCCAGGTGCCGCTCGGCGTAGGGCAGCTCGGCGCGGTAGAGGCTGCGGGGTTCCAGGGCCGCCTCCAGCAGGGCTTCAAGATCGGTGCAGCGCTCGAACACCTGGGCCAGGTAGGTGCAGTCGGTGAGGGCCCGGTGGGCGGCCCAGACAGGCACGCCGTAGGCCAGGGCCAGATCCCGCACCGATGGGGTGCCGCGCAACTGGCGGTCGGCGGGCCAGTGGATGTCCTCCATGGAGCAGATCCAGGGGCGATCCAGCACCGGCAGGGCGCCGAGTCCGAACCACTGGCGGTCGAAGGCGGCGTTGTGGGCCACCAGGGCTTCACTGGCCGCCACCATGGCCATGAAGCAGGCCAGAGCGTCCTGCCAGGGCTGCTCCAGCCGTGTCACCGCGGCGGCGATCCCGTTGATGGCCTCGGCGCCGTTGCTGGCGCAGGGCATCAGAAACGACACCTGGGTGAGCACGGCCCGGTGGGGCACATGGAACAGCAGCGCGCCCACCTCGATGCACTGGCCCTCGCGACTGGAGAGGCCGGTGGTCTCGGTGTCGAGGATCAGCAGCGTGTCGGGGCAGCGGCGGCGCGCCCGGGCAGGGGGTCCCGACCAGGCGGGCAGGGCCACGGGAGCCTGGGGCGCTGCCGGAGCGGGAAGGCCGGCCTTCCCGGTGGACGCAGGGGCAGGAGTGGGGGGGGCGATGGCGCTGGAGCTGGCGTCGGGGCTGGCATCGGGGGCGGGCGGTGGCTCGGCGAGGCCCAGCAGGTCGTTCTGCTGCCAGAGACCGGGTTGCTCGTGCATAGCGGCGCGCTCACGCTCTCTCCCATGGTCGCAAGCCGGGCAAGACCCCCCCGGGTGCAGCGCCCGACCCCGACGGGCCCTGCTTCCTAGGGTTGTCGAGCCCTGACCCCCCCGCTCCGTGGCCGCTGCCCTCGTCCCCGGCGATTCCGCCCCCCCGATCGCCCTGCCGGATGCCGAGGGGATCGAACGGCGCAGCGACCAGCTGGGCGGCAAGGCCCTGGTTCTGTTCTTCTATCCGAAGGATGACACCCCCGGCTGCACCATGGAGGCCTGCGCCTTCCGCGACAGCTATGCCGAATTCCAGGAGCTGGGCGCCGAGGTGTGGGGCGTGAGCGGCGACGATGCCGCCAGCCACCGGCGCTTCGCCGGCCGCCACCAGTTGCCCTTCCCACTGCTGGTGGACGGCGGCAACCGGCTGCGCAAGGCCTTCGGGGTCCCCAGCGTGCTGGGCCTGCTGCCCGGCAGGGTCACCTATGTGATCGACGCCGAGGGGGTGATCCGCCACGTGTTCAACAACCTGCTGGACGGCCCGGCCCACCGGAGCGAGGCCCGGAAGGTCCTGCAGCAGCTGGCCGCCGGCTCCGCCGGCAGCGGCTCCTGAGATGGCCCTCTGGCGCCAGCAAGGCCCGCTCTGGACCCTCGCGCCCGCCCCGGGCAGCGGAGACCTCGGCGTGGTGGAGTTCATCGGCGGCAGCTACCTGGCCGCCACGCCCCAGCTGAGCTACCGGCGGTTGCTGGAGGCCCTGGCCGCCAGGGGTCGGCGCATCCTGGCCTGGAGCTACGTGCCGGGCTTCGACCACCAGAACCAGGCCAACGAAGCCTGGCGTGCCTTCCGCACTGCCCGTGGCGTCGAGGCAGGAAGCGGCCTGCGGCTGCGGCTGGGCCACAGCCTGGGCTGCAAGCTGCACCTGCTGGCCCCCGACGGCGGCCGGGGCTGCAACGGGCTGGTGGCGCTGAGCTTCAACAACTTCTCGGCCGAGCGTTCCGTGCCGCTGCTGGCGGAGATGGGCCAGCAGTTCGGGTTCCGCAGTGAGTTCAGCCCCTCGCCCCGGCAGACCCTGCAGCAGGTGAACGAGAGCTACCGCCAGCCTCGCAACCTGCTGGTGCGCTTCCGGCGGGACGGCCTTGATGAGAGCCCGCCGCTGCTGGAGGCCCTGCAGGCCCGGCCCGGCGATGCCAGCGACCTGCTGGAACTGCCCGGCGACCACCTCACCCCCGCCAGTGCCGGCGTGCGCCGCAACCTGCTGGGCGACTGGGCCGACGATCCGTCCCGCCAGCGTCAGATCGAGCGGCTGGCGGAGGCGGTGCTGGCCTGGAGCAGCTCCGGGACCTGAGCGGCCGGCTGGGCCGGCGACCCGTTCCGGGTCCGGCCTCAGACCCGCAGGGCATCGAGCACCGAGCGGTCCTCCAGGGTGCTGGTGTCGCCGCTCACCTCCCGCCCCGAGGCCAGGGAGCGCAGGATGCGGCGCATGATCTTGCCGCTGCGGGTCTTGGGCAGGGCATCGGTGAAGCGGATCAGATCCGGCCTGGCGATCGGGCCGATCTCCTGGCCCACGTGGCGGCGCAGGTCGGCCTCCAGGGCCGCATTCCCCTCCAGGCCCACGTCCAGGGTCACGAAGGCGACGATGCTCTCGCCCTTGAGGTCGTCGGGCCGGCCCACCACCGCCGCCTCCGCCACGGCCGGATGGCTCACCAGGGCCGATTCGATCTCCATGCTGCCCAGCCGGTGGCCCGAGACGTTGATCACGTCGTCCACCCGGCCCATCACCCAGAAGTAGCCGTCCGCGTCGCGGCGGGCACCGTCCCCGGCGAAGTAGAGCCAGCTGCCGTCGGCGGGGCGGATGTGCTCCCAGTAACTGCGGCGGAAGCGGTCGGGATCGCCGTGCACGGTGCGCATCATCCCCGGCCAGGGCTGACGCACCGCCAGGTAGCCCCCCTCACCCGCCGGCACGCTGTTGCCCTCCAGATCCACCACGTCGGCGACGATGCCCGGCAGGGGCAGGGTGGCCGAACCGGGTTTGGTGGGGGTGGCCCCGGGCAGGGGGCTGATCATCACCCCGCCGGTTTCGGTCTGCCACCAGGTGTCCACCACCGGGCAGCGGTTGCCACCGATCACGTCGCGGTACCACATCCAGGCCTCGGGATTGATCGGCTCACCGACCGTGCCGAGGATCCGCAGGCTCGACATGTCGTACTGGTCGGGCACCTCGCGGCCGCTCTTCATGAAGGCGCGGATGGCGGTGGGGGCCGTGTAGAAGATCGTCACCCGGTGCTTCTCGATCACCTCCCAGAAGGCGCCCGGCTTGGAGGGACGCGGTGCCCCCTCGTACATCACCGTGGTGGCGCCGTTGGAGAGGGGTCCGTAGACGATGTAGCTGTGACCGGTGATCCAGCCCACGTCGGCGGTGCACCAGTGGATGTCGTCCTCACGGATGTCGAAGATCCACTGGAAGGTGAGGTGGGCCCAGAGGGTGTAGCCGGCGGTGGTGTGCACCACCCCCTTGGGCTTGCCGGTGGAGCCGGAGGTGTAGAGCACGAACAGGCGGTCCTCGCTGGCCATGGGCTCCGCCGGACAGTCGCCGCTCTGGCCGTCCACCAGTTCATGCCACCAGACATCGCGGCCCGGTTCGAAGTCGGTGACCTCGCCGGTGCGGCGCACCACCAGCACATGCTCAACGCTGGGGCAGCCCTCGGCCAGGGCCTGGTCCACCGCCGGCTTGAGGGCCACCGCCTTGTCCTTGCGGAAGCCGCCGTCGGCGGTGATCACCAGCCTGGCCTGGCCGTCGATCAGCCGGTCGCGCAGGGCCTCGGCGGAGAAGCCGCCGAAGACCACCGAGTGGGGGGCGCCGATACGGGCACAGGCCAGCATGGCGATGGCCGCCTCCGGCACCATCGGCATGTAGAGGGCCACCAGATCCCCCTTGCCCACCCCAAGGGCCCTGAGGGCCTGGGCCGCCCGGCACACCTCACCGTGCAGCTGGCGGTAGGTGAAGGTGCGCACGTCCCCCGGCTCCCCTTCCCAGATCAGTGCCGTCTTGTCGGCCCGGGGACCCTCGAGATGGCGATCGAGGCAGTTGGTGGAGAGGTTGGTGGTGCCCCCCTCGAACCAGCGGGCGAAAGGGGGATCGCTCCAGTCGAGCACGCTGGTGAAGGGCTCGAACCAGTGCAGTTCGCGTCGGGCCGCCTCCCCCCAGAACGCCTCGGGATCGGCCACCGCCCGGGCCGCCAGGGCTTCGTAGGCCGCCATCGAACCGATGCGGGCTCCCGCCGCCAGCTCGGGCGGCGGATCGAACTGCCGCTGTTCCTGGAGCACCGACTCGATGGTGGGTGAGGAGTCCTGGGTCATGGCAAGGCCTGCCGGACGGGCTTGGACATGGTGCATTCAACCGCAGTGGGGCCACGCTGGAGGCAGTTCCGCAACGCCCCGATGCCCGCCTGGCTGACGATCCTGCTGGTGATGGGGGTGGTGATCGTCCTGCTCACCCCCAGCCGGGCCGAGTTCCGCTGGTTCATGCAGCTGCGGCGCCCCCGCTGGCTCAGCTTCGAGCGCTGGATCCCCCTGATCTGGAGCCTGATCTACCTGTGCTTTTACGCCTCGGCCCTGTTGAGCTGGCAGAGCGGCGGCGGGGAGGCGCCGATGGCGGCCTACCTGGTGCTGCAGGTGCTGGTGCAGAGCTACACACTGCTGATCTGCCGCACCCGCCGGCTGGTGTGGGGCACGGCAGCGGGCCTGGCCGGCTGGCTGTGGGGGCTGGGGCTGACGATCCGCGTGGCCGGCTTTTCGGCGCCGGCGGCCTGGCTGCTGCTGCCGTTTCTGCTCTGGAGCCCGATCGGCACCTTCGTCACCTGGCGGATGCAGAAGCTGAATCCCTGAAGGGCGCCGGGCGGACCGGGCTGATCAGGGCTGCTCATGGCGGGTTGGCAAGAACCCCGGGCGGCGTTAGCCAGGGAACGAACGATCGGAAAGGGAGCCAATGGCCATGGAGGAGCAGCCGATCACGCCCCATGCCGGCCCCACCGTCGACGCAGACGGCAATCTCACCTACGTGGGCGACGACGGCCGCCGCTACGTGGTGGGCCTGCCACCGGACATCGACGAGGACAGCGTCGAGAAGGTGATGACCCTGCTGCGGGGCGGCAGCGGCCTGTTCCAGCAGATCGAAGCCCTCTGCCACCGCTGGATCGAGGAGGTGAGCGGCACCGACCTCGATGCCCGGGCCGCCCTGGTGCTGCTGCTCACGACGCTGGAAACGGCCCTGGAGGACAGGTATCCGGAGAACGACCCGTCCTGATGCAGGCTGGGGAGATGCTTCCCCGTCCCGCCGCCTGCCTCTTCGATCTGGATGGTCTGCTGCTGGACACCGAGCCCGCCCATGCCCACGCCTGGCAGGAGACGGCCCGGCAGTTCGGCCGGCCCCTCACGGAGGCAGAACTGCAGGCGCTGCGGGGCCGGCGGCGTCTGGACTGCGCCGAACAGGTGCGCCGCTGGATCGCGGCCGCCGGTGGCCCGCCGCTGAGTGATGAGGCCCTGCTGGCGGTGCGTCAGCCCATCGCCGAAGCCCTGCTGGCCTCGGCACCGGCCATGCCCGGCGCTGAGGCCCTGGTTCGGCGTTGCCTGACCCTCGGCATCCCGATGGCTCTGGCCACCAGCAGCTCCCGTCCAGCGGTGGAGATCAAGGTGGCTCCCCACGCCTGGATCGCCCTGATCAGCGAACGGGTCCATGGTGACGACCCCGAACTGAGCGACGGGAAACCTGCCCCCGATCCCTTCCTGCTGGCGGCCCGGCGGCTGGGTGTGGCCCCGACGGCCTGCTGGGCCTTCGAGGATTCACTCGCCGGAGTTGCCGCAGCCCGGGCCGCCGGCTGCCGGGTGCATGTGCTGCTGCCGCCGGGTGTGAGCTGCGATGCCTACCCGGGGGACGTCCACTGCCTCCGGTCGCTGGAGGAGGTGCGCCTCAATCAGTAGAGCCGGCTGAGGACGAATTCGGGCAAGGCCCGCAGGGCACTGCGCGGTTCGGAGGCCGGCAGCCACTCGATCGCCTGATGGGCCTCGCGGGCGAAACCTTCGGCCAGGGCCCGGGAACGGGGGATGGCATCACAGCCCCGCACCAGGGCAAGAGCCTGCTCCAGATCGCCGGCCTCACAGAATTCCCTTTCGATCAGCCCCGCCAGGGCGGGCCGCTCCTCCAGGGCATAGAGCACCGGGGCGGTGAGGTAGCCGGAGGCCAGGTCGCTGGCGGCGGGCTTGCCGAGCTGCTGGTCGCTGGCGGTGAAATCCAGGATGTCGTCGACCACCTGGAAGGCCAGGCCCAGCTGGCGGCCGAAACGGTAGAGGGCGTCGAGCCTCCCTTCGGCCAGGCCGGTGAGCACGCCGGCGGCGCGGGCACTGTTGGCGATCAGAGAGGCGGTCTTGCAGTAGCTCTTCTCGAGGTAGGTCTCGAAGCTCTGGCCCGTGTCGTAACGGAACAGGCCCTGTCGCACTTCGCCATCCGCCAGATCCATGATCACCCGGGAGAGCAGCTTCACCACCTCCAGATCGTCGAGGTTGGCAAGGTGCCAGCTGGCCTGGGCGAAGAGAAAGTCTCCGGCCAGCACGGCCACCCGGTGATTGAAGCGGCTGTGCACGGTGGCCACACCACGGCGGGTGGCCGCTTCGTCGACCACGTCGTCGTGGACCAGGGAGGCGGTGTGGATCATCTCGGTGATCTCCGCCAGGCGCCGGTGCCGGGGGCTGAGGCCGCCGTCGGGGGCGATGGCCCGGGACAGCAACAGCACGATCCCCGGTCGGATGCGCTTGCCGCCAGCCGCGAACAGATGCTCTGCGGCGGCCTGAAGAATCGGATGACCGGCGCCGATCAGGCTGCGCAGGTCGGCCAGCAGGGCATCGAGGTCGGACTCCACCGGCTGGAGCAACTCTGCAACCGTCGCCACGTCACCTCCACGATGGTTGGATCCTAGGTGCCGTGCCTCAGTAGGCGCGGGCAGGCGACTGCAGGCTGACGCTGCGCACCGCGGGCCGGCTGCCCAGCCAGGCGGAGGCGGCGACGGCAAAGTCATCGGCGGCTCCGGTGACGCAGAAGCGCGTGCGCTCCAGGGGCGGCCGCACCGACTCCCCCGCCTGGTCCACCTCCGGTGCATCGCCGAGGCTGGCCAGCAGCGGACCCAGGCGCTGGGCGGCCGCCAGGGCCGGATCCACCAGCTGCACATCGGGGGGAAGCAGCTGGGCCAGCAGGGCCCGCAGCAGGGGGTAGTGGGTGCAGCCCAGCACGATCGTGTCCACGCCCGCCGCCAGCAGCGGCGCCAGGTAATCCCCCGCCGCCGCCCGCAGATCGGGGGCCTCCAGGTCGCCGGCTTCGATCAGGGGGACGAAGGCGGGGCAGCCCACCTCCAGCACCCGGGCCGAGGGACGGCAGGCCTGGATCGAACGCCGGTAGGCGCCACTGGCGGCGGTGGCCGGTGTGGCCAGCACCCCCACGTGGTCGCTGGCCAGCTCGCTGGCCAGGCTGTCGATCAACCCCACCACGGGCACCCCCGCCTCGGCCACGGCCACGTCGAGGGCCAGGGCATTGGAGGTGTTGCAGGCCATCACCAGCACCCCCACCCCCTGCAGCCGCAGCCAGTGCACCACCTCCGAGGCGATCGAGCGGATCTCCTCGGTCGAACGCTGGCCATAGGGGACCCGGGCCGTGTCCCCCAGGTAGAGACAGGGGGAGTGGGGATAAAGGGCATGGACCTGGCGCAGCACGGTGAGTCCTCCCAGGCCGCTGTCGAACAGGCCCACCAGCAGGCTCAAGAGGCCCCCCGGAGATAGTTGAGGATGCCGGCGGAAATCGCCAGCGCCAGGCGGCGGCGGAAGTTGGGATCGGCCAGGCGGGGGGCATCGATGCGACCGGTGACGAAGCCCATCTCGGCGAGCGCCGCCGGCATCACCGTCCGGCGGATGACGAAGAACCGGCCCGGCCGGGCGCCGCGATCGGGGGTGCCGGGCGAGACGGCCATGATCTGGGACTGGATCGCCTGGGCCAGCCGCAGGGAATTGCCCGCCTGGAAATAGAAGGTCTCGACGCCGTTCACATCGGGCCTGGCCATGCTCAGGGCGTTGGCGTGGATGCTGACGAACACGTCGGCATTGCTGTTGTTGGCCAGGGAGACCCGGGGCGGAAGGTCGACGTCCACCTCGGAGGTGCGGGTCATCAGGACCTGCACCCCGCGGGCCTGGAGCAGCTGGGCCACCTGGAGACCCACGTCCAGGACGATGTCGGTTTCCCGCAGGCCGCCGATGCCGACGGCCCCGGGATCGGGACCGCCATGGCCCGGATCGATCACGACCCGGAAGCGGCCACGGGGCACCACCGGCAGGCCATCGGCGGAGAGGGGACGGCCGGAGGTGGCCTGGCCGCTGCTGCCGAAGCCGCCGGGGCGGGAAGCGGTCCAGCTCGATGTCGGGGCGTTGATGTCACCTTCGCCGACCGTGCGGGTGAAGCCGCTGGTGGGGAGGCCGGTCAGGGCCAGGCGCCAGCGGTCCCGGGAGGTGCCCACCAGTCGCAGCTGGCGGGGGTCAATGCGGGTGCCGGGTCGGAACTCCAGCACCAGCCGGGTGGTGCCGGGATCGGGCCGGCCGATGCGCACCTCCCGCACCAGGCCGCCCACGGGCACCGAGCGGCTGCGCTGGGGGGCCCCCGGCAGATCCACCCAGACCCGGGGACCGGTGCCGCCGGACCCTTCCTCAAAGAAGGCCTGCAGCCTCACCCCGGGTGAGGTGCGCAGCTCCAGCACCCCCTCCCGGCTGAGGCGCCAGGCCGCCAGAGCGCTCGCCGCCCGCGCCGGCAGGGCCGAGAGCAGCAGGGGCAGGGCCAGTAACCAGGCGAATCGCGCCGGACGCACTCCCATGGCCACTCAGAAAAGGGCCGGATGACGGTGCTGGAGGCTGGGCATCTGGGCCCGCACCCGGGCCACGTGGGCGGTGTCCACCGGGGCCATCGCCAGGCCAGGCTCCACGCCCGCGTCGGCCATGACGGTGCCCCAGGGGTCGATCACCAGGGCATGGCCATGGGTCTGGCGACGGCCGTAGTGGAGGCCCGTCTGGGCGGGGGCAAGCACGTAGGCGGTGTTCTCGATCGCCCGGGCCTGCAGCAGGACCTGCCAGTGGTCCTTGCCGGTGTAAGCCGTGAAGGCGGCCGGGATCATCAGCAGCTCGGCCCCCGCTCCGGCCAGCTGGCGATAGAGCTCCGGAAAGCGCACGTCGTAACAGATGGAGAGGCCGATCCTGCAGAGGCCCGGGACGTCGACCACCGGGGGCAGATCGTGGCCGGGCTGCACCGTGGCCGATTCCCTGTAGGTGATGCCATCGGGAATGTCCACATCGAAGAGATGGATCTTGTCGTAGCGGGCCAGCAGCTGGCCCTCCCGGCCCACCAGCTCAGCCCGGTTGAAGGTCTGAGCGTCGCCGGCCGGCACCGGAAAGCCTCCCCCGAGCAGGGTCACCTGGTAGCGGCGCGCCATGGTGACCAGGAAACGGCTGCAGCGCTCGGCGAGGGTCGGCGCCAGTTCCAGACGGCGGGCATCGTCGCCCATGAAGGAGAAGTTCTCCGGCAGTCCCACCAGGTCGGCGCCGCGGCGGGCCGCCAGCTCGATCAGCTCCTCGGCGACCGCGAAGTTGGCCTCCGGGTCGGGGGTGCTGGTGAGTTGCAGCGCCGCTGCCAGAAAACTGCTCACCGCCGGACCCCTCAAGACCGGCGAATCGTAAGGGAGCTGCCAAGGGGGGCAATGCGCCCTTCAGCTGGCCCGCAGCACCCCCGGTTCGGCCTGGATCGGCACGATCTCCAGGCTGTCCACGGCGGCACAGCAGGCGAAATCGGCATCGTGGTTGCCCAGGCCGATCAGGCGCTGGCCGTGGGTGGCGCTGCGCAGGCAGGTTTCGGTGTCATGGCGCCACTGCTGCCAGAGGGCCAGGGCCGCCAGCATCTCGTCGTTGGCGCAGCGCACCCCCATGTGGGGGGCCACGGCCAGCTCGATGGCGGCTGAGGCGACCGCCCCCGCCGCCAGGCTGTCCTCGAGGGAATAGGAGCCCTCCCAGCCGCTGCCCACGATCCACACCTGCAGGGCCTGCCGCTCGATCAGCCGCCGGGCCACGGCGGTGCGGTTGGGCAGGCAGGCGGTCAGCAGCAGGGGCACCTGCCGGACCCGGTCGAGGGAGCGGGTGCCGTTGGTGGTGCTCAGGAAGATCCGCTTGCTGCCGACCACCTCCGGGGTCACCGCCAGGGGGGAGTTGCCCAGGTCGTAGCCCTCCACCCGCTGGCCGCCCCGCTCACCGGCCCGCAGACGGCGGACTTCGGGCCAGGCGGCGGCGGCGGCCTGGAGGGAAGGCAGATCGGCGAAGGCCTGGATGGCCTCGGCCCCGTTCTGCAGGGCCCAGGCGATGGTGGTGGTGGCCCGCAGCACGTCGATCACCACCGCGGCGTCGGGGCCACCCTCCTCGACCGGCAGCAGGGGAGGCACCGTTTCGGAGGTATGGAAATAGGAGAGCTGCACGGGCCGCGGTCGCTACGGGGGTGCGTCACAGTAGGCAGCGGCTTGACGGCTCAGGACGGCGTGGTGACGGTGGCGGCAGACGGGATCGGCAAGGCGGTCGGGCGCCAGCGCAATCTGCGCGACTTCATCGCCTTGCTCGAGCGGCGCGGCCAGCTGCGGCGCATCCCTGCGCCGGTGGATCCGGATCTGGAGCTGGCGGCCATCGCCGACCGGGTGCTGGCCATGGGCGGACCGGCCCTGCTGTTCGAGAACGTGATCGGCTCCCCCATGCCGGTGGCCGTGAACCTGCTGGGCACGGTGGAGCGGGTGCTGTGGAGCATGGGCATGGAACGGCCCGAGGAACTCGAGGCCCTGGGGGAGCGGCTGGCCCTGCTGCAGCAGCCCCGCCCGCCCAAGGGCATGAAGGAACTGATGAAGTTCGGCGGGGTGTTCTGGGATCTGGTGCGGGCCCGGCCCGATCGCGACCTCACCCCCCCCTGCCACCAGCAGGTTCTGAAGGGCGAGCAGGTCAACCTGGAGCAGCTGCCCCTGCTGCGCCCCTGGCCGGGGGATGCGGGCGGTGTGATCACCCTGGGCCTGGTGATCACCAAGGACCCGGAGACCGGTGTGCCCAACGTGGGGGTCTACCGGCTGCAGCGCCAGTCGGCGACCACGGCAACGGTGCACTGGCTGAGCGTGCGGGGCGGAGCCCGGCACCTGCGCAAGGCGGCGGCCCTGGGCCGCAAGCTGGAGGTGGCGGTGGCGATCGGCGTCCACCCCCTGCTGGTGATGGCGGCGGCCACGCCGATCCCGGTGCAGCTGAGCGAATGGCTGTTCGCCGGGCTGTATGCCGGGGAGGGGGTGCGGCTCACCCGCTGCAAGACCCTCGACCTGGATGTGCCCTCCCACAGCGAGGTGGTGCTGGAGGGAACGATCACCCCCGGGGAGATGCTCCCCGACGGGCCCTGCGGCGATCACATGGGCTTCTACGGCGGCGAGGAGGACTCGCCGCTGGTGCGTTTCCACTGCGTCACCCAGCGCCGCGATCCCATCTTCCTCACCACCTTCAGCGGCCGGCCCCCCAAGGAGGAGGCGATGCTGGCGATCGCCCTGAACCGGATCTACACGCCGATCCTGCGCCAGCAGATCCCGGAGATCGTCGATTTCTTCCTGCCCATGGAGGGGCTCAGCTACAAGCTGGCGGTGATCGCCATCGACAAGGCCTACCCCGGCCAGGCCAAGCGGGCGGCCATGGCCTTCTGGAGCGCCCTCCCCCAGTTCACTTACACAAAGTTCGTGGTGGTGGTCGACAAGGCGATCAGCATCCGCGATCCGCGCCAGGTGATCTGGGCGATCAGTGCCCAGGTGGATCCCCAGCGCGACCTGTTCGTCCTGGAGAACACCCCCTTCGATTCGCTCGACTTCGCCAGTGAGCGGCTTGGGCTGGGGGGACGGCTGGCGATCGATGCCACCACCAAGATCGGGCCGGAGAAACGCCACGACTGGGGCCAGGCCCTGGGCCGCGATCCTGAACTCGAGGCGCGGGTGGACCGCCGCTGGAGCGAGCTGGGCCTCGATGACCTGGGCGGCGGCGAAGCGGATCCCGCCCTGTTCGGCTACACCCTGGAACACGTGCTGGAACGCCTGGCCGCCGGCCGCTGATGCTGCGCCGCAGTGGCACCTACGCCCTCAAGGCCCTGCTGGAGCTGGCCCTCGACCCCCCCCGCTGGCAGTCGGTGACCGCGCTGGCCGAAGCCCAGGACCTGCCGGCGCCGATGCTCGAGCAGCTGATGCTCAAACTGCGCCGGGCCGCTCTGGTGGAGGCCCGGCGGGGGCGACAGGGGGGCTACCGGCTGCGGCGCCAGCCGGCGGACCTGCCCCTGGCCGCGATCCTGGCGGCAGTGGAGGCCCCGGCCGCCAGCCTGCTCGCCCCGGCCGATGGCGGCGAGGATCCCCTGCCCAGCGACCGGGTGACCCGGGTGCTCAACCGGCGGCTGCTGCAGGCCCTGGAGCGGGAGCTCGACAACCTCACCCTGGAGGATCTGCTCTTCGATCTGCACAGCGCCCGGGCGGCCTTCAGCGAATCGGGCGGTCTGCTGCTGGGCTGAGGCTGAGCCGGGCCGAACCAATGAACATCACGGCCAGATCCTGATCGAAGCGCACCTGCAGGGATCCGGTGCGCAGGTAGTGGACGAGCCGTCCGAGGGTGCGCAGCGGACCGCGACCGAACAGGTCCATGCCCTCGATGGCCATGGCCTCGAAGCCGCTGGTCGCCAGCCAGCGGCGCAGGTCGTCCGGGGGCACGAAGCGGTCCCAGTCGTGGATGCCGGCGGGAATCAGCCGCAGCAGATGCTCCAGCAGCCAGATCATGATCAGGCGGGAGCGAAAGGTGCGGTTGATGGTGTCGAAGCAGAAGACACCTCCCGGCACCAACACACGGCCGATCTCACGGATCACGGTCTGCGGATGTTCCACATGCTCGAGCACATCGACACAGAGCACCACATCAAAACGTTCGGCAGCGAAGGGAAGACTTTCTGCCAGGCCGGCGTGATAGGTGATCGTCAGCCCCATCGCGGCGGCATGGACCCGAGCGGCCTCGATGCAGGGCGCAGAGCGGTCGATGCCGGTGACCAGCGCGCCTCGGCGGGCGAGGAACTCGCAGCTGTAGCCGCCACCGCAACCCACATCGAGAACCCGCAGTCCCCGCCACTGGGGAACCTGGCGATCGAACCAAAGAAAGCGGAGCGGATTGAGTCGATGCAGGGCAAAGATGGTGGCGCCCTCCTCCCACCAGGTCGCCGCCTGCTGATCGTAGAATTGAAGATTGTTCCGGATCAAGATGTCACGCCGCGAGAAGAAGCTTCGATGTGAACAGTGAGGTGAACAGCCGCCCCCTCAACACCCCGACGGTGTCAATCATCATCCCCACCCTCAACGAAGCCGCTCATCTGGAGTGCACCCTCAACCGTGTGGAGATCCTGGATCCAGCCGCCGCCGAAGTGATCGTGGTGGATGGGGGCAGCACGGACGCCACCCTGGCTATCGCTGATGTGCACGGCTGCCGGGTGGTGCGCGTGGAGCGGCCGGGGCGAGCCGTGCAGATGAACCGGGGAGCGGGCCTGGCCCGGGGCCAGATCCTCTGTTTCCTGCATGCCGACACCCTGGTGCCCCCGGATCTCGTGCCGCTGATCTGCGACACCCTGGCCGACCCGGCGATCAGCTGCGGGGGCTTCCTGTCCCTGATGGGCGGCCCCCGCCGCACCCGCTGGGGCATCAGCCTCCACAACGCTCTCAAGACCCACTACGCGGCCCTGCTGTTCCGGCCCCATCGCTACCTGCTGAACGGCTTCCGCGTGCTGTTCGGCGATCAGGTGATGTTCTGCCGCCGGGCCGACTTCCAGCGCTGCGGCGGCTTCGATGCGTCCCTGCCGATCATGGAGGACGCCGATCTCTGCCGCCGGCTCGGCCGGCTGGGACGCATCCGCCAGCTGAACAGGGTGGTGGAATCCTCCGACCGCCGGGTGGCCCGCTGGGGGGCCTGGAAGGCCACCGGCATCCACCTGGCGATCGGTCTGCTCTGGGGGCTGGGTGTGCCGGCGGCGACGCTGAAGCGGTTCTACGGCGAGACCCGCCAGTGAGCGGGTGACCCTGCGTCAGCGTCCGTTCAGGGCCCAGTCGTAGGGGAGCCAGACGATCCGGGGGCGGGGCGGCAGATCCAGATCCGGACGGTAACGACTCACCCAGGCGCCGATCGAGGGGGCCACCGCCAGGACATCGCGGCGGTACCACTGGAGGACCCGGCTGCAGTGCAGGAGTCCGGTGGCCGGATCGAATCGCAGCTTCTGCGGATGCCGCAGGAAGCGACCTGCGTCCTCCTGCAGCTGGATCTCAAGCTGCTGCGGGCGGTAGGCCTCCGGCCGCAGCAGGGGGCAGCCGATGGCGGCGCAGACCAGGGCGCAATGGATCCGGGGATCACCGAAGCGGGGCCGCAGGATGCCGTGTTCGATGCGGTCGAGGCTGAGGGGCCGGTCCTGCAGCACGATCGCCGGCCGGGAGAAGAAGCGCAGGAAGGCCGGCCAGTTGGGAATCCCGGCCCAGGTGGGGCGGATGGAGGCGAGGGGGAAACGGTCCAGCACCTGGCGGATCACCAGGGCGTTGTAGAGGTTGATCCAGAAGGCCATCGCCTCGGGCCCGTCGCCAGGATCCGGATCGAAAGGGCGCTGGGCCGCCAGCCAGCCGTCCAGTTCCCTGGCGTCCTGGCCCTGCCAGGCGGCGTAGTCCACCCGTCCACGGCTGTCCACGTGGCGCCGCAGCAGGCCATCCCAGACGGCGAGATCGATCATGGGGGGATCCGTTCGGAGCCCATCGTTCCATGGCCTTCCAGCCGGTTGGCGCTCTCCGTCAGGCCAGCCTCCGGGCCCTGCGTCGGCTTGCCTGGAGCCTGGTGATGGCGACGATCCGCCGGCGCTTCCCGGAGGTGCCGGTGGTCGGCTGCGAACAGCTGGCCGCGGAGCTGGCCGCCGATGGACCGGCGCCTGTGCTGGTCGACGCCCGTTCCGACGAGGAGTTCGCCGTCAGCCGCCTGGCCGGGGCCCGCCGGCTGGCCACGGTGGAGGCCGTCGCGGCGGCGGGGCTGGAGCTGAACAGGCCGATCGTCGCCTACTGCTCGGTGGGCTACCGCTCCGCCCGGCTGGCCCGAGCCCTGCGGCGGGCGGGGTACCGGGATGTTCGCAACCTGGAAGGCTCCCTGTTCCGCTGGGCCAACCTGGGCCTGCCACTGGAGGGCGCCCCGCCCGGGCAACGCCCGGTGCATCCGTTCCATCCTCTCTGGGAAGGCCTGCTGGAGCCTCCCGTGACCGCGGCCGATTCAGCGCAGAAGGGCTGGTGATCCGTACCCGTCCGGCGACAGAGGCGATTCCTACGCTGGCTTGATGGTTCCTGCCCCTTCCCTGCCCGACCCCACCGGCCCCCTCCTGGAGGAGTTGCTGGTGCCGCTTCTGGCCGACTACGCCGAGTCGTTCGACCGTGGCCTGCTGCTGCTGGAGCACTGCCCGGACACGGTCCTGACGGCCGGTGAACAGGAGCTGCTGCGGCAGCGGCTCGACGAGGCGCGCCGTTCCCTGGCGGCGGCCCGGTCCCTGCGGGCTGCGTCCCCCAAGCCCATGGGCCTGTCGATGGAGACGATCACCCCCTGGCACCGGCTGGTGGTGGAGGTCTGGAGCCTGTCGAGCAGTCTGCGGGCCGTCGGCATCCGCCCCTGAGCGGGTCCCGTACCGGTCGCTCCATAGGATCGCCCCAGTCGTCACCAGAGCTCTTGTCCCCCTCCGCAGGCGCCGATGGGAGCGTCGATCTGTTGGTCGCTCCGCTGGCCCTGCCGGCGGGTGGCAGCCTGAGCGGCACGGTGAAGGTGCCGGGCGACAAGTCGATCTCGCACCGCGCCCTGCTGTTCGGGGCGATCGCCGAAGGACGGACCCGCATCGACGGCCTGCTGCCCGCCGAGGATCCCCTCAGCACCGCCGCCTGCCTGCGAGCCATGGGGGTGACGGTCTCGCCGATCGAGGCTGGCGAACCGGTGCTGGTGGAGGGGGTGGGCCTGGATGGTCTGCAGGAACCGGCCCAGGTGCTCGACTGCGGCAATTCCGGCACCACCATGCGGCTGATGCTGGGGCTGCTGGCGGGCCGCCGGGGGCGCCACTTCGTGCTCAGTGGTGATGCTTCGCTGCGCTCCCGGCCCATGCGCCGGGTGGGGGAACCGCTGGCCCAGATGGGAGCCCGGATCCATGGCCGCCAGGACGGCAACCTGGCGCCCCTGGCGGTGCAGGGCCAGCCCCTGCACGGCAGCGTGATCGGCACGCCGGTGGCCTCGGCTCAGGTGAAGAGCGCCCTGCTGCTGGCGGCCCTCACCGCCGACGGCCCCACCACCGTGATCGAACCGGCACCCACCCGGGACCACAGCGAACGGATGCTGCGGGCCTTCGGGGCCGATCTGGAGGTGGGTGGCGACCTGGGGCGGTTCATCACCGTGCGGCCCGGCCCCACCCTGCGAGGCCAGAGCGTGGTGGTGCCCGGCGACATCAGCTCCGCCGCCTTCTGGCTGGTGGCGGGGGCCATCACCCCGGGGGCCGACCTGACGATCGAGAACGTGGGGCTCAACCCCAGCCGCACGGGCATCCTGGAGGTGCTGGAGCGGATGGGGGCCCGCATCGAGGTGCTGAATGCCCGCGATGTGGCCGGGGAGCCGGTGGGGGAGCTGCGGGTGCGGCACGGCCCCCTGCGGGCCTTCAGCATCGAAGGCCCGATGATCCCCCGGCTGGTGGATGAGATCCCGGTGCTGGCGGTGGCGGCCTGCTGCGCCGACGGGACCAGCCGGATCAGCGGCGCGGCCGAACTGCGGGTGAAGGAGACCGACCGGCTGGCGGTGATGGCCCGCCAGCTCACCGCCATGGGGGCCCGGCTCGAGGAGCACCCCGATGGCCTCAGCATCGCGGGCCTCACGCCCCTGCACGGGGCGGAGGTGGACAGCGAGACCGACCACCGGGTGGCCATGAGCCTGGCGGTGGCCTCGCTGGTGGCCCTGGGCGACAGCCGGCTGCACCGTCCGGAGGCGGCCGCCGTCTCCTATCCGGGTTTCTGGGATGATCTGGCCCGGCTGCGGGCCTGATCCACCGATGGCAGCGGCCTCGGCGGATACCGCGGCGGACCTGCTGCTGCGCCGCGGGGCCGACGGCAGCTTCAGCCTCTACAGCCGCAGCTTCGGCGAGGGATTCCACAGCGCGGCGGGCGCCCTGCGGGAGGCGAACGAAAAATTCGTGCGGCCGGCTGCCCTGGAGCGCTTCGCCCCGGGCCGGGAGCTGGTGGTGGCGGAGGTGGCGGTGGGCACCGGCACCAACACCGCGGCCCTGATCGCCGCCTGCCGAGCCGCCCGCCTGGGGTTCGACTGGTGGGGGCTGGAACAGGATCCCCGCCCCCTGGCCCTGGCACTGGCCGATGGCGGCTTCCGGGCCCAGTGGCCCGCCGGGGTGATCCCGCGGCTGGAAGCTCTCGGCGCCGGCGGCCGGCTGCTGCTCGGCGATGCCCGCCAACGGCTGCCGGACCTGCTGGGCCCCCTGGAGGGAAGCTGCGACCTGGTGCTGCTCGATGCCTTCTCCCCCAGCCGCTGCCCCCAGCTCTGGAGCCGGGAATTCCTCGAACGGCTGGTGCGGCTGCTGCGGAACGATGGCCGCCTGCTCACCTACTGCTCGGCGGCGGCCCTGCGGCGCTGCCTGCTGGATCTGGGAATGGCGGTGCAGGCGATCCGGCCGGACCCTGCCGAGGCGGGGCAATGGAGCGCCGGCACTGCCGCCGGCCCGGCCCCCCTGGCTCCCCATCCGGCTCTGCGACCGCTGGAGCCCTTTGAGCACGAGCACCTGGCCAGCCGGGCCGGCGTGCCTTACCGGGATCCCAGCGGCACCGCCACGGCCGCCGAGATCCTGGAGCGCCGCCGCCGGGAGCAGGGGCTGGGCCGCTCCGGACGGCACCGGTAGATTCCGGCCCAGACGCCCCCGCTCCGCCGATGCTCGCCGTTGCCGTTCTGGCCGCCGGGAAAGGGACCCGCATGAAGAGCGCCCTGCCCAAGGTGCTCCAGCCCCTGGCCGGCGCCACCCTGGTGGAGCGGGTGCTGGGCAGCTGTCACCTGCTGGCCCCCGACCGCCAGCTGATGGTGGTCGGACACCAGGCGGAACGGGTGGAGCAGACCCTCAGCCGGGTGAAGGGCCTGGAATTCGTGCTGCAGGAGCCCCAGAACGGCACGGGCCATGCGGTGCAGCAGCTGCTGGAGCCCCTGGCGGATTTCAAGGGGGAGCTGCTGGTGCTCAATGGCGACGTGCCCCTGCTGCGCCCGGAAACCCTGGAGAAACTGCTCACCACCCACCGGAAAGGCGGGGCGGCGGTGACCCTGCTCAGTGCCCGGCTGGCCGATCCGAGCGGCTACGGCCGGGTGTTTGCCGACTGGACGGGCCAGGTGAACGCCATCGTCGAGCACCGCGACTGCGACGCCGAGCAGCGCCGCAACGACCTCACCAACGCGGGCATCTACTGCTTCGACTGGCCGAAGCTGGCGGCGGTGCTGCCGAAGCTGAGCACCGACAACGACCAGGGGGAGCTCTACCTCACCGACACGATTGCGCTGCTGCGGCCGGCCATGCACCTGGAGGTGATCGACCCCAACGAGGTGGCCGGCATCAACGACCGCCAGCAGCTGGCCCACTGCGAAGGGGTGCTGCAGGAGCGACTGCGGCGCCATTGGATGACGGAGGGGGTGAGCTTCATCGATCCGGCCAGCTGCACCCTGAGCGAGGACACCCGCTTCGGCCGCGACGTGCTGGTGGAGCCCCAGTGCCATTTCCGCGGGGCCACGACGGTGGGCGACGGCTGCCGCATCGGACCGGGCTGCCTGATCGAGGACAGCCACCTGGGCGCGGAGGTGGAGGTGATCCATTCGGTGCTGCGCGACAGCAGCGTGGCTCCCGGCTGCGTGATTGGGCCCTTCGCCCAGCTCCGGGCCGGCACCCATCTGGAGGAGGGCTGCCGCATCGGCAATTTCGTGGAGGTGAAGAACAGCCGGCTGGGGGAGGGCTGCAAGGCGAACCACCTCAGCTATCTGGGCGACGCCGACCTGGGCGCCGAAGTGAACGTGGGTGCCGGCACGATCACGGCCAACTTCGACGGGGTTCATAAGCACCGGACGGTGATCGGCGGCGGCAGCAAGACCGGCGCCAACTCGGTGCTGGTGGCGCCGATCACCCTGGGCGAGGGGGTGACGGTGGGAGCGGGCTCCACCCTCACCAAGGACGTGCCCGCCGGGGCCCTGGCCCTGGGGCGGGCCCGTCAGCTGGTGAAGGAGAACTGGTCGGCTCCGGCGCCGCGACAGGAGCAGGGAGTGGCGGGCTGAATCCCGCAGTCCTGGCCTAGTCTCGCTGCGGGACTCTGTTTCGGGGCCATGGCCGCTAATCCTGTCATCTGGTTCGAGCTCTACGTCGACGACATGGAGCGGGCCCGGCGTTTCTATGAAGGCGTGTTCCAGCTGAGCCTGGAGAACATGCCGGATGCGGGCATGGAGTACTGGGCCTTTCCGATGGACAACGAGCGGGTGGGGGCCGGTGGCGCCCTGGCCAGGATGGAGGGGATGGCACCGGGGGGCGGCGGCACCCTGATCTATTTCTCCTGCACCGACTGCGGAGTGGAGGAAAGCCGGGTGGAGGCCGCCGGAGGCCGGGTGATCAAGCCGAAGATGTCCATCGGCGCCTACGGTTTCATGAGCCTGGTGCTCGACAGCGAGGGCAACACCATCGGGCTCCATTCCCAGGCATGACACTCGGCGCCCCCGCCCGGCGCTTCCGCTGGTGGCATGGCGCGGCGATCCTCGGGGCCGCCAATGTCGTCAGCCTCTGGCCGGCGGGCCTGCAGGGCGATGGCGCCTTCTACACCAGCTTCCAACTGCCTCCCTTCGCCCCTCCCGACTGGCTGTTCGCACCGATGTGGCTGGTGCTGAACGTCACCTCCCTGATGGGTCTGGCCCGGGTGGCCAACCTGGGGGCGGTCGACGGATGGCGGCGGCAGGTGGTGCTGGTGTCCGAAGGCATTGGCTGGCTGCTGTTCGCCGTCTTCACCACCCTCTACTTCGGGCTGCACAGCCCGGTGCTCGCCGCCGTGGACACGGTGGCGGGGCTTGGGGCGGCGGTGGTGAGCGTGGCGGCGGCGGCGGGGCTGGACCGGCGGGCGGCGGGTCTGATCCTGCTGCGTCTGCTGTGGCTGCTGCTGGCCAGTGCCGTGGCGGTGAGCGTGGCGCTGCTCAACGTCGATCCGTTCCTTTCCGGAGGCTGAGCGCGTTCATCTGCACAGGGCTCATCCTCCCCTCCGCCAGGTGTGGAACCGTTCCAGCAGTGCGAGAGTGCGCTGGGGGGCGTGGGCCTTCTTCCAGTTGCCGGCGGCGTACTTGTTGGCCTCCGCCAGGGTTGGGTAGGCATGGATGGCGCCCATCACCTTGCCCAGACCCAGCTTCCATTTCATCGCCAGCACAAATTCGGCCAGCAGCTCGCCGGCCTGTTCCGCCACGATCGTCACCCCCAGGATCGTGTCCTTGCCGGGCACGGTCAGCACCTTCACGAAGCCGGTCTCGGCCGACTCCACGATGGCCCGGTCCAGCTCGGCCACATCGAAGTGGGTCACCTCGTACGCCACGTCCTGCTCGTCGGCCTCGGATTCGCTCAGGCCCACCCTGGCCACCTCCGGATCGGTGAAGGTGGTGCGGGGAATCACCCGGCCATCCACGGCAAAGCGGACCGGATCGAACAGGCCGTTCACAGCCGCATACCAGGCCTGATGGGCGGCGGTGTGGGTGAACTGCCAGGGGCCAGCGGCGTCACCGGCGGCCAGGATGTTGGGGTAGAGGGTCTGGAGGTGGGCGCTGGTATCGATGGTGCGGCCGCTGGGGATGCCCAGGGTGTCGAGGCCGTAGCCCTCCAGCCGGGCCCGGCGGCCCACGGCGCAGAGCAGCTCGTCGGCCTCGACGCGGGCCGGGCCGAAACCGAGATCGAAATGCACCTGCACCCCCCCGCCGGCGCCGGGCTCCAGCCGCTCCACCCGGCAGCCGGTGTGCACCTGCACCCCGTCGCGCTCCAGCACCGCCTGCACCAGGGCGCCCACCTCCGGGTCCTCCCGGGGCAGCAGGCGGTCGTTGCGCTGCAGCAGGGTCACCGGCAGGCCCAGCTGGGCCAGGGCCTGGGCCAGCTCGCAGCCGATCGGGCCGCCCCCCAGCACCACCAGCGAGGGCCGGGGCAGGGGATGGTCGGCCAGGGCGTCCCAGAGGGTCTCGCTGGTGAGGGCCCGGACGGTGTCGATGCCGGGGATCGGCGGAATCACCGGTGCGGCGCCGGTGGCCAGCACAATCGAACGGCCCGTGAGCACCTGCTCGCTGCCGTCAGCGCAGGTGATCGCCACCGCCCAGGGACTCACCAGGCGGGCATGGCCGAGGCGCACGTCCACCCCCAGGGCGGTGTAACGCTCGACGCTGTCGTGGGGGGCGATGGCCGCCACCTTGGCCCGCACCCGCCGCAGCACCCGGCGCAGGTCCACCGGGGGATCCTGGGGGGTGAGGCCGTAATGGTCGGCGCGGCGCAGGCGGGCGGCGAGGCGGGCGCTGCTGATCAGGGCCTTGCTGGGCACGCAGCCGGTGTTGAGGCAGTCGCCGCCCATGCGCTGGGCTTCGATCAGGGTCACCCTGGCCCGCACGGTGGCGGCAATGTAGGCCGTCACCAATCCCGCGGCGCCGGCACCGATGACGATCAGGTTGCGGTCGAAGCTGCGGGGCCGGCTCCAGGGCCGGTAGAGCTGCCAGAGCCGCCAGCGCTGCTGCAGCAGCCGCACGATCCAGGGCAGCAGGCCGAGCAGGGCAAAGGAGGCCAGCAGCGCTGGCGAAAGGATCCCCTTCAAGGAGGTGAGCTGCCCCAGCTGGGTGCCGGCATTCACATAGACGATGGTGGCCGGCAGCATGCCCAGCTGGGACACCAGAGCGAAGGGCAGAAGGGGCATGGGGGTGAGCCCCATCAGCAGGTTGACAACAAAGAACGGAAACACGGGCACCAGCCGCAGGCTGAGCAGGTAGGCGGCGCCGTCGCGCCGGAAGCCCTCCTCAATCGGCTTCAGGCGGCTGCCGAAGCGGCGGCGCACCAGGTCGCGGAAGAGGGTGCGGGCCAGCAGGCAGGCCGCCGTGGCACCGAGGGTGGAGCCCAGCGACACCAGCACGGTGCCCCACAGCAGCCCGAAGACGGCGCCCCCCGCCAGGGTGAGCACGGTGGCCCCGGGCAGCGACAGGCCGGCCACCAGCACGTAGAGCAGCAGGAAGGCCGCGCCGGTGGCCAGGGGGGACGCCTGGCGCCAGGCCAGCAGCTGGTCCCGGGAGGCCTGCAGGGCGGAGAGATCCAGCTGGCGGTGCCAGCCCTGGCTGTAGATGAGGGCCACACCCGCCACCACTAGGGCCGCGATGAGGACCCGGCCGAGGGGGATGCCCTGGCTCGCCTGGCGGGAGGGTGACGTCATGGGGGGCTCAGGCGGTCAGGAATCATCCTGACCAATTACCCGGGAGAGTCCACGGCGGATGGGTCCGGGGCGGCTTCCATCCGGATCACCACACTGCCCCGCTTGTGGCCGAGGTCGACGTAGCGGTGCGCCGCCACCAGCTCCGCAAAGGGCCAGGCGCGGTCGATCACCGGCACAACGGTGCCTGCGGCGGCCAGGGCGGCGAGCTCATGGAGATAGGCGATCCGCTCTTCAGCGGGCCCGGCCACCACCCCCAGGCCGCTGATGAAGGAATGCCAGGGCGCCAGCAGCATGCCGCCCAGACCCGCAAACACCAGCAGCAGCCGGCCGCCGGGGGCCAGCAGGGGGCGGGCACGGGGAAAGGACGCGGTGCCGATGGCGTCGAGGATCACGTCGTAGGAGTCGCCCAGGCGGGTGAAGTCCTCGCGGGTGTGGTCAATCACGCGCTCGGCACCCAGCGAGCGCACCAACTCGGCGTTGGCGCCGCTGCAGACGCCGGTGACATGGACCCCCAGGTGCCGGGCGATCTGGACCGCCGCCGTGCCCACCGTCCCGCTGGCACCGACCACCAGCAGCCGCTCCCCACGGGCCAGCCGGGCCCGGCGGAAGAAATCGAGCACAGTGGACCCCCCGAAAGACAGGGCCGCCGCCTGCTCGTAGGAGAGGTTCGCCGGCATGGCCACCACAGGCCCATCCGCCGGCAGGCACACGTACTCGGTGTGGCAGCCCATGGCTTCCCCGGGAAAGGCGAACACCCGATCCCCCACGGCGAAGCTGGATACGTCCGTGCCGGCGGCCACCACATCCCCGGCCAGCTCAGTGCCCAGGATGGGCTGACGGGGCCGCCGCAGCCCGAAGATCAGCCGGGCGAGCAGGCCGAAACCCGGCGGCAGGTCCATGCTCCGCAGCCGCACATCACCGGAATTCACCGTGGTGGCCCGCAGCCGGATCAGGATCTCGTTGGCGGCGGGGGTGGGTGTGGGGATCTCGGCCAGCTGGAGAACTTCGGGAGGGCCGTAGCGCCTGCAGAGAAAGGCCTTCATGGGAGAGACGGAAGGGCGGCGTGAAGGGCAATGATCTGGGCAGGGTGGATGCTGCGCCGGAATGATCGATGGCGGATCAGGCGTGGAGCGACAGACGAATGCGCAGCCCTGACAGATAGATGCGAGCCTATCGCTGCATAACGCTGGCCATCACCTGCCCGCAAAGAGGTACGGATTCCGAGTCTCCGTGGGCTCAATACATTGAAGGAGGCGGGTCAGGTGTATGGCAGTGTTGGAAAGTACTCTCGGCCTTCAGCGGGAACCTTTCCGGGTGGCGTATCGACTCGACAGACAAGTCAACATCTAGATCAGGCCAATAAAGATGGTCCGAGGTCGGACGCAGTACGTTAAGGATCTGCTGAATCGTTGCCGCCTTAAACCAGGGAAACTCTGAATAGGGAAGCGCTAGCTCTTCATCATCAATAAGCATCCAGACGCAATGTCCAGAGACATTCGTGACCTCAGCTGCCAAAGTGGTTGTTCCAGGCATCGATGATCTCCTGTTGGCGTGTCTGGACCAGGCGCTCAGCTTCTTTGATCCTTGGTGAGCTTAGCCCGATGTTGCGAGCGAGTTCAACGGTAGGGCTTAGCCAGAACTTCGCCTCACCATCAGGATGACTGACATGGACGTGAGGACGACTCTCCTCCCGTGAGAAGAAGAAGAAACGAAATTCGCCATCCCTGAAGACGGTTGGTGACAAGTTAAGTCTTGAACGCCTGTCTCAGCATAGGCGCGTCTGCAATGGCTATTCACATCTTTCCAACTAGTCGTTGGGCGGTTCCGAGAACCACGTCGTAGGTAACTGCCCTTTCCGTGAGCCAGAGTGACCGAAGCAGATGAGCGGGGTCAATGGCCTGATGCTGCAACGGTTTCGGGTAGGGGGCCTCAAATCTCTATCCATGGTTACGGGTCTGCCAACCACTTGTTCATGGTGATACACAATCCGTGATGGCGTTCTGCTGATCAGGTTGGCCCCATCACGCCTGGGTTCAGCCCGCTGCAGCTCACGAGTTGCTGCCGGCGTTTCAGGGTCTGGATCCTGAAGTGATGCGTCCACGCGTACCACCCACCCCCAGCCACGCCAGACTCTGATCCGATCCCCATTTTCCCCATGGCGATCCTGCGCGCGGCCGGCACCTATTTCGCCCTGGTCTTCGGCACCGGCTTCCTGCTCGGCATGGTGCGGGTGCCGCTGCTGGTGCCGCGGCTGGGGGTACGCACGGCCGAGCTGCTGGAGATGCCGTTCATGGCCGTGGCCATGGTGCTGGCCGCACGCTTCGTGGGGCGGCGTCAGCTCTCGGGAGCCGGCGCCGGCCAGCGGGCCGCCACCGGGGCCATCGCCCTGGGCCTGGTGCTCCTGGCGGAGCTCGCTGTGGGGGTCCTGCTGGAGCATCAATCGCTGTCGCAGATCATCGGGAGCCGGGATCCTGTGTCTGGCAGCGTCTATCTGGCCCTGCTGCTGGTCTACGCGCTGCTGCCGCTGCTGCCGGCCAGGGGCTCCACCACCACGGCGGTGCCGTAGCAGAGCACTTCGGTGGCTGCCGCCGTGCCCCCCTGCACCTCCGAGCCGTCGTAGCGGGTGCCCACGATCGCGTTGGCACCCAGGGAACGGGCGTGCTGGATCATCTGCTCGTAGGCCTGCTCCCGGGCCTGTTCGCACATGTTGGTGTAAGCGCCGATCTTTCCCCCCACGATCTGCTTGAGCCCGCCGAAAAACCCCTGCAGCAGGGTCGGGGAGCGCACCACGATCCCCCGCACGATCCCCCGGTAGGCGGTGATCGCGTAGCCCTCGATCGTGAAGGTGGTGGTCACGAACACGGGTTTCACCATGACGGCGGCGCAGCAGGCCCCTCCATCCTGGTGGCGCCGGGGCGGTGCTTCAAGCGGCAGGCACCAGTCCCGCCGACAGCAGCGGGATCATCCGCTCCAGGGCCACCCCCCGGCTGGCCTTGAGCAGCACCCGGTCGCCCGGGTCCAGCCAGCCCAGCAGCACCATGGCCGCCTGCTCCGGCGACTCCACCCGCTGCAGGCGCGGCAGCCCGGCGGCGGCGGCCTCCATCGCCGCCGCTTCGGCCTGCGGCGCCACGATCACCAGACCATCGAGGCCGAGCTCCAGGGCGCGGGCCGCCACCGCCCGGTGCAGCTCCAGGCTGCGCTCGCCCAGCTCGAGCATGGTGCCGAGCACCGCGTAGCGGCGGCCAGCGCCGGGGGCGGCCACAAGGTCGAGGGCCGCCAGCACCGCCTCCGGGGAGGCGTTGTAGGTCTCGTCGAGCAGCTCCACCTCCCCCAGCCGCAGGCGCCGGGCCCGGCCGCCAGGGAGCTCCACCCGCAGCTGGGCCAGCGCGGCGGCGGGCACCCCCAGCTCCAGCGCCACGGCCACCGCCAGCAGCAGGTTGCGGGCGTTGTGGCGTCCCTCCAAGGGTAGCTGCAGGCGCAGGTCGTCGCTGCCGGCCGGCAGGCTGAGCGCACCGTCCTCCAGGCGGCCCACCAGATCGGCCGGAGGCAGACCGGCGGGGAAGGCTGCCTGCTCGTCGGCCAGGGCCACACGCCGCACCCGGCCGCTCCACACCGCTGCCAGGGCCTGCTCGAGCAGGGGATCTCCCGCCGGCACCACCAGCAACCCATCGGGGCCCAGGCCGCTGGTGATCTCGCACTTGGCCTGACCGATCGCCTCGCGGCTGCCCAGGCGGCCGATGTGGGCGGTGCCGATGTTGGTGATCACGGCCACGTCCGGTTCGGCGCAGCGGGTGAGCCGCTCGATCTCCCCCAGCCCCCGCATGCCCATCTCCACCACCACCGCCGCGGTGGTGTGGTCGGCCTTCAGCAGGGTGAGGGGCGCCCCGACGTCGTTGTTCTCGTTGCCGCTGCTGGCCACCACCGGCCCCAGGGGTGCCAGGGCCGCCTTGATCAGCTCCCTGGTGGTGGTCTTGCCCGCCGATCCGGTGACGGCCACCACCGGCACCTTCAGGCCGCGGCGCCAGAGGCGACCCAGCTGCTGGTAGGCCGTCAGGGTGTCGTCCACCAGCCAGATGGGCCGGCCGCTGGCGGCGGCCAGGGCGCGGGCGGGTTCTGCCTCGAGCCTGTCGCGCTGGGCCAGGGCCGCCACCGCCCCGGCCGCCAGGGCCGCGTCCAGGAAACGGTGGCCGTCGAAGCGCTCCCCCACCAGGGGCACGAACAGGGCACCGGCCAGATCAGCGCGGCTGTCGGTGCTCACCCTGGCGATGGGACCGGGATCGGCCGCCCGGGGGGCGGCGAGCGGCTCGCCCCAGAGCTGGCGGAGCGACGCGACTGTCAGGACCATCAGGGGGGCGGACCGGGATCGAGCAGGATCATGCCGGAGCCCACCAGCGCCCCCCGTGCCAGCAGCTGGCCGCCGCCATCCACCAGCTGCAGACGCCCGTAGCCCAGGGCCCGGGCCCGCTCCTGCCAGCGTTCCGCCCAGCGCCGCCGCGCCGCCGGTGCCTGCAGGCCATAGGCCGGCTGCATGGTGAGCACCAGCAGCGCATGGGCCGTTTCGGGATGGGCCGAAGCGATCAGGTGGTCGGGATCGTCGTCGGCCAGCAGGGTCAGCAGGGGATCCAGCTCCAGCGGCGGGGGCTCGGGGGCCGGAGACGCCGGGGCGACGGGCTCCTCAGCCGTGCCGATCTCAGGGGGTTCCACCGCTGCGGGAGGGGCCAACGACACGGGCGGGGCGCCGCCGGCGGCAGGGGCCGGATCAGGCGCCCGGTGGGGCAGCAGCCGCCACACCAGCAGCGGCATGGCCAGCAGGAAAGCCAGCAGCAGCGGCCAGAACAGGGCCGCCAGACCCTGGGGCCAGAAGCCCGGCACCGACAGGTCGCCCTCGGCGTTGCGGCGCCACAGCTCCCGCGCCTTGAGGCGCAGGGAGGCCACAACGGCCCGCAGGGCCAGGCTCAGCTGGCCCCAGGGGCTGGCATAGGGCGCCGGCAGATCGGAGGGGGGCGGAACCGGATCAGCCATGGGCGCCGGGCGAGGGGGCTGGCTCAGCCGTCGCTGCGACGGCGCAGCAGGGACAAGGGGTTGCGGCTCTTCTGAGGCGGCGGCGGCTCCTTGGAAGTCACCTCGGGCCGCGGTTCGTCGTGCAGCAGGCTGGGGTCGGCCCCCTGGCCCTGGGAGAAGCGCTCCACCTGGGCGGCGTCCGGGGTGGGCTCCTTGACGCCGCAGACCTCCCTGTACATGGCGTCGTACTCGAGCGCGGAGCGGTTCCAGCTGAAGTCGGTGGTCATGGCGCGGCGCTGCAGCTCCTGCCAGCTGGGCTGGTTGCGGTAAGCCTCCCAGGAGCGCACGATCGTGGTGTAGAAGTCGATCGCCTCATAGCGGTCGAAGCCGTAGCCGGTGCCCGTGCCGGCGCTGGGGTCATTGGGGGGGACGGTGTCCACAAGGCCGCCGACGCGACGCACCACCGGGATCGAGCCGTAGTGCATGGCCAGCATCTGGCTGATGCCACAGGGCTCGAAGCGACTCGGCATCAGGAAGGCGTCACTGCCGGCGTAGATGAGCCGGGAGAGGGCATCGTCGTAGGTGAGGAAGACGGAGAATCGCCCGGGATGGCGGGCCGCCATCTGCCAGAGACCCGATTCGTAGCCCCGCTCGCCCGTGCCCAGCACCACGAACTGGCTGTCGCTGTAGGCCAGCACCCGGTCGGCCACCTGCAGCAGCAGGTCGACCCCCTTCTGGTCCACCAGCCGGCTCACCATGCCCATCAGATAGCTGGCCGGGCTCACGTTGAGCCCCATCCGCTCCTGCAGCAACCGCTTGTTCGCCGATCGGCCGCTGAGATCCTGGGCCGAGAAATTGGCGGCCAGGCTGGTGTCGGTGGCCGGATCCCAGGACACGGTGTCGATGCCGTTGAGGATCCCGCGCAGCTTGCCGCTGATGAAATTGAGCAGGCCGTCGATGCGCTCGCCGTACTCGGGCGTGCGGATCTCCATCGCATAGGTGGGCGACACGGCATTCACCCGGTCGGCGTAGAGCAGAGCGGCCGCCATGGTGTGGTCCCCCTGCATGTACCAGGGGCACCAGGTCATGCGGTCGAGCTTCCAGCGCCAGGGCCCCTGGTAGCGGAGGTTGTGGATGGTGAAGACGGTGCTGATCTCCGGGTCCTGGTGCATCCACACCGGGATCATGCCCGTATGCCAGTCGTGGCAATGGAGCACCTGGGGTTTCCAGCCACCGTTCCAGGCGAATTCGGCGGTGGCGTTGGCGAAGAAGGTGAAGCGCCAGTCCTCGTCCTCACCGCCGTAGATGCGCTCCGGATCGAACACCGGATGGCCCACCAGATAGATGGTCAGGCCACTCTCGGGGTGGCGGGTTTCGTAGATGGCGAAATCGGTGCCCATGGCATGGCCACGCCACATCGGCTCGGCCGGAATCTCCAGCCGGCTCCATAACTTGCCGTAGCCCGGAAGGATGATCCGCACATCGTGGCCCAAAGCCGCCAGGGCCGGCGGAAGGGAGCCCACCACATCACCCATGCCCCCCACCTTGATCATCGGGGCGCACTCGGCGGCGGCAAACAGAACCCTCATCCGCTCTCGATCCGGTGGTGCGCTGGGAACTCTACGGGCGTCCCCGGGGCCGCCCGGCGCCTCAGGGGAGCACCGTCACCGGAGTGCCCATCTGCACCAGATCGAACAGCTGTCGCACGTCCTCGTCGTACAGCCGCACACAGCCGTGGGACACCGCACCCCCCACGCTGCCCCGCTGGGGGGTGCCATGGAAGCCGGCCGTCACACAGCCCTTCACCTCCAGATGCTCCTGGCCGTTGAAGCCCTTCCGGCCCAGGCAGTCGCGGTGGAAGCCGATCCAGCGGGAACCGAGCGGATTGGTGGGGCCGGGGGGGATCGTCAGGCCCTTGGCGGGGTGCTCCCAGACCGGATTGACGACCATCTCGATGACGCTGAAGCGGCCCACCGGCGTCTCCCAGCCAGGCATGCCGACGCCCACCTGGAAGCGGCGCAGTTCCCGCCCCCCCTCCAGCACCCGCAGCAGCCGCTGGCGCCGGTCGAGCACCAGCTCCCGGTCGACGACCGGGCCCGGAAAGGTGGCCAAGGCCTCCGTGGTGGGCTGGGCCAGGGCTTCCCTGGTGGGCTCGGCCCCAGCCACCATCGGCAGCGAAGCAAGGAAAACGGAAGCCAGGCACCAGGCCAGCTGACGCCTGCTGCGAAAAAGGGGAGTTCTGTAACGGCGCGGCACGGTGGTCACCGCCCTGGGACTGCAATTCCTCCTTTTCAAGGTAGCCAGGGGGCGCCGGAAAAGTCGGGATCCCGCTTCTCCAGGAAGGCATTGCGCCCCTCCTGGCCTTCGCTGGTCCGGTAGAAGAGATGGGTGGCCTGGCCCGCCAGTTCCTGCAGGCCGGCCAACCCGTCGGTTTCCGCATTGAAGGCGGCCTTGAGGCAGCGGATCGCCGTCGGGCTGTGCTGCAGCACCTCCCGCGCCCAGGCCACCCCTTCGGCCTCCAGTCGCTCCAGGGGCACCACCGCGTTCACCAGCCCCATGGCCAGGGCCTGATCGGCGGAATAGCGGCGACACAGAAACCAGATCTCCCGGGCCTTGCGCTGGCCCACCACCCGGGCCAGGTAGCCGGCGCCGAAACCGCCGTCGAAGGAGCCGACCCGGGGGCCGGTCTGGCCGAAGACGGCGTTCTCCGCCGCCAGGCTGAGGTCGCACAACAGGTGCAGCACCTGACCGCCGCCGATGGCATACCCCGCCACCAGAGCGATCACCACCTTGGGCAGGCTGCGGATGATCCTCTGCAGGTCCAGCACGTTGAGTCGCGGCAGGCCGGTCTCATCGAGATAGCCGCCGTCGCCGCGCACGCTCTGGTCGCCGCCGGCGCAGAAGGCCCACACCCCATCGGCCGCCGGACCGGCGCCGGTGAACAGCACCACGCCGATGGAGGGATCGTCCCGCACGCGGCTGAAGGCATCACAGAGCTCCTGCACGGTCAGGGGCCGGAAGGCGTTGCGTTTCTCGGGCCGGTCGATGCTGATCCGGGCGATGCCGTCGCCGCTGGTTTCGAAGCGGATGTCGCGGTAATGGCCGGCAGCGGTCCAGGTCGGCAGGGTTGGGGGGGTGGTCATGGGGAGGAAAGCGGCCCGGTGGAGCGTCCTGCCACCAGTCCTGCCGCCATTGTGCGCAGCCGCTGCCGCAGGGCCGCGTCGCGGCGCCGGTCGCTTGTCACCACCAGCAGGGCCAGGGGCTGGGCCAGAGCCCAGGCCAGGGCCTCCTCCAGCTCGGCCGGGCCGCCCAGCCGCCGCCCCGGCACCCCGTGCACGGCAGCCAGGGCCAGGGGGTCAAGGGCCTGGGGCATGGCGAACAGCCGCTCGAAATCCACAGCCGATTCAGGCTGAGTGCGGATCGGCAGCTGCTCAAAGATGCCGCCGCCGCCGTTGTCGATCAGCACCACGGTGAGCCGCCCCCGCAGCTGGCGGTGCCACAGCCAGCCGTTGCTGTCGTGCAGCAGGGCCAGATCGCCGCTCACCAGCACCGCCCGGCCGAGGGCCTCCGCCAGACCGCAGGCACTGGAGAGGGTGCCGTCGATGCCGGAAGCGCCCCGGAAGCCGTGCATGGGCCGGGGCGGGGCCGCCGGGTCGGTGAAGCTCTCCCAGTCGCGCACCGGACTGCTGTTGGCCAGCAGCACCGGCACATCCGCGGGCAGCAGGCGGCTGAGACGACGGGCCAGAGCCGGCTCTCCGCCGCTCCCGGCCAGTTCCCGCTCCAGCAGGCCCTGCACGGCCTGATCCGCCTGTCGCCAGCGGTCGGCCAGGGCGCGGCAGTCCTCGCCGACCAGGCCCGGCCAGGTGGCCGCCGGCAGGGCCCCCACCCAGGCCTCCAGACCGTCGCAGCACTGGGCCTCCACGACAGCGAGGGGATCGAGGTTGCGGCCGTCCCCCTCACTCACCAGCACCTGCCGCCCCCGCTGGGTGGCCAGGCAGCGCTGCAGGCGCCGGCTGGCGGGCAGGGGGCCCAGCCGCAGCACCTGGGGGGTCGCCAGCCAGGCCGCCGCCTGGGGACCCCTGCCCTCCGCGAGCACCAGGTCGTAGGCGGTCACCAGTTCCAGATCAGCCAGGCCCCGCAGGCCGGAGAGGGCATCGGCCAGCACGGGCCAGCCGCTGCGCCGTTGCCAGCGGCGCAGGGCCGCCACATGGCCGGGCCAGGCGGAAGGGGAACCCCGCCAGGGGCCCGCCACCACCACCCCGGGGCGGTCCGGATCGAGACCTCCCCCTGCCGCCGACGAGGGGCCCGGCCGCGACGGGATGGGAAGCGGCGACACGGCTTCAGCCGCCAGTTCGGCAGCCAGCAGCGTCAGTTCGGCACCGCCCGCATGCAGGGGCTCCTCGAAAGGGAGGTTGAGGTGCACCGCCCCCGGCGGCCGGCCGGCACTGCCTCCCAGGGCCTCTGCCAGGGCCCGGGCCGCCAGGGCCTCAAGGGCCGCCGGCGCCATGGCCGCGAGCCCCGCCGGCGACCCATGGCCCACCCAGCGGCAGCTGCAGCCCAGGAAGGCCTCCTGGTTGACGCTCTGGTTGGCGCCGCAGCCCTTGAGGCGCGCCGGCCGGTCGGCTGTGAGCAGCAGCAGGGGGATGGTGCCGAAATCAGCCTCCACGGCGGCGGGGAGCAGGTTGGCGACCGCCGTGCCCGAGGTGGTGATCACCACTGCCGGCAGGCCGCTGCCCCGGCCCAGTCCCAGGGCGAAGAAGGCGGCGGAACGTTCGTCGATGGCGGTATGCAGATGCAGGCCGCCCGGCTCCAGCTGGGCAGCCGCCACCGCCAGGGGGGCGGAGCGGCTGCCGGGGCAGAGCACCGCATGGGCCAGCCCGGCCCGCCGCAGGGCCCCCAGCAACACCAGGGCCGACCGGACATTGGCCAGCGAGGACGGGGACCCGGCCAAGGGGGCACTCCACTGTTCAGGATGGGGCGATCATCCTCACGGACGGCAACCCCATGGGCAGTGGCCCCGCCGACGCCAGACCCACCTTCCCGCCGCTCCTGCGCCAGATCAGCCAGCTGCTGCTCTGGGTCCTGGTGGCTCTGCTGCTGCGCTGGACCGTCGTGGAGCCCCGCTGGATTCCCTCCGGCTCGATGCTGCCCACCTTGCAGCTGCAGGACCGGGTGCTGGTGGAGAAGCTCAGCCCCCGGTTCGGGGCAGGCCTCCGCCCCGGCAGCATCGTGGTCTTCCATCCGCCCGAACCCCTGCGGGACGCTGGCTACGATCCCCGCTCGGCCCTGATCAAACGGGTGGTGGCCGTGGCGGGCGACCGGGTGGAGGTGAGGCAGGGTCAGCTCTGGCGCAACGGCCAGCTCGCCGATCCGGACTGGGCGAGGGAACCGATGGCCTACGACCTGGCGCCCTTCGTGGTGCCCGCGGGTGACCTGCTGGTGCTGGGGGACAACCGCAATGCCAGTCTGGATTCCCATCTCTGGGGTCCCCTTCCGGAGCACGAACTGATCGGCACCGCGATCTGGCGCTACTGGCCCCCGGCCCGTTTCGGTCCGATTCGGTTCTCCCCTGCGGACGACGGGGACCCCCCTTGAAATGCTGCGTTATGGTGCACGTCGTGTTTCAGAGCACACCGGAGGGAAAATGTTCAACCCGGAGTTCCTGACCGCCGATAATGAGGCGATCAGCGACAATTCGCTGATTCAGTACCTGCAGGACCAGTCTCCGGACGTGCTCCAACGGGTGGCTCGCTCCGCCACCGGTGACATCCAGGACATCATCCGTCACAACGTCCAGGGCCTGCTGGGCATGCTGCCCGGCGAGCAGTTCGAAGTGAAGATCCAGGCCAGCCGCGACAACCTGGCCGGACTGCTGGCCTCGGCCATGATGACCGGCTATTTCCTGCGCCAGATGGAGCAGCGCATGGAGCTGGAAACCGCCCTGATCGGCAGCGGCGGCCTGGAGGGAAGTTTCGAGGATGATCCCGGCGAGCTGGAGCTGTAGGGCCTCAGCCGTCGGCCTCTTCGCCCGGCACCACGCCCAGCTTCACCAGGGTTCGGTCAATGCCGGCCAGGGTCAGCCATGGCCCCTGATCCTGGGCCCATGGACCGGCCTCGATCCGATCCGCCAGGGCTGACAGCCGTGCCGGCGAGCAGGCCACCGGAGCTTCGTAGTGGCACGGCACGAGCCAGCGCAGCTCCCGCAGGCCGGCCAGGCCACGGATCCAGGCCACCAGAGCGTTCCGCTGGCGGGGAAACACCAACCGCTCCAGCACCGCCGCCACCTGCACGCTGCAGCGGCCATCGGGTACGAGCGCTTCGAAATCCGCCTGCCAGTCCGGCAGCCACCGGAACGGGTAGAAGCCGAAGTGGCTGCGGGGGCGGCGGCAGCCCGGGGCCAGACAGTGGCTCAGCACCTCCCCCAGGGGCGGCACCTCCAGGGGCCGGGGCCGCAGGTAATTGGCGAACAGCACCAGCCGGCGCCACCCCCGCCGCCTCAGCGCCGGATCGTCGACCAGGGGCTCATCGCCGCGCTCACGGGCGTGGAACAGCAGGGGAGTGGGATCAAGATCGAACAGCTCCGGCGGCTCCGGCGGGATCGCCACCAGGGCGTCGGTGAGCAGCAGGCTGCCGCTGGCCCGATCGAAACAGGCGATCTCCATGAAGGTGCCCAGACCAAGGTCCAGGGGGCCGAGGGGCAGCCAGTCGAGCTGGTCGCCGTGGGGGACCCCGTCGGTGAGCAGCACCCTGGTGCGGGAGGGGGGAAAGCCCAGCCAGGCGGACGGCAGGGACAGGGGAAAACTCCACTGTTTCGGCGTCACCCACACCTGGGCGGCAGGGAAGGCCCTGGCCATGGCCGGCACCGGCAGCTTGTGCTCCAGCCCCGAGGCGGTGGGCAGCACGATGGTGCACACTGGGCCATGGTGCTCCTCCAGCTGGTGCAGCTGTGCCAGCACCTCAGCGGTGGGGGCCACCGGGGCGTAGAGCAGCAGTCCCTCGCGCACCCGCAGCACCGTCATGCGGATGGGCACCGCCACGTACCAGACCCCCTGCAGCTGCTCAAAGCTCCAGAGGCGCTCGGCGATCAGCTCCCGCACCAGGGTGCGGCGACGGCCGTAGGGGTAGAGGGGAAGCAGGGGCCACCAGGGCCAGCGTTGCTCCGCCGCCGTGGCCGTCACGCCGAAGGAAACTGGGTGGCCCGGGGGGAACGCCGGCGCTGGGCCAGCAGGCCGTGGCGGGGGGCGAACAGGAAGGCCACCAGGAACAGCAGGGTCTGCACCAGCACGATGCAGCCCGCCGTGGAGGCATCCATCCAGTAGCTCCAGTAGATGCCGCCGAGGCTGGAGAGCACCGCCGAGAGAATGGCGATCCAGGCCATGCGGTCGAAGCGGTCGGTGAGCAGGTAGGCCGTGGCCCCGGGGGTGACCAGCATCGCCACCACCAGGATGATGCCCACCGTCTGCAGGCCGGCCACCGCCGCCAGGGAGAGCACCGAGAGCAGCAGGTAGTGCAGCACCCCGGTGTGGATGCCGATCGAGCGGGCGTGGGTGGGATCGAAGCAGAACAGGATCAGGTCGCGCCGGAACACCAGCAGCACCGCCAGCACCAGCACGCTGATCAGCACGGTCTGGAGGATGTCACCGGAGCTGATGCCCAGGACGTTGCCGAACAGGATGTGGGAGAGGTCGATGGTGCTGCGCACCTTGGAGATCAGGGTGAGGCCGAGGGCGAAGAAGCCGGTGAACACCAGCCCGATCACGGTGTCCTCCTTGATCCGGGTCATCTGCTTGATGTAACCGATCACCGCCACCGACCCCACGCCGAACACGAAGGCCCCCACCGCGAAGGGCAGGTTGAGGGCGTAGGCAATCACCACGCCGGGCATCACCGCATGGGACACCGCATCCCCCATCAGGGCCCAGCCCTTGAGGGTCATGAAGCAGGAGAGCAACCCGCAGACGCAGGACACCAGGGTGCTGACCAGCAGGGCCCGCACCATGAAGTCCTGCTGGAGAGGCTCGATCAGCCAGGTGAGCACGGCGGTCATGGGGCCTGGGGGGAATCGGTGTCGATGGCAGACGGGAGCTCCGCCTCCAGGCGCAGGCCGCCGAAAGTGAGCGCCAGGTTCTCGCTGGTGAACACCGAGGAGGTCTCGCCGTAGGCGAGCACGGTCTTGTTGATCAGCACCACCTGGTCGCAGAAGCTGGTGACGTGCGAGAGGTCGTGGGTGGAGATCATCAGGGTGCGGCCCTCGCGGCGGAACTGCTGGAAGAGCTCGATCATCAGCTTCTCGGTGCGGATGTCAACGCCGTTGAAGGGTTCGTCGAGCAGCATCACCGAGGCCCCCTGGGCCAGGGCCCGGGCCAGGAAGGCCCGCTTGCGCTGACCGCCGGAGAGGGCGCCGATCTGGCGATGGCGCAGGGGCCAAAGATCCACCCGCTCCAGGGCCTCCCGCACAGCCTCGCGATCGGCGGGCCGGGGGATGCGCAGCAGGTTCATGGCCCCGTAGCGGCCCATCATCACCACCTCGTAGACGTTGACCGGGAAGTTCCAGTCGACGCTCTCGGTCTGGGGGACGTAGGCCACCGCCCGGGCCCGGCGTGCCTGGCGCAGGGGCTGGCCATCAATGGCGATGCTGCCGGCGGAGGGGCGCACGAAGCCCATCAGCGCCTTGAACAGGGTGGATTTGCCCGCCCCGTTCATGCCCACCAGGGCACAGATGGTGCCGGCATCGAGGTGCAGGGTGGCGTCGTGAACCGCCACCACACCGTGATAGTCGACGCAGAGATTGCGAACCGAAATGCGCTCGAGACCTGAATGGATACCGGACTCAGGGCCGGAACGGAGATCAGGGCGTGACGGCATGGTTTCAGCTCCCCGCCAGACCCGCACGCAGGGTCTTCAGGTTACGACGCTGGAGCTCCAGGAGGTTGGGGGCAGGACCGCCCGGGAGGGACAGGGAGTCGACGTAGAAGACCCCCCCGAAACGGGCACCCGACTCCCTGGCGACCTGCTTCTGGGGCTCGGCGCTCACGGTGCTCTCGCAGAACACCGCCGGCACCCGGCGCTCCTTCACCAGGGCGATCAGGCTGGCCATGCGCTGGGGGGTGACCTGGGATTCGGCATTCACCGGCCAGAGGTAGGCCTCGGTGAGGCCGTAATCCCTGGCCAGGTAGGAGAAGGCCCCCTCGCAGCTGGCCAGCACCCGCTGGCGGGGGGGAATCAGGGCCAGGGAGGCCTGCAACTCCTTGTCCAGGGCGTCCAGCTCGCCGTCGTACCGCTCGGCGTTGCGGCGGTAGATCTCGGCGCCGGCGGGATCGAGCTCGGTGAGGGCCCGGCGGATGTTCTGCACATAGACCTTGGCCAGCCGCGGGGACATCCAGGCATGGGGATTGGGCTTGCCCCTGTAGGCGTCGCTGGCGATCGGCAGGGGGGTGATCCCCTCGGTGAGGGTGACATGGGGCACATCGGGCAGCGTGGCGTAGAAGCGCTGGGCCCAGCGCTCGAGGCCCATGCCGTTCTCGAGCACCATCTGGGCGCCGCTGGCCCGCTTGAGATCGCTGGGGGTCGGCTCGTAGCCGTGGATCTCGGCGCCCAGCTTGGTGATCGACTCCACCCGCACCCGGTCGCCGGCCACCTGCCGGGCCATGTCGGCGAGGATCGTGAAGGTGGTGAGCACCAGGGGGCGGGAGTCGGCGTCGGAGGGCTTCCCGGAGGTGCCGGACCCCGTCAGCAGGCCGGGACCGCACCCCACCAGCAGGGGGGGCACCAGCACAGCCATCAGCAGGCCCCTGCGCAGAAGGCTGGCGAGGGGCCTGCGGAGCGGGCCGTCGCAGCGACGGGCTGACATGGGGGCGGGGGAAAGCTGAGAAAGTTTCTCATCATCCCCCCTGTTCCAGCCGCCGGCGACGTTCGCGGGGGGTGCTGCCGATGGCGGCCACAGAGCCGATCCGCTGCTTCACGGCCATGAAAAAGCCCCCTTCCGCAAGGGGGCCGAGGAGGCGCTGAGAGGCCGGAAGCGGATGACCGCAACGGACCTGAGGATCAGCCGATCGCTGGAGCGGTCAGGGCGACGGGGATCGACTGGACGGTGGCCAGGTCGAGGGGGAAGTTGTGCGCGTTGCGCTCATGCATCACCTCGAAGCCCAGGTTGGCCCGGTTGATCACGTCGGCCCAGGTGTTGATCACCCGGCCCTGGCTGTCAAGCACCGACTGGTTGAAGTTGAAGCCGTTCAGGTTGAAGGCCATGGTGCTGATGCCCAGGGACGTGAACCAGATGCCCACCACCGGCCAGGCGGCCAGGAAGAAGTGCAGGCTGCGGCTGTTGTTGAAGGAGGCGTACTGGAAGATCAGACGACCGAAGTAGCCGTGGGCTGCAA
>NZ_JAFKRG010000033.1 GCF_019038415.1 Synechococcus sp. CCY 9618 | reverse complement strand
GCTCCTCACGCTGTTCCTCCAGCGCCATCAGCTCCTGCACCTGACGGCCCAGGGTGATCTCCTGCTCATGGCTCAGCAGCGGCACACGGCCGATGTCTCGCAGGTAGGAACGGAGGGAATCTCCGGTGGGAACCAGCAGGGACGCGGAGGAGGGCGTGAGGGTGATCGAAGGCATCGTCCCTTGTTACGAAACCATTTGGTTTCGTAAATCTATCATCACTTTGCGGACTCGCTCCGCCCTGGAACCGTCCCCACAATGGGGCCATGGGCGCGGAACGGCTTCAGAAACTCATGGCCGCCGCCGGACTCTGCTCCCGGCGGCAGGCCGAGACCTGGCTGAACGAGGGGCGGGTGCGGGTCAATGGCGACCTGGCCCGGCTGGGCGATCGTGCCGATCCCGGCTGCGACCGCATCAGCGTCGACGGCCAGCCCCTGGTGCTGCCCGCCACCAACCTGACGCTGCTGCTCCACAAACCCCCCGGCGTGCTCTGCACCTGCCGAGACACCCACGGCCGTTCCACCGTGCTCGATCTGCTGCCGCCCCAGCTGAGAGAAGGCCGAGGACTGCATCCGGTGGGCAGACTCGATGCCGACAGCCGGGGAGCGCTGCTGCTCAGCAACGACGGAAACCTCACCCTGCGCCTAACCCACCCCCGCTACGGCCATCGCAAGACCTACCGGGTCTGGGTGGAGGGATGGCCGAGACACGCCACCCTGGAGCGCTGGCGCGCCGGTGTTCCACTCGACGGCCTGCCCAGCCGCACGGTGGACCTCCAGCGACTGCACCATCACCGGGGCTGCACCCTGCTGGAGCTGGTGCTGCGGGAGGGCCGCAACCGCCAGATCCGTCGCACCGCCGAGATCCTCGGCCACCCGGTCCGGGATCTTCAGCGGGTCGCCATCGGGCCGCTGCACCTGAAGGACCTGCCGGAAGGAGCCTGGCGCGAGGTCGAGCCCCGAGAATGGGGCCCCCTGGCCGCCGCTCCCTGAGCCCCCCTCCCTTGCCCAAGTCGGCCCGTCCCCTCCTCCAACGCCTGCGTGAGCGCCTGCCGGGGCAGCGTCCGAGGCTGCCACCCCCTGTCCAGGAACGGCCCCAGGACCCCCTGCTGCTCGCGGGCCAGCACCTGCGCGAAGCCCGGGAGGCCCGGGGCATGGGCCTGCGCCAGCTCGCCCTCGATACCCGCATCAGCACCGCCGTGCTGGAGGCGCTGGAGAGGGGCTGGCGGGATCGGCTGCCGGAGGCGGCCTACCTGCGCACCATGCTGCCCCTGCTGGAGCAGCATCTGGAGCTGCCGGACGGCTGTCTCGACGGGGTGCTGCCACCGGAGCGGGACCGGCGCAACAGACGGCGGCGGGAGCCGCTGCTGCTGCGGTTCACACCGGGCTCGATCGATGTGTTCACCACCTGGCAGGGCACGGTGCTCTACGCGCTGCTCTGCGGCGGGCTGATCTACGGGCTCAACCTGCAGCAGCAGCGGCTGGCCGCCCAGGGGCTGCTGGCCCTGCGGCCCATCCCCCCCCTCAGCGCGGCCCAGACCGCCCAGGCGAATCTGGAGGATGCCGACCGGGCGATCCTGGGGGCCTATCCGGACCTGCGGCCCCTGGGCAAGGCGTCCTCGGGTCAGGGACTGAAGCGACTGCGCAGCGAACTGCGCAGCGACCGGCCCGATCTGGCCCTGGGTCTGCTGCGGCTCGACCTGGCCAGGTCCACCCGGGTGTCCCTGACCAGCGACCGGGGCATCGTCTCCCAGCTGCCGGCGGTGCAGGGAAGCCTGAGCCTGCCGGTGCTGCCACCGTTCAGCCTGCGGCTGACTCCACCCCCACCGGCCGGCGCGGTGCGCTGGAACGGTCAGCCCCTGGCCCCCACCACCTCCGAGGATCAGACCGCGGCGCAGTACCTCTATCCATCCCCGCGGCGGCCCCCTTCTCCGACCTCCCGGCCGTAGCGGCGCGCCATCTCGGCGAAACCATGCAGGGGCCCGGCCATGTCGGCGACGGATCGGCTGAGTCGCCAGCTCCAGTTGCCCTCGGTGGTGCCGGGGGTGTTGAAGCGGGCCTCGTCACCGAGTTCCAGCAGATCCTGCAGGGGCACCACCGCCAGTTCCGCCGAAGAGGCCAGGGCCACCTCCAGCAGCTGCCAGCTCGGGGCCCGGACCTCTCCGCCCACCACCGCGGCGACGCGACCCCGGGCGCCGTCGTCCAGATCCCGCCACCAGCCCAGGCTGGTGGCGTTGTCGTGGGTGCCGGTGTACACGACCCAGCGGTCTCCGCTGTAGTTGGCCGGCAGGTAGGGGTTGTCGTCGTTGCCGTCGAAGGCGAACTGGAGGATCTTCATGCCCGGCAGGGAGAAACGGTCGCGCAGGGCCTCCACCGCCGGGGTGATCACCCCCAGATCCTCGGCGATCAGCGGCAGGCGATCGCCATCCAGCAACCGGCCCCGACGACGGCAGCGCCTCCACAGGCCCGCCAGCAGGGAGCGGCCTGGGGAGGCGCGCCAGCTGCCGTTCTGGGCGGTGGCGTCCCCGCCTGGAACACTCCAGTAGGACTCCAGGGCCCGGAAGTGATCGAGCCGCAGCAGATCCATCAGCTCCAGCTGGCGCATCAGCCGCGCCAGCCACCAGCGAAACCCCGTGAGGCGATGCACCCACCAGCGATAGACAGGGGTTCCCCACAGCTGGCCGGTGGCCGCGAAGTAGTCCGGCGGCACGCCGCTCTGCTCCACCAGCGACCCATCGGCGCGCAGGGAGAACAGGGGCCGTCGGCTCCAGACATCGGCACTGTCGTGGGCCACGTAGAAGGGCAGATCGCCCACCAGTCGAACACCCTGGCCGTGGGCCCGATCCTGCAGCCGGCGCCACTGATGCTGCAACTGCCACTGGAGCAGGGCTTCCTCCTGCAGGGCCTCGCTCTGCGCCTCCACCAGAGCGCGCAGGGCCGCCGGCCGGCGCCGGGCCAGGTCCTCCGGCCACTCCCACCAGGGCCGCCCCCCCTGCAGCCGTCGCGCCACCATGAAGCGGCAGTGGTCCACCAGCCAGTACCGCTGGTGCTGCTCCCAGCGGGCGAAGGCCTGACGGCCCTCCCGGGGCTGGTCGGCCCAGCGCTGCCGCAGGGCCGTGGCGATGGCCGCCGACCGCTCCCGGGCGCGGACGGGATCCAGCCGATCCGCCGGTCCGCCGGGAAGGGCGTCCCGGTCCGCCGGTGTGATCAGGCCATCGGCCACCAGGTCGTCGGCATCGATCAGCCAGGGGTTCAGAGCCGAGCCGCTCGGGGAGCTGTAGGGGGAGCCGGTGCCATCGGTGGGGGCCAGGGGCAGGAGCTGCCAGACGCGGATCCCCTCCCGGCCCAGCAGGTCGATCCAGTCGCGGGCGGCGGCGCCGAAGCTGCCGCAGCAGGGGGTTCCGGGCAGGGCCGTGGGATGCAGCAGCACACCGCAGGCGCGGGCATCAGGGCTCACGGTCTGGGCAGCCGGTAGCGGGCCACGATGCGGCGGGCGAAGGCCGGGATGTGGGCCTCCACTTTCTCCGGATGGTTGCGCTGCAGCCACAGGGCATTGCGGGTGAAGTGGGAATCGATCGAGAAGCGGCCGTACTCCAGCCCCTTGGGCCCGAAGCGCTGCACGAACACCCCCACCAGTTCCGCCAGCCACATCGGCAGCTTCAGGGCCTTCTCATAGGCATCGATCCCCTGCTGCACCGCCTGGCGCCGGTCGCCGGCGCTGGTCACCGGCGCCAGGTCGAGCTCGGCTTCCACCAGATCCAGCAGCTCTTGGCCGGTGGCGTTGCGCACGGTGATCCACTGGCGCCCGAAGGTGGCACCCATGTAGCCCACCACCAGGTCAGCGCCGGCATTGGTGTAATCGAAGCAGCTCAGGCAGCTGGGGGCGAACACGTCCTTGAGGGCGGGGGTGTCGAGGCCGAAGAAGGGCACGGTCTCCTCGTGGCCGTCGCTGTGGCGGAAGTGGATGCGGAAGTCCTGCATGAACTCGTAGTGCACCACCGTGTCCGGCGAGCTGCTGGCGCTCTCCAGGAAGGTCTGCAGGCCCGCTCGGCTGACGTTATCCACACAGGGCATCCCCAGCACGTAGAGCTTCTGCAGCGGCAGGGTGGCCTGCACGGCCCGCAGGGCCTGGATCTGGCAGCCCACGCCGATGGCCAGCAGCCGCTCGATGCCGCTGCCCGGCAGCTGCTCGAGCACCTCCAGGTTGGGGGAGAGGGTGGGTTTGTTGACCCGGGCCGCCAGCACCTCCTCGGGGGTGCGGGCCAGCACCGGCACCGGGGTGAAGCGATCCTCCGGGCTCTGCTGTACGCACAGCACCGCATCCACCAGCCCGCTCTCCAGGGCCCGCACGCCGATGCGGCTGACGATGCCGGTCCACTGGGCCCCCTCGATCGGCTGGCGCAGCCGGGCGGTGACCATGCGCTGGTGCACGCCGAAATAGAGCTCATCCTCATCGTCGAGCCGGCGGCTGCGGCCATGGGCCTGCTCCTCCATGGCTTCGAAACGCTGCTCCAGAAAGGCGCAGGCGCGGCGCACGTAGGCCACCCAGCGGCTGTCGCAGAGGCCACAGTCGCTGCAGAGATCCCGGGCCGGCTTGGGGCTGCCCTTGGCCAGCGGCCGGGCACGATCGTGCGGCGCCGTCGGGGGCGGCGCCGGGGACGGAACGGTGGACAAACGGAGGTGGGCGTGACGGCTCGGTGCTCAACCTATCGGTCGCCGCCTCCCCATGCCGCAGGCCGTTCCAGGGGCAGCGACGGCAGCTGCGCCAGAGTGCCCCATCTCCATCCGTTTCGGCACCGATGCCCGCCCGCCGGAATCGCCGCCCTCCCGCCGACCGGCCGGGCCCTGCGGCCCCCACCCCCACAGCTGCCGGCAAGGGATCTGCCCCCCGGCGGCGGCCGCTCACCATCGGACGCTCCCTGCGTCAGCTGGCCATCGCCGCAGCGGGCGCGGTGGTGGGAATGGCCACCCTGGGGCTCCTCTGGCCCGAGCCGGACCGGGCCCTGGCCCCCACCCCCGAGATCGGGCCGGCCAGCCTGGCCGCCCAGCCGGCCCGGCCCGTCACCCTGCTGGTGATCGGCAGCGACGCCGACCGGCTGGGTGCACCCCTGAACGGTGCCGCCCCGGCCGGCCCCGCCAACGCCGATGCCCTGCTGCTGCTGCGCGTCAACCCCGACGGCCCCCTGCAGGTGCTCAACCTGCCGACCGAACTGGCCGTGAGCCTGCCCGGGGAGAAGGGACCCAAGCGGCTGGGAGAGGTCTACCGCCTCGGCGGCGTGGCCCTCACCGCCGACGCCGTTCGGGAGCTGGTGGGGCTGGAGTCCCCCAAACCCGATCGCTACCTGGTGCTGCCCAGGGGAGCCTTCCGGGATCTGGTGAACGGACTCGGGGGGCTGGAACTGAGTCCGCCGCGGCGGATGCGCTACACCGACAAGACCCAGAAGCTGACCATCGACCTGGAGGCGGGCCTGCAGCAGCTGGGCGGGGCCAAGGTGGAACATCTGGTGCGCTTCCGCGACCGATGGCTCGGGGACGCCGGCCGGCGCAGCAACCAGCAGCTTGTGGGAAGCAGCCTGCGGGAGCGGATGCTCCAACCCGACAAGCTGGCCAAGCTGCCCGTCCTGGTGACCCAGCTTCAGGCCAAGGTGGACACCAACCTCTCCCAGGGCGAGACCCTCAGCCTGCTGGCCGCCGGCCTCGACACCGCCAAACCTGTGCAGTTCTCCAGCCTGCCGCTCAAGCCCGCCGAGGAGAAGCACAAGGGCCTGCGGGAGCTGGAGGCCGGGGCGACACCACCGCTGTGGAAGGAGCCAACGCCCTAGGAGGCTGCTGAAAAACCAGCTCAGCCGCGGGAGAATGGCCTAACGGCACTGAGCGAATGCGCGGCCAGCAGGAACGCACCGGCCCCCTGTT
>NZ_JAFKRG010000032.1 GCF_019038415.1 Synechococcus sp. CCY 9618 | reverse complement strand
CTGCAGCAGGCCCGCCAGCGGCACCTGCCAGCGCTCCAGCAGGGCGGCGCCGGCCGCCGGCAGCCCCGTGGCCAGCTGCTCGCCCGGCACCACCAGCAGGCAACCCTGGCGCCAGGCGCCGAGGGCCTCGGCCCAGCTGCCGCCCCGCTCAAGGGGCAGGCCCGGGTCCAGCGGCAGGGCGGCTAGCCACGGGTCGGCGTCTGCGGCCGCCAGCGCCGTAAGGGCGGCATCGGGATGCTTCGGGTCACCCATCACCCGCAGTCCCACGCCCTCGGCCGCCGCCAGCCGCTCCGCCAACGCCGCCAGGGGAGCCAGCTCCTGCCCCAACCCCAGCCCCACCAGCAGCAGGCCGCCTCGGCGGGTGACGCCCGCCCCTGAAACCGACATGGTTGTTAGCACTTTCCGGACCCACCCGCTTCTACCATCGTGCTGCGACGCCCCGCCGCCTGCGCCCTTGGCCACTTTCTCGACCGCTGAACGGGTGGAGCAGAGCGGGCAGCCGCCTCTCACCAGCCACGATCCCCGCCGGTTGCGGTTGTTCTGCGGCAACGCCAACCCTGATCTGGCCCGGGAGATCGGCGCCTACCTGGGCGTACCCGACGGCCCCCGGGTGATCAAGCGCTTCGCTGACGGCGAGCTTTACATCCAGATCCAGGAATCGATCCGCGGCTGCGACGTCTTCCTGATCCAGCCCACCTGCGCTCCGGTGAACGACCACCTGATGGAGCTGATGATCATGGTGGATGCCTGCCGGCGGGCCTCGGCCCGCCAGATCACCGCCGTGGTGCCCTACTACGGCTACGCCCGGGCCGACCGCAAGACCGCCGGGCGGGAATCGATCACCGCCAAGCTGGTGGCCAACCTGCTGGTGAAGGCCGGCGTGGAGCGGGTGCTGGCCATGGACCTGCACTCCTCCCAGATCCAGGGCTACTTCGACATCCCCTGCGACCACATCTACGGATCACCGGTGCTGGTCGACTACCTGGCCACCCGCGACCTGGGCGAGGTGGTGGTGGTCTCCCCGGACGTGGGCGGTGTGGCCCGGGCCCGGGCCTTCGCCAAGCAGATGCAGGATGCGCCCCTGGCGATCATCGACAAACGCCGCTCGGGGCACAACGTGGCCGAGAGCCTCACCGTGATCGGCGATGTGGCCGGCAAGACGGCGATCCTGATCGACGACATGATCGACACCGGTGGCACCATCTGCCAGGGGGCCCGGCTGCTGCGGGAACGGGGAGCGGCGCGGGTGCTGGCCTGCGCCACCCACGCGGTGTTCTCCCCCCCGGCGGCCGAGCGGCTCTCTGCACCGGGCCTGTTCGAGGAGGTGGTCGTGACCAACAGCATTCCCCTCCCCCCCGATCGCCACTTCCCCCAGCTGCGGGTGCTCTCGGTGGCGAACATGCTGGGAGAGGCGATCTGGCGCATCCACCAGGAGAGCTCGGTCAGCTCGATGTTCCGCTGAGCCACCCCACACCGCCTGCCGCGACGCCCCCCGGCAGCCGCGTGCCGCTGAAGCGCTTTGCCCGGCTCAAACGTCACCTGCCGGTGGCGCTCACCGTGCTGGCCACGGCCCTGCTGGGACTGGCCGCGGGAGCTCCCCTGGCGGGCGCCCGGGGCCTGCCCCGGCCCAGCGAGCGCCGGGTGGGGGTATGGCTCACCAACAGCCCCAGCCCCCTGTACTACGACCCGAACCGGATCGAAACGGCTGTGCGCCAGCTGGCTGAGGCGGGCTTCAACACCCTCTATCCCAACGTATGGAGCCGGGGAGCCACCTTCCACCGCAGCCGCTGGGCGCCCCTGGAGCCGGCCCTGGAACGGGTCAACCCCAGTCTCGATCCCATCTGCCGCCTCACCCGGGCCGCCCATCGCCGCGGCATGCAGGTGATCCCCTGGTTCGAGTACGGCCTGATGGAGCCGGCCGATGCGGAGGTGGTGCGACGCCACCCCGAATGGGTGCTGCGCCGCGCCGACGGCAGTGCCCTCTACGCCATGCATGGCGCCAACCTCAAGACCTCTCCGCTGAAGGACCTGCGGGTGTGGCTGAATCCGGCCCATCCCGAGGTGCGGGCCCGCTTCATCGGCCTGATCGACGAGATCGTGCAGCGCTGCAGGGTGGACGGGATCCAGCTCGACGACCACTTCGCCTGGCCGGTGGAACTGGGCTACGACCCTTACACCCGGGCCCTCTACAAAGCGGACACCGGCCGGGAACCCCCCGCCGACTTCAACGACCGTTTCTGGATGAAGTGGCGCCGCCAGCAGCTCACCGGGCTGCTGCGCGAGCTGCGAAGCACCCTGAAGCCCCTGGACCGATCACGGCGCACCGTCATCAGCCTTTCCCCCGGTCCCTTCCGTTTCGCCTACAACCACTGGCTGCAGGACTGGGAGCTCTGGTCCCTGGGCGAACTGGTCGACGACCTGATCGTGCAGAACTACGCCTATTCGGTGAAGGGGTTCGCCAACGACCTGAACCAGCCCCCCCTGGTGAAGGCGCGGCGCTGGGGCATGCCGGTGGAGATCGGCATCCTGGCCGGCTTCGGCGGCCGCACCACCGACATGGCCTTCATCGAGCAGAAGGTGCGCCTGGCGGCGGCCAGGGGCCATGGCGTGATCTTCTTCTACTGGGAGGGGCTCTGGGGGGTCCACGCAGGCCCGGAGGGAGGAGCCTTCCGCCAGGCCGCCTTCCGGCGCCTCAATCGTTCGGTGTTCGGCACGGGGACCGCTTTGAGCCGAAGCGGGCTCCTGACGGCAATCGAGTCGCCCAAGGGTGGAAACTGACCGGGGGACAGGCGCCGAATCGCATCAAGCCGGAGGATCAGCCCAATTTCATCCATGAACCGATCCAACACCGACAGGAAGACCGCTCATACCAACAAGCACGGATGCTCTCCAATCGGCGTGCAGCCATGAAGTCAAGCCCCAGTCCCAAGAATGGGTCTTCCCAGACATCCTCTTGAAAGGCTGATCATGAAGAAGCTGATGCTGGCTGGGAATTGCCAAGTTGCTGCGCTGCAGCAATGGCTTGCCAAAGCACTCCCGAATGTCGAACTCGTAACACTGTCTGCCTATCATCTGATCCGGGATGAAGGGGAAATCAGCAGCTGGCTCTCGCACGCCGACACATCAGATCTTGCCTTGATGATCCCCGTGAAGAGTGGCTACAGAGGTTTCAGCAACCTTGGGCTGGAGGAGTTTCAGCGCGTCTTGGGAGCAAGGCTGATTTGCTACCCCAACCTTCACAGCGAGATTTTCTTTCCTTTTTTTGGCTATGCCAAGACAAGAGAAGGAAGAACCATCACGAACAGCGAGTTCGGTGGAGACCAGTATGGAGATTACCATGACTTTTTAGCCATGGCCCTCTTCTCCTCAAGCCTCAAACCATGGAAGCTCAATCGGATAAGGCTCAGGCTGGCTGCTTTGAATACTGCGTTGATTGGAAAGCTGGCCAGCAATGCCCTCAGAGAGTCAGACTCCAGAATGAAGGCAATCTCTCCATACTTTGACATCATGAAAACTACCATCGATGCCCACTTCGGCTTTTCATTCAATCACCCGAATTCAACCTTACTGAATGAGCTCTACAAGTCAATATGGTGCAAGGTCTTTAGGTTCAGCGAAACGAGCTTCATGCCCCTAGACTTTGAGCCCTTTGGAGATTCAGTCCCGCTTCCTGTGCCCGACTTCATCGCCCATAGGGTTAGATCTATAAGGGGTATACTTGCTACCCAACCGTCCAGCATCGCAAGGGATTTCATGTCCCTGCCAAACTACGAGGAGCGTCTTTTCCGCAGTCTGAGATATTATCAGAACAACGAATGGGTTGTCAGCTCCAACACGCGACATCCAAAGTTTCTCCGCGCCAAGCAATTCATTCGGCTGGGATGGGGACTTGATCAAGCCCAAGCTGGATAAAGCCGGCACAGACCATCACTGATCCCTGCTGACGCGAAATCCTGTCCTCAGGAGCACGACTGGGCCACCACCTCCCGGGTGTTGGCGGAGAGCTCCGCCGCCGCCAGACCCTCAAGGGCCTCGCGCATCCGCTGGCGCCTGTCGGTGCCATAGCTCTGCCAGCGGCTGAACACCTTGGCCATGCGCGAGGCCGTGATCGGATTGCGGCGATCCAGCTGGGCGATCTGATCGGCCATGAACCGGTAGCCACTGCCGTCGGCCGCGTGGAACACCGGCGAATTCCCCGCCAGACCGCCGAGCACCGCCCGCACCGAATTGGGGGCGGCCGGATCAAAGCTTGGATGCTCCAGCAGCGCCTGCACCCGCGCCAGCCCATCCGCGAAGGGGGCTGCCGCCTCGAGGGCGAACCAGGCATCCAGGATCACCGGCTTGTCCTGCCAGCGGGCATAGAAGGCGTTCACCGCCTGCTGGCGGGCCTCGATCGGGTACTCCTGCAGGGCCCGCAGCCCGGCCCGGGCCAGGGTCATCGAGGGGCCGTCCACCGCCTGCCGGGCGGCGGCGATCACGTCGCCATCCCCGGCGGCCGCCCGCCAGCTCCAGATGGTGGCGGTGAGCATCCGGTCGCCGCTGCCCTCCGGCCAGGCCAGGCCCCACTGGGGGGTGCAGCGTTGCAGGGCCCGCAGCAGGGGCTCGGCCAGGACCTCGCCGAGCCGGGCCCGCAGGGCCCCCAGGGCGGCAAATAGGGCCGGGGGATCGGGCTCCGGTGCGGCGTCCTCCAGTTCGGCCAGGCCCGGCAGGGCCATCAGCACGCTGCGGCTGGCCTCCGAGAGGGAGGGATCGGCCAGGATCCGCTCGAAGGCGGCGATCAGGGCCTCCTCCAGTCCCTCATCCACCCGGTCGGCCGCCCGGCGCAGCAGGGCCCGCCGCAGCAGCAGCTGACCTGCATCCCAGCGGGCGAAGGGGTCGCTGTCGGTGGCCAGCAGGTGCACCAGCTCGCTGCAGGGTCGTCCCAGCTCAACCCGCACCGGCGCGGAGAACCGGCGCAGCAGTGACAGGGCGGGCGGTGGCGCCTGGGGCGGCAGACCCTCGAAACGGAACACCTGCTCCTCCTCGTCGATCAGCAGCAGCCGGGTGCCCGCCCCCCAGAGCCGGGGCAGCAGGGGAGCCGCACCGTGGTCGGGGTCCTCGGCCACCAGCTGCAGGGGCAGGGGCTGGCCCGCCTGGCCCACCAGCCCCACGGCCAGGGGGATCACCAGCGGCTCCTTGATGGGCTGGCCGGGGGTGGGGGGGGTGGCCTGGCGGATGAACAGTTCGAGCACGCCTGCGGCCTTGTTCCAGCGGCGCCGGATGCGCAGCACCGGGGTGCCGGCCTGGTGGTACCAGCGCCGGAACTGGGTGAAATCGAAGGGTGGCAGCCGGCAGCTGGCATCCACCTCCCCGGCAGCGTCCTGCATGGCCTGCACGAAGTCCTCGCAGGTGGCCGCCGTGCCGTCGTGGCGCTCCACGTAGAGCGCCATACCCCGCTGGAAGGTCTCCTCGCCCAGCAGGGTGTGCAGCACCCGGATCACCTCCGATCCCTTTTCGTAAATCGTGGTGGTGTAGAAATTGTCGATCGACTGGTACTGCTCAGGCTGCACCGGATGGGCCGTCGGCCCCGCATCCTCCCGGAACTGGGTATTGCGCAACATCGCCACGTTTTCGATCCTGTTGAGCGCCTGTCCGTGCAGATCGGCACTGAAGCTCTGATCACGGAACACGGTGAGGCCCTCCTTCAGGGAGAGCTGGAACCAGTCACGGCAGGTGATGCGGTTGCCCGTCCAGTTATGGAAGTATTCGTGGGCGATGACGCTTTCGATGCGCTCCAGCTCGCCGTCGGTGGCGGTGGCGGCATCGGCCAGCACCAGCTTGGAGTTGAAGATGTTGAGGCTCTTGTTCTCCATTGCGCCCATGTTGAAGTGACGCACCGCGACGATGTTGTACTCATCGAGGTCGTACTCCAGTCCGTAGACGCGCTCGTCCCATTCCATTGCCCGCTTCAGCGAGGCCATGGCATGGGCCGTGAAGGGGGCATCCCCCGGCTCCACATGCAGACGCAGCTGCACCGGCCGGCCGCTGGCGGTGACGAAGCCATCCCGGATCTCCTCCAGACGGCCTGCCACCAGGGCGAAGAGATAGGAGGGCTTGGGGAAGGGGTCGTCCCAGACGGCGTAGTGACGGGCCGCCGCGGCGGCGCCGTCGGCCGGCAGGTCACCGGCTTCGACGCAGTTGCCGTTGGAGAGCAGCACCGGCGCGGCCTCCCGGTCGGCCTCGATGCGGACCCGGAAGCGGCTGAGCAGATCGGGGCGGTCGGGGTGGTACGTGATGCGGCGGAACCCCTCCGCTTCGCACTGGGTGGTGACCATCCCCCCGCTCACATAGAGCCCCTCGAGGGTGGTGTTGGTCTGGGGCTCCAGCCGCACCTCGCTCTCGATCACGAACGGCCGCCGGGGGGGGGCGAGCAGCAGCAACCGGTCGTTCTCACGCCGGATGGCCTCCGGAGCCAGGGGAGCCCCGTCGAGGGCCAGGGAGAGGAGTTCCAGATCCACGCCCCTCAGCTCCAGGGGTTCGGCGAGACCCTCCGGCGCCGCCGAATCCGGTCGGGGGGTGAAGGCCAACCGGGCCGCCACGGTGGCGTGGTCGGCGAACAGGCGCACCGTCAGGTCGGTGCGCTCCAGCAGGTAGGGCGCCGGACGGTAGTCGGCGAGGTGCACGACAGCCATCGCAGGAGAGGAGAAGGACAGGAGACAGGGAGGGTTGCCCTCAGGGCTCGATCAGGGGGCCGGCTTGTTGGTGCCCTGCTGTTTGATGGCATCCTGGACCTTCTTCATCACATCGGCGGGAACTTCCTTGGGGCAGATTTCCGCCGACCCGAGCACCGCCGAGTTGACCGAGCCGCGGCGCAACTCCTCCAGAGTGAGGGCCTTGGTGCCCACCTGCTGGATCTCGCCCTTGTGCTGACCGAGGATCAGCTGGGCGATGGTTTCACCGGCGATACCCACTGACTTGTCGAAGTCGATGCCTGCGGAGCGGGAGATGCAGACGTTCACGGCCGCAATGCGGGTGTAGAGGCCCATCTCTGCGGGGGTGGCAGGGGCCGCATGGACGGCCGTGGGAGAAAGGAGCAACGGCATGACCACCAGGGATGCCACCAGCAGCGGCCGGGTGCGGCGAAGCAGGAGAGACAAAGGGTTAGGGATCCGTACGTCTCCATCGTGATGCATGGGGCAGGCTGCCGGACCCGCCCCAGGGACCGCTCCGCGAGGCGGCACCGACCGGAACGACCGTGACCCCATCGGCATTAACCGATCGGCTCTCCAGCCGCCTCCAGGCGGATCTCATGGTGCATCTCGGCGAGCTCCAGCACCCCGTGGCGCCAGGTGTGGATCGCGCGGGAGCGGTAGCGGTCCTGGTCCACTATCCGGATCTGCTCCAGGACCTCCCAGTCGTCGACGTGGGAGTGGAAGGCCATCGTGTGCTCGTCGATCTGGCGGATCTGACTGACACTGGGGGCCCCCGCCAGGTCACTGGAACTGCGCTGCAGCTGGTGGCCGCAGAGCCTGGCCTCCATGGTTCCCTCGGCCTGGTACCAGGGCTTGCGCTCGAAGAACCCGTGCTCCTCCTGGGGCCACCAGGTGAAGCGATAGCCCTCCTCCCCTTCCCCCGGTTCGGCGTGGATCTCGATGCGCAGCAGCATGTCGACGCGCAGCACCTCGTCGTCCTCCGCGAAGAAATAGGTACGGCGTGAGCGCCAGAGGCCCAGGTTGCGGGCGAACCAGCGCCTCAGGTTGGTGTCGAGGCGGATGCGGCTTCGCTCGGGGGCTCCGGCGGGTGGGCGCGGATGGGTCGGTGTGGTCATGACAGGGCCACCCCGGCAGGGAAACACGAGTCCTTTCGTCCTAGCCATGGCGCGGGATTCTGCCCAGAACCCATAAGGTTGGGGACATCACCGCTTGCCAGCCGTTGCCGGTTTCGGGGGACTCCCAGTTGCCGACCTCGGCGCTGCCATCGACCGGCGCCGAGGAGAACCCCAGCGGGGGCGAGGCCCAGAAACCTCTGAAACTGCTGCTGGTTGCAGCCCGCCACCACCTGGCCTCCGCCGACCTGCGAAGCCTGCTGGGGTTCCTCAACTCGGAGGAGTGCACCTGCAAGGTGTCGCTGCAGGTGGCTGATCCCGCCGACCACCCGGAGTTGCTCGAACTGCACCGGCTGGTGGCGACCCCGGCCCTGATCAAGCTCGAACCTCTGCCGAAACAGGTGTTCGCCGGCAACACCCTGGCGGTGCAGCTGCGCACCTGGCTGCCCCGCTGGCAGCAGATGGAGGTGGTCACCAGCCTGGGGCTGAGCCTGCGGCCGGCGGAGATCGATGGCAGCCGCAGCCAGCGGGAGGTGCAGCTGGAAGACCAGCTGCTGGTGCTGCGGCAGGAGAACGAGACCCTGATCGAACGGCTCGGCGTCCAGGAGCGGCTGCTGCGCATGGTGGCCCACGAGCTGCGCACCCCGCTCACGGCCGCCAAGCTGGCCCTGCAGAGCCATGGCCTGGGCCAGATCGACGAGCGCCGCTTCCGCGATGTGCTCAACCGCCGCCTCGACGACATCGAGGCCCTCTCGAGCGACCTGCTGGAGGTGGGCACCACCCGCTGGGAAGCCCTCTTCAATCCCCAGCGGCTCGACCTCAGCAAGGTGGCGGCCGAAGCGATCCTGGAACTGGAGAAGCTGTGGGTGGGGCGCGGGCTGCGGCTGGGCACCGACATCCCCGCCGACCTGCCCGACGTCCACGCCGACCAGCGACGCATGCGCCAGGTGATGCTCAATCTGCTGGAGAACGCCCTCAAGTTCAGCCCTGATGGCGGCAAGGTGAGCCTCAGCCTCATGCACCGCACCAGTCAGTGGGTGCAGGTGAGCATCTGCGACAGCGGGCCCGGCATCCCCCGCGAGGAGCAGCACCGCATCTTCCAGGACCGGGTGCGGCTGCCCCAGACCTCCGGCAACACATCCGGCTTCGGCGTGGGCCTGTCGGTGTGCCGCCGCATCGCCGAGGTGCACGGCGGCCGTATCTGGGTGGTGTCCGAGCCCGGGGAGGGCGCCTGCTTCAACTTCACCGTGCCGGTCTGGACCGGCCAGAGCTCCCCTGATCCGAGCCAGGCCGAACCGGACCCCGGGGAGCACGACAGTCCCGCCGCCGCGGGCCTTCCTTGACGAAGGGTCCCTCCGGCCCGTAGCGTCCAGCACATCAGATCGGCTGCAAGCCGGCTGTGGCCTCGCCCCCATCGTCTAGAGGCCTAGGACACCTCCCTTTCACGGAGGCGACAGGGGTTCGAATCCCCTTGGGGGTATCAGTCGGCATTGCCTGCAGCTCGGAGAGATCCACTCCTGGGCATTCGCAAGCTTCGGATCATGTCCCCTCAGGGCCACTGCTGCGAACGACCAGACCCAGACCGCAGGCCCAGGCATGGCCAGACCGCTGGCTAAGGCCTGGCCAGACCGCTGGCTAAGGCCTGGCCAGACCGCGGCCTCAGGCCGCAGTGGCCCGCCGCTGGGCCTCCCGCTGCACGCCGCGCAGGTTGCTGGCCAGATCCTCCTTGAGACGCTGCTCGATCAGGCCGATGGGCATGCCGGGTTTGCCCTGCACGGTGAGGTCGTAGAGGAGCCAGGTGCTGGTGGCATCGGCGCCCACCTGCCACACCCCCTGGAAGCAGCGGAAATCGCCCTCCAGCATCCGGAACGCCAGGCGACCCTCTTCCGGATGCTCATTCAGTTCCAGCTGTACCCGGGCACTGAAGCGCAGGCCACAGAACTGCTGGGTGCCCACCTGCTCCAGGGCCACCCGGTTGCCCCGCCTCCACAGCTGGCGGGAACTGGCCAGGTTGGGGATGAACTGATCGAGGTGGTCGTAGTCGGTGAGCACCGACCAGATCCATCCCGGGGACAGGGCCAGACGCAGCTGAACGGCCAGCCGTCGGGTGCCCTGGGGAAGCCGCTCCATCTCCTGCTGGATCGTGTCCAGCGAGCAACTGGGCTCGCTGGCGGCCATGGCTTCGGGGCGCGGGAGAAGCACGGAGCTGGGGAACGGTGCCAGAAGCTGTGCCAAGACGGGTCGGGGCTCGCTCGGGGCCTGCGTGAGGGTGGCAGCGGCCGGCACCAGAAAAGGTGCGGCAGATCACAAACTAACCCCCTCGACCGGCTTCCGGTCAATGAATCCACACCGATGACCGGCGAGGCACGTTCTCTATGATCGGCCCGATTTTCGGCTGCGTTGTCCGCATGCGTGTTTCCACCGGCAAGGCCACCCAGTCCGACGGCCGCATGTTCACGGTGGTGGTCGAAGGCCTCGGCGTCGGCCCGCAGCGACGGGCGGAACGTCGGCTCACCGTGCCCTTCGGTCAACTGCAACGGCTGATGCAGACCATCGCCCTGAAGGGTGGTCGGATTCGGATGGTGAGTGCCGACGAGATCGTCGGCGACGCCGCTCCGGCAGCCGTCCCCAGCCCCCCCGACTCCGGCGTTGAACCCGCCAGCCCCGCCAAAAAAACCCCCGCCGCCAAGAAAGCCCCCGTGAGCCACGCCGACGTTCCGGTCAACCTCTACAAGCCCAAGGATCCCTTTATCGGCACGGTCCTCGGCAATTACAGCCTCCTCGACGAAGGGGCCATCGGCCGGGTGAACCACATCACCTTCGATCTCTCGGAAGGCAACCTTCACTACGTCGAGGGCCAGAGCATCGGCATCATTCCCGATGGCGAGGACGCCAACGGCAAGCCCCACAAGCTGCGCCTCTATTCGATCGCCAGCACCCGCCACGGCGACAACTGCGAGGACGACACCGTCTCCCTGTGCGTCCGCCAGCTGCAGTACGAGAAGGACGGCAGCACCATCAACGGCGTCTGCTCCACCTTTCTCTGCGACATCGAGCTCGGCGCCAAGGTGAAGATCACAGGCCCGGTGGGCAAGGAGATGCTCCTGCCCGCCGATGAGGACGCCAACGTGATCATGCTGGCCACCGGCACCGGCATCGCCCCGATGCGTGCCTACCTGCGGCGCATGTTCGAGCCCGCCGAGCGCGCCAAGAATCCCGGCTACCAGTTCCGCGGCAAGGCCTGGCTGATCATGGGTGTGCCCAAGACCCCCAACCTCCTCTACGAGGACGACCTGCAGCGCTACCTGGACGAGTATCCGGATCACTTCCGCTACACCAAGGCCATCAGCCGCGAGCAGCAGAACCCCAGCGGCGGCCGCATGTACATCCAGGACCGGGTGACCGAGCACGCCGATGAGATCTTCGCCCTGATCGAGGACCCCAAGACCCACGTCTACATGTGCGGTCTGCGCGGCATGGAGCCCGGCATCGACGAGGCCATGACCGCCGCCGCCGCCGCCAAGGGTCTCGACTGGAGCGAACTGCGGCCCCAGCTCAAGAAGGCCGACCGCTGGCACGTGGAGACCTACTGAACCGGAAGGCCCGCCCAAGGGCGGCGATCCGAGAATGCACACACCGGGCCGCTCCCCTCCGCGCCGATGCAGCGCGTTGGCGGAGCAGCCGTTAAACCAGAGGGGTCCGGACGCACTCCCCATGACCGCCATCCTCACCAATCCCCTGCGGGTTGGTCTGCGCCAGGAGCGGGTGATCTCGCCCCAGTGCATCGTCATCTTCGGGGCCAGTGGCGATCTCACCCACCGCAAGCTGATTCCGGCCCTGTTCGAGCTGTTCCGCCAGCGGCGGCTGCCCAGCGAGTTCGCCGTGCTCGGCTGCGCCCGGCGCCCCTGGAGCGACGAGGAGTTCCGCGAGAAGATGGGCGCCGCCCTGGCCGACGAGATCGCCTCCCACCGCACTGCCTGGGAGCAGTTCGCCCAGGGCCTGTTCTATGAGCCGGTGGACCTGCAGCAACAGGAGCATCTGGTGCGGCTGGGCCAGCGCCTGGAGGTCATCGACAGGCTGCGGGCCACCCGGGGCAACCGCACCTTCTACCTGTCGGTGTCGCCGGAGTTCTATGGCAGCGGCTGCCGGGCCCTGGCGGGGGCTGGCCTGCTGGCCGATCCGGAGCGCAGCCGGGTGGTGATCGAGAAGCCCTTCGGCCGCGACTACGCCAGTGCCCAGGCCCTCAACAAGGTGGTCCAGGCCTGCGCCAAGGAGAGCCAGGTGTTCCGCATCGACCACTACCTGGGCAAGGAAACGGTCCAGAACATCCTGGTGCTGCGCTTCGCCAACACGATCTTCGAGCCGATCTGGAACCGCAACTACATCTCCAGCGTCCAGATCACCGCCGCCGAAACCGTGGGGGTGGAGGAGCGGGCCGGCTACTACGAATCCTCCGGCGCCCTGCGGGACATGGTGCAGAACCACCTGACCCAGATCCTGGCGCTCACGGCCATGGAGGCCCCCGGCCGCTTCGATCCGGAGGCGATCCGCAACGAGAAGGCCAAGGTGCTTCAGTCAGCCCGGCTGGCCAACGAGGATGAACCCTGGAAGTGCTGTGTGCGGGGCCAGTACGCCGCCGGCGGCAGCCTGGCCAGGCCTCTGCCCGGCTACCGCCATGAGCCGGGGGTGAACACCAACAGCACCACCGAGACCTACGTGGCCATGAAGGTGGCGATCAACAACTGGCGCTGGCAGGGGGTGCCCTTCTACCTGCGCACCGGCAAACGGCTGCCCAAGCGCCTCAGCGAGGTGGTGCTCACCTTCCGGGAGGCCCCGGTGCACCTGTTTGATGCCGCCGGTGGCGCTCCCACCCCCAACCAGCTGATTCTGCGGATCCAGCCCGATGAGGGTGCCGAGTTCAAGTTCGAGGTCAAGGCCCCCGGTTCCGGCATGCGCAGCCGTCCGGTCGACATGGCCTTCAGCTACGACGAATCCTTCGGAGAACCCTCCGACGAGGGCTACGTGCGGCTGCTGGCCGACGCCATGCTGGGGGATCCCACCCTGTTCACCCGCAGCGACGAGGTGGAAGCCGCCTGGAGGCTCTACACGCCGCTGCTGGCGCTGATCGAGGAATCTCCCTGGCAGCTGCCGGTCCACCCCTACGAAGCCCGCACCTGGGGCCCCGCCGCCGCCGACGGGATGCTGGCCGACGACGGCCTGATCTGGCGGCGCCCCTGAATCCCTCCTCCATCCGCCGCTCTCCTCCTCCGCCCCGCCTTCCCGCCCCATGGCTCCCCAGCTCACCCTCCAGGCTCCCCTCGATCTCCCGCCGGAGGAGGTGACGCCCTACCTGCAACGGCTCTGGACCCACGATCTGGAGGGGTCCACCGGCGCCGCCACCTTCACCCTGCTGGTGTGGGAACCCTCCTGGCTGGAGCAACAGATGGTGCGCCTCGGCCGGGTCGACGGGCCGATCACCGGCCTGCTGCGCAAGGAGCTGCTGGAAGCGGCTCGGATGGCGGTGCCGGAAACCGATCTGCCCCAGAGCACCGCCCCCATGGATCCCCGCCTGGCCTGGGCGATGGGTCAGAAGGGTGGAGACCACAAGAGCCAGGATCTGCGCGGTCAGTTCGTGGAGAGTGCGATCAGCGCCCACATGCCGCGGCGGCTGATCACCCTGGCTCCCACCCTCGACGCCGGCCATCCGCTCGAAACCCTGGTGGCCGCCTACTGCCCGCTGCCGGAGGAGGGGGGAGCCGGCGCGGCCTGCGGCGACGTGGTGGTGCTGCGTGGCGGCATGGGAGCCCTGAAGCAGAACCTGGACCTGATCCAGCCCCTGGTGGATGACTCCCTGCCCTGCTGGGTCTGGTGGAACAGCAGCCTGGATGAGCCCTCCGAGATGCTCGAAGCGCTCGCGCCCCTCCCCCGGCGCCTGGTGATCGACAGTTCCCTGGGGGAACCCCGCCGCTGTCTCGATCTGATGCTGGACCGCATCAGTGCCGGCCAGGCCGTCAACGATCTCAACTGGCTGCGGCTGCGCACCTGGCGCGAATCCCTGGCCATGGTGTTCGATCCCCCGTCGCGCCGGGATGCCCTCGGCCACGTGGTGCAGCTCGACATCGACGTGGAGGGGGACCATCCGGTCAAGGGCCTGCTGCTGGCTGCCTGGATCGCCGACCGCCTGGGATGGCACCTGGTGAGCAGCTACATGGTGGAGGTGGACGGACCGGGCAAGGGCATCACGGCGGAATTCGAGCGCACGGATGGGGTCGGGGTCCAGTTCACCCTGATGCCGCTGCCCATGGGCGCACCCAAGACCCATCCCGGCGCCATCGTCGGGATGCGGCTGATCTGCGAGCCGGAGCACCGCCCACCGCTGTGCGTGATTCTCTGTTCGGAATCCGGAGGCTGCATGCGGCTGGAATCCGGCGGCATGGCCAGCATGGAACTGGCGGAGGATGTGGTGCCGCTGCCCGAGGAGAGCGAGGAGATGGAAATGGCCCGCCTGCTTTCCGGTGGCCACAACTCCACGGCCCCTCTGCTGGCGGCGGCCGTTCCGGTGGCAGCCAGCCTGCTGCCAGGCTGAGGCCCCTACCCTGCCGCGGCACCGACCGCATGAGTTGTCTGATTGCGGCGCCCTGCAGCGGCAGTGGCAAGACCCTGCTGAGCCTCTGCCTGGCCGCCGTCGCCCGGGCACGGGGGAAGACCATTCAGCCCTTCAAGGTGGGGCCCGACTACCTCGACCCCCAGCTGCTGGGGGCCGTGGCGGGCCGCCCCTGCCGCAACCTCGATCCCCTGCTCTGCGGGGAAGAATGGGTGCGCCGCAGCTACCGCTGGCATGGCGGCCGGGCCGATCGGGTGCTGGTGGAAGGGGTGATGGGCCTGTTCGACGGGCGGGGGGCTGGCAGTGAGGGCAGCTCCGCCGCGGTGGCCGACCTGCTGGAACTGCCGGTGGTGCTGGTGGTGGAGGCCTCCCGTCAGGCGGGCAGCCTGGCGGCCCTGGTGCGTGGTTTCCGCGACCACGGACCACCCCGGGTGAGGCTGGCCGGGGTGGTGCTCAACCGGGTCGGCAGCGAGCGGCACCATCGGTTGCTGGCCGAGGCCCTGGAAGCGATCGCCATGCCGCTGCTGGGGGTGCTGCCCAGCCATCCCAGCCTGGAGCTGCCCTCCCGCCACCTGGGCCTGCTGCCCCCCGGGGAACTGGGTGACCTGGGAGACCGCCAGCGGATCTGGGCACAGCTGGCGGAGGAGCACCTCGACCTGGAGCGGCTCTGGCCCCTGCTGGCGCCGCCCGACGGCCCGCCGGAACGGCAGGATCCGATCCGCTGGTGCCTGCAGCAGGGCCCGGACGCCCCACCGGCCGCCGCCAGCGCCGACCCCCTGCCCGTGGCGATCGCCTCCGACGCTGCCTTCCACTTCCGCTATCCCGAAGCTCAGGAGCTGCTGGAGGCCTGCGGCCTGCGGCCCCTGGCCTGGAGCCCCCTGGCGGATGAACCCCTGCCGCTGGGCTGCCGGGCCGTGGTGTTGCCCGGCGGCTATCCCGAACTGCATGCGGAACAGCTGGCGGCCAGCCGGCGCAGCCTCGGATCCCTGGGTGCCGCAGCCCGCGCCGGCCGGCCGATCGCCGCCGAATGCGGCGGCCTGCTGCTTCTGGGCCAGGAACTGGAGGATGGCGAGGGGATCGGTCACCCCATGGCCGGTCTGCTGCCCTTCAGCGCCCGCCGCGGCCCCCTCTGCCTCGGCTATCGCACCGCCGTGCCCCGTGCCGATGGCCTGCTCGTGCGCCGGGGGGAGCCCCTCTGCGGCCACGAGTTCCACCGCTGGCAGCTGGTGCCCCGGCCGAATCACGGCGGGGAGTTGGCAGGCGTCGAAGCGCTGTGGCAACTTGAAGGCTGGGGATTTCCACCCCGGATCGAAGGATGGACCGCCCCGAACGTTCACGCCAGCTGGCTGCACCTCCACTGGGCTGGATGCCCGGCGATTCCCTCGAGACTGGCGAGAGCCGTCGCCAGCGCCGGGCCGCCGCAGATGAACGCCGTTTCCTGCGACCCAACCTCCGCGCCCCGTCCACGCCCGATGAGCGCTGGCGGATGACCGTGCAGGGGCTGGTGCAGGGGGTGGGCTACAGGGCGGGGTGCCGGCGGCGGGCCGTGGATCTCGGGCTCAGCGGCTGGGTGCGCAACCGAGCGGACGGTTCGGTGGAGCTGGAGGCGGAGGGGCCGGCGGACCGGTTGGGCGAACTGCGTCTCTGGTGCGAGAAGGGCCCAACGGGCGCCAGGGTGAGCGGCGTCAGCACCGCCCAGGTGGCTGTGGCAGGTACCGACTGGTTCGAGATCCGTGGCTGAACAACACGCCGGCACGGACGCCGTGGATGGCGGGCTGGAGCTCTGGCTCATCCGCCACGGCGCCACCGAATGGGCCCGGGCCGGTCGCCACACCGGCCGCACCGACGTGCCCCTGCTGGCCGAGGGCGAAACCGAAGCCCGGGCCCTGGCTCCCGCCCTGGCGCGCCAGCGGTTTCTGGCCGTGCTCTCCAGCCCCCTGCAACGGGCCCGGCGCACCTGCGACCTGGCCGGCCTCGGCACCCGGGCCGAGCGCTGCGACGACCTGCAGGAATGGAATTACGGCGCCTACGAGGGCATCACCACCGACGAGATCCGGCGCACCCGGCCCGGCTGGACCGTGTGGGAGGGGGGCTGCCCCGACGGGGAGGACGCGGCCGACGTGCAGGAGCGCTGCGAGCGGGTGATCCAGCGCTGCCTGACCCTCGCCGCCGCCGGCGACAGCGACGGGGACCCGCCCCGGATCGCCCTCTTCGCCCACAGCCACCTGCTGCGCGCCCTGGCGGGCACCTGGCTGGGCCTGGGGGCCCGGGCAGGGGCGCTGCTGGTGCTGGGCACCGGTGGTCTCTCGGTGCTGGGTCACGAGCGCAGCACCCGCACCCTGCTGCGCTGGAACGTACCGGTGGGCTAGAGCTCCACAGGCAGGTCGGCCAGCAGGCGCCTCAGGGCGTAGGGCTCCTCCTGAATGGGATCGATCAGGCCCAGATCCCGGCGCCAGTCGGCCAGGGGGCGCTCCCATCCCTGCTCCCAGCGCTGCACGCAGAAGGGAGCGCAGGCCAGTCCCATGGCCATGCCGCGGGCGATCGCCTGGCTCATCAGGGCATGGCGCTCGGGCTGGAAGCGGAAGCTGCCGAAGCCCGCGGCGGTGTTGAGCACCACGAAGGCGGGAAAGCCGATCTGGACCGCCGTGATCGCCAGCACCCCGTTCTCCCCTTCGCCCACGGTGGCGAATCCGCTCACCACGTGGTGGATGTCATGGGTGGTGGCGAGCCGCTGGATCAGCCAACGCTCCGGGGTGTCGACGGGTCGTGGGCGGGCGAAGTCCGGGTCGTAGCCCAGCCGTTGCAGCACCCCGGCCACGCTGTGACCGAGGCTGCCCCGCGGCAGGCGTCCCAGGGCCTCCAGGTCGAGTTCCAGGGGCGGCGGCGCCTCCGCCAGCAGCTGGCGGGCGCCTGGCAGAGCCAGGAACCGCTCCAGGCACAGGGCCATCTGCCGGCTGCCGGCGAAGTTGTCCACCAGATCAGCGACGCTGGTCAGGTCGCCGCCACTGCGGCCGATCTCCCCCAGCAGCCGCAGGGTGCGAAGCGATCGCAGGGCCTCCTGAAGTCGGGCCATCGGACGGAGCAGAAAGCAACCGGGGGAAGTCTGGTCCCGCCGGCATGATCCGGCAGGCGCCCCTGGGTGTCGACACGGACAATGGGGCGTCTCGGATCGTCTCGATGTCGACCCCCAGTCTCTGGCGCGAACTGTTCGGGTTCGGCCTGGCGATCAGCTTCAGCCCCCTGCACATCGGCCTGCTGCTGCTGTTGCTGGTCGGCCCCCATCCCCTGCGTCGGGGAAGCTGGTTCGTGCTGGCCTGGCTGCTCACCTCCGCGGCCGCCATGGGCCTGCTGCTGAGCGTCGGCCACGGCCTGCTGCTCACCATGGAGAAGGGCACGGACCAGCGCACCGGCCTCGACCTGCTGGCGGCGGGGGGCCTGCTGGCCCTGGGCCTCAACGAACTCCTGGGCAACCGCCAGGGGAGCGGCCCTCCGGGCTGGACGCGCCGACTGGATGGCTTCTGCGCCTTGCCCCTCCCCCTGCTCCTGGGCCTCAGCACCGCCGTTCAGGTGGCCAGCCCGGACGATCTGTTCCTCTACGCCAAGACTGCCGCCAGCCTGCTGGAGGCAGGGCTCAACCGGCCCCTGGAGGTGGCCTCCGCAGGCGTCTTCTGTCTGCTCACCGGCACCCTGCTGGTGCTGCCCCTGACCGCGTTGGCTGTGGTGGGCCAGGAACGGCTGCTGCCGCTGCTGCAAGGAAGCAAGGCCTGGCTGTTCGACCGGGCCGGGATCATCGTGGCGACCATCAGCATCGGCCTGGCCGGTTATCTGGGCTGGCAGGGCATTGAGGGCCTGCAGCTGGGATGAGGTCAGGGACCGGAAGGAGGATCCTCCCCCTGGAGGATGCTGCCGAGGTACTTGGGATCGTGCAGGGTCCCGTGGCGGGAGCGGCGAAGGACCCGCTCCCGGGGCAACCCGGGCAGGAGCTGGCGGGAGCGCACCGTCATCAAGCGCCGCACCACCACGACGCCGACGACAGACACTCCCACGACCACAAGGGTGGCCATTTCCGTCAGCAGGTCAGCGAACCCCGCGGACGGGGGGCGATCGGCGCCGGGCGGTGGCTCACTGGCCGCCGGTTCGGTGGTCCCTGGGGGCGGCACCGGCGACTGCAGGGCAAGAAGAGGAGGGAGGCCGTCGGTCATGGTGGGGATCATGGCGGTGATCCGGTCAACGGCCATCGGCTGCTTTCCCAGGGTGGGGAATCGGGGTGTCCAGGGGAGGAATCCCTGGCCCTAGGCCTTTGGTGTGATATCGGAATCTTAGGGGCGTTTGCCAGCCCCATCGGGTTGCCGGAGCCACCCCCCCCAGCGCTCCTTGTCAGCGCCATCGCCCTCGCCGGCCATCAGGGTCACGGCCTGGCTGGCCCGGCTGACCGCCACGTAGACCAGCCGGCGGCGCAGCAGGGGATCCCGGGGCCAGAAGACATCCTCGTCGATGAAGACCTCGGTGAAGGTGCTGCCCTGGCTGCGATGGACGGTGAGCACGGCCGCCGGCCCGAGGGAGGCGAAGGCATCCCGCACCAGGAAGTAGCGGCGCCAGAACGCCTTCCCCTCCTGCTTGCCCGCCTCCCGGGCCTGCTGCCGCAACCGCTCCAGCACGCCGTCGAGGGCCGCGCGGGGGCCGGAGCCGATGGGGGGCAGCAGCCGCAGGTTGAGCTGGGATTCCCCGGCCTCCACGGTGGCGAGGAGGGTGTCGATCGGGAGGGCGGCGACGCCGGCGTCCACCCCGAACTCCGCCAGGTCGCAGCGCTCGGGCTTCACGTCCCGCACCACCAGCTCCCGGTTGCTGCCCAGCAGCAGGTCCGGTTCCTCGGCGGCGGCGTCCCCCTCCCGGCAGGCCGGTGCCATCACGGCTGTGCGGGTGATGAGCACCTCACCGGGGAGCACGGGCAACTGGTCCGCCATCGCCCCATGCAGGGCCCGCCTGGCGATCGGAACCAGTCGCTCCAGGGAGCGGTTGGTGTAGCAAAGGATCCGGGCCAGGTCGGGATCTTCCGCTTCGGCACTGCGCCGCAGCCCCGCCTGGGCGGCCGCCAGCCAGTCGACGCGCGCCAGCATCGACACCCTCCCCTGGCTGGTGGCGATCGGCTCCAGCAGCGGCGGCCGGCGGCAGGGCAGGTCCCCTTCCCGCAGCCCAGCCGCCAGACGCAGCACCGGCCCCTGATGGCGCACCACATGGGTGAGAGCCACCCGCTGCGCCCGGCCCATGGCGAACACCGGGCTCCGCTCCTCCCCCACCGGCGGCAACTGGGCCGGATCCCCCACGAAGACCAGCCGGGTGCCGAAGGGATGGGCGCAGCGGAGGGTGATGTCCAGCAGCGAGCCATCGACCATGGAGGCCTCGTCGATCAGAACGAGGCCCAGGTTTTCGAGCGCCTGGGCGGTCTGGCCGGTTTCCTCACAGCGCTCCCGATCCCGCTCCCGTTTCAGCTTGAGCCGCAGCAGGCGGTGAATGGTGGAGGGATACCAGGTGGGCTGGAGGCCGGCCAGGGCCAGATGGTGGCGAAGCACGCCCACGGCCTTGTGGGTGGGGGCCACCACGGTCCAGCAGAGGCCGGCCCGTTCCGCCTGGGCCAGAAACCGCATCGACAGGAACGTCTTGCCGGTGCCGGCATAGCCTTCAAGAACGAACGGGGTGCCATCGGCGGGGGATGCCAGCCAGTCGGCGAAAGCCGCGGCGGCGGTCCGCTGGTCATCGCTCAGACCGGCGAGATCGCTCACCCCAGGGGCAACCAGCCGGCCTGCTGGGCGATCTGCCAGGGGGACCCGAGCAGGGCCAGACCCGGCAGGGCCACCAGCGGACCGATCAGGCTGCCGATCAGCACCTCCTGGCGGGTGTGGCCCAGGTTTTCCTTGAGGGGACGCAGCACGGGAGCGGCGGTCGGGTCGGCCGCCTCGGGATGGGTGTCCCAGAGACCATCGGGCAGGCCGTTCACCCGCTCCGCCGTCAGACCGGCGGCCCGACGGACGCCGCTGGCGTCGTAGAGGACGATGAAACTGAGCACGGCGGCCAGGGCGAACAGGGGATCACCGAAACCCAGATCCCAGCCGAGGGCTGCCGTGGTGCCGGTCATCAGGGCGGAATGGCTCGACGGCATGCCGCCGGTTTCCACCAGCACCGCCGGACGCCAGCGGCGGTGGACCACCAGCTCGATCAGCAGCTTGGAGAGCTGGGCGGTGCCGCAGGCGGCCAGACCCCAGGCCAGCACACCGTTGGACAGGATGCCACCGAGGGCGTTGAGGGCGCTGACGGCCCCGCTCATCGATCGCGACTGGTGATGTAGTCGGCCAGGGCGAGAAGGGGGGCGGCCTTGGCGCTCCAGGGGGCGAGCACCGCCTTGGCCTCCGACACCAGCGTCTCGGCACGGCAGCGCGATTCCTCCAGGCCCAGCAGCTTGGGGTAGGTGGTCTTGTCGGCGGTCAGATCCTTGCCCGCCGTCTTGCCCAGCACATCGCTGCTGGCGGTGACATCGAGGATGTCATCGATGATCTGGAAGGCCAGGCCGATCCCCCGGGCGTAGGTGCGCAGGGCCGCGAGCAGCTCCTCGGAGGCCCCGGCGATCAGCGCACCGCTGATCACACAGGCCCGCAGCAGAGCGCCGGTCTTGTGGAGATGGATGTACTCGAGGGTGTCGAGATCCACCTGGCGCGCCTCACACTCCAGATCCACCACCTGGCCCCCCACCAGGCCGGGGGCCCCGGCCGCCAGGGCGAGCTCGCCCACCACCAGCAGCAACCGCTCCGCAGCCACCCCGGGGCTGCGCAGGGCCACCATCTCGAAGGCGCGGGTGAGCAGGGCATCCCCGGCCAGGATCGCCTTGGCCTCGCCGTAGACCTTGTGGTTGGTGGGGCGGCCGCGACGCAGGTCGTCGTTGTCCATGGCGGGGAGATCGTCATGGATCAGCGACATGGTGTGGATCATCTCCAGGGCCACGGCCGTGGGCATGGCCAGATCCGCATCTCCCCCGGCCAGCTCACAGGCCGCCAGGCAGAGGATGGGCCGCAGACGCTTGCCGCCGGCCAGCAGGGAGTAGCGCATCGCCTCCCGCAGGGACTCGGGCCGTTCCGGCCCCAGGGAGCTCTCCAGGGCCGCCTCCACCCGCCAGCGGGCCGCCTCCAGGTAGGCGGTGAAGTCGAAAGCCGTACGCACCGCCGCGGACATCACTGAACTGGGTGTTGGGCCGGATTCTCTCAGGCCATGGGCCGGGCGGGGGCTCGGCAGGCACCGGATCGGCTGCCAGGGGTGCCGCGGTGGGGCCTCCGTGACGAATCGACATGATTTCTACGTGGGAGTGAAGCCCGGTGAAGCGGCCCGGCCGGAGGCTGGAAACAGCACCATTCTGGAAATCATGGTTCGTGGCGCAGCGATGCAGGCCCCCGAAGACCGCAGCCTCGAACAGGGCAGCCCCGAACTGGTGCCCCTGATCTGCGGGAGTCTTTCGGGACTTCTGCTGGCCGGACTGCTGCTGGCCCTCGGCCTGGCTCAGATCAGCATGGTGCTGCCCCAGGTGATCGGGGCCGGTGAGGCGCCCGAGCCCGCCTCCCAACAGGCCAGCCGGCCCTGAGCGTCGCCCTCTCAGGCCAGCAGATCAGCCAGTTCCGCCGTCGCCAGCCCGTGGCGATGGCACCAGGCCACAACGGTGTTCACCAGCAGCATGGCCACGGTCATTGGCCCCACCCCCCCGGGCACCGGCGTGATCGCCGCCGCGATCGGCTCCACGGCTGCATAGTCCACGTCTCCGCAGAGCTTTCCGTCGAGCCGATGAATGCCCACATCCACCACCACGGCCCCGGGCCTGACATGGGCAGCGCCGATCAGACGGGGACGACCGGCCGCCACCACCAGCAGCTCGGCTTCCAGGGTCACCTCGGCCAGATGCCGGGTGCGGGAATGGGCCAGGGTGACCGTGGCATCGGCGGCCTGAAGCATCAGGGCCATGGGCTTGCCCACCAGGATGCTGCGGCCCACCACCACCGCCCGGGCGCCACGGATCGGCACACCCCCTTGCCTCAGCAACGCCATCACCCCGGCCGGGGTGCAGCTGCGGGGCCCAGGCTCACCCTTGATCAGTCGGCCGAGGTTGAGAGTGTGCAGACCGTCGGCATCCTTGTCCGGATCGATGGCCCCCAGCAGGGGCCCCTCGGCCAGGCCCGCCGGCAGGGGCAGCTGGAGCAGGATGCCATCAACCCGGGGATCGGCATTGAGGCGGCGGATCATCGCCAGCACCTCCTCGGCCGGGCTCTCGGCCGGCAGGTGTGCCCCGTGGCTGCCGATGCCCACACGGGCGCAGGCCTTCTCCTTGTTGGCCACATAGACGCCACTGGCGGGGTCATCCCCCACCCGCAGCACCGCCAGCCCGGGAGGCCGTCCGGCCGCTGCCCTTCCTTCCGCCACCACGGCGGCCAGCCGGCGCTCGATCTCCGCTGCCAGACGCCTGCCGTCCAGAAGGGTGGCCATGGGGGTATCGCTCGCCGACTCCCAGCATGCACGGACGCGCAAGCCGCCCCTTTCGGGTGACGCTGCGGACATTGGTTAGCGTGGTCGGATGAGATTCGGGCTGCGGCGGATCAGGGGGCTGTGGCGCCGGTTGCTGCGGCTCGAGCGTCCCCGCGAGGCCCTGGTGACCTGGCGGACGGGTGGTGCGGCCCTGGTCCTGCTGCTGTGCGTGCTGGTGGCCCTGCTCTCCAGCTGGCCCTGGCTGGTGGAGCCCAACCTGCGCCCCGGCATGGCGGCTCCCTTCACAGCCCGCGCTCCCGCCGACGCGACGGTGATCGACAGCAGCGCCCTCGAACAGCGCCGCAGCCAGATGCTGCCCCGCAGCCAGATCCAGGTGGTCGACCCGCAGGCCAGCGCCGTCCTGGAGGAGCAGCTCGAGCAGCGGCTCCAGAACGTGCGCCAGACCGTCGCCAGCGACCAGCCCCGGCCCGATTCCCTCAACCTCACCGAGGAGGAGCGCCGCTGGCTGACGGCCCAGACCCCCCGCCAGCTGGTGGGCTGGGAACGCTCCCTGCGCCAGGCCCAGCTGCGCATGCTCAGCCAGGGGGTGGTGGCGAGCCTTTCGGAAGGACAGCTGCTGCAGGCCGCGGTGCTGCAGCTCGATGGCCTCTCGCCCCCCGCCCGCAGCCTGGGCAGCCGCCTGCTGGCCGCCAGTCTCCAGGGGCGCACCAACCTGCGCAGCGACAGCTTCCTCAGCCAGCGACGCATCGAGGACCTGCTCACCCGCCAGGGGCTGCCCACGATCCGTGTGAGCAGGAACGACCTGATCACCCGCCAGGGGGAACCGATCAGCCCCCAGGCCTTCGATGTGCTGGAACACTTCGACCTTGTCAACCATCGGCCCCGCCCCCTCGCCTGGATGGCCCGCTTCAGTGAAGCCCTGGCCGCCTGTGGCGTGATGCTGCTGGTGATGCGTCGCTGGCGGGCCAGCCTGGAACCCCGCCAGGCCCTGCTGGCCCTGGCCATGCTCGTCCTGGTGCAGGGCTTCAAGCTGTGGCTCGGCGACCAGGCCAGCCCCCTCGCCCTGCTGGTCCCCCCCACCCTGCTGCTGGCCCAGGGGCTGGGCACGGCCGCCGGCCTGGCCTGGCTGGCGGTGGCCAGCATGCTCTGGCCCTTTCCCGTGGAGGGCCTGCTGGCGCCCCAGCTGGCCGTGGCGGCCCTGGTGGCGGCCATCGCGGCGGTGCTCGCCGGGCGTCAGCGCAACCGGGCCCAGTTGCTGCAGGTGGCCTTGCTGCTGCCCGTCGGAGCCATGCTGCTGCAGTGGCTGCTGATCCAGGTCTTCAACCTGAGTGGCCTGGATGCGGGCAATGGCCCTGTCAGTGGCAGCGACCTGCTGCAGGAGGCCCTGCTGGTGACCGGTCTGCTGATGGCGGGCCTGCTGCTGGCACCACTGGTGGAAAGCTTCTTCGGGCTGCTCACCCGGGCCCGGCTGATGGAGCTCGCCGACCTGGAACGCCCCCTGCTGCGACGGCTGTCCAAGGAAGCCCCGGGCACCTTCGAGCACACCCTGATGATCTGCGGTCTGGCGGAGGAGGGCGCCCGGGCGATCCAGGCCGATGTGGATCTGATCCGTACGGGCGCCCTGTACCACGACGTCGGCAAGTTGCACGGTCCCCAGTGGTTCATCGAAAACCAGGAGAACGGCGCCAACCCCCACGACGCCCTGGACGATCCCTACGCCAGCGCCGCCATCCTCCAGGCCCACGTCGATGAAGGGCTGAAGCTGGCCCGCCGCTATCGACTGCCCCGCCCCCTGGCGGATTTCATCCCCGAACACCAGGGCAGGCTCAAGATGGGCTACTTCTTCTACCAGGCCAGGGAGAGGGATCCGGCGGTGAGTGAGGACCGGTTCCGCTATCGCGGTCCTGCCCCACGGAGCCGGGAAACGGCGATCCTGATGCTGGCCGATGGCTGTGAGGCTGCCCTGCGCTCCCTGCCGCCGGGCACCAACGAAGTGGAGGCGCGGGCCATGGTGAGGCGGCTGGTGGAGGCGCGTCAGAACGATGGCCAGCTCGACGGCAGCGGCATCTCCCGCGCCGAACTGGAACTGGTGATCCGGGCCTTCGTGCGGGTGTGGAGGCGCATGCGGCACCGGCGCATCCCCTACCCCATTCCCGCCCGCAAGGCCTTCAGCGCCTGAGCTCCTCGCCGCGACCGAGCCGGCGCCCCAGCAGCAGCCCCAGCCCCACCGCCGCCAGCCCCCCCAGCAGGCTGACCAGCACCACGGCCAGGGCCTCGAGGGGCCGGCCGCGCCGCAGGGCCAGGCTGATCTGGAGCATCCAGCCGCTGAAGGTGGTGAGCGAACCGCAGAAGCCGATGCCGCCCAGCAGCATCAGCCGGGCCCGGGGACCGGGCAGGGCGGCGATCAGCCCGATCAGGAAAGCCCCCACCAGGTTGGCTGCCAGATCCGCCTCGGTGAGCCCGGTGAGGCCGCCCACCAGATCCTTGCCGAGGTCCTCCATCCGCCATCGCAACAGGGCACCGGGCACGGCGCCGCAGGCCACCAGCGCCAGGTCACGGGCCTCAAGCCGCAGGCTGGGAGGAGCATCCTTCGGAGGAGGTGCCACCGGGACGTCCTAGGAGGCTGCTGAAATAGCCGCCGCTCCAAGACCCTCCAGAGCAGAGTGGGTTCTGCTGTGAGCCTTGTGGCTTTCCCGCCGGGAGTCTTGC
>NZ_JAFKRG010000031.1 GCF_019038415.1 Synechococcus sp. CCY 9618 | reverse complement strand
TTGTGGCGTTTGCGTTTCATGGGGCTTCTCCTGGCCAAGTCTGGCCGGTAGGGAAGCTCTCATAAGGCCTGGATCAGTTTTTGGGGTCCACGTCACGTTGACTCATTGCATTTGTTACCTATTAAATTGACGCCTCAGCGGTTGTTCCTTCTTTTTCTGTTGAGCTGGTTGTTTTCCTGGTCTCGGATCGCCCCCATCTGCTGGCCCACCACCTGCTCGGCATGGGCAATCCGCCACTCAGCCATCCGCCGCTGCAGGGTGCGCAAACTCCCGCCATACAGGCCGGGTTTCTCGCTCTCCAGTCGCTGCATGGCCTGCTGACCTGTGAGCAAGGGATCGGCCATGAGCCACTGCAACACCAGGTGCCAGCAGCCGAGTGTCGGATCCACTCGCGTGCGGTACGTCCGGGTGGGCACATGCCAACTGCCGCGCTTGGCGGGTTCGCTCTGCTTCCACAGCAGCCGCAGACTGCTCAGGAACGCCTCCAGCTCTTGGCCGCTGTCTGAGGGGTCCGGCCCGTTGCCTGGTTCCCGCTCTCCGTTCACCAACGCGGTTTGATTACTGCGAATCGTCTCCAGCAAAGCCACTGGATCGCACTCCTGTTGCAGAGCCTCGATGCGTCGGCGCCCTTGAGGGCCCAGCCCGCTCCAACGCAGCAACCGATCAGCCGGGGTGAGTGGTTGGTCATGGCGCCGGCGGGGACGCCTGCCTTCCCGACGGTCGCTCTCTTCGAATGGGATCCGTTTGGCTGAGGGTTGGTAGATGTTGGTGAACAGGCGCAGGGCCCCGTAGAGCTGGCAGAGCCGCTCCAACTGCTGAGGCCCTTCCAGCCGCCGATGTCCCACCACCCGGCGGACCAGCATGCCGTTCTTCTGTTCCACCCAGGCCTGGTCATTGGATTTGTAGGCCCGTGAGCGGGTCAGCTCCACTGGCTTGCGCGCCTCGGCGCACCAGCGCTCAAGCTCCTCGTTCATGAACGCCGTGTCGTTGTCCACATCAAGGCCGCGCAGCGGCAGCGGCATCAGCGACTGCAGTTCCTGGAGGGCTGAGCGCACCATAAGACCATCACGGCGGGGTAGCGGCACGCATTCGCTCCAGCCGCTGGCCACATCGGTGAGCACCAACGTCCAAAGAAATGGGCCCTCCATCCGCCCGCCGCAGTGGGCTACCAGGTCCATCTCAAACCAGCCCGGCTCAACGCCTTTCCAGCCATTGAACGTCCGCACCGTGGTGCGCCTGCGCACGCCGGTGACCACGCGCGAACGACGGCGACGATGCTGGCCGCCCAGGGCAGCACGGGCCGAGCTCAGCAGCCGATCGATCGTCGCCGGGCTCAACTGCAGCAGCTTCTGACTCAGCTCCGCTTCTATCTCCAGGTGGCCGTGGCGCTCCAGTGCCGGCAACAGCGTGGGCAAAACCGCCGCCAGACGCTTACCGCAGAGATGGTCACTGGCCTCCCATAACGTCTCCAGAAGCTGAACCACCTCAGGGCCATATCGGCGGCGGTGGTGAACAACCACCGGTGAATCGGGACCAGCGCCGGCACGGGCCGGTGGACCCCCATGGTCCGCTGGCTGCTGGCGCAGCAATCGCAGCACCGATTTGCGGTGATACCCGCAGAGCTCGACCAGTTCATCCACCAGGACGCCCTTCCCTTGGTAGCTGAGTGCCTGGTAGCGGCTACGGGCAGCCTCCAGAAGCTGCTGGCGCCGCCGCCGCTGGGCCCTGGGATCAGCCGCTGCCGAGCCTTCCACAGAAGGAACATTCTGAGTGAGTCAACACTAATCCTAGGAGTAACAGGACTGACGAGTCAACGCGCCACCTTGTGTAAACGGCACCGACGACCGTAAGCACCCACTGCCCTGGACCCTGCCGGTGCCCCAGCGCGTGCATGGCCGCCACCGCGAAGGCGTGCTCTGGCACCAGCCCAGCGCCAACGACCTGCTGTTCATCACCCTGGGCAAAAGCGAAGCCCTCTTCTCCCCCTCCACCCGCTACCACGACCTGGCCCTCGGACCTTCCCTGTTCCACTGGGAGAGCCAGAGCACCGGAGGCAGGGCACGGTGACCGAGCCGTTTGTTTGCCTGGGGTTTGCGCGCTACGAAAGCCATGAGGGCGAGCGGCCGATGGCGATCCGCTGGCGGCTGGAGCGGGAGATCCCGGCGGCGTGGAATGCCGGTAATGTCGTTGGCCGTTTGAGGGGGCTGGAGCCGCTACCTTCAACCCATGGATCATTCCCGCATCACCCATAACCCAGCCCAGTGCGGCGGAAAGGCTTGCATCAGAGGCATGCGGATCCGCGTGAGCGATGTGCTCGACCTGTATGCCGCTGGGCTGTCCCCCGATCAGATCCTTGCCGAGCTTCCTGATCTGGAGCCCGATGATCTGCAGGCCGCCCTCAGCTATGCCGCACACGAGCTGGATCACCCTGTGCTGGTGGCGTGATTCTCTGGCTTGATGCCCAGTTGTCGCCAGCCCTCGCGAGTTGGATCACAGCACAGTTCACTCCGATTCAGGCGGTGCCAGTCAGAAAGCTCGGTCTCAGGAATGCAGATGACCGTGTGATCTTCGCCCGGGCGAGATCGGCTGGCGCCGTGGTGATGACCAAGGATCGCGACTTCCTGCATCTCCTCTTCGAGCAGGGCCCACCACCTCAGGTGATATGGCTTCGTGTGGGGAACAGTTCCAACCAGGCTCTTCAGGCCGTGCTGCTGCGCACCCTTGAGACAGCTGTGGCCAACCTTGGCGAAGGGGAACCCTGGGTCGAAATTCGCTCGCCACGCTGAAGCCCCAACGTCCCTGCGCTACTTGGCGAACCCGGCTCGCGGGCGCAACGGAAACCACAGGGGAATGGCCATTGGCTGAGTTCATCCCAAGACAGGATGGCCCCCCTCTCCCTCGCCTCTCCCTCGCCTCGCCCTCCGTCAAGTGCTTCGACGAAAGGGTGCTGGCCACCCTGCATAAGCCACTACCCATCCGCCTCCACCCAGCTGATCGATAGGTCTGGGGTTTGCGCGGTACGAGAGCCAGGGAGGCGAGCGACCCATGGCCAACCCCTGCCTGCTGGCCATCACCAGGCCTCCAGGTGCAGATCGGCCACATGGGCAAAGGCCTGATCCGCCGTCACCAGGGCGCAACCTTCGCTGAGGGCATGGCTGGCGATCAGCAGATCCATCGCCGCCAACGGCGTCCCGTTGCGTTCGAGATCGGCCCGCAGCCGGCCGTACACCCTGGCGCAGGCTTCTGACCAGGCAGGATCTCCAGGGTCTGGAGGGTGTTCTCCACCAGCGCCTGCAACCGCGACGTGGGCGGCAGCGTCTCCAGGCCGTAACGGATCTCCGCCACCACGATCGACGACAGGCAACAGCGTTGCTCACGCACCCAGGTATCCAGGCCCGGCGACAGGCCTTTCAGAAAGGCGTTCACGGCGTTGGTGTCGAGCATCAGCCTCCCCTTTGCCGCGGCCATCAGGGGAACTCCACCGGTTCCGCAAGGCGCGTGTCGCGCAACCCCTCGAACAACGCGTCCAGCTCGGCCTGGAAGCCAGGCTCCTGCAGCAGGGCATCCCTTTGATCCAGCAAGGCGCGGGCCGATGGCCGCACCGGTGTGAGCACCACAGCGCCACTCTCGGGATCGCGATGCACCTCCACCTCCGTGCCCTCGAAGCGGAACTCGGCCGGTAGCCGCACCGCCTGGCTGCGGCCGTTGCGGAACAACTTGGCGCGCATGACAGCCCCGCAGTTGATCGATATCCAGTCTGGATCGCCCCGGCGTCCCGACCGCCACCCCCCAGCGCCTCACGGCGATCCTGTACCGGGAAGACGAGGTCGACGTGGCGGAATGTCAGCCATGTGGTGCTGCGAAGCCAGTCCCCCAACCCTGAACGTGGCGACGCCCATGGGACCGACGTGGTGCCTCTCCATCGCCAGGCGGGAGTCGACGCGGAAACATTCATCGATATCCTCTGACGCCTTGCCTCGCCCAACCTGAGCCTGAGCGTGCACGGCCGCTACAGCCGCTACCGCGACCTGGCCCTCGGCCCCTCCCTGTCCATTGGGAGAGCCAGAGCAGCGCAGGCAGGACAGCGTCACCAAGGCGTACGCGTGCATCGGTTGGTGGCTCCGCCACGCAGCCCCTTGCCAGAAGGCATCGAGCGATGCATGCAAAGCGCATGCGCCGCGAGTAATTTGGTTTCACGACTCGCGCAGCCATGCCATCCCTGCAGATCCGCGACCTGCCTGAACCGCTGCACCGGTTGCTGCAGCACCGCGCCCAGGCGCACAAGCGCAGCCTCAGCCAGCAGGCGCTGGTGGATCTCGAGGCCATCGCCGGCGAGGATGCGCGCGAGCGTCGCCGCCTGGTGCTCGACCGCATCGCCCGCCGCGGACCCCTGGCCACCGTGCTGGCCGGAGATCAGACGCCGGAAGCGCTGATCCGCGCCGACCGCGAGCGCTGATGGCCCTCGCCTGCGTTCTCGATGCCTCGGCTGCCGTGCGGCTGATCCTTGGGGATCCCGGTGCAGCTGCGGTGGCCGAGCAGATCCGCGAGGCGGCGCTGGTGATGGCCCCGGAGCTGATGCTCAGCGAGGTGGCCAACATCCTCTGGAAACTGCAGCGGGCCGATCACCTGGCTGGTCTCGATCCCCAGCAGCTGCTGGCCGATGCCCGCGATCTGGTGGATCGGGTGGAAGCCGATCGCCACCTGCAGGCCGAGGCCCTTGCCCTGGCCTGCCATCACGATCACCCCGTTTACGACTGCCTCTATCTGGCGCTGGCCCGGCGGGAAGCAGCCACCTTGATCAGCATGGATCGTCGCTTGCAGCAGCTGGCCGAGAGGGTGCTGCCCTGAGCGCCCTTCACGACGAACAGCTGTAGTGGGACACGCCTCCGGCATTGAAGAACTCCCTGGGCTTCAGACGGTCATACGTCGCCTCCAGCGCCGGAGGCAGCGCGTCGTAGGGATGGCTGAACACCTCCTGCAGCTCCCTGACCAGGCTGTAATCACCTTGCGCCGCCTGTTCATAGGCCGGGGCGATCAGCCATTCACGCCAGGTGACGGTCGGGTTGACGCGATGCATCGCTGCGGCTGTTTCGTGGGGGTCGCCGCTGCTGGTGATCTGATGCCGCCAGCGTTGCAGCCAGCTCGTCCATTGGGCACCGAGCTCCTCTGAGCAGGGCACGTAGAAGCTCTCCTGCAGGGCCGAAACGTGCTCGGGGATGTCAGACAGCCTGCGGAAGAAGATCGTGTAGTCCACCTTGGAGCTCACCATCAGCTGCAGCAGTTCCTGGACCAGCTCGGCGTCGTGGCGGATCAGGCCGAGCTTGCTGGCCCACATGGCCTCCAGCTCCTGGCCCATCGCGTCGGCGAAGCCGTCGCGGATCTGATCCAGCCTTGCCAGCGCCTCAGTGTTGCCCTCGAGCAGCGGCCGGATGGCCGACCAGAACATCTGGTAGTTGGCCTCAGCGGCCACCGGTTGGTTGAAGAAGGAGAAATGCTCGCCGCCGCCGGTCCAGGGCTGGAAGCGGGGATCGAACAGTTCGCAGAAGCCGAAGGGGCCGTAGTCGAGGGTGTAGCCACCGGCCGCACAGTTGTCGCTGTTGAAATTGCCCTGGCAGTAGCCCACCCGCATCCAGTTCGCCACCAGGGAGATCAGCCGCGTGCGAAACAGGCCCGCCAGCGCCACCACCTGATCGCTGAACTCCAGACCCGGTTCAATCTCCTGGCGGTAGTTGCGCTCGATCAGGTGCGCCGTGATCATCTGCAGCTCCTTGAGCGCCTCCGGATGGGCATCGCTGCGGGCGCGACGGGCGAACAGCTCCAGCTGGCCCACCCGCAGAAACGAGGGCGCCACCCGGGTGGTGATCGCCGCCGGATTGTCCACCAGGATGTCGGGATCGAACGAGCGGGAGTTGGGCGAGTACCAGGGCCGGCGCACGGTTTCCGATCGCGACACATAGAGCGTCAGGGAGCGTGAGGTGGGAACCCCCAGCGCGTGCATGAACTCCTGCGCCAGAAACTCGCGCACGCTGGAGCGCAGCACGGCGCGGCCATCGGCGCCGCGGCCGTAGGGCGTCGGGCCACCGCCTTTGAGTTGCATCTCCCAGCGCCGGCCGTTGAAGACGCCTTCGAACACGGAAATGGCCCGGCCATCGCCGTAGCCGTTACCGGTGCCGAACGGGCACTGGCGGATGTATTCGGTGCCGTAGATCGAGAGGGCATACCCGGTGGCCCAGCCCACCGGCCGCATCGGCTCGCGCGCCGCGCTGATGTCACCGGAAAACAGACGGCGGAAGTGGTCGTCGTGGGCCAGCGCATCGCTCAGGCCCAGCTCGTGGAAGAGGGTTCTGCTGTGCGCAACGTATTCAGGCGCTGGAATCGGGGTGGGCGTCACCGGCACGTAATGGCCGGAGAACACCTGGCGGGGCTGGTGATCATGGCCATCTCCGGTGGCCTGGGGATCCGCCTGCAGCGCGTCCATCAGCGAATAGTCGGCCCGTTGTGCAAACTCCGCGAATGCTGTGATCGGCGCTGTTGTCGGCACGGTTGTCGTCACTGGTCTCCCGGGATGTTGATCTGCCTGGGCATGGCCCTGACGCTGAGGTCATCATCCTGGCGAGCCTGTCGCCATGGGTGTCACGCCGGTGCCGTTGCATGGGCACGGAGATTTCTCAGGCCTCAGTCGTCCCGGAGCTCCACCAGATCCAGCTGCAGCCCCAGTCGTTGCGGTGCGCCGCTGGCGTGCCACACCTCCAGGCCACAGGTTTCGGGCAGCAGCAGCCAACCCAGCCTGTCCAATGGGCTGGCCAGCGATCCAGCCGTTCCAGGCCAGTCTGGTTCCCACGGCGGGCTGCAACCAGCTCAATGTGCACTGCTGCAGCCCCCCGCAGTTCCAGCAGTGCCTCAAGGTTGCCGATCGGCCCGGCGCCGCGGTGAGTCTCTCCGACGAGAACACCCTGGGGTACCGGAGCCAGCTGGGTGGGAGATCCTTCAACACCTTTCTCTCGCACGGGCGCTGACGGGCAGGCTTCCTCCGACGCCAGGCAGCCACCGCTGGGGTCGAAGGCCTCTTCGTCCAAGCTGCCCCCCACCGCGATCGCGATCTTCTTCGGCGGCGGGTGGGCCTTCAACCCGGCCAGCCCGGAGAACAGCGGGTTCTGCAGCAGCCAGCAGCCCGAGCGGACGATCCCGATCCCATCGGTGGAGAAGTCGGTGGGGGTGACGCGCTCAATCACCGACCCCAGGTGGTCGACGGCCATCCGGTGGCGAACAACCCGCAGGATGGTGGGCGCCTGGGGCACGTGCACGGTGCTCGGCCCTGCGCTTTCCCTTCCCGGCGCGGATTCGTACCTGGCCATGATCGTGAAGCGGCGTGCCCAGCCTCCGTGGCATGGGACATGGACTTGATGGCCTCCGATGGGGCCCTACCCATCGCGGCCATGGCCTTCCGCCAGGTCCCGGAAGAAGCGGATGTACGCCTGTGGGCCGCCGGGCAGGGTGGCGTCGATGCGGAGGGGATCCTCCGGATCGGAGAGGCCCTCGAACGTGCCATCGGCCAGGGACGGCCGGTCCACCTCGCCGCCGCTGCTGTCCACCAGCACCACCCGGTTGGCGGTGCCGAACACCTCCCCCAGCTCCTGCAGCAGGGTGAGGAAGCCCCGGTCGCTGCCGCCCCTCATCCAGCCGCCCCCCCCGGGCTCCGGCACGGAGGTGATCGTGTCGCCCACCCCGACCAGCCTGGGCATCAGGGCCGGATCGATGGCGCTGCGGGCCAGTGCCAGCAGGCTCGGATGGTCGTGCGGAGCGGTGCGCACATTGAAACTCTCCCCCAGGGGGGGGCTGCCGCTGCGGCGGGCGATCGCCTGGTTGATCAGCACCAGCAGGCCCACCTCCTTGAGGGAGCCGCGCAGCATCAGCTGAACATCGGTGGTGCCCGTGGCGCCCGCTTCGGCGGGTTTCAACCGTTCCCGGCCGTCAAGACGGCCGAGGTTGGGCGCCAGATGCAGGAAGAACGACTCCTGCAGTCCAGCCGCGGCCGCCTCGCCCAGCAGGTCCTGCATCAGCCCCAGGGCCAGGACCTGCAGATCCTGCTGGCGGCCGACATCGCCCGCCATCGCCTGCAGCAGCGGGTTGAGGTTGAGGCTGGGGGAGAGAGGGTTGTCGAGCACCGCCGCCTCCAGCAGCGGCTGCCGCTCCTCGGCCGTGAGGGTGGGCAGAAGCACCGGGGCATGGAGCCGCAGCTGGCCCGCCAGCCTCGGTGGCACGGCGGCCAGGAACGCCAGCTCGGCCGGGCTGACGCCGGGGTGGCTCACCGTCCCGTAGCGATCCTGCAGCTGCACGCCGCCGGCCGCCAGGCCGGGCAGGTAGAGCCCCTCGCGGGCGGGATCCGCCCGACCCGCCAGGGCCTTCTCCACCAGCCTGTTCACACCACGGCTTCCCTCGTGCTCGCCGTTGGTGAGAACCGCGAAGTGCCCCTCCAGCCGCCGGGCGGCCAGCACATAGGCCGGATCCAGCCGCCGCCGGCGCGGGTCGTGCACCAGCTCCATGCACACACCATCGAGGTCCTGCACGATCAGGAGGTCCTCGCTGCCGCTGAGATCCTCCAGCAGCCCATCGGCCGTGAACGGCACGCTGCGCATCGGGCGGTCCATCAGGCTTCGGGGGCGGCGAGCAGGGCCGCCGCCCGTCCCGGCAGCCCGTCTGCGGCGGACTCCGGGGCCAGGCTCGTCCAGAGCCTTTCGCCCCGGAAGGCCGCTGGCAGCGGCAGAAGCCCATCACCCCGATTGATGGCCACCCACACCCGCTCGGCGCCGCCGCCGCGGCTCAGCAGCAGCAGATCCTCATGGGGGCTGTCCAGGAAGGTGATCGGGGCCGAGCGCAGGGCCGGAAGGCGGCGCCGCAGGGCCGCAAGCTCCTGCAGCCAGCCGCAGAGAGCGTCACGGGGCCGATCCCAGGGGAACGCCTCACGACAGCCCGGCTCCGGTCCGCCGGCCAGACCCGTCTCCGTGCCGTAGTAAATGCAGGGAGCCCCGGGCAGCAGGAACAGAAACAGCAGGCTGAGGCGCAGGGCCTCCCGGTCGCCGTCGAGCACATGCAGCGCCCTGGGTGCGTCGTGGCTGTCGAGCAGGTTGAGCTGGCCGCGGTTCACCGCGTCGGGATAACGGCCCAGCAGCTGCACCACCCGTTGCTGAAAGCCGGCGCGGTCGAGGGGCTGGTAAGGGGGCTCGGGCAAGGGGGCAAGTTTCAGATTCCGTGGCACCGAGGCGGCGCCGAAGTAGCCCAGGATGGTCCAGGTCATCGGGTAGTTCATCACCCCGTCGAACCTGTCGCCGGCCAGCCACGGCCGGCCGTCGCCCCAGATCTCTCCGACGATCCAGGCCTCGGGGTTTGCGCTGCGCACCGCCCGTCGGAACTCCTGCCAGAAGTCGGCCGGCACCTCATCGGGCACGTCCAGCCGCCAGCCATCGATGCCGGCGGCGATCCAGTGGCGCGCCACCTCCAGCAGATGGCGCCGCACCGGTGGGTGATCGTGGCGAAACTTCGGCAGCGCCGGGTCGTTCCACCAGCAGGTGTAGCCGCAGCTCTCCCCGGGGCCGGGGTAGGCCCGCAGCGGCCACCGCTCCACGTGGAACCAGTCGCGGTAGGGCGAGCGCTCGCCGTTCTCGAGCAGGTGGTGAAAGGCCCAGAAGCCACGGCCGCAATGGTTGAACACGCCGTCGAGCACCAGCCGCATGCCGCGCGCGTGCACGGCCTCGATCAGGGCCTCCAGGGCGGCACGGCCTCCCAGCAGCGGATCCACCTGCAGATAGTCGTAGGCGTGGTAGCGGTGATTGGCCGCTGAAGCGAACACCGGATTCAGTGAAAGACAGGTGATCCCCAGGTCCTGGAGATGGTCGAGGGCCTCGATCACCCCATACAGATCCCCACCCTGGAAGCCCTGGTCCTGCGGATTGCTGCCCCAGGCCATCAGCGTCAGTCCCTGCTGGGCCTCGACACGGCCGCTGCGGCGGAAGCGATCCGGAAAGATCTGATACACCACGGCCTCAGCCACCCAGGCGGGAGGCGCCGGGTCCGCCCCGAGGCCCGCTTGCGCTGATGTCGTTGCAAAACCCATCCCCAGCCTTTCTAGGTGCCTTCGTCAGCGCTAGCACGGACAAAAGTTCGCCGGCGATGGATTTGCCCCTCCTCCTGAGCATCGATCAGGGCACCACCAGCTCCCGGGCCGCCCTCTTCGATGCCGGGGGCCGCTGCCTGCACAGCTGCACCGCTCCGCTCACCTGCCATTACCCCGCCGACGGCTGGGTGGAACAGCAGCCGGAGGCGATCTGGCAGAGCCAGCTGCAGGCCCTGGCCCAGCTGGAGCAGGCGCTCAGCGCCGACCAGCGGCGGGCGGTGGCGGCCTGCGGCATCGCCAACCAGCGCGAAACCACCGTGCTCTGGCGCCGCGGCGGCGCCGAGCCGCTCGGGCCGGCGATCGTCTGGCAGGACGGTCGCACCGCTGCCATCTGCGCCGACTGGAAGCGCGCCGGTCTGGAGTCGGAGATCCGGGCCCGCACAGGTCTGCTGGCGGATCCGTATTTCAGCGCCAGCAAGATCGTCTGGCTGCTGCAGGCGGTTCCCGCGGCGGCGGCGGCCGCCGCGGACGGCAGCCTCTGTTTCGGCACGGTGGACAGCTGGCTGCTGCAGCGGCTCACCGCCGGCGCACGCCATGCCACCGAGTTCAGCAACGCCAGCCGCACACTGCTGATGGACCTGGAGCGACTCCAGTGGGATCCGGAGCTGGCCGCCGCCCTGGGGGTGCCGCTGGAGGCCCTTCCCGAGCTGCTGCCCAGCCGCGCGGCCTTCGGCTCGATCGCCGCCGGCCTGCCCTTCGCCGGCGTCCCGATCACCGCCATGCTGGGCGATCAGCAGGCGGCCACCCTGGGCCAGGGTTGCCTGCTGCCCGGCGAAGCCAAGTGCACCTACGGCACCGGGGCGTTCCTGGTGATCAACACCGGATCCGTGATCCGCCGCTCCGATGCTGGGTTGTTGAGCACCGTGGGCTGGTGTGATGCCGACGGCCGCCCCACCTACTGCCTCGAGGGCAGCCTCTTCAACGCCGGCAGCGTGATCCAGTGGCTGCGCGATGGTCTCGGGCTGATCGAGCGCTCCGATCAGGTCGACGGCCTGGCCAGGAGCTGCGACGACAGCGGCGGCCTGATGCTCGTGCCGGCGTTCACAGGCTTGGGCACACCCCACTGGGATCCCGGCGCCCGCGGCCTGCTGATCGGCATCACCCGTGACACCGGACCGGCCCAGATCGCCCGCGCGGCCCTGGAGGGCATCGCCCTGGCGGTGGCCACCCTGGTGGAGCTGGCCGAGGAGGCCCTGGGGACACCCCTGGGCGAGCTGGCCGCCGATGGCGGAGCCGCCGCGGCCGACCTGCTGTTGCAGGCGCAGGCCGATGCCAGCGGAGTGACCGTGCGCCGCCGCGCCGATCTGGAGAGCACCAGCCGGGGGGTGGCGCTGCTGGCCGGTGTGCAGGCCGGAGTCGTGGAAAGCCTCGAGGCCTGGCAGAATGACCATCCGAGCGGGGAACCCCGGCGGTTCGAGCCGTCGCTCGATCCCGGCGAAAGGCAGCGGTGGCGCCGCCGCTGGACCTCCGCAGTGAAGCGCAGTCTGCACTGGCATGGAGAGGCGACATGAGCGTTGATGTTCTGGTGATCGGCGCCGGGGCCACCGGAGCCACCCTGGCCCTGGAGGCGGCCAGGCGCGGGCTGCGGGTGGCCCTGGTGGAGGCCGGCGACATCGCCATCGGCACCAGCAGCCGCAGCACCAAGCTGCTGCACGGCGGTGTGCGCTACCTGGAGCTCGCCTTCAAGCGCCTCGACTGGCGCCAGCTGCAGCTGGTGCGTGAGGCCCTGGCGGAGCGGGGCCACTGGCTCTCCCAGGCGCCCTTCCTGGCCCGTCGGCTGGAGCTGCTGCTGCCGACCGCCCATCCCCTCCAGACCATCTACTACGGCATCGGCCTGGGGCTTTACGACCTGCTGGCCGGCCAGAAGGGCATCGGAGCGAGTCGCTGGCTGGGGCAACCGGCGGTGCGGCAGGCGCTCCCCACCCTGGCGGCGGGCCATGGGGGCGTGGCCTACAGCGACGGGCAGTTCGACGACGCCCGCCTCAATCTGCTGATTGCCCGAACCGCAGCCGGCCTGGGGGCGCAGGTCTTCACCCGGACGGAGGTGGTGGGTCTGCAGCGCCACTCGGATCGGCTCACCGGGGCGGTGCTGCGGAACGTCGAGGACGGCAGCTCCTGGGAGCTGGAGGCCCGGGTGGTGGTCAATGCCACAGGCATCGGCGCCGATGCCATCCGTCGCATGGCCCAGCCCGACCTGGCCCCCAGGGTGCAGGTGAGCCGGGGCATGCATCTGGTGCTGGAGGCCGATCTCTGCGCGGGTGGGATCGGCCTGCTGATTCCCGCCACCGACGATGGCCGGGTTCTGTTCATGCTGCCCTTCCATGGCCGCACCCTGGTGGGGACCACCGACATCGCCTGCCCGGGCGAGGCGGCCACCCAGCCCAGCGCTGAGGAGGAGGCCTACCTGCTCGACTACGTGCGTCGCTGGTTCCCCGACCTCGGCGAGCCGGTGGTGACCAGTCGCTGGGCCGGAGGGCGGCCGCTGCTGCGGAGCGATGGCAGCGAAGGGACCGCCACCGTCGTCCGGGAGCATGTGGTTGAAACGCTTCCCTGCGGGCTCGTGAGCGTGATGGGCGGCAAGTGGACCACCTGCCGGCCCATGGCCCTCGATGGACTGGAGGCCGCCGTCCGTTTGCTGGACCGGCCTCTGCCCGCTCCCACGGAGCAGGGGGCCGCCACTGTTCTGCTGGGAGCCGCCGCCACACCCGAGGCCACCCTGGCGGAACTGGACCGGCTGCGCGGGCACCTGCCGGGGCTCCTGCCGGCCCCCTCTCCGGAGCTGGTGGAGCACCTGCTGGCCAGCCACGGGCTGGCGGCGGAGGCGGTGCTGGCCTGTGCCGACAGCCCCGCCGAGCTGCATCCCCTCAGCGAGGTGATTCCCCTCACCGCCGCAGAGGTGCGCCACGCGGTCCGCCACGAGTGGGCCCGCAGTGCCGACGACGTGCTGGCCCGCCGCTGCCGGCTGGCCTTCGTGGACAGCGCCGAGAGCGAGCGGCTGCGACCCCGGGTGCAGGATCTCGTGGATCAGGAGCTGGCTTCGCTGCCCTGCTCCCCCACCAGCCACCAGAAGAATCCATAGGCGTTCAGGTACACGAACCAGTCGTCACTGGCGGGGGGGAATTCGCAGCCCGCCAGCACCTCGCGCACCCGGCTGCCGCTCCAGCGGCCGAGATCGAGGCTGGTGGAAGCGCCGGTGGCGCCCAGGTTCGCCGCCACCACCACGGTCATGCCATCGGTGACGCGGGCGTAGCAGAGCACGCTGGGGTGGCGGCTGGTGAGCAGTTCGAAGCCACCCTGGCGCAGGGCGGGCAGCAGGCGCCGGCTGGTGAGCATGCGGTGGTGCCAGTTGAGCAAGGAACCGGAGAGCTGCTGCTGCACCTCCACGTTCACCACCCGGTAGTCGTAGCCGGGGGCCGTGATGGGCGGCAGCACCAGCAGCGGATCCGGGGCGGTGGAGAACCCCCCGTTGCGCTCGCTCGTCCAGGCCATCGGGGTGCGGTTGGGGTCGCGGTCGCGCAGCCCCGGCCAGTCGCCCATGCCCAGTTCATCCCCGTAGTACAGGCAGGGCAGCCCCGGCAGGCTGTAAAGCAGGCCATGCAGCAGGGTGTTCGGCCGCGGATCGCCGTTGAGCAGGGGTGCCAGGCGCCGGTTGATGCCCCAGTTCAGCCAGTGACCCCTGGCATTGGGGAAACCGTTCACCACCGTCTGAACGACGCTCTCATCCACCAGGTGGCCATCCCCGAGCCAGAGCTCATCGTGGTTCCGCAGCGGCAGGGCCCAGCGGCACCCGGGCACCTGGGCCTGGGCGTGCATCAGGCAGTGGCGCAGCTCCCCGCACTGGCCATGGGCCAGAGCCGCGAACAGCTGGGCGGTGATCTCGAAGTCGAAGGCGGCGTGAAGTTCATCGTCGGCCAGGTAGGGCGCCGATTCCCGCACCGGCTGAATCGCCTCGGCGATCAGAAGCACGTCGCGACCGCCGGCATCCACCCGCGCCCGCAGCCGCCTGAGGAACGCGTGGGTTTCCGGCAGTCCCTCGCAGCGGGTCCCGTCCCGCTCGAACAGAAAGGGCACCGCATCGAGACGAAAGCCATCGACCCCCCGGTCCAGCCAGAAATCGACCACGGTCAGCATCTCTTCCTGAACCGCCGGGTTGTCGTAATTCAGATCGGGCTGGTGGCGCAGAAAGCGGTGCAGGTAGTACTGGCCGGCCACGGGATCCCACTCCCAGTTCGAGTCCTCGAAGTGGCGGAACAGCACGGGAGCATCGGCATAGCTCCGATCGTCGTCACGCCAGACATAGAAGTCGCGCTCGACGCTGCCGCTCGGCGCCCAGCGGGCCCGCTGAAACCATGGATGCAGAAGGCTGGTGTGATTCAGCACCAGATCGAGAATCACCCGGATGTCGTGGTGGTGCGCCTGTTCCAGCAGCTCCGCCAGGTCCGCCAGGTCGCCGAGTTCAGGATGAATGGCCGTGAAGTCGGTGATGTCGTATCCGCCGTCCTTGAGGGGGGAGGGGTAGATCGGCGTCAGCCAGATCGCATCCACGCCCAGCCAGCGCAGGTAGGGAAGCTTGCTCGTGATGCCGGCGAGATCACCGATGCCGTCCCCGTCGGAATCAGCGAAGCTCCGCGGCATGAGCTGGTAGATCACGCAGCCTGTCCACCAGTGCTCCGTCCGGATGGCCATCAGCAACGTGCGCCCGTGGTCTTGAGGAAATGGTGCTCGTGGCGCCGGTCCCAGCCCAGCCGCAGCCCCTCACCGATGGGCTGGGCTCCGTCACAGGTCCAGCGGAGGTCCCCCTGGGGGCTGGAGACCAGCAGCTGCTGGCTGGCCCCGTGCCATTCACGGTTCAGGACCCTCACAGGGATCCCGCTGTCGTCCGTCGCCACCAGGTGCTCGGGGCGGATCCCCAGCACCGTTCCGTCCTCCTGCGGCAGAAGATTGATCTGGGGCCGTCCGATGAAGGAGGCCACGAACATGTTGGCCGGGGTCAGGTAGAGATCCTTCGGGGTGCCGCACTGCTGCACCCGGCCGTTGGACAGCACCGCGATGCGATCGGCGATGCCCATGGCCTCCTGCTGGTCATGGGTCACGTAGATCACCGGAGCGCTGCCGGCGCAGAGGATGGAGCGCAGCTGGGGCCGCAGTTCCTCGCGCAGCTGGGCATCGAGATTGCTCATCGGTTCATCCAGCAGGAACACCCGCGGATGGCGCAGCAGGGCCCGGGCCAGGGCCACCCGCTGGCGCTGGCCGCCGGAGAGTTCCGCCGGCAGCCGCTGGGCCAGCTCCGTGAGTTGCAGCATGGCCAGCACGGAGGTCACCTCCCGTTCCCGCTCCTGGGCCGGCACCCCGCGGATCTCCATCCCCAGCGAGAGATTCCGGGACACATTGAGGTGCGGATACAGCGCGTAGCTCTGGAACACCAGCGCCACCTGACGGCGCTGCGGAGGCTTCCGGGTGATGTCGTCACCCTCCAGCAGAATCCTGCCGGCATCCGGGGTATCGAGGCCGGCGATGAGCCGCAGCACCGAGCTCTTGCCGCAGCCGCTGGGCCCCAGCAGGGCAAGGCACTCGCCCGGGGCCACCGCCAGGTCGACCCCATCGATGATCGCGCGGCCGCCGATGCGGCGGGTGAGGTTGTCCAGGCGCAGGCTGGGCGCGGACGTGGTGGTGGTCATGCCCGGATCCGTCATCCCTTGATCGCCCCCTGGGTGAGCCCGGCCACGATCTGTCGCTGGAAGAGCAGCAGCAGGGCCAGCAGGGGCAGGCTGCCCAGAACGGTGGCCGCGGCGAAGGCGCCGTAAGGAACGGTGAACACCGACGAGCCGGCGATCCGCGCCATCGCCGGTGCCAGGGTGAGCAGCTCGCTGCGGCTCAGCCAGGTGAGGGCAATGGGGAATTCGTTCCAGCTGAACAGGAACACCAGCAACCCCGTGCTCACCACCGCCGGCCCCATCAGGGGCAACAGGATCCAGCGCAGGCGTTGCATCAGGGTGAAGCCCTCCAGCAAGGCATTCTCCTCCAGCTCCACCGGCAGTTCAGCGAAGGCCGCCTGCAGGAGCAGCACCGCCAGCGGCAGCGACAGCCCCGCATAGGGCAGACAGAGGGCCAGAAGGTTGTTGGCCAGGCCGAACTGTCGGGCCACCTGAAGCAGGGCCAGGAACAGCAGCACATAGGGGAACACCGCGGCCGCCAGCAGGCCCCCGCTCACCACGAGTCGCAGCAGGCCGCCTCGGCGGCTGAGGGCATAGGCGCAGGGAATCGCCAGCAGCAGCGTGAGCAGGGTGCTGATCGCTCCGACCACCGTGCTGTTGAGCAGATAGCGCCAGAAGGGGGGGGCGCCGTGGAGCACCTGGACATAGTTGGCCAGAGTCCAGCCACCGCCCGGGCCGGCCCCATCCCCGAGGAGGGCTTCGGGCGTGCGCAGGGAGGTGTACAGCTGCCAGAGCATCGGCCCCAGGCTCCACAGCAGCAACAGCACGACCAGGGCGGCACCGCCCCTGCCGAAGCGCTTCATGACCTCACCTCCTGACCGCGCGGCAGCAGCAGCAGCAGGGCCGATCCAGCCAGCAGCAGCAGAAACATCCCCAGCATCACCGTGGCGGAATACCCGAAGTCGAGGAAGCGCATGGCATTGAGATAGGCATACACCGCCAGGCTCTCGGTGCTGCTGGCCGGGCCGCCGCCGGTGAGCACGGCGATCAGGTCGAACACGCCGAGGGCCTGGGCGAGCCGGAACAGCAGCACGATGAAGATGTAGGGCCGCAGCAGCGGCAGCGTGATGCGCCGCAACGCCTGCCAGGGAGTGCCCCCCTCGAGGGCGAAGGCGTCGTACAGGTCGGCGGGAATCATCTGCAGCCCCGCCAGCAGCAGCAGCGCCACAAAGGGGGTGGTCTTCCAGACATCCGCCACCACGGTGGCGATCCAGGCCAGCTGGGGAGAGGCCAGGAAGGGAAGGGTGGCCAGCCCCAGGCCCCCCAGCAGGGCATTGATCGGCCCGTTCGGGTCGTCGAAGATCCAGCGCCACCCCAGGGCCATCACCGTGTTGGGCAAAGCCCAGGGAAGCAGGCTGAGGCTGCGCACCACGCCCCTGCCGCGCCAGTTCTGGTGGAGCAGCAGGGCGATGCCCAGGCCCAGCACAAGCTCCAGCCCCACCGACACCCCGGCGAAGCGCAGGGTCTGGCCGGCGTCCTGCCAGAAGCGACCATCGCCCAGCAGCCGCTGCCAGTTGGCCAGACCCACCGGCACCGGCTCAAGGCCTGTGAAGACCGACTGGGCGTGCAGACTCAGCCAGGCGTACTCGAGCATCGGCCAGGCGAACACCGCCAGCAGCAGTAGCAGAGCCGGGGCCATCAGCAGCAGGGCCCTCAACCTCAAGCCGCGGCCTCCCTGCCGCTGGCCTGCAGCAGCTGACGGCTGGCCCGGGCGGCCTCCTCCATGGCGGGGCCGGCGGACTCGCCGCCGGTGATCACGGCACTCAGCTCCCGCTGCAGGATGTCGCTGAGCTGGGCATAGCCCGGCGAGAGGGGGCGAACCACTGCGGCGTTGAGCGCCTGCCGCAGCAGGGGAAGCTGGGGCCGCAGCTTCACCAGATCCGGATCCTCGAACAGAGCGGCCAGGGTGGGGGTGTACCCCCAGTCCCGGACCAGCTGCCGCTGGCTGTCCGCTCCCGTGAGCGTCCGCAGCACGGTGATTGCTTCCTCGGGGTGGGCACTGCCGGCCAGCAGGGAGAAGCCCCAGCTGCCCAGGGTGGCGGCATGGGGGAGGCCGGGCTCGGCGACCATCGTGGTGATGCCCACCTTGCCGGCCACGGCGCTGCCCTCTCCCTGCAGTTCCTGCCAGGCATAGGGCCAGCTGCGCAGGAACGCGGCCTCCCCCCGGCGGAAGCTCTGCAACGACTGCGGCTCGGCGTAGTTGGCCACCGCCTCCGGCGTGATCCCCTCGCTCACCAGCAGGCGCAGCCAGCCCGCCGCCGCCGCCGCCGCGGGGCGGGCCAGACCCATGCCCTCCCCCTCATCGGTGCTCCAGCCGCCGCCGAAGCCGTGCACCACTTCCAGGAACACACAGCTGAGCCCCTCGTACTGGCGGCCCTGCCACAGGTACCCCCAGGGCACCCGACCCTGCCCCTGCAGTTGTCGGGAGCGTGTCACCAGTTCGTCGGGGGTGCGCGGCGGGGCCTCCATCAGATCCGTCCGCCAGTAGAGCAGGCCCACATCGGCCAGCAGGGGCAGGCGCCACAGCTGACCGTCGATGCGGTTGCCGGCACGGGCCCCCGGCACCAGAGGCGCCAGGGCCTCCGGACCCAGCCATGGGTCGAGGGGTTGCAGCCAGCCGGCGGCGGCGTACTTCGCCGTCCAGGTGACGTCCATCAGCAGCAGGTCGTACGGGCTGTCACCCAGCAGGAGGCTGCTGATCGCCAGGTCGGACACCGCCTCCGTCTCGAAGGGCCCGCGGGTCACTTCGATGCGCACCCCGCGGGGGCTGCGGTTGAAGTCGGCCACCATCGCGGCGGTGGCATCCGCGAAGGGGGCCGGCATCAGCACCCGCACCGTGACGGGCCGCCGCGCCCAGGCCAGAGGCCACAGCAGCAGGGCAGCCGCCAGGGCCAGCCCGAGGGCGAGGGCCCAGAGGGAGCGCCGGCGGCCCAGGGTCAAAGCGAGCGCAGGGTTCCCAGCTGTTGCGCAGCCCAGTGCTGCACCGTGAACTCCTCAACCACCTGGGCCATGGCGTTCATCCGCCGTCGCTGTTCCTCCTCCGGCATGTTCAGCGCCGTGGTGATGGCCAGGTCCATGCTGTGGTGGGAGTAGGGGTTGGTGAGCAGGGCATCCTCCAGTTCCACCGAGGTGCCGGTGAATTCCGAAAGCACCAGAACGCCTGTCTGGCCCTCGCGGGCCACCACATATTCCTTGGCCACCAGGTTGAGCCCGTCCCGCAGGGGGGTGATCCAGCAGACATCCGCCTGGCTGAACCAGGCCACCATCTCGTCATAGGGGGTGCGACGGGTGGAGAGACGCACGGGCGTCCAGTCGATGCGACCGAAGCGGCCGTTGATGCGCCCCACGATCTCCTCGACCGAGCGCTGGATGTCTTCGTAGATGCGCATGCCGCTGGCAGCGGCCACACAGGCAAGAAACAGCTCCACCTCCCCATGCCATTGGGGGTGCTGCTCCAGGAGACGTTCATAGGCGAGCAACATCTCCTCGTTGCCCTTCGTGTAGTCGACCCGGGAGGCAGAAAGGATCAGCTTGCGCCCGGCGTGCTGCTCGGCAATCTGGCCGGACATCTGCCGGACCTCCTCGGAATCCATCAGCTGACGGATCAGCTCGGGGGAGGTCCCCACCGGAGAGGCCTGGATGTGGATGCGGCGGCCTTGGTGATCCAGCCATGGAACCACGGTGGGCTCAGCCAGGGCGCTGCCGAGGCGACGGAACTTGTCGGCCACCGGCACCGCCTCGCCTCCCTCCACTCCGCGCAGGTTGATGGCGTTGCGGGCGAAGTTGTTAGCGTAGCGGGGAACGTGAAATCCAACCAGGTCACAGCACAGCAGACTGTCGAGAATGTCGTCCCGCCAGGGGAGAATGCTGAACACGTCATTGGAAGGAAATGGCGTGTGGTGGAAGAAGGCGATCTTCACGTCAGGCCTTTGCTCACGGATCAGGGCCGGAGTGAGCCAGAGGTTGTAGTCGTGAATCCAGATGATGGCCCCCGGGGCCGCTTCTTCACAGGCCGCCCGCGCAAACGATCGGTTGACCTCCTCAAAGGTGGCCCAGTCGGAGTTGTCGATGCTGAACAGCCCGGGGAAGCTGTGCAGGATCGGCCAGAAAGACTCCTTCGAGGTGACATGATAGAAGCTTGAGATCTGATCCTTAGTGAGAGGAAGTCTCCTGAGGGTGAATGGACTTGGCGAAGAAATCGTTGTGCGCTCATCCTCTGCAGGCTCGCCTGTGAGATTCTCAAGCCAGGAAATCCAGGTGCCGGAGTGTTCTTCGTGAAAAAGATTCCGCAGGGTCGGAATGATTCCATTCGGGCTCTTGTGGTCGACCCATTGCCGATTTCCCTGGTCATCCAGGATTTCGGCAAAAGGGGAACGGTGATACACCAGCACGAATCTGTTGGTGCCCACCTGAGTTGAGCCGAGCTCTGCAGTTTCCACGTGATCGCGAGGCGGAAGTGTGATTGCTATAGTCTCCTGCTGGGAGTTGTCATTTTCATTATCCGGCAGGGGTGATTTCAGAAGCTCATGATTTGCTTTATTCTGCACTTTCGGTAGCAAGGTTCTCTCTCTTCATTCAAGAAGAGCATGAAGGCTAGTTTTCGTCAACCTGCCCAGGGGGGAGTTCTGACGCGGCATCCCTGTGGCTCCAGTGGTTTTCAGCGATTCCTGGCCATCCCTGCCTGCCGGTTCGCAGGCACGTGACATCAGGGGGGAGAGTCGCCACCAACCCAGCGGAGGAGGGCGCATGGCTGACATCGGGCGGACGTGGCCACCGCCAGGGGAGCCTGAAGGGACACCGTTGCAAACCGGTGAGCCGCTGGGTGGCCTGGTGGGGCAGGCCCAACGGAGGAATCGATCGGGACTGGGCAGAGCCGCCTGTGGCCAGAGGCCGGGGGCGGGGGGGCATCCCGACTTCAGCATCCGCAAAGGTCGCTGACGCTTCCCTCAGCATGGAAGGCCCCCCTGAGCCTGGGAGTTGATGACTGACCTCCACGGCATGGCCCCGATCGGCGCCGGCTGGCGCCCTGCTGGAACGATGGCAGCGCCGGCCTGCCGCCCCTGGATGCGGACATCCTGCGGGTCAACCGCCTGGCCGACAACCACCACAGCGAACGGTCGATGGTGCTCAGCGACCTGATGCTGCTTTGCGAGATCCATCCGATGGAGGTGCACCGCCGGTTCAGGGAGCGCTGTCTGGATCCCTTTGAATAGGTGATGGGCCCGAACGGGTATGGCATGGGTCAGATGAGCGTCGGCGGAGTCAGCGCCACCAAGCCGTACATCCGCAGCTCCAACGACATCCCCGATAGAGAGGATGTCAGGCGGGGGCCTTGGTGCGTTGCCAGGGCCAGGCCCCTCGACGTCCTGGATTCCTTCCCCCCCGAATCAGCAGGTGGAGGCGGGCGCCACGGTCCGCACCGGCCCGGTCCCCTCCGGGCCCCGCCCCTGCCGGAGCTGACGAGATTGAACAGTCTCGCCTCGAGCTGGGAACGGTCGAGCCCGGGCAGACGCCGGTGGAAGGCCGGATCGGCATCTGCGACAAGAGAGCCACAGCAGCCAAGATCGCGGGTTCAACACTTTATTTCGTAGCCGTTGATACGCGAAGCAGGCAATGTAACGGCTCGTGGCCGTCGTCAACGGCAAGAGACACACTGAAAAAAATCGCCAAAGGAGTGAGCCCTCATGACGTATCTGACCTGGAGGCGGGAGCTGGTGAGCTCCGCCATCGATCAGATGCTGGCCGCCACCGATCCTGACCGCGGCCCCTTCGGCGATGGAGGCGTTCAGTTCAACGCCCTGATGCAGAAACTGAGCCGCAGCCTGCCCGCTCTCGAGATCGTGGCCGCCGCCGGCGACATCCTCACGGCCCATCGGGGCTACTGCGAAGGACGAGGTTGCGAGGTGGCCCAGGCCCTCAGGACCTGCCTTGCGATCCCCGCCGAGAAGCACGGCCTGGAAAGGCGGCTCACGCTGGATCGCCAGCTGGTGGAGCACAACGCCTTCTGCCGTGACGCCAACCTGCTTCTGGTCTGGGATGGGCAGCGGGGCGGCGCCATCGAGGAGCTCAGCGCCGCCCGCCTCAGCCAGCGCTTCCCCTGCCAGGGCACCGAGGCACGCTGGAACACCCACGAGTTCGTGGCCCTGATGCAGGCACGGGCTCTTCAGTGTCGCCGCACCCGGGTGGCCCTCGAGATCCTGGCGGAGGATCCTTCCACCACCCCCTCGGCCGGCACGGTGGTGCTGGTGTTCCCCGCCGACACCGGCCCGCGCCCCTGGGCCGCCACCGTCGCCGTGGCCCTTCGCACCGATGCACTGCCAGAGAGCGCCCCCCCCAGCCTCGATGGCAACCAGGCCATGCGGGTGCTCAGTCGCTGATGGCCTGGTGAGTCACATCACCGCCGGGGGACTGGACACCGAGCCGCTCCTGGCAGGCCTGGGGGCCGTTCTCCGGCATGGCTTGCTGGAATCTCACCAGCCGGGGCTCCGGGCTGCGGGAGCCGGGGGGCTGTGTGGGACTGGACGCGCATGGGAGCAGCGTCACCATGCGGACCTGCGCCTGCCATGCCGGGTCATGGGCTGACCCTAACCACGACCCATGGCTCCCAACAGCACATCGGCGTAGCGCCCGAAGGCCTCTCCCTCGGTCAGGAAAAGCCGCGGCGCCACCAGCTCACACTCCAGCAGCAGCAGGTCACCGCCCTCGTCTCGGATGCCATCGATGCGGGCGTAAGGCAGCACGCCGAACCGGCGCCGCAGCTGCCGCTCCACCGCTTCGGCCCAGCCCCGTTCCGCCTCGCTGGCCCGATGGGGCCGGTTGCACCCCCCGAAATGTTCATGGGCGATCCAGCCCCCGTAGGCCACGGTTTTTGCCACGGCGTGGGAAAACCGGCCACCGAGAAAGACGGCACTGAATTCTCCCGCCCGGCCGATGGCGGGCAGGAACCGCTGCAGACACACCTCTCCCTCCCTGGCCAGGCGCTCGGCCAGGGCATCAGCCCCGTCAGCCTCCACCGGCACGGCGCCATCAGCTCCATGGATCACCAGGCGTCGGCCCTCACGGCGCACCCGGTAGGTCTGCCAGCTCCTGGAGCCGATCGAGGGCTTGAGCACCGCCTCGCTCCAGCCACAGCTCTCCAGCATCGCCACCAGGGATCCCCGCCAGCCCCGGGGCAGCCAGCGGGTGGGAATGAGGGGGATGCCTTGCCGCTCCAGCCGGGGCAGATAGGCGCTCTTGGCGTGCCCCGCCTGGATCACCGGCAGGGGATTGGCCAGCGGCACGGCGAGGGCCGCGAGCCGCCGGGCCAGCTCCGTGATCCGGGGCAGAAAATCGGCGTGGCCATGGCTGCCGCGGCAGTCGCGCAGGCTGACCCGATCGAAGCGAGCCCAGTCGATGGCATCTCGCCTCGGCTCCCCCAGCGCCTCGGCCGAGGGCAGAGGGACCAGGTCGCTGGCCATGCCACGGTCGGCAAGGAAGTCCCGCAGTGCCGGTGTCTCGTCATGGATCTGACCCAGATGCAGCAGGACGATCCGGGGCTGGGAGGCACTCATGGCCATCCCACCGGCAGAGGTCTTCGCCTCAGGCCGGCAGGATGCCCCACTCGCGCTTCACCTGCACGCTGGTGATCTCCCAGGCCTCTTCGGCCGCCACCACCGGCCCGGGCGGGTCGAGGGGTTCGAGGCCCCGGCGGGCGAATTCGTTCTGCAGCAGCAGCTGGAACAGCACGCTCTGGGACACCAGCACGTTGAGCCGCTGTTCGCCCCCCAGCCGGGCCATCAGCACCGGATGGCCCTGGCAGTCGCGCAGGGCCCGCAGCTGCTCCTGCAGCCACACCCGCTCGTACTGGAGCATCGGATCGCTGCAGCGGGCGAGATTTTCGCGATAACAGCCGGCATGGCACTTGATCGCCCCTTCCGAGAGCCCGGCCGCTCCGCCGGCGGCATTCAGGAGTTGAACCGCGTCGCTCAGGAAACTCACGACCGATGCTCGAAACCGAGATAACCCTAGAAACGACGCCGGAGGCAGGCCTTGGAAGCCGGGCTTCAGCAATGATCCTTAGCCCAGCGGAAGCAAAACCAAACTGAGTAGCGCTTGCTACGGGGACCCGGCTCCGGAACGACGGCAAGGCCTCAGAGCCAGTGCTTGCGACGGAAATAGAGGAACAGGCTGGTGGCGATCACGATCATCAATGCCCACACCGAGTAGTACCCACCCCGCCACTGCAGCTCCGGCATCTCCTTGAAGTTCATGCCATAGACCCCGGCGATGAAGGTGAGCGGGATGAAGATGGTGGAGATGATCGTCAGCACCTTCATCACCTCGTTCATGCGGTGGCTGAGGATCGAGAGGTAGGTGTCATGCATACCCCCGAGAATGTCCCGGTGGGTCTCCACCAGGTCGATGATCTGGATGCTGTGGTCGTAGAGATCACGCCAGAAGACCCGGCTCTCAGCCGTCAGCAGTGGGGATTCGCTCTTGACGATCACGCCCACCTCCTCCCGGATCGGCCAGACCGCCTTGCGCAGGCTGAGGATGCCGCGCTTGAGGCCGTGGATCTCCTTGATGTCGTTCGGGCGGGGGTCCTCCAGCAGCCGGTCATCCACCTCTTCGATGATGTCTCCCATGCGCTCCACCGCCAGGAAGTAGTGGTCCACCACCGCATCCATGAGGGAGTAAGCCAGGTAGTCGGCCTTCATCCAGCGGATCCGGCCGCCGGAGGAGCGGATGCGCTCGCGGACCCCATCGAACACGTCACCGTCATCCTCCAGGAAGGAGATCACGAAGTTCTGGCCCAGGATCACGCTCACGTGTTCGATGTCGATGCTTTGGGAGACTTCGTTGAAGGCGATCATCTTCAGCACCATGAAGATGTATCCCTCGAACTCCTCCACCTTGGGGCGCTGGGTGGTGTTGACGATGTCCTCCATCGTCATCGGATGGAGGCCGAAGCGCTCCCCCAGATGCTCGATCAGGCCGACGTCATGGACGCCGTTGACGTTCATCCAGGTGATGCCGTTCTGCCGCACCGCATCGGCACAGCCCTGCACCGAAACGTCCTGCCGCTCGCTACAGCCGCTGCTGTCGTAGTGGATCACATCCACCCGCACCTTGATCAGGCGCTGCTCACCCACATACACCACGGCGCCGGGTGAGGAGCCTGGGGCCACTCTCCTGACGCGGATTCCGCTGGTTCTGCGGGTTCCGGCTGGCTTTCGCGATGGCCTGGTCTTCATCGCCCGGCCCGTATCCATCGGATTGGTGGGGAGCCTATCGGCAACACCGATCCGCCACACGGATCAGAGAAAGTCCGGCCGCAGCCGCTGGCAACGCTGCAGGGATCGCTGCAGATCCGGCCATTCCTCCCGCTCCACCAGCGTCTCAAGGATCTCGATGGCCTGGCGGTAATGGCCCAGGGCAGCCAGCAGCGCCTCCCGGTTCGTCCGGGCCATCAGCAGACCCAGTTCCGGATTGCCGCCCCCCACCCGGGTGGTGTCAGCGAAACCACTGGAGGCCAGGGCCCGCACCAGGGCCGCACCGGCACCACCGGCCCCGGCCTCCGCGGCCCCGGCATCGGCCGCCTGCAGCAGGGCCGCCCCCACCAGCACCGGCAGATGGGAGATCAGTGCCACCGCCCGGTCATGGGCATCGGCCTCGCAGCACAACCAGCGGGCTCCCACGGCCTCCGCCAGTTGCCGCACCGCCGCCAGGGCCTCCGGATCGGTATCCGGCGCCGGGGTCGCCACCCAGGGGCGACCCCGGAACAGGCCGGTCACACCGGCCTCCACCCCGGCCTGCGCCGTGCCCGCCATGGGATGGGAAGCCACGAACCGAGCCCCATCCCGTCCCCCGCCCGCCGCCCGCAGCAGCCCCTGCCAGCGACGCAGCACGGGCTCCTTCACCGAGCCCACATCAGTGATCACCGCCCCCGCCGGCAGGGCCGCCACCAGGGCGGGATCCGGATCCAGCAGCCGGTCGAGGGGCAGAGCCAGCACCACCAGCCCACAGCCCCGGAGCACCGACGGATCGGTGCTCACCTCGCCGGCCAGGCCCCGCTCCCGGGCGCGGGCGGCGCTGGCGGGACGGTGCACCAGGGCCCGCACCCGGGCCCCGGCCGCCATCAGATCCAGGCCCAGGGAGCCGCCGATGAGCCCCAGTCCCACCACCCCCACCGGTGCGCGCTGCCAGAGCGGTGTCATCGACGCTGCGGATCGGCTGGGCCCAGCTTCCTACGATCCGGCGATGTTGGAAGCCCGCGCCCACCAGCACCTCAAGGCCCTGCTGCAGCGGGAGGGCGTCGCACGCTGGCCCCACCACCTCACCCTCAGCCGCCTGGTCGCCCGCAGCCTGCGCCGCGCCGACCACACCCTGGTGCGGCTGGCCCCCGGCACCGACCCCAGCTGGTGGATCAGCCTCCTGGTTCCCCTGGCCCTGAGCGAGGCGCCCCTGGCCCTGGTGGTCACCCCGCCCCTGCGCCAGCGGCTGCTGCAGGTGGAATGGCCGCGGCTGCGCGGCGTGGGTCTGGAGCTGGCCTGCTGGGAAGGGCCCGGAGCGCCCCCCGCCGGCCGGCTCTGGCTGCTCGACCACCGGGAGCTGGTGGCGGCCTGGCGCAGCGGCGCCCTGGGGGAACGGCAGCTGGTGATCCCCGAGGCCGAAAGCCTGGAGTGGGCCCTGCGCGAGGCCCTGGAGGTGGCGCTGGAGCCCGGCCACTGGGACCAGCTGCGCCGCGCCCAGCCGTGCGCCGAAGCCTGCCTGCTGGCCCTGCACGAACGGCTCAGCCGCCGGGTGCTGGCCCACCCGCGCTCCCCCCAGCTCCTGGTGCCCCTGGCCGACGACGACGAGGCCCCCCTGCGCCATCTGCTGCAGCTGCTGGAGCCCCTGCCGGAGCCCTGGCCCCGCTGGCTGGCCGCAGGAAGCGGCTGGAGCAGCTGGGCGCGGGTGGACCCCTCCCTGCTGCAGTGGGAGCTGCTGCGCCAGCCCCTTGAACCCCTGAGCGAACTGGCCGGCCTGCTGGCCGGACGGGGGGCTGTGCTCATCGGCGAGCTGGCCACCGGCCGGGCGGCGGAGGGCCAGCCAGCCTCCGGTGCCGCCCTGGGTCTGGAGCCTGCTGTGGTGCTGGATCTGGCCGATCCCCCCCTGGCGGACCCCCTGCCCCTGTTCGCCCCCCCGGGCCAGCCCCTGCCCAACAGCCCCCATTTCGGTGAGCATCTGCTCGAGCAGAGCCGACGGCTGGTGCTGGGCCAGAGCGGACTCACGGTGGTGGTGCTGGACGACCCTGGCCTGCGCCTCGGTCTGGCCAGCGGCCTGGCGGCCGAATTCGGCAGCCGCGTGAGTCACCAGAGCACCGCTCCGGAAAGCAATGGGGTGGTGTGCTGCAGCTGGAGCTGGTGGCTCGAGCACCAGCCGCGGCTGCCCCAGCCCTGCCAGGTCGTGGTGGGCCTGCTGCCGATCGCCAGCCTGGAGGATCCCCTCACCGCGGCCCGCGTCGCCGTCCTGCGCCAGCAGGGTCGCGACTGGTTCCGGGAGCTGCTGCTCCCTGAGGCCCTCAACCGACTGCAGCGCGGGGTGGCGGGGCTGCGGCGCAGCGGTGGCCGGCTGGCGGTGCTGGACGGCCGCCTGCGGGGACGCAGCTGGGGACGCCTGGTGTTCACCGCCCTCGAGCCCTGGGTGGCCCTGGCCCGGCTCCTGCCCGGCCCCTAGCCTGGCTCCAGTTGCCGTCGGAACCCGGATGGGGGAAGCCAAGCGCCGCGCTGATCAGGGTCTGCCGCCCCGGGACAAGCCGCGGGCCGGGAAAAGCAGACCCGTGGACGATTCGCCCCGCATCGCCCCCTGGCTGCCCCTGACCCGCAACCAGGCCAACCGCTTCGTGGCGGTCACCACCAAGGGAGCCTGGATCGGCATCGGTGGCCTGGCCCTGTTCTGGATCACCGTTCGCTTCATCGGTCCCGCGGCCGGCTGGTGGACCCTGGCGGACGGCTGAGCCATGGCAGACGGCTGAACCGGACGCGGTCCTCGCCGGGCGGAGGCCGGGGTGCCGGTTTCAGCACCTGAGCATTCCTACCTAGCGGCAATCGGAAGAAAAGCTTAGATTCGGCAGACCGTGATAGCAACGACCCATGTTTCTCCGTCTGGCCGAGCAATACCGCTCGGTCGTTGAGGATCTGATCCTGAGCCTCCAGGCCCTGGCGGTGTCCCTGCGGAAACAGGGCATGGCGGCCACCTGCTACCTGTGCGGCGATGGCCGCGATGGTCATGGGGCCTCCTTCGTCGCCGACCTGGGCGACAACCACATGGTGCGGCTGCTGGTGTCCGACTTCGGCATCAGCTGGGTGGAATCCCGCAACGGCCAGGAGCTGGTGAAGCTGGAAGGCGCCGACGCCATCCAGGAACTGCAGCGGGTGGCCCTGGTGCTTCAAACCCCCGACCCTGCGGTCGCCCTTCCCGCCCAGCCCTGAGAACCCTGCCCCTCCCGGCGGGAGGAGGGGCAGGCGCCAGCCGGTCGCCGCTCAGCCGGCGGCAGGCATCTCCGCCGGCTGAGCGGCGACCGCCTCATCACCGGCCTGGGGTTTGGCCGCTGCCAGCTTGGCCGCCGCCGCCAGGGGCTTCATCGAATTGGCCGTGACCTCCGAGCCCTCGGTGAGCTTCTGGCGGGTGAGCTTCTCGATCACCTCCTTCGGTTCAGGGTTCTGCTCCAGCCAGGCGATCGTGTTGTCGCGGCCCTGGCCGATGTTGTCGCCCTCGTAGCTGTACCAGGCGCCCTTGCGGGTGACCACGCCGGTTTCCTCGGCCAGATCCAGCAGGCAGCCCAGGGTGCTGATGCCGCGGCCGAAGAGGATGTCGAACTCGGCGATGCGGAAGGGAGGGGCCACCTTGTTCTTGGCCACCTTCACCTTGGCCCGGATGCCGTACTCCTCGGTGCCGCGCTTGAGGGTCTGGATGCGGCGGATGTCGAGCCGCACCGAGGCATAGAACTTGAGGGCGTTGCCGCCGGTGGTGGTCTCCGGGTTGCCGTAGGTGACGCCGATCTTCTGGCGCAGCTGGTTGAGGAAGATCACCGTGCAGCCCGACTTGCCGATGTTGCCGGTGATTTTGCGCATGGCCTGGCTCATCAGCCGGGCCTGGCTGCCCACGGCCAGATCGCCCATCTCCCCCTCGATCTCCGCCCGGGGCGTCAGGGCCGCCACCGAGTCGACGACGACGACGTCGACGGCGGCCGAGCGCACCAGCTGGTCGACGATCTCCAGAGCCATCTCGCCGGTGTCCGGCTGAGAGACCAGCAGGTTCTCGATGTCGACCCCCAGGGCCGCGGCATAGACCGGATCGAGGGCGTGCTCGGCGTCAACGAAGGCCGCCACGCCGCCCCGCTTCTGAACCTCGGCGATGGCGTGCAGGGTGAGGGTGGTCTTGCCGGAGCTCTCGGGCCCGTAGACCTCCACCACCCGGCCCTTGGGATAGCCGCCCCCCAGGGCCAGATCGAGGGTGAGGGCACCGGTGGGGACCGTTTCCACCCGCATGCGGGAGGCATCCCCCAGCCGCATGATCGAACCCTTGCCGAAGTTGCGCTCGATCTGGTTGAGCACCAGGCCCAGGGCCTTGTCGCGCTCGGCGGCGGCCCGGGGGTCGCCGCCCGGGGCGGCGGCGGAGACGTAGGAGGTGGAGGAACTGGAGGCGGAGGAGCCGGAAGCGGAAGCAGCGGCGGCAGCGGCCTTGGAATCGGCAGGCATGGTGGGGATCGGTGGGGGAACGGGCCGCGGCAGGCGGTCGCCGGGAACGCGAAGGGGCGGTGGAGAGTGGGCCGGTGGGGAGTGGGCCCGCTGAAGAGGGGAACCCGGAACCGGGGGCCATCCTGCGACCTCTGGAGAACCAGTGCCACCCGGAGAGGCCGGCGTATCAATCGCTGTAGTACGGGCGTACTCTAGCGGCTCAGGGCCAGTGCGCCAGGGGGGCCTCGAAAGCCGCCGGCTCCAGCAAGCGGATTCCCAGGGGACCCAGCCCCTCCCCGTCCCCCGGGCCCAGATACCCCCACGACACCAGATAGCAGCGCACCGCCTCCAGGCCGGGCGTGCTCCGCACCAGCTCCAGGGTCGGGCGCCGGTCCTCGATGAACCAGAGGGGGCGCCGGGCCGGGTCCCGCTCGGCCGCCAGGCGCCCCAGCACCGACGGCTTGCTGCCCTGCTCGTGGCCGTACAGGGCCAGGGGCGTGAGGCCGGCGGCGGCCAGCAGACGGGCGGCGAAGGCCCCGCCCTTGGTGGTGAGCACGGCCCAGTCGGCCCCCTCCGCCTCCAGGCGCTCCAGGCGGGACTGCACGCCGGGATAGAAGCGGTGCAGGGCCAGCCAGCCGTCGAGATCGGCGGCGATGGCCTCCTGCCGCAGGCCCTCCAGCGACTGCTGCAGCTGATCGGGAGTCCAGCCCCAGCGCGCCAGGGACCGGGTCAGGAAGGCGTCGTAATCCGCCAGGGCTGCCCGCAGATCGAACCCGGGCCGGCCCAGCTCGGCGGCCATCAGCACCATCTCCCAACCCTTGTGGATCAGGGGCCGCAGTCGGGCGAAAGCGGCGGGTGCCGGCTCCGGCAGCTGCAGGCCGCCAGCGGGCCTGGGACCGTCGGCCAGAGCCAGGGCCGCCCGCCGGGCCGACCACCAGTACTCGGCCATGCCGTCGACCAGCACACCGTCGAAATCGAACACCAGCAGGGGGCGTTCAGGCACCGGTGGTGGGGGAGGAAAAAACTGGGCCGCTAGGATTCGAACCTAGGAATGTCGGGACCAAAACCCGATGCCTTACCGCTTGGCGACGGCCCAATCAAGCCCATGGGATGGGAAAGACGTCGGTCAGGAACCGGCGTCTAGCTAGTTACCCACAGCGCCCGGTCCTTCGTCAACTCGCCCGCGTCCACCCTGGCTGCAGGCCCCTTCAGGCAGGGAAGACGCGCAGCCGCTGCTGGCGTCCGCGGCCGAACACGGCGCTGCGCAGGCGGTAGCGGTCCACCAGTTCGGCCTGCATGGCCCGCACCGGCTCACTGCGGGGCAGCAGCTCCACCGGCCGGCCCTGGGGCAGCACCACCTGCTCCACCGCCAGCCGGCACTCCTCCAGGGCGGCATGGGCATCGTCCAGGCGTGCCGGGCCCTCCGGCTCGTGATCCGGATCGGCGCCGCCGGCGCCAGCGCCCCCCTCACGCCGTCGCTCCAGAAGCCGCTCCATGGCCCGTTGCAGCTGGTGGGGCGTGTCCGACTTGATCACCAGGATCGGCAGGCCCAGGTCGCGGGCCTGACGGCGCAGCTCCGGATCACGGCCCAGCTGGCCGCGCACGCTGAGCAGGGCATCGGCGTCCTCGGGCCCGGCCACCACCTGCACCGGCAGCTGGCGGCTGCGCACGGCCTCCTCCAGCTGTCGGGCCGCCATCCCCACCCCGTAGACCCGCAGCGGCGGCACGGGAGGCCCGGCAGCCGCCGCGGCCGGGCCGGGGCCGGCGGGATCGGGCAGGGGCACCACCGCCAGGGGGGCCGGGCCCGGGCGGCGGGGGGCGGGAGCCGCGCCCCAGGCGGGAGGTGGAGCTGGGGCGGGCCTGACGGGCTCGTCCTCACGCAGCAGCAGGCGGCCGTCGGTGTCAAGCTCCCGCACCTGGGGCCGGGTGGGCTGGCCCCGCAGCAGCAGGTCGACGGTGCCGGCCACATCCCGGTGCACCAGCCAGCGGTGGCGACTGTGCATCTCCACCGCCAGGGGAAAGGTGGGGTCGGCGGCCCGCTCCAGCACCGTCTTCTGGGTGCGGCGGCGGCGGGCCTCCTCGTCGCCCAGGGTCACCGACTGGATCCCCCCCACCAGATCGCTGAGGGTGGGGTTGCGGATCAGGTTGGCCAGTTCGTTGCCGTGGGCCGTGGCCACCAGCATCACCCCCCGTTCGGCGATGGTGCGGGCCGCCTGGGCCTCCAGCTCGGTGCCGATCTCATCGATCACGATGACCTCGGGCATGTGGTTCTCCACCGCCTCGATCATCACCTGGTGCTGCAGCTCGGGCCGGGCCACCTGCATGCGCCGGGCCCGGCCGATGGCCGGGTGGGGGATGTCGCCGTCGCCGGCGATCTCGTTGCTGGTGTCGATCACCACCACCCGTCGCTGCAGGTCGTCGGCCAGCACCCGGGCGATCTCCCGCAGGGCCGTGGTCTTGCCCACCCCGGGACGGCCCATCAGCAGCAGGGACTGGCCGGTGTCCAGCAGGTCGCGCACCATCGCCACGGTGCCGAACACGGCCCGGCCCACCCGGCAGGTGAGGCCCACCACATCGCCGGTGCGGTTGCGGATGGCGCTGATGCGGTGCAGGGTGCGCTCGATGCCGGCCCGGTTGTCGCCGCCGAAGGGGCCGAGCCGCTGCAGCACCGCCGCCAGGTCGGCCCGCTCGATCGCATCACCCCCCAGGGGCACCGCCCGGCCGGGGTAGCGGGCCTCCGGCACCCGGCCCAGGTCGAGCACCACCTCCAGCAGCCCCTCCCGCTGCTCCGGACCGGCCAGGGCCCGCTGCACCACCGGGGGCAGCACGGCCAGCAGCCGGTCCAGATCGTCGGTGACCCGCTGGGGAGAGAGGGCGGGGTGGGTCGAAGGCTCCAGGGGGCGCCGGGGTGAAGCGACCGGTTCGTTCTAGCCGGGCTTCAGGGGCCGCCGCCGCCGGCGCCCCGGGCCAGCCAGGGCCCCACCAGCGCCTGCGTGAGTGCCAGGGCCCGCGGCCAGAGCCGCGGCAGGTCGAGCAGACGCCGCCCTTCCGCCTCGGCCTCCTGCAGCAGGGGCTGAAGCTGGCGGCGGGCCACCCCCCCGAAGGCCACCCCCGCCGCCCGCGGGACGGCCGCCGGGGAGCGCTCCAGCAGCGCCAGGGTGCGGGCATTGGTGCCGCCTGCCAGCTGCAGCGGACCCGGCGGCGCCAGCGGGGCCAGACGCTCCAGCAGGGCCACGGCCGCCCGGGCGGTGCCGATGCCCACGTCGCCGCTCATGGGACGGCCATCCAGCTGCCAGAGGGGCCGGAAACCGGCCCGGCGCAGCAGGCGGAAGCGCTGCCAGAGCTCCGCCGCCAGCCCTTCGACGCTTCCCCCGCCGTCCTCGAGGCCGGCGCTGACCGCCACCCGGCGCAGGGGCACCCCGCTGGCCCTCAGCTGCTCCACCCGTTCGGCGAAGGCCTCCAGCCGCCCCGGCCGCGTGTGCAGCTCCACCGCGTCGGGGGCCAGCTCCGCCAGCAGGCCCGCCAGGGCGGCCGGCGCCACCACCTGGCTGCGCTCCTCGATCAGCCCGTGGGGGCAGGCGGGCAGGCAGCGGCCGCAGCCGTAGCAGCGGGCAGCCGCCACCCCCCGGCCGTCGATGGCCAGGGCCGGGCAGACCCGCTCGCAGGGCCGCGGGCAGGCCGGCGGACAGCGGGCCGGATCGAACCAGGCCTTGCGGAAATGGGGATCGAGGCCGTCACTGAGGCTGACCATCAGCCAGGGTCGCCGGGCGCCCCGGGCCGCCGCCCAGCCCATCCCGCGGCGGGCCGCCGCCACCACGGCCGGATCGGCCGCCACATCCAGGCAGTGCACCCCCGCCAGGGTGTGGATGCCGGCCAGATCCTCGATGGCGGCCAGATCCTGGTTGCTCGCCCCGCCGATCAGCTTCACCCAGGCCCCCCGGGCCAGGGCCCGCTCGGGTTCCGTGAGCAGCTCCGGTGCGGGGGCCCAGGCCGTGGCACCCATGCGTGGCACTGCTGGGGAGCATTGATCCTGCCACTGATGCCGCTCAGCCGGCCCGGGGCAGGTCGGCGGCCTCGCCGGCCAGGGCGGGCTCCAGCGGCGCCGGTTCCGCGCCGCTGCCGGGCTGGGAGAGCCCCAGCCGGGCCACCAGCCAGGGGGCGGTGAATCCCTGCAGACCCACGGTCATCAGGATCGTCAGGAACACCAGCCCCTTGAGCACACCGCCGCCGGCCACCTCCGCCCGGTCGAGCTCGAGGGCGAAGAGGCTGACCACCGCCGCGGTCACGATGCCGCGCGGGGCGATCCAGCTCAGCAGCACCTTCTCGCGCCAGTCGAGGCTGGGCAGGCCCAGGCCCGTGGCCTGGATCAGGGGCCAGCGGACCAGCATCAGGGCCAGCACGCAGCCCACTCCCCCCAGGCCGAGGGGACTGAGTTCCGCCCACGACACATCAGCGGCCAGCAGGGGGAACAGGACGGTGATGGCGAGCATGGCCAACTGGCGGATCAGTTCATCCAGCTGGGTGGCGGCCGCATCGAGGCGCAGGCCCACCACCACTCCGGCGCTCACCGCCGCCGGCAGGCCCGATTCCGGCAGCAGGGCCTCGCAGCCGCTGAACATCAGGAACAGAGCCCCCAGGGTGAGCTGGAGCTCCAGACCACTGGCTTCGGCGGAGACCGCCCCGTCACCGCCGTTGGCTGCCCCCACCGCGCCGAGGCGGCTCAGGGCCTCGGAGAGCAGCAGCCCGGCCAGGCCACCGATCGCCACCCCTCCCCCCAGACGCAGCAGCAACCGGGAAGCCACCTCCTGCCAGCCCCCCAGATCCCCCAGGGTCACCTGAAGCAGCACCAGGCCCAGTACGGCGCTCACCGGTTCGAGGATCAGGCCTTCCGCCTCCAGCAGCTGGGCCAGCTTCGGCGCGAGCCGCAGCTGGCGAACCATGGGGGTGACCACCGTGGGGCCGGTGGCCAGGGCGATCGCCCCGTAGACCAGCGACAGGGACCAGGGCAGGCCCGCCAGCAGGTGGGCGAGCAGGGCCGCCAGGGGCAGCCCCAGCACCAGCCGCACCAGCACGAGCTGCAGCACCGAGCGCTGCAGGTCGCGGCCGGCCAGCCGCAGGTTGAGGCCCCCGTCGAAGAGCACCAGGCTCACCAGAAGCCCCACCACCGGCTCCAGGCCGGCACCGAGGTCCTCGGGGTGCACCAGATCGAAGCCGGCATGGCCCGCCAGCAGGCCCATGCCCAGCAGCAGCACCACGGCCGGCTGGCCCGTCACCCAGGCCGTGGCCTGGGCCAGGGAGCCGGCGAAGAAGGCCGAACCCCAGATCAATGCCAGCCGCTCACTCAACTGCCGGGAGTCCGCCGAACGGGGTCAGGCTATGGGGGACCACGCCGGGCTGCGGTGGCCTCAGGCGGGAACAAGCTGCTCAAGGGGCTGCCAGCGCAGCACCCGGGCGCCGCCCATCTCCACCACCATCTTGAGGCGCGGTTCGCGCCGGCAGAGGTCGCAGAGGCCGGCGAGCTCGGAGCTGCTCAGCACCTGACCCTCCAGCAGCCACAGCAGCACGGGACCCTCCCCGGCCAGCTGGGCGCCCAGCAGGGGCATCACGCGTTGCACCTCGCCCACGGCGGCGCCCTTGCCCACGCTGTGATGCCCGAGATGGGGCGGCCGGATGCCGTGCAGCTGCAACAGGTAGGCCTCCGGATCGCCCAGGCCCCGGGCGGAGGTGAGCTGAGCCCGGTAGCCCGCCGCCCGCAGCCGCCGCAGCAGGCGGGTTTCGGCACCGCCCTCCAGGGGCACGAACAGGGCGAGGGCACCGCAGCGCTCCAGTTCGTTGCGGAAACCGCGGCCGGTCATCAGCAGAGGCATCGGGAGCGGCAGACGGGTCGGGGGTGAGTCTGGCAGCAGGCCCGGGCCCCGGAGGTGGTGGTGCACACCATGGGGTAGGGTGGTCTCTTGTGCCGATCATCTGTGCCCGTCCGCTAGCCGGGCCTCCAGAGAACGGTACGGGATGCGTCATTGGTGATGCCTCCTTTCTGGCCCGCACGATCCAGTGCAGCGCTTCGCCGCTGTCCGGAACGTCGGGATACTGCCGGACACAACGAAATCAGGCCGGGGGTTCGCCCCCAACCCGTTTCGTCCTCGGTTCCGGCAAGTCCCAGCCCGCTGATTCGCCTCGCTAGCTCCTGACCTCCGGGTCAATCTGCGATTCCACGAATTCAGCCCCCGCCGTCCGGCGGTTTCTTCGGGTTTCCGGGCTCCGGCCCAGACTCCCGACGTTGCGCCACGGCAGTCCAGCTGGTGTTGTTCTCCCTCCCATGTCCATCGGCATTCTCGGGAAGAAGCTGGGTATGTCCCAGTTCTTCGATGAAGAAGGCAAATCCATTCCGGTCACCCTGATCGAAGCGGGTCCCTGCCGCATCACCCAACTCAAGAGCGAAGCCACCGACGGCTACACCGCGGTGCAGCTCGGCTTCGGCGAAACGCGCGAGAAGCTCGTCAACAGACCCGCCAAGGGCCACCTGGCCAAGTCCGGCGAGGCGCCCCTGCGGCACCTCAAGGAGTACCGCCTGGAGGCCATTGACGGCCTTGAGCTCGGTGCCCCCGTCACCGTCGAGGACTTCAGCCCCGGCCAGAAGGTCGACGTCAGCGGCGACACCATCGGCCGTGGCTTCTCGGGCCTGCAGAAGCGCCACGGCTTCAGCCGCGGTCCGATGAGCCACGGCTCCAAGAACCACCGCGAACCGGGCTCCATCGGCGCCGGCACCACGCCCGGCCGGGTCTATCCCGGCAAACGGATGGCCGGCCGCTACGGCGGCAAGCAGATCACCACCCGCGGCCTCACCATTCTCAAGGTGGACGCGGAACGCAATCTGCTGGTCGTCAAGGGCTCGGTGCCCGGCAAGCCCGGCGCCCTGCTCGACATCCGCCCGGCCAGGCGGGTGGGCAGCCCCGCCGCGAACTGAGGAGAACACCCATGACTGACTGTGTGATCCGCGACTGGCAGGGCAAGGAGAGCGGCAAAGCTCCCCTCGGCCTCAAGGTCGCCAAGCCGACATCCGCCAAAGGCCTGCTGCACCGGGCGGTGGTGCGCCAGCTGGCCCACGCCCGCCAGGGCACGGCCAGCACCCTCACGCGGGCCGAGGTGGCCGGCGGTGGCCGCAAGCCCTATAAGCAGAAGGGCACCGGCCGGGCCCGCCAGGGCTCGATCCGCACCCCCCTGCGACCCGGCGGTGGCGTGATCTTCGGACCCAAGCCCCGCAGCTACGCGGTGGCGATGAACCGCAAGGAACGCCGCCTGGCCCTGCGCACCGCCCTGATGAGCCGCGTTGCGGACATCACGGTGGTGAAGGGCTTCGCCGAAGGGCTCGACACCCCCAAAACGAAGGAGATCACCGCCGCCCTGGCCCGCTTCGGCATCGAGGCCGGAGCCAAGGTGCTGCTGGTGCTCGACGGGGCTTCCGAGGCCGTGCGCCGTTCGGTGCGCAACCTCGAAAAGGTGAAGCTGATCGCCGCCGATCAGCTGAACGTGTTCGATCTGCTCCATGCCAACAAGCTCGTGCTCAGCGAAGAGGCACTGGCCAAGATTCAGGAGGTCTACGGCGATGTCTGAGCGATTTGCAGGCCGGCTGGCGGACGTGATCCGTCGCCCGCTGATCACCGAGAAGGCCACCCGGGCCATCGAGATCAACCAGTACACCTTCGAGGTGGACCATCGGGCCGCGAAGCCCGACATCAAGGCGGCCGTCGAGCACCTGTTCGACGTCAAGGTCGTCGGCGTCAGCACCATGAATCCCCCCCGCCGCACCCGCCGGGTGGGGCGCTTCGCCGGCAAACGCGCCCAGGTGAAGAAAGCGGTGGTGCGGCTTGCCGAAGGCAACGCCATCCAGCTGTTCCCTGAGTCCTGAGGGGTCTGAAACGTCATGGCAATCCGCAACTACAGGCCCAACACTCCCGGCACCCGCACATTGGTGGTCACTGACTTCAGTGACATCACGGGCAAGAACCGGGAACGGGGCCTGGTGGTGTCCAAGCACCGCCACAAGGGCCGCAACAACCGCGGCGTGATCACCTGCCGCCACCGCGGCGGTGGCCACAAGCGCCTCTACCGCATCGTCGACTTCCGTCGCGACAAGCACGGCGTGAGCGCCAAGGTGGCCGCGATCCACTACGACCCGCACCGCAACGCCCGTCTGGCGCTGCTCTATTACACCGACGGCGAGAAGCGCTACATCCTGGCTCCGGCCAACGTGGCCGTCGGCCAGAGCGTGGTGTCCGGCCCCGATGCTCCGATCGAGAACGGCAACGCCCTGCCCCTCTCGGCCATTCCCCTCGGCTCGAGCGTCCACAACGTGGAGCTCTACGCCGGCCGGGGCGGCCAGATGGTGCGCACCGCCGGGGCCAGCGCCCAGGTGGTGGCCAAGGAAGGCGACTACGTCGCTCTCAAGCTGCCCTCCACGGAGGTGCGGCTGGTGCGCCGTGAGTGCTACGCCACCCTCGGTGAGGTGGGCAACGCCGAACAGCGCAACACCAGCCTGGGCAAGGCCGGCCGCAAGCGCTGGCTGGGCCGCCGCCCCGAGGTGCGCGGCAGTGTGATGAATCCCTGCGACCACCCCCACGGGGGTGGCGAGGGCCGGGCACCGATCGGCCGCTCCGGCCCGGTCACCCCCTGGGGCAAGCCCGCCCTGGGCCTCAAGACCCGCAAGCGCAACAAGCCGAGCAACCGGTTCGTGCTGCGCAAGAAGCGCCGCACCTCCAAACGGAGCCGAGGCGGACGCGACTCCTGATGACCCACACCGCTCTGCTGTTCGCCTGATCCGCCATGGGACGCTCACTCAAAAAAGGTCCGTTCGTCGCCGACCACCTGCTTCGCAAGGTGGAACGGCAGAACGCCGCCGACGACAAGACCGTGATCAAGACCTGGTCACGGGCCTCCACCATCCTGCCGATGATGATCGGCCACACCATTGCCGTTCACAACGGCAAGGCCCACGTGCCCGTCTACGTGACGGAGCAGATGGTGGGCCACAAGCTGGGCGAATTCGCCCCCACCCGCACGTTCCGCGGTCACATCAAAGACAAGAAGGGAGGCCGCTGATCCGATGGCAACCAACACCCCCGACACCCAGGCCCTGGCCCACGGTCGCTTCATCCGAGGCTCCGTGTCCAAGGTCCGCCGGGTTCTCGATCAGATCCGGGGTCGCACCTACCGCGATGCCCTGATCATGCTCGAGTTCATGCCCTACCGCTCCACCGGCCCGATCACCAAGGTGCTCCGCTCCGCGGTCGCCAATGCCGAACACAACCTCGGCCTCGATCCGGCCACCCTGGTCATCAGCCAGGCGATCGCCGACATGGGCCCATCCCTGAAGCGGTTCCGACCCCGCGCCCAGGGCCGCGCCTACGCCATCAAGAAACAGACCTGCCACATCAGCATTGCTGTGGCAGCGCCCACCGCCTGACCCCCGAGGACACCGCCCGATGGGACACAAGATCCATCCAACCGGCCTGCGCCTGGGGATCACCCAGGATCACCGCTCCCGCTGGTACGCCCCAAGCAAGACCTACCCCGTCCTCCTTCAGGAGGACGACCGGATCCGGTCGTTCATTCACAAGAAGTACGCCGCCGCCGGCATCAGCGACGTGCTGATCGCCCGCAAGGCCGACCAGCTCGAAGTGGAACTCAAGACCGCCCGTCCGGGCGTGCTTGTGGGCCGCCAGGGCAGCGGCATCGAGGAACTGCGCGCCGGCATCCAGAAGACCCTCGGCGACGTGCACCGTCAGGTGCGCATCAACGTGGTCGAGGTGGAGCGGGTCGACGCCGACGCCTTCCTGCTGGCCGAGTACATCGCCCAGCAGCTGGAGAAGCGGGTGGCCTTCCGGCGCGTCATGCGCATGGCGGTGCAGCGCGCCCAGCGGGCCGGGGTGCTGGGTCTGAAGCTCCAGGTGAGCGGGCGCCTCAACGGCGCCGAGATCGCCCGGACGGAGTGGACCCGCGAGGGTCGCGTGCCCCTGCACACCCTCCGCGCCGACATCGACTACGCCACCAAGGTGGCCACCACCACCTATGGGGTGCTGGGCATCAAGGTCTGGGTGTTCAAAGGGGAGGTGCTTCCCGGTCAGCAGGATCAGCTGCCCGTGGGTGGAGCACCGAAACGCCGGGCGAACCGCCGGCCGCAACAGTTCGAAGACCGCTCCAACGAGGAGTGATCAGGAGGCCTGAACCATGCTGAGTCCAAAACGCGTCAAGTTCCGAAAGCAGCAGCGAGGCCGCATGCGCGGCATCGCCACGCGCGGCAACACCATCGCCTTCGGCGATTTCGCCCTGCAGGCCCAGGAGTGCGGGTGGATCACCTCCCGCCAGATCGAGGCCAGCCGCCGGGCCATGACCCGCTACGTCAAGCGGGGGGGCAAGATCTGGATCCGGATCTTCCCCGACAAGCCCGTCACCATGCGGCCGGCCGAAACCCGCATGGGATCCGGCAAGGGCAACCCGGAGTTCTGGGTGGCCGTGATCAAGCCGGGTCGCATCCTGTTCGAGATGGGGGGTCCTGAAATCACCCCCGAGATCGCCAAGGAGGCCATGCGTCTGGCCCAGTACAAACTGCCGGTCAAGACGAAGTTCCTCGCCCTGGCCGACCAGGAGGCAGCCGCCCCCGAACCCGCCCTCGCAGTGGAGTCCTGACCATGGCCCGTCCCACCATCACCGACGTGCGCGCGCTCAGCGACGCCCAGATCGGCGAACAGATCGACGGCATCCGCCGCGAGCTGTTCGACCTCCGCTTTCAGCAGGCCACCCGCCGGCTGGAGCACCCGCACCGCTTCAAGGAGGCCCGCATCAAGCTGGCCCACCTGCTGACGGTGCAGGAGGAGCGCCAGCGCTCCACCGTCGCCTCCTGATTCCCCCCTCCATCCCCATGGCACTCAAGGAAAGGGTCGGCACCGTCGTCAGCGACAAGATGGACAAAACGGTGGTGGTGGCGGTGGAAAACCGCTTCCCCCATCCCATCTATCAGAAGACCGTCCGCCGCACCACCCGCTACAAGGCCCACGACGAAGCCAACAGCTGTCGCGTGGGTGACCGGGTCCGGATCACCGAGACCCGCCCCCTCAGCCGCACCAAACGTTGGGCCGTGGCCGAAGTACTCACCACCACCAGCGCCGGCTGAGGAACCACCCATGATTCAGCAGGAAACCTTCCTCAACGTCGCCGACAACAGCGGCGCCAAGCGCATCCAGTGCATCCGGGTGCTCGGCACCAACCGGCGCTACGCCCACGTGGGCGACGTGATCGTGGCGGCCGTCAAGGACGCCATGCCCAACATGGGCGTCAAGAAATCGGATGTGGTCAAGGCCGTGGTGGTGCGCACCCGGGCCACGCTGCGCCGGGACACCGGCAATGCCATCCGCTTCGACGACAACGCCGCCGTGATCCTGGGGAACGACAACAACCCCAAGGGCACCCGGGTCTTCGGCCCCGTCGCCCGCGAGCTGCGTGAACGCAACTTCACCAAGATCGTGTCCCTCGCTCCGGAGGTGATCTGAGATGGCCACCGCAACCCCCAAAGCCCGGCCCGTGCAGCGCATCAAGATGCGCATCCGCAAGGGCGACACGGTCCAGGTGATCGCCGGCAAGGACCGGGGCAAGACCGGCGAGGTGCTGCGCACCCTGCCGAACGAGAACCGCGTCGTGGTGCAGGGCATCAACCTGCGCACCCGTCACGTCAAACCCACCCAGGAAGGCGAGACCGGCCGGATCGTCACCGAAGAGGCCTCCCTGCACGCCTCCAACGTGATGCTCTTCTCCACCGACAAGAAGGTGGCCAGCCGGGTGGAGATTGTCGTCCAGGAGGACGGCACCAAGAAGCGCCGCCTCAAGAAGACCGGGGAGGTGCTCGACTGACCGCCGCCTCCGCTCCATCCCGCGACGTCCCACCCCACGTCGTGACGCTCCCTTTCTCCCCTTCCCTGTCCGCCTTCTGACCCCGTCCAGAAGCGCCCCCCCATCCCCCCGCCATGTCACTCAAACAGCGCTACCGGGAGACGATCCAGCCCAAGCTGCTGAAGGATCTCAACCTCTCCAACGTCCACGAGGTTCCCAAGGTGGTCAAGGTCACCGTCAACCGGGGCCTCGGTGAGGCGGCCCAGAACGCCAAGGCGCTCGAGGCCTCGATCACCGAACTGGCCACCATCACCGGCCAGAAGGTGGTGGTGACCCGCGCCAAGAAGGCCATCGCCGCCTTCAAGATCCGCCAGGGCATGCCGATCGGCGTGGCCGTCACCCTGCGGGGCGAGCGGATGTACGCCTTCCTGGAGCGCCTGATCAACCTGGCGCTGCCGCGCATCCGCGACTTCCGCGGCGTGAGCCCGAAGAGCTTCGACGGCCGGGGCAACTACACCCTGGGGATCCGGGAGCAGATCATCTTCCCCGAGATCTCCTTCGACAAGATCGATGCCATCCGGGGGATGGACGTCACGATCGTGACCAACGCCCGTAACGACGAAGAGGGCCGGGCCCTCCTCCGCGAAATGGGAATGCCGTTCCGCAATACCTGAGCCCCCTTCCGGACACGACCATGGCCAACCACGACCCGATCTCCGACATGCTCACCCGCATTCGCAATGCGAGTGAGAAGCGCCACGAGCGCACCAGGATTCCCGCTTCCCGCCTCTCCCGCAGCATCGCCAACGTGCTCCAGCACGAGGGCTTCATCGCTGCCATCTCCGAAGAGGGCGAAGGGGTGCAGCGCCAGCTGGTGCTTGAGCTGAAATACAGCGGCAAGCACCGCCAGCCCACCATCCGTTCCGTGCAGCGGGTGAGCAAGCCCGGCCTGCGCATCTACAAGAACACCCGCCAGCTGCCCAAGGTGCTGGGCGGCCTCGGCGTGGCGATCATCTCCACCTCCCGGGGTGTGATGAGCGACCGTGATGCCCGCAAGCAGGGCGTCGGCGGCGAAGTGCTCTGCTACGTCTACTGATCCCAGGAGTTGTTCCATGTCCCGTATCGGTAAAGCCCCGATTCCCATCCCCGACAAGGTGACCGTCAGCCTCAATGGCCTGGCGGTGACCGTGAAGGGTCCCAAGGGCGAACTCAGCCGCGTTCTCCCGGAGGGCGTCAGCGTCAGCCAGGAGGACGGCACCGTGGTGGTGAGTCCCACCAGCAGCCACCGCCGCTCCCGCGAGCGCCACGGCCTCAGCCGCACCCTCGTCGCCAACATGGTGGAAGGGGTCAGCCAGGGCTTCACCCGCAAGCTCGAGATCATCGGCGTGGGCTACCGCGCCCAGGTCCAGGGCCGCAAGCTCGTGGTCAGCGCCGGCTACAGCCACCCGGTGGAGATGGTCCCTCCTGAAGGGGTCACCTTCACCGTGGAGAACAACACCTCGGTCCTCGTCTCCGGCGCCGACAAGGAGCTGGTGGGCAACGAGGCGGCCAAGATCCGCGGCATTCGTCCGCCCGAGCCCTACAAGGGCAAGGGCATCAAGTACGAAGGTGAGAAGATCCTGCGCAAGGCCGGCAAGACCGGCAAGAAATGAGGTCTGCTCGAGCGTCAACCGTCTGATCCCCCATGTCTACCCTCTCCCGCAAACAGCAGACCCAGAAGCGTCACCGCCGCCTGCGTCGTCTGCTCTCCGGCACCGCCGACCGTCCCAGGCTGGCCGTGTTCCGCTCCAACAACCACATCTACGCCCAGGTCATCGACGACGACGCCCAGAGCACGCTCTGCGCCGCGTCCACCCTCGACAAGGACCTGCGCACCAGCGTCCAGGCGGCTGCGACCTGCGATGCCTCCGTCGCCGTGGGTCAGCTGGTCGCCCAGCGTGCCCTCGCCAAGGGCATCCAGCAGGTGGTCTTCGATCGCGGCGGCAACCTGTACCACGGCAGGGTCAAGGCCCTTGCTGACGCCGCCCGGGAAGCGGGCCTTCAGTTCTGATCCCTGCTCTCACCATGACCGAAACCAACGACCAGATCCAGACCGGCGCCGTGCCTGCGGCCTCCGACGTCCCCGCCGCTGCCGAAGGCCAGCAGGAGCAGCGCCGGGGCGGCGGTGGTGGCCGGGGCGACTCCAAGGGCGGCGACCGCCGCGGCGGTGGCCGCGGCCGTGACAACCGTCGCGGCCAGGAGCGTGACTCCGAATGGCAGGAGCGGGTGGTGCAGATCCGCCGTGTCTCCAAGACCGTCAAGGGCGGCAAGAAGATGAGCTTCCGGGCCATCGTCGTGGTCGGTAACGAGCGCGGCCAGGTGGGTGTCGGCGTCGGCAAGGCCGGCGACGTCATCGGCGCCGTCCGCAAGGGCGTGGCCGACGGCAAGAAGCATCTGGTCAAGGTGCCTCTCACCCGCACCAGCTCGATTCCCACCCTCAGCAACGGCCGCGACGGCGCCGCCAGCGTGCTGATCCGGCCGGCCGCCCCCGGCACCGGGGTGATCGCCGGCGGTTCGATCCGCACCGTGCTCGAACTGGCCGGCATCAAGAACGTGCTGGCCAAGCGGCTCGGCTCCAAGACCCCGCTCAACAACGCCCGCGCCGCCATGCAGGCCCTCCAGGGCCTGCGCACCCACAAGGAGACCGCCAAGGAGCGGGGCATCTCCCTTGAGCAGATCTACTCCTGAGGCCCGCCATGACGACCTTCTCTCTCAACAGCCTTCAGCCCCAGACGGGCTCCCGCAAGCGCAAGCTGCGCAAGGGTCGCGGCATCGCCGCCGGCCAGGGCGCCAGCTGCGGCTTCGGCATGCGCGGCCAGAAATCCCGCTCCGGCCGTCCCACCCGCCCCGGCTTCGAGGGTGGCCAGATGCCCCTCTACCGGCGCATCCCGAAGCTCAAGCACTTCCCGGTCGTCAACCCCACCCACTACACGGTGATCAACGTGTCGCGGCTGGGTGAGCTCACGGCCGGCAGCACCGTCAGCCTCGACTCCCTGGAGCAGGCCGGCCTGGTGACCAGCCCCCGCTACCCGCTCAAGGTTCTGGGCAACGGCGACCTGAAGGTGAAACTCACCGTCCAGGCGGCCGCGTTCACCGCCTCCGCCCGCGCCAAGATCGAGGCTGCCGGCGGCAGCTGCGAGATCGTCGCCTGAGCACGGGGGGCGATCCTGCCTCCAACCGGGAGCCGTCTGCCCGTAGCCTTGCGCTGCGGCAGGCGGCTCCGGTCGTATCGCCCCTCTCCCCGCTTCCCACCCCACAGTCCCGTCACCACCATGCTCCTCAGCAGGGGGCGCAATCCGAGCGCCGCTGAAATCCTCGTCCAGCTGGTCCAGTCGAAGGGCCTGCGGGATCGGGTGCTCACCACCCTCGGCCTGCTGCTGCTGGTGCGTCTGGGGATCTACATCCCGGTGCCCGGGATCGATCGGGTCGCCTTCCAGGACTTCATCCGTCAGGGCGGCCAGCTGATCGGCTTCCTGGACATCTTCACCGGCGGTGGCCTGTCCACCCTCGGGGTGTTCGCCCTGGGCATCCTGCCCTTCATCAACGCCTCGATCATCCTGCAGCTGATGACGGCGGCCCTGCCCCAGCTCGAGGAGCTGCAGAAGAACGAGGGCGAGGCCGGCCGGCGCAAGCTGGCCCAGATCACCCGCTACGTCGCCCTCGGCTGGGGCATCCTCCAGAGCGTCGTCTTCGCCCTGATCCTGCGCCAGTACGCCCTGCCGGGCCTGCCGGACTGGCTCTTCGTCGTCCAGACCTCCCTGGCCCTGGTGACGGGCTCGATGGTGGTGATGTGGATCAGCGAGGTGATCACCGAACGGGGCATCGGCCAGGGGGCCTCGCTGGTGATCTTCATCAACATCGTCGCCACCCTGCCCAAGGCCCTGGGCTCCACCATCCAGCTGGCCCAGAGCGGCGATCGGGCCACGGTGGGAGGCATCGTGGTGCTGGTGATGGTCTTCCTGGTGACGATCGTGGGGATCATCTTCCTGCAGGAGGGCAGCCGGCGCATCCCGATCGTGAGCGCCAAGCGCCAGGTGGGCGGCGCCAGCATGCTGGCCTCCCGTCAGAGCTACCTGCCCCTGAAGCTCAACGCCGGTGGGGTGATGCCGATCATCTTCGCCTCGGCGGTGGTGTTCCTGCCCCTCACCATCGCCAACCTCACCAGGAACCCCCTGCTGATCCGGGTGGCGGGATACCTCAACCCCAACAGCAGCACCCCCTGGCTCTACGCCCTGGTGTACTTCGCCCTGATCTGCGGCTTCGCCTTCTTCTACGCCTCCCTCACGGTCAACCCGGTGGACATCGCCACCAACCTGAAACGCTCGGGAGTCGCCGTCCCCGGCGTGCGGCCGGGCTCGGCCACCGCCGACTACCTGTCCGGCGTCTCCAACCGGCTCACCCTGCTGGGGGGCCTGTTCCTCGGCGCCGTGGCGATCATTCCCTCGGCGGTGGAGGGTGCCACCCAGGTGCGCACCTTCCAGGGTCTGGGGGCCACCTCCCTGCTGATCCTGGTGGGCGTGGCCATCGACACGGCCAAGCAGGTCCAGACCTACGTCATCTCCCAGCGCTACGAAGGGCTGGTGCGCCAGTAGCCCCTCCCCCTCATTTCTCCATCCCATGAAGCAGCGACTCCTCTTCCTCGGCCCCCCCGGTGCCGGCAAGGGCACCCAGGCCGAGCTCCTGGCCGAACGTCACCAGCTCCTGCACCTCTCCACCGGGGAACTGCTGCGGGCCGAGGTGAAGGCGGGCAGTGCCCTGGGGCAGGAGGCGGAGGCGGTGATGGCCCGCGGCGAGCTGGTCAGCGATGCCCTGGTGCTGGCGATCGTGCGCCACCGCCTGGAAAACCATCACGGGGGCTGGCTGCTGGACGGCTTCCCCCGCAACCTGGCCCAGGCCGAGGCCCTCGATGGCCTGCTGGCGGAGCTCGACCAGCGGATCGAGCAGGTGGTGCTGCTGGAACTGGAGGACGGCGTGCTGATCCAGCGCCTGCTCTCCCGCGGCCGGGCCGATGACAACGAGGAGGTGATCCGCAACCGGCTGGTGGTCTACCAGGAGCAGACCGCCCCCCTGATCGACCATTACCGCCACATGGGCCTGCTCCGCAGCGTGGAGGCCTCCGGCACGGTGGAGGAGATCTCGGCGCGGATCGTGGCCGGACTGGTTGACTGATGTGATACGTTAGCGGTTTGCAAATTCGGAGAGCACAACGCCCATGAAGGTGCGTGCCTCAGTCAAGAAGATGTGCGACAAGTGCCGGGTGATTCGTCGCCACGGCCGGGTCATGGTGATCTGCACCAACCCCAAGCACAAGCAGCGTCAGGGTTGACCCTTGCCGTTGCCACGGCGGCCGCCTCCGGCTGCCACCCCCATTGCCCTCTGAACGTTTCCTGACGTGGCTCGGATCGCCGGTGTCGATATCCCTCGTGACAAGAGGGTTGAGATCTCACTCACCTACGTGTACGGGATCGGGCTCACCCGGGCCCGCAAGATTCTCGCCAAATCGGGGGTCAGCCCCGACATCCGGGTGAAGGACCTCAGCGACAGCGACGTGCAGAAGCTGCGCGGAGCCGCTGAGTCCTTCATCCTCGAGGGCGACCTGCGCCGCGAAGAGGGCATGGCCCTCAAGCGCCTGCAGGACATCGGCTGCCTGCGGGGCCGTCGCCATCGCATGGGCCTGCCCGTGCGTGGCCAGCGCACCCGCACCAATGCCCGCACCCGCCGCGGTGCCCGCAAGACCGTCGCCGGCAAGAAGAAGTAAGTCCGGGACTCCCGGCCTGCTCCTTCCTCCGCCTCAAACTCCTTCCCCCCCTGCCTGCGGCTCCCAGCGGCCGCCGTTCGGCCGCAGCCCCGCCGCCCTCCTCCCCGGAAGGGCGTCACCGGGGTTTCCCCAGTCCCCCGATCACCTCCCTGCATCCGCAGGACCTCCGCCATGGCCAAGCCCGCCAAGAAGACCGGCCCCAAGAAGGCCAAACGCAACGTCCCGAACGGCGTCGCGCACATCCAGAGCACCTTCAACAACACCATCGTCTCCATCACCGACACCGCCGGTGAGGTGATCAGCTGGTCCTCTGCCGGTGCCAGCGGCTTCAAGGGCGCCCGCAAGGGCACCCCCTTCGCCGCCCAGACCGCCGCCGAGGCGGCGGCCCGCCGGGCCCTGGAACAGGGCATGCGTCAGATCGAGGTACTGGTCCGCGGCCCGGGCTCCGGCCGTGAAACCGCCATCCGGGCCCTCCAGGTGGCCGGTCTCGAGATCACCCTGATCCGCGACGTCACCCCCCTGCCCCACAACGGCTGCCGCCGGGCCAAGCGCCGCCGGGTCTGAGCCGACCGGAATCCTCCGGCCTCCTGCCCGCCTCCCCCGTGCCGCGCTCGCGGCCACCTTCCCCTTTTCTCCACCTCAGACCGTGTTGCACTACCAGATCGATCGGGTCGAGCACCAGGTCGCCGACGACCGTTCCCAGACGGGCGTCTTCCTGATCGGCCCCCTGGATCGGGGCCAGGCCACCACCCTCGGCAACGCCCTGCGACGCGTCCTGATCGGCGGTCTCGAAGGCAGTGCCATCACGGCGGTGCGTCTCTCGGGTGTGAACCACGAGTACGCCACGGTGCCCGGCGTCCGCGAAGACGTGCTGGACATCCTGCTCAACTGCAAGTCCGTCCCGGTCAACAGCCGCAGCCGCGACCTGGAGATCGGCCGCCTGATGGTCAACGGTCCGGCCAGGGTGACGGCCTCGGATCTGCAGTTCTCCCCCCAGGTGCAGGTGATCGACGGTGATCGGGAGATCGCCACCGTGGCCGAAGGCCACAGCCTGGAGATGGAGGTGCATGTGGAGCGGGGCATCGGCTACCGGCCCGTGGATCGCCACAACGAGGACACCTCCGCCATCGACCTGCTCCAGATCGATGCGGTCTTCATGCCCGTGCGCCGGGTCAACTACACCGTCGATGAAACCGCCGTCGGTGAAGGCGGTTCGGCCCGCGAGCGGCTGCGCATCGAGATCGAGACCAACGGCAGCGTCACCCCCGACGACGCCATGGCCCAGGCGGCCAACCAGCTGATCGGCCTGTTCCAGCCCCTGGCGACCCTCACCATGGCCGAGGAGCCGGGCCTGGAGCCGGAGCCTTCGGCCGAGGCCCAGATCCCCCTGGAGGAACTGAACCTCTCGGTGCGGGCCTACAACTGCCTCAAGCGCGCCCAGGTCAACTCCGTATCCGATCTCATGGGCTTCAGCTACGAAGACCTGCTGGAGATCAAGAACTTCGGCTCCAAGTCCGCCGACGAGGTGATCGAGGCGCTTGAGAGGATCGGCATCTCCCTGCCCCAGAGCCGCACCAGCGGCTGAAAGGCGATCACCCCTGCCCCGCTTCGCCACCCGCCCCGTCCCCACCATGCGACACCAGTGCCGAGTCCCCCTGCTGGGACGCCCCGCCGACCAACGCAAGGCCATGCTGCGCGGCCTCACCACCCAGCTCATCCGTGAAGGCCGGGTCACCACCACCAAGGCCCGTGCCAAGGCCCTGCGTGACGAGGCCGAGCGCATGATCACCCTGGCCAAGGACGGCACCCTTGCCGCCCGCCGCCGGGCCATCGGCTACATCTACGACAAGCAGCTGGTGCACGCCCTGTTCGACAAGGCCCAGGATCGCTACGGCGACCGCCAGGGTGGCTACACCCGCATCATCCGCACCGTGCGTCGCCGGGGTGACAACGCCGAGATGGCGATCATCGAGCTGGTCTGAGCCCTCCCTGACCCCCTCCGGGCCCCAGTTCCCAAGGCCAGACGCCCTTGCCGGGCCCCTGGCTGCGCCCGGAGTCCGGCGGATCGCCATCTCGATCCAGTACGACGGATCCGCCTTCCACGGCTGGCAGCGCCAGACTCTCAACGGCAGCGTCCAGGAGACCCTGGAGGCTGCGATACGGGCTCTCGACCCCCATCGTCCTGTCCATGCAGTGGCCGCGGGCCGCACTGACAGCGGCGTCCATGCCGCCGCCCAGGTGGTCCACTTCGATGCGGCAGGCCCCATTCCCGTGGGTCGCTGGGCCAGGGCCCTCAACGGCCGGCTGCCGCCCACGATCCGGGTGCGGGCCGCCGCCGAGGTGCCGGGCGACTGGCATGCCTGCTTTTCCGCCACCTACCGGCGCTACCGCTACACGATCCACAACGGACGCACCCCCAATCTGTTTCTCGCCCCCTGGAGCTGGCACCGCTACCAGTGGCGGCTGGATGAGCAGGCCATGGCCCGCTGCCTGGAGGCCCTGCTCGGCGAGCACGACTTCTCCGCCTTCCAGCGGGCGGGCAGCCGTCGGGCCCACGCCCGCACCACCCTGCAGGACGTGGAGATCGTCCGCCAGGGGGATCTGCTGGTCACCGAGGTGCAGGCCAGCGGCTTCCTGTACGGCATGGTCCGTCTGCTGATGGGGCAGCTGGTGGCGGTGGGAGAAGGCCGCCTGGAAAGCGAGGCGTTCCTGCGCCGCTGGCGCAGCGGGGCCCGCCACGAGGTGAAGGAGGCCGCCCCGCCCCAGGGACTCTGCCTGCTGCGGGTGGGCTATCCGCAGCCGGTGTTTCCGGAGGCCGGCTGGTATGATTGCCAACCGCGATTTCTTCTGGAATCGCACGATTCTCCCTGCGATCCGACGACGCGGTAGGGTCGATCCTTCCTGTCCCGACCCATCCTGCTGCGATGGGCTCACCCCAAACCGGCCCGCCGGCGCGATGAACAAGACAACCCCACCCTCCATCGATTCGCTCGAGCGCCAGTGGTATCTGGTCGACGCAGCGGATCAGACTCTCGGTCGACTGGCCAGCGAAGTGGCCCAGGTGCTGCGCGGCAAGAACAAGCCCACCTTCACCCCTCACCTCGACACCGGTGACTTCGTGGTGGTGATCAACGCCGAGAAGATCCGCGTCAGCGGTAACAAGGCCACCCAGAAGATCTACCGCCGCCATTCCGGCCGTCCCGGCGGCATGAAGACCGAAACCTTCGAGCACCTGCAGGCCCGCCTGCCGGAGCGCATCGTCGAGAAGGCCATCAAGGGGATGCTTCCCCACAACGCCCTCGGCCGTCAGCTGTTCCGCAAGCTCAAGGTCTACAAGGGCACCGAGCATCCGCATGCCGCCCAGAAGCCCCAGCCCCTCGCCCTCGATCCCGCCGCCGCCGCCCGATGACCAGCACCTCCAATCGCGTCGTCTACTGGGGCACGGGCCGTCGCAAGACCGCCGTGGCCCGGGTCCGGGTCGTCCCCGGAGCCGGCAGCGTCACCATCAACGGCCGTCCCGGTGACAACTACCTCAACTACAACCCCGTCTACCTGGCGGCGGTGAAGGCCCCTCTCCAGACCCTCGGCCTGGAAAGTCAGTACGACCTGCTGGTGAACGTGCGCGGCGGTGGCCTCACCGGCCAGGCCGATGCCATCAAGCAGGGCGCGGCGCGGGCCCTGTGCGACCTCTCCCCCGACAACCGCAAGCCGCTCAAGATCGAAGGCCACCTGAGCCGCGATCCCCGGGCCAAGGAGCGTCGCAAGTACGGCCTCAAGAAAGCCCGCAAGGCTCCCCAGTTCTCCAAGCGCTGATTCTCATCATGCCGAAGCCCGACATCCACCCCACCTGGTATCCCGACGCCAAGGTGATCTGCAATGGGGAGGTGGTCATGACCACCGGCTCCACCCAGCCCGAGCTCACGGTCGACGTCTGGAGCGGCAACCACCCCTTCTACACCGGCACCCAGAAGATCCTCGACACCGAGGGCCGGGTGGATCGCTTCATGCGCAAGTACGGCATGGGCAGCACCGATTCCGCCTCCGGCACCAAGAAGGCCGCCAAGCCTGCCGAGGCTCCTTCAGAAGCCGCCGAACCTGCAGCCGAACCTGCCGCTGCCGAAGCCTGATCCGGCCCAGGCGTTTCCCTGGCCGGGTGCCCCAGGCATCCGGCCGTTTTTTTGGGTCCGTTCCCGGCGAGCCCCCCTGCCGCCCCGGAGGGCGCTCCCCTGATCGGCACCGTCCATGGACTCCGAGCTGCTCCAATCCCGTCTGGACACTGTCTGCCGCACCTTCACCACCCTGGAGCGGCAACTGGCGGACCCGGCGGTGGCCTCCGATCCCGGCCGGCTGCAGGAGCTGGCCCGGGAACGGGCCCGGCTCGAGCCCCTGGTCAACGATTACCACCAGCTGCGCAAGCTGGAGCAGGAACGGGAGCAGGCCCGGACGCTGCTGAAGGAGCCCCGGGGCGACGCCGACGCCGAAGAGCTGGCCGCCCTGGCCACCGAGGAGCTGGTCAGCCTTGAGGCGCGCCTCACTGCCCTGGGGGAGCGTCTCACCCTGGCCATGCTCCCCTCCGATCCCCGCGACGAGCGCAGCGTGATGCTGGAGATCCGCGCCGGCGCCGGCGGCGACGAGGCCAGCCTGTGGGCAGGCGATCTGGCCCGCATGTACGAGCGCTACGCCCAGGGCCAGGGCTGGCAGGTGCAGCCCGTGAGTGCTTCGGAGGCGGATCTGGGGGGCTACAAGGAACTGATCCTGGCGATCCGAGGCGAGGCGGTCTACAGCCGGCTGAAGTTCGAGGCGGGCGTGCACCGGGTGCAGCGGGTGCCGGCCACCGAATCCCAGGGACGGGTGCACACCTCCACGGCCACCGTGGCGGTGATGCCCGAGGCCGACCCGGTGGAGGTGCAGATCGATCCCGGCGATCTGGACATCAGCACGGCCCGCTCGGGGGGCGCCGGTGGCCAGAACGTCAACAAGGTGGAAACGGCCGTGGATCTGCTCCACAAGCCCACCGGCATCCGGGTGTTCTGCACCCAGGAACGCTCCCAGCTCCAGAACCGGGAGCGGGCCATGGAGATCCTGCGGGCCAAGCTCAACGAGCGCCAGCTGGCGGAGGCCAACGCCGAGGAGCGCTCCGTGCGCCGCGCCCAGGTGGGCAGCGGCGACCGCAGCGAGAAGATCCGCACCTACAACGCCAAGGACAACCGGGTGACCGACCACCGGCTGGGGCGCAACTTTTCCCTCGAACCCGTGCTCACCGGCCAGCTTGACGACCTGATCGGCGCCTGCATCGCCGAGGAGCAGCGCCAGGCCCTCGAGGCCCTGGCCCTGGAAGCCAGCGGCACGGGAGGCTGAAGCGTGGGCTGCTCAGGCGCCGATCACGTATTTGGCCCACTCCTGGTGCTGGCCGGAGCGGATGCGGCGGTTGGCCTCGAAGCTGAGGCTGCCCAGGGGGCGGCGGGGCTCCCGGGCCAGGGGCATGGCCGCCTCCCGGGGGGTGCGGTTGCCCTTGCGCACATTGCAGGGCAGGCAGGCGGTGGTGACGTTCTCCCAGATGTCGGTGCCGCCGCGGCTGCGGGGCACCACGTGGTCGATGGAGAGCTGGTCGCCACTGAAGCCGCAGTACTGGCAGGAATGGCCGTCGCGCTGGAACACGTTGCGGCGGGTGAGGGGCAGTTGCTTGTACGGAACCCGCACGAACTGGCGCAGGCGGATCACGGTGGGCAGGAAATGGTCCGGGCGGATGGCACGCTCGGGGTCATGCTCGAGTCCTTCGGCCTTCCCCTTGAGCAGCATCACCATGGCCCGACGCCAGGTGGTGATGTTCAGCGGTTCGTAGGACGCATTCAGAACGAGAACGTGGCCCATGCCAGTCCGCTGGATAGGCGGCATGCTAACGGGATTCCCATGAGAATCATGGCCTGCTCCCATACGTCCCGCCCATGACCCGTTCCTCGCTCGTCCCGGCCGGCGCGACGGAGGAGACCGGCGAGTCGCGGCAGCGGGCCTGGGTGGAGGTGAACACGGCGGCGATCCAGGCCAACGTGCGGGCCCTGCGGCGCCACATCGGCCCTGACACCCAGCTGATGGCGGTGGTCAAGGCCGATGCCTACGGCCACGGCGCCCTGCCCGTGGCCCGCGCCGCCCTGGAGGCGGGGGCGGCCTGTTTCGGCGTCGCCACCCTGGCGGAAGGGGTGCAGCTGCGGCGCGCCGGCATCTGGGCCCCGGTGCTCGTTCTCGGCAACCTCACCCAGCCCGAGGAACTGCGCAGCTGCCTGCGCTGGCAGCTGATGCCCACCCTCAGCAGCATGCGGGAGGCGCTCCTGTGCCAGAACCTGGCCAGCGGCAGCGGCCGTGCCATGGCCGTGCAGCTCAAGCTCGACACCGGCATGGCCCGCCTCGGCGCCGACTGGCAGGAGGGACCCCGGCTGGTGGCGGCCCTGGGCGGCATGGACGCCATCGAGCTGGTGGGGATCTATTCCCACCTGGCCTGCGCCGATGCCGCCCCCGGGGAGGACGACGGCCTCAGCGAGCTCCAGCAGCGGCGCTTCGAGTCGGTGCTGACCAGCCTGGCGGAGCAGAGGCTGGAGGCCGGGTGCCGTCACCTGGCCAATTCGGCGGGCACCCTGCGCAGCCGTCAGCAGCACTTCGACCTCGTGCGGGTGGGCCTGGCCCTCTACGGCCACCCACCGGCCCCCCACCTGGCCGGGGTCGTGCCCCTGCGGCCGGCCCTCGGGATCCATGCCCGGGTCACCCTGCTGCGCGAGGTGGGCGCCGGGGTCGGGGTGAGCTACGGCCACCGCTTCCGGACCAGCCGCCCCAGCCGGCTGGCGGTGGTCTCGATCGGCTACGCCGACGGCGTGCCCCGCCAGCTCTCCGACCGCATGGAGGTGCTGTTCGAAGGGCGGCGCCTGCCCCAGGTGGGCGCGATCACCATGGACCAGCTGGTGATTGACGCCACCGACGCTCCCCGGATCGAGGTGGGCAGCGTGGTCACCCTGCTGGGGGAACAGCAGGGGCAGGCGATCGGCCCGATCGACTGGAGCGAGCGCTGCGGCACGATTCCCTGGGAGATCCTCTGCGGCTTCAAGCACCGCCTGCCGCGCCTGGCGGTGGCTCCGGAACCGGGAGCGCCCATCGCCCCGGAGTCGGCGGCTGAGCCCTGATAAGCTCTCTGGGCCACTGGAGAGGTGGCTGAGTGGTTGAAAGCGGCTCCCTGCTAAGGAGTTACAGGAGGCAACTTCTGTCGAGGGTTCGAATCCCTCCCTCTCCGTTCCAGGCCCCACCGTGGGCACCGACGCCAGGCCCCTCAGAGCCTGGCCAGGCCACTGAAAGTGAGATAGGCGGCGAACACGAAACAGAGCCCGGCGTTGATCTGGCGCTGGTGGATCAGCGTCCACCGGGAGAGCTGCTCCAGCCGGGCCCGACCCCAGCCGCCGGTGAAGGTCAGGGCCAGGGGCGGCAGCAGCGAGGCCGCCAGGGTGATCAGGCTGACCAGCAGCACCAGGGTCACCAGCACATCGGGCCGGAGGCCGGCGCGGGCCAGGTCCTGCAGCGCCGGCAGATACAGCACCAGGGAGGTGAGGTTGCCGGCCATGAGGGCCAGTCCCAGCCCGAAGGAACGGGCCGGTGATCGGCCCGCCCCCCCTCCCGGGGCCTCCTCTGCCGACGCCATCGCGCCCTGGTGCTGCAGGGCACCGCAGCCGATGGCCAGCAGCACCAGGGCCAGCACCAGATGGATCCCCGCTGACACCGGATCGGCGCCCGCGGTGGGACGGGCGGGCAGGGAGACGCCCGAACCGAGCCCCAGCAGGGCCCAGATCGCCACCACGGCCGCGTTGCCGGCGACGAAGGCCCAGCTCTGCCTGAGGCCGGATCCAGGAGCAGTGAGGGTGCGCATCTGTCCCACCAGCAGCATCGGGCTCACCGCCGCCCCCAGGGCGAGCGGGACCACATCGACCGGCAGGGCAGCCAAGGGGGCGGAACGGCGCAGCATGATGCTACGCAGACTCAGGCGGCCAGCAGGGCGGAGGCGATCTGCGGCAGCAGGGTGGCATCGGCGGCCCTGACCCTTCCCTCGCTGAAGACCACCAGCAGCATCGGCATCCTGCCCTCCACCTCCAGGTAGGCGGCATCGTGACGGGCCTGACTCATCCAGCCGGCCTTGCTCCACAGCCGGGACCCCTGCGGCAGCCCGGCCCCGAGAAAGCCATCCACCTGGTTCTCGGGATCGGCGGCCCGCTCCCCCGGGTCGAGCGAGCGCTGCAGGAGGTCCATCATGCGGCGGCAGGCCGGCGGGGACACGATCCCTCCAGCCACCACCGCATGCAGCAGGCGGGCCGTGAAGTCGGTGCTGAGGCGATTGCGGTTCTCCAGTCCAGGACCGTAGAAGTCGCGCTCGCGGCCGTAGGGGCCCTCGGCCCAGGTCTTCTGGCAGGCGTTCTCCGCCCTGGTCTCGCTCCAGCCCAGGCTGGCCAGCCAGCCATTCACCAGCTGCCGCTGACGGCACCAGGCCTGGTACCGCTCCGGGGGCAGGGACGGGCCGCTGGTGGTCCCGGTGAGCAGATCCAGCACCAGGGAAGTGGCGTCGTTGCCCGAGTCCCGCACCATGTCGGCCAGGGCCCGGCGCAGCTCGGGGCAATCGTCGATCAGCTGGCGCTGCAGCCAGGTCTCGGCAGCCACCAGATACACCAGCTTCACCACACTGGCGGGGTAGCGCGGTCGCTCCCCCGACCAGTTGGCCCCCGTCACCGGCTGGCCCCAGAACGTCTCGTGGCCCATCGCATCGGCTGCGCCGATCAGGGAAGCCCCGTACCGCAGCCAGGTGACCGAAAGCTGCTCCCCCAGCCCCGGCCGGCCGTCCTGCTCCAGCTGGGCGACGAGCTGGCCGAGAATCTGGGCCATGGCCGGATCAGGGCTGTAGAACGCCATCAGCGGCGACACCATGTGATGGCGACCTTAGGCACCCTGCCGGCGCCGGGCAGCTGCTGGGCCCTGACGCAGCCGCTGGAGGCCTACAGCCGGCCGGTCGGGCCAGGGCTGGCCACCCAGGTGCGGGCGGGCCGCCACCTGAAGGTGCTGACAGCGGCCGGCGCCCCCTCCGCTGCCGGCGTTTCGAAACGACTGCGTGTGCGGCTGCACGAGGACGGCTACCCCTGCTGGGTGGAGAGCGACGAGCTGGAAGCCCGGGCCTGCCCCGCCCGGCCGCCCTCCCTGGCCCGCCTGGACCGCAGCCGGATCGTTGCTCGCCTGGAGGAGGTGCTCGCATGGGCCGAGGCCGCCCGCCACCAGCCCAACCGATACCTCTGGGGCGGAACCCTGGGCCCGGACTTCGACTGCTCGGGACTGGTGCAGACCGCCTTCGCCCGGGCCGGCATCTGGCTGCCCCGGGATGCCTATCTGCAGGAGCGCTTCTGCCGGCCTGTGGCGGTCCGCAGCGGCATCACCAGCCTGCTGGCTCCCGGCGACCTGATCTTCTTCGGCACCTCCCGGCGCTGTACCCACGTGGGGCTGCACCTGGGCGGCGGCCGCTACCTGCACAGCTCCGGGCGGCAGCACGGCCGGGACGGCATCGGCATCGATGACATCCACCCCCACAACCGGGATCCGGTGGCCAGCCACTACCGCGCCGAGCTGCGCGGGGCGGGACGGGTGATGCACAGCCATGACGGCAGTCCCCTGCCCCCCTAAGTTCGGAACTCCGGCCCCGGGGGGTCATGGCGGAGCTGCTTTGGCCCAGAATCCTGAACTCTCGGTGGTGGTGCCCCTCTACAACGAGGAGGCCAGCCTGACCGCCCTGGTCGAGCAGTTGCTGGGAGCTCTGCGGCCGCTGGGCCGATCCTTCCAGCTGGTGCTGGTGGACGACGGCTCGAAGGACGGCACCCAGGCGGTGCTGACCGACCTGGTCGACCGCGTGCCGGAACTGGTGGCTGTGCTGCTGCGTCGCAACTACGGCCAGACCGCCGCCATGGCCGCAGGCTTCGATGTCAGCAGCGGCGAAGTGATCGTGACCCTCGATGGGGATCTCCAGAACGATCCCGCCGACATCCCCCTGCTGCTGGCCCGCCTGGAGCAGGACGGACTCGATCTGGTGAGCGGCTGGCGCCACCAGCGCCAGGACGGGGCCCTCAACCGGCTGCTGCCCTCCCTGCTGGCCAACCGGCTCATCGCCCGGGTCACGGGGGTACGGCTGCACGACTACGGCTGCTCGCTGAAGGCCTACCGGCGGGAGGTGCTCAGCGACATGAATCTCTACGGAGAACTGCACCGTTTCCTGCCGGCCCTGGCCTTCATTGAAGGGGCCCGGATCGGCGAGGTGAAGGTATCCCACCATCCCCGCCGGTTCGGCCGCAGCAACTACGGCATTGATCGCACCTTCCGGGTGCTGATGGACCTGCTGACGGTCTGGTTCATGAAGCGCTTCCTGACCCGGCCGATGCATGTGTTCGGCTTCGCCGGCCTGGTGACCATGGGGGCGGGGCTGGCCATCGCCGCCTGGCTGGTGGGCGAAAAGCTGATGCTGGGGGCCGACATCGGCAACCGGCCGCTGCTGCTGATGGCGGTGCTGGCCATCCTGAGCGGGGTGCAGATCTTCTGTTTCGGCCTGCTGGCCGAGCTGCAGATGCGCACGTATCACGAAAGCCAGGGGCGACCCATCTACCGGGTGCGGGCCACGCTGCGGGGCAGCAGCTGAACTTTTATGTCGCCCCTCGGGTCCCTGAGAAGCCAGACAGGAAGGGCTCCTTACAGTACCGGCGGTTCTTACTGGCCCATGCCATGACTGGTGAATTTGCCGTTGCCTGGATGCCTTCCGTGATGGTTCCCCTGGTGGGAATCCTCGGCGCGGCGGTGGCCATGGCCCTGCTGTTCAACGTGATCGAGGCGACCGACTGACGACCGGCCCCGGCCCCAGCGTCATCCGCCTCCCCTTCTGACGACCACCCGACCCGCCTCCCATGACCGTGACCCCCGTGGCCGACCCGACCGTCGGCAATCTGGCCACCCCCGTCAACAGCAGCTACTTCACCAAGGCCTTCCTGAATGCCTTGCCGGCCTACAGACCGTCCCTGTCCCCCAATCGGCGGGGTCTGGAGGTGGGCATGGCCCACGGCTACTTCCTCTATGGCCCCTTCGCCTACGCCGGTCCCCTGCGGGCCACGGAGTTCGCGAGCACGGCAGGCCTGCTCGCCACCGTCGGCCTGGTGTCGATCCTCACCATCTGCCTGTCGATCTACGGCACCGCCGGCAGCGGCCCCAGCGTGCAGCCGCCCGACGCCACCATCGACAACCCCCCGGCCGACCTGTTCACCAAAGCCGGCTGGGCCGAGTTCGCCAGCGGCTTCTGGCTCGGCGGCTGCGGCGGCGCCGCCTTCGCCTGGTTCCTCTGCAGCACCGCCATCCAGTCCCCCCTGGCGAACATCGCCGGCGGCGTCTGGAGCGTCGGCTGAGCCCCCGCCGAAGGGCAACGTTCCCAGCCCCGCTGCGCGGGGCTTCCCCCCTCTCCTCGCTCCGCCCCCGGGCGGGGCTTTTTTGTTGGCAGGGAGGGTGACGCGGGGGACGGCGTTCGCCCTGGATCGGCTGGAGCGTCTGGGGACAAGGGGCAGTCCGGGTTGGGGGCAGGGACCATGCGATCGGGACAGGACCTCGACCAGAAGCCTCAGCAGACCAGCGGCCAGGGGTGGTGGGTGGCCACGGGTCCTGTCTTCAGTGGCCAGGAAGCACGTCCAGGGGTCAGCTGGGCCAGAGCCACTGGACTCTCTCTGTGCCCCTTGTCTGGGCGACGTTCCAGGAGCTGGAGGAGGCTGAAGAAGCCCGCACCCTGTGGAGCCCTTGGGGCCGAGCCGGAAGCGCGGCCCGGGAGCACGACCATGAAAAAACCCCCGGCTGACGCCGGGGGTGGAACCGTCCCTCGAAAGGGGGCAAGGGGCTGAGGGATCAGCCGAACTTGCCGGAAGTGGAAGCGATCAGGAAAGCGGCGTACGTGAGGATGTAGCCGATCGTGAAGTGGGCGAGACCCACCACCCGGGCCTGAACGATCGAGAGGGCGACGGGCTTGTCGCGCCAGCCCACCAGGTTGGCGAGAGGCGTGCGCTGATGCGCCCAGACGATGGTCTCGATCAGCTCCTGCCAGTAACCCCGCCAGGAGATCAGGAACATGAAGCCGGTGGCCCACACCAGGTGACCGAAGAGGAACATCCAGGCCCAGACAGCCAGGTTGTTGGATCCCATCGGGTTGTAGCCGTTGATCAGCTGGGAGCTGTTGAGCCACAGGTAATCGCGGAACCAGCCCATCAGATAGGTGCTGGATTCGTTGAACTGGGCCACGTTGCCCTGCCAGATGGCGAGGTGCTTCCAGTGCCAGTAGAAGGTGACCCAGCCCACGGTGTTCAGGGCCCAGAAGACCGCCAGGTAGAAGGCGTCCCAGGCCGAGATGTCGCAGGTGCCGCCACGGCCGGGGCCGTCGCAGGGGAAGGAGTAGCCGAAGTCCTTCTTGTCGGGCATCAGCTTGGAACCCCGGGCATCCAGGGCACCCTTCACCAGGATCAGGGTGGTGGTGTGCAGACCCAGCGCGATGGCGTGGTGCACCAGGAAGTCGCCAGGACCTATCTGCAGGAAGAGGGAGTTGTCCCCCGCATTCACCGCATCCAGCCAGCCCGGAATCCAGTAACCACCCGGTCCGGGAGGGTTGCTGACGATGCTGTCGGCGTTGGCCAGCAGCACATCCATGCCGTACAGAGCCTTGCCACTGGCGGCCTGAACGAACTGGGCGAAGACAGGCTCCACCAGGATCTGCTTCTCGGGGGTTCCGAAGGCGACCACCACGTCGTTGTGGACGTAGAGACCCAGGGTGTGGAAACCGAGGAACAGGGAGACCCAGCTCAGGTGGCTGATCAGGGCTTCCTTGTGCTCAAGCATCCGGGCAAGGACGTTGTCCTTGTTGGCTTCCGGGTCGTAGTCGCGGATGAAGAAGATCGCACCGTGGGCGAAGGCACCGCACATCAGGAAGATGGCGATGTACTGGTGGTGCGTGTAGAGGGCCGCCTGGGTGGTGTAGTCCTTGGCGATGAACGCATAGGACGGCAGCGCATACATGTGCTGCGCCACCAGGCTGGTGATCACCCCCAGGGAAGCAAGGGCGAGGCCCAGCTGGAAGTGGAGGGAGTTGTTGATCGTGTCGTAGAGGCCCTTGTGGCCGGCGCCCAGGGCACCCCCGAACGGCGTTCCCTTGGGGGGATTGTGCGCTTCGAGGATCTCGCGGATCGAGTGACCGATACCGAAGTTCGTCCGGTACATGTGGCCGGCGATCACGAAGAGGCAGCCGATGGCCAGGTGGTGATGGGCGATGTCCGTGAGCCACAGCGCTTCGGTCTGGGGGTGGAAACCACCCAGGAAGGTGAGGATCGCGGTGCCGGCCCCCTCGGAGGTGCCGAACACCTGACCGGTGGTGTCAGGGTTCTGGGCATAGACGCCCCAGTTGCCGGTGAAGAACGGAGCCAGACCGGCGGGGTGGGGTGAGACCGAGAGGAAGTTGTCCCAGCCGACGTGCTGACCCCGGGATTCGGGGATGGCGACGTGAACCAGGTGGCCGGTCCAGGCGATGGAACTGAAGCCGAACAGCACAGCCAGGTGGTGGTTGAGCCGCGATTCAGCGTTCTTGAACCAGGCCAGGGAAGGCAGGAACTTGGGCTGGAGATGGAGCCAGCCGGCGAACAGGGCCCATGCCGAGAGGATCAGCATGAAGATGGAACCCTGGTAGAGCTCCATGTTGGTCGTCATCCCGATCGTGTACCACCAGTGGTACAGACCGGAGTAGGCGATGTTCACCGGTGAGGTGGCGCCCGCCTGGGTGAAGGCGTCGATGGCGCCCTGGCCGAAGTGGGGATCCCAGATCGCGTGAGCGATGGGACGGACATGCAGCGGATCGGCGACCCACTGCTCATAGTTGCCCTGCCAGGCGATATGGAACAGGTTGCCCGAAACCCAGAGGCCGATGATCGCCAGGTGACCGAAGTGGGTGGAGAACAGCTTTTGGTAAAGCCGCTCCTCCGTCATTCCGTCATGGCTCTCGAAGTCGTGAGCCGTGGCGATGCCGTACCAGATACGGCGGGTTGTCGGGTCCTGTGCCAGACCCTGGCTGAACGAAGGAAATTTCGTTGCCATTGGGAAAGGTCAGGTGGAGGTCAGCCGACCGCGATGAGTCGGGACAGGAAGAAGGCCCAGGTGGTCGCGATACCGCCCAGCAGGTAGTGGGCGACACCGACGGCACGGCCTTGGGTGATGGAAAGCGCCCGCGGTTGGATGGCGGGAGCCACCTTCAGCTTGTTGTGAGCCCAGACGATGGACTCGATCAGCTCCTGCCAGTAGCCGCGGCCACTGAAGAGGAACATGAGGCTGAAGGCCCAGACGAAGTGGGCACCCAGGAACATCAGACCGTACGCACTGGAGGACGAGCCGTAGCTGTTGATCACCTGTGCGGCCTGAGCCCAGAGGAAGTCCCGCAGCCAGCCATTGATGGTGATGGCGCTTTGGGCGAAGTTGCCGTTGGTGATGTGCTGGACGCTGCCGTCGGCATTGACGGTGCCCCACACGTCGCTCTGCATCTTCCAGCTGAAGTGGAAAATGACGATCGACAGGGAGTTGTACATCCAGAACAGGCCGAGGAACACGTGGTCCCAGGCCGACACCTGACAGGTACCGCCACGGCCGGGGCCGTCGCAGGGGAAGCGGAAGCCCAGGTTCGCCTTGTCGGGGACGAGGCGGGAGCTGCGCGCATACAGCACACCCTTCAGCAGGATCAGCACGGTGACGTGGATCGTGAAGGCGTGGATGTGGTGGACCATGAAGTCGGCCGTTCCCAGGGGGATCGGCGCGGCGGCCACCTTGCCACCGACAGCGACGACGGTGCCGTTGAACACTTCGCTCACACCGGCCAGCGCATTGGGTGCGGTGGTGCCGGCGGCGGCGGCGTGCAGGCCCTGGATCCATTGGGCGAAGACGGGCTTCAGCTGGATCGCGGTGTCGCTGAACATGTCCTGGGGACGACCCAGGGCACTCATCGTGTCGTTGTGGATGTAAAGGCCGAAGCTGTGGAAGCCCAGGAAGATGCACACCCAGTTGAGGTGGCTGATCAGGGCATCACGGGCCTTGAGCACCCGATCGAGCACGTTGTCGATGTTCTTGGCCGGGTCGTAGTCGCGGATGAGTGCGATGGCCGCATGGGCACCTGCGCCGACGATCAGGAAGCCGCCGATCCACATGTGGTGGGTGAACAGCGACAGCTGGGTCGGGTAGTCGATACCGATGTAGGGATACGGAGGCATCGCATACATGTGGTGCGCCACGATGATCGTGAGCGAACCGAACAGCGCCAGGTTGAGACCCAGCTGGGCGTGCCAGGAGGTGGTCAGGAATTCGTAGAGCCCATCGTGACCTCTGGGCGCGGGGAACAGCAGGGGATCGCCCTTCTGGCCCTCGAGAATTTCCTTGATGCTGTGGCCGATGCCCCAGTTGGTGCGGTACATGTGACCCGCCACGATGAAGAGCACCGCGATCGCCAGGTGGTGATGGGCGATGTCCGTCATCCAGAGGCTGCCGGTCACAGGATTCAGCCCACCCTTGAAGGTGAGAAAATCGCTGTAGGCGGCCCAGTTGCCCGTGAAGAAGGCGGAGATCCCCACGCCGAAGCCGGGGAACAGCTGGGTCAGCAGATCCTGGTTGAGAAATTCGTGGGGGAGCGGGATGTCGGCCACCGAAGCGATGGTCTTGCCATTGAGCACCAGCGGGGTGCCGGCGTCGATGGCATCCATCAACTGGGTGGTGGGCAGCGACACGTGCAGCAGGTGACCTGTCCAGGACAGGGACCCGAGCCCGAGCAGACCGGCCAGGTGGTGGTTGAGCATGGACTCAACGTTCTGGAACCACTCCAGCTTCGGGGCTGCCTTGTGGTAATGGAAGACACCGGCGTTAAGCATGAGGCCGGCCATCACCAGGGCACCGATGGCGGTGCAGAGGAGCTGGAACTCGCTGGTGAAGCCCCAGGCTCTCCACACATGGAAGAGGCCTGAGGTGATCTGGATGCCGTGGAAGCCGGCCCCCACATCACCATTGAGAATTTCCTGGCCGAAGATCGGCCAGACCACCTGGGCACTGGGTTTGACGTGCAGGGGGTCGGCCAGCCAGCCGGTGTAGTTGGAGAAGCGGGCACCGTGATAGAAGGCGCCGCTCAGCCAGATGAAGATGACGGCCAGGTGGCCGAAGTGAGCGCTGAAGATCTTCCGGGAGACCTCTTCGAGGTCGCTCGTGTGGCTGTCGAAATCGTGAGCGTTGGCGTGGAGGTTCCAAATCCAGGTGGTGGTTTTGGGACCTTTGGCGAGGGTGCGATCGAAGTGGCCGGGCTTGCCGAACACTGCGGGATCGGCCGGAACGGGGTTCCGGTCAACCATGTCCTTCGCCGTTTTCCCACGCTCTGGTGGGCTGATGGTCATCGAGACGTTCCTCGAGGGACGGGGTCGAGGTGGAGGTCCACCCCTTCGACGGACGCGGAAGGCTGGTCTGACGACCGGCCCGGCTCCATCGGTGGGCCCCATGACCGGGTTGAGCCGGCCATGGGCACCAGTCGCAGAGGGGGAGAAAACCCTTGCCACGACTGGGGCTTTGGGCCCCGAAAGGGGACCGCTGGCGGAAGTATAGGGGTCGAAAACAAGACGAATCGGCCGCCAGTCACAAAGGTTTAATCCCGGCGCTTCCAAGGCTGCGACTACGGTCTGGCGACAGGTTGTCAACAACGTAACAATCAGGAAAATGGCCGAGTTCCTATAACCTTTTGCGTCATTTTCCGGGCCGATTCAACTGCCGTTTTTCCGGCTTCCGCCCCGGAAGCAGAATGGCCCGCACGAACGACGGACAGAGCGCGTGGGCCGCAGGGGCGAAGAACAGGGATGGGAGGGGCTGAACGCTGCCCAGCCCTGGGCCGCCCTGGCGGTGGTGCTTCTGGTGCTGGTGCTGACCCTGACGGCGGCGCCGGCCTTCTCCCTTTCCCTGCCGGGACGCCGTCATGCGGCCACCCCGCCTGCCGGCGCCCTCGCCATGGGCCGCTCCGGCCTGCAGGAAGTGGCCCCTCCACCGGCGGTACAGCAATTGCAGCAGGCCCTCGACGGGCGACGCCCCCGGGTGGAGATCCTCTCCCCGGCGGATGGGGCTCTGCTGCCGGCAGGTCCCTGGGAGCTGCGGCTGCGGGTGGAGGACTGGCCCCTGGCGGATGCCGGCTCCCTGGGGCTCGGGGCCCATCTGGTGGTGCAGCTGGATGGGGATCCCCCCCTGCCGCTGACCACCACCTCCACCACCATGCGGCCCCTGGAACCGGGCAGCCACCGGCTCACCGTCTATGCGGCCCGGCCCTGGGGCGAAGTGGTGAAGAGCCCCGGCGCCCAGCGCCAGATCCGGCTGCACCGGGTCGCCAGCAACCCCCTCAGCCAGCCCGCTCCGGGCAGTCCCCAGCTGATCGCCGTCAGCCCCCGGGGTGAAGCCGCGGCCACGCCCCTGCTGCTCGACTGGCTGCTGCTCGACGCTCCGCTGCAGAACCTGAGGGCCGGCGACGCCAGCTGGCGGCTGCGGGTCAGCGTCAACGGTGACAGCTTCCTGGTGGATCACCAGACGCCCCTGTGGCTGGAGGGCTGGCGCACCGGCAGCAACACCATCCAGCTGGAGCTGCTCGATGGCATCGGCGAGCCCCTCAACCCACCCTTCAACAGCCTGGTGGGCGAAGTGTTGCTGGAACCCGGCGGCCAGCGGCCCCGCTGGCAGGGGGACCGCCTGGAGCCCGCCGAGCTGGCCAGCCTGCTGGGCGAGGCCCCACCCCCGGCCGAGCCGGAGCCAGAGCAGGAGCAGGAAGGGGAATCCGAGCCCGAAACGGCCACGCCGATGGGAGCCGAGCCTGAGATCGCGACGGCCTCGGAACAGGAACAGCAACAGGAACAGGAAATGCCACCGGAGGCGCCAGCGGCGATGGCCCCCGACGAGCCGGTGGAAGCCCCGGTGCAACCAGGCGAGCCGGAGACCGTCCCGATCGCTCCCGACGACGCCACGGCGGCTGCCGCCGTGGAGGCCGTCCCGGCCCCGGACCCGGATCCTGCCGACGCCGACCCTGTGGCAGGGGAACCAGCTGCGGCGCCCGCGGATGCGCCGGCCGCCGACGGGGCTCCCCCCGGCCGGCTGCAGCGGCTGCGCCAGAGGCTGGCGTCGTGAGCGGCGGCGAGCGCCGGATCGTCGGCATCGGCTTCGGCCCGACGGCCGCACCGATGCTTGAGCGACTCCGCCAGGCGGGGGTCCTGACTGTGGTGCGGGGCCAGGAGGAGGGAGGATCGGCCGCCTGGCTGGCAGACCAGTGGCCCGGGGCGAGCGCGGTGGTGGCCGTCGGCGCCTGCGCCCTGATGACCCGGCTGATCGCCCCACTGATCACCGACAAGGACAGCGATCCCGCCGTGGTGGTGGTGGATCCGGACGGTCGCTTCGTGGTGCCTCTTCTGGGGGGCCACGCCGCCGGGGGGGATCGGCTCAGCCAGGAGATCGCGGCCCTGGTCGACGGCCAGGCGGTGCTCACCGGGGCCGGCGCCGCCCGGGGCCGGCTGCCCCTTGATTCCTTCGGCCTGGCCTGGGGCTGGCGCCGGGGTGGCGGTGACTGGCGCCGGCTGATGGTGCAGGAGGCCCGGGGCCGCCGCAGCGCCCGCCTCCAGGAAAGCGGCACCGATCTGTGGCAGGAGCTGGACGCGACAGGCCCCAGCCTGGAATCAGTCCCCCCGGACCTGGTGATCGGGCCGCGCAGCGGCCCCGGCTGCCGCTGGCATCCCCCCAGCCTCTGGCTGGGCATCGGCTGCGAGCGGGACACGAGTCTGAGCCTGCTGGAGCGACTGGTGAACCGAGGGCTGGAGACGGCCGGACTGGCCCCCGAAGCCGTGGCCGGACTGGCCAGCATCGATCGCAAGGGGGACGAACCCGCCCTGCTGGGCCTGGCCGAGCGCCACGGCTGGCCCCTGCGGCTCTACGACGCCGCCAGCCTGTCCGGCATCGGAGTGCCCCACCCCTCAGAGGCGGTGGCCCGGGAGATGGGCACCCCGAGCGTGGCCGAAGCAGCGGCGCATCTGGCCGCATGCCACGCGTCGGACCCGGCGGCCTCCCCGACCGAAACCGCCGGGCTGCTGGTGGAGAAGCGGATCGAGCGGGCCGGCGCCGGGGAGCGGGGCGCCGGCACCCTGGCCGTTGCCCAGGCCGATCGCCAGTGGGCGCCACAGCGGGGCAGTCTCCATCTGGTGGGATCCGGCCCCGGCGCAATCGACCTGCTCAGCGGCGATGCTCGCCGTGCCCTGGCCGCGGCAACCGTTTGGGTGGGCTACGGGCTCTACCTCGATCTGCTGGAACCCCTGCGCCGGCCCGACCAGCTGCGCCGCGAAGGCCGCCTCACGGAGGAGCGGGCCCGCTGCGCCGAGGCCCTCGACCTGGCCCGCCAGGGCATCGACGTGGCCCTGATCTCCTCGGGAGACAGTGGCATCTACGGCATGGCGGGTCTGGCCCTGGAGCTCTGGCTGCAGCTGCCTGACCTCGACCGCCCCGCCTTCACGGTGCACCCAGGGCTCTCGGCCCTTCAGCTGGCTGCCGCCCGGGCGGGGGCGCCCCTGATGCACGACTTCTGCACCATCAGCCTGAGTGACCGGCTCACCCCCTGGGAGGTGATCGAGCGGCGCCTCCGGGGCGCGGCCAGCGGCGATTTCGTGGTGGCTCTCTACAACCCCCGCTCCCTCGGCCGTCCCTGGCAGCTGGGCAGAGCCATCGAGCTGCTGGGGGAGTGCCGGCCGGCCGGCACCCCGGTGCTGCTGGCCACGCAGCTGGGGCGGGCGGAGGAGC
>NZ_JAFKRG010000030.1 GCF_019038415.1 Synechococcus sp. CCY 9618 | reverse complement strand
GAGTGCCGGCCGGCCGGCACCCCGGTGCTGCTGGCCAGGCAGCTGGGGCGGGCGGAGGAGCATCTCAGCCTCCACACCCTGGCCAGCCTGCCCCTGGAGCAGGTGGACATGCTCAGCCTGGTGCTGATCGGCAACAGCACCACCCGGGTCCGGGACGGCCGCATGGTGACCCCCAGGGGCTATCCCGGCGCCGCCCTGATCTGAGCTGACCGCCCGATCAGAGACCCGATCAGTGGCCCGATCGCAAGGACGTTGACAGAAAAATCGGGATGACAGGATTCGAACCTGCGGCCCCTTCGTCCCGAACGAAGTGCGCTACCAAGCTGCGCCACATCCCGATGGAGCGACTTTAGGGGATGGGCTGCGGCCGTCCTGCCTACAGTCCGTTCAGCCCCGTGAGGCCCGTGCCCGTCAGCGACCCCCTGCCCGTTGCCGCCAAGCCGCCCTGGCTGCGGGTGAAGGCTCCCCAGCGGGAGCGGATCGGGGCGGTGGCGGATCTGCTGGTCGACCTCAAGCTCAACACGGTCTGCCAGGAGGCCAGCTGCCCCAACATCGGCGAATGCTTCGCCGGTGGCACCGCCACTTTCCTGATCATGGGGCCGGGCTGCACCCGGGCCTGCCCTTACTGCGACATCGACTTCGACCGCAGCGTGCGGCCCCTGGATCCCACCGAACCGGAGCGGCTGGGGGAGGCGGTGCGCCGCCTGGGCCTGAGCCACGTGGTGATCACCTCGGTGAACCGCGACGACCTGGCCGACGGGGGTGCCAGCCAGTTCGTGGCCTGCATCGAGGCCGTGCGCCGCAACGCCCCCCTGACCACGATCGAGATCCTTCTCCCCGACCTCTGCGGCACCTGGGAGGCCCTGGCGGTGGTGATGGCGGCGGCACCGGAGGTGCTCAACCACAACATCGAGACCGTGCCCCGGCTCTACCGGCAGGTGCGGCCCCAGGGGGTCTACAGCCGCTCACTGGAACTGCTGCGCCGGGTGCGGCAAGGCTGGCCGCGCACCTACACCAAGTCGGGTCTGATGGTGGGCCTGGGCGAAACCGACGCGGAGGTGCGGGCCGTGATGGCCGACCTGCGCGCCCACGCGGTGGACATCGTGACCATCGGCCAGTACCTCTCCCCGGGGCCGAAGCACCTGGCGGTGCAGCGGTTCGTGACCCCGGAGGGCTTCGAAGGCTTCCGCCGCCACGGCGAGGACGACCTGGGCTTCCTGCAGGTGGTGAGCAGCCCGCTCACCCGCAGCAGCTACCACGCCGGGGAAGTGCGGCGCCTGATGCGGGACCACCCCCGCTGAGCCCTAGGCGGGCACCTGCTCCCGCTGATCGACCAGCCCCAGGGCGGCCTTCTCGCTGGCGGGCACCAGGACCTTGAAGCGGCTCTTCCAGAAGGACCAGTCGGCAAGGATCTCACCCGCCCGCTCGCTGCCGGTGAGGGAGCGATGGGCTTCGAGCAGCGGCAGCAGCAGACCCTCCTGCTCGGGGGTGGAAAGGGGCAGCAGCTCAACCGACTCAGGGTTGAGCCGGGCCGCGAGGCCGCCTGCCTCGTCAAGCAGGAAAGCCACCCCACCGGTCATGCCGGCAGCCACGTTGCGGCCGGTGCTGCCCAGCACCACCACCACGCCACCGGTCATGTACTCGCAGCAATGGTCGCCGACCCCCTCCACCACGGTGCGGGCGCCGCTGTTGCGCACGGCGAAGCGCTCGCCGGCCCGGCCGAGGGCGAAGAGTTCACCGCCGGTGGCGCCGTAGAGGCAGGTGTTGCCGAGGATCACCTTGGCGGCGGAATCGCTGCCGCCGGCGGGGGGGACCACGGTGATGCGGCCGCCGTTGATGCCCTTGCCGACGTAGTCATTGGCCTCTCCCACCAGGCGCAGGTTCATGCCCTGCAGCACGAAGGCGCCGAAGCTCTGCCCCGCTGCTCCGTGGAAGGTGAGGGCGAAATGGCCCTGGAAGCCTCTGTTGCCGTGGCGATCGGCGATCTCGCCGGCCAGGCGGGCCCCCACGCTGCGGTCGGTGTTGACGATCGCCAGCTGGCGCTCCACCCGGCCGTGGGCTTCGATCGCCGAGCGCACCTGGGGATCGGCGAGCAGCCCGTCCTCCAGGACCGGACCGTTGCCGTGGGCCTCAGGGTCGTGGCGAAGCCAGGCACGGTCGGCGGCAGCGGGGATCGGCTCCAGCAGGCAGGAGAGATCCAGGGAGCCGGTCTTGGTGAGGCCGATGGCCCGGGGGGTGAGCAGATCGGTGCGGCCGATCAGGTCCTCGAGACGGGCCACCCCGAGCACGCTCAGCAGCTGGCGCACCTCTTCGGCCACGAACAGGAAGAAACTGACCACATGCTCCGGCAGGCCGGTGAAGCGCTTGCGCAGGGCCTCCTTCTGGGTGGCGACACCCACCGGGCAGTTGTTGGTGTGGCAGACGCGGGCCATGATGCAGCCCTCGGCGATCATGGCGACCGAGCCGAAGCCGAACTCCTCGGCCCCCAGCAGGGCGGCGATCAGCACGTCCCAGCCGCTCTTCAGGCCCCCGTCGGCCCGCAGCAGCACCCGGTCCCGCAGGCCGTTCTCCAGCAGGCTGCGGTGCACTTCGGTGAGGCCCAGTTCCCAGGGGCTGCCGGCGTGCTTGATCGAGCTGAGGGGCGAGGCGCCGGTGCCGCCGTCGTGGCCGGAGATCTGGATCACGTCGGCATTGGCCTTGGCCACCCCGGCGGCGATGGTGCCGATGCCGATCTCGGCCACCAGCTTGACCGACACCCGGGCGGAGGGATTCACCTGGTGAAGGTCGTGGATCAGCTGGGCCAGGTCCTCGATGGAATAGATGTCGTGGTGGGGAGGCGGTGAGATCAGGGGCACACCGGCCTTGCTGTTGCGCAGCCAGGCGATGTAGGCATCCACCTTCGGGCCGGGAAGCTGACCGCCCTCGCCGGGCTTGGCCCCCTGGGCCACCTTGATCTCCAGCTGGCGGCCGCTGCGCAGGTAGGCCGGGGTGACGCCGAAACGGCCGGAGGCGATCTGCTTGATGGCCGAGCAGGCGCTGTCGCCGTTGCGGAGGCCCCGCAGGGTTGGAAGAGTGGGGGAGTGGCCCTCGCCATCGACATCGTTGAGGGGGTGGTAGCGGGCGGGATCCTCGCCGCCCTCGCCACAATTGCTCTTGCCACCGATGCGGTTCATGGCCACCGCCAGCACCTCGTGGGCCTCCCGCGAGAGGGCCCCCAGGCTCATGCCGCCGGTGCAGAAGCGACTGCAGATGCTCTCGACGCTCTCCACCTGCTCGATCGGCAGGGGCACCGGTGCCGGACGCAGCTCCAGCAGATCCCGCAGGGCGGTCACCGGCCGGTTCTCGAGGATGGTGCGGTAGGTGGCGAAATGGTCGTAGCCGGGGCCCGCCGCCACGGCGGCATGCAGGGCCTTGGACATCTCCGGGTTGTTGAGGTGGAACTCGCCGCCGGTGCGGTACTGCACGAAGCCCATGAACTCCAGCTTGGTGCGGTTCAGCTCCGGGTAGGCCTTGGCATGGAAGGCCAGCGTCTCGCTGGCCAGGTCGTGCAGGCTGAGGCCGGCCACGCGGCTCGTCGTGCCTGTGAAGGCCAGCTCGATCAGGTCGGCGCCGATGCCGATCGCCTCGAAGATCTGGGCCCCGTGGTAACTGGCCAGCAGGGAGATGCCGATCTTGGAGAGGATCTTGCGCAGACCCTCCTCCAGGGCCTTGCGGACGTTGGCCTGGGCCTTCCCGGGATCGAGGGGAGGCAGCTTGCCCCGCTCGATCATCGACTGGGTGCGGGGGTGGGCCAGCCAGTGGCGGGTGGTCTCCCAGGTGAGCCAGGGGCAGACGGCGCTGGCGCCGTAGCCGATCAGGCAGGCGAGATGGTGGGTGCTCCAGCACTGGGCCGTCTCCACCACCAGGGAGCACTGCAGCCGCAGGCCGAGGCGCAGCAGGTGGTGGTGCACCGCGCCCACCCCCAGCAGGGGCGGAATGGCCGTGGTGCCGGCGGAGATGCCACCGTCGATGCGGTCGGAAAGCACCAGGATCTGGACGCCGCTGCGCACGGCCGCCTCCGCCTCGAAGCAGAGCCGTTGGACCGCCTGAGCCAGGCCGTCCGGGCCGCTGGCCACCGGCATCAGCATGGAGAGGGTGGCGAGCCCCAGGCCATAGGAGCCCAGGTCCTGCAGCTCAGCCTCGTTGAGCACCGGGCTGGAGAGGTGCAGCACGGCGGCGCCGGAGGCATCGGGCCGCAGGGCCGAGCCGCGCCGGCCCAGGTGCATCTCCAGGCTCATGACCAGCTTTTCGCGCAGCGGGTCGATGGGGGGGTTGGTGACCTGGGCGAAGCGCTGCTTGAAGTAGTCGTAGAGGAGGTGGGGCCGGCTGGAAAGCACCGCCAGGGGAATGTCGTCGCCCATGCAGTAGGTGGGCTCCTTCCCCTGCCCCGCCATGTCCTCGATCACCAGATCCAGGTCCTCGGCCGTGAAGCCATAGGCCGTCTGCTGCTGCAGCAGCTCCAGGTCGCCCAGCCGGTGCTCCCGCTCCCAGACGCCGGGCGACAGGCTGCGGCGATGGTCGAGCAACCAGCCGGCGAAGGGAAGCCGGGCGGCGGTTTCCTCCTTCACATCCCAGTTGCGCAGCAGCCGGTGCTCTTCCAGATCCACGGCCAGCATCTGGCCGGGGCCGAGACGGCCCTTCTCGATGATGCGCGATTCCTCCAGGTCCACCACACCTGTCTCCGAGCCCATCACCACGTAGCCGTCGCTGGTGATGCAGTAGCGGGCCGGCCGCAGGCCGTTGCGGTCGAGGGTGGCCCCCACCATGCGGCCATCGCTGAACACCAGCAGGGCAGGCCCGTCCCAGGGCTCCTGCAGGCAGGCGCTGTATTCGTAGAAGGCCTTGATGGCCGGCCGCTCGTCGAGTTCGGGCTGGTCGCGGAAGGCCTCCGGTACCAGGGTGAGAAGGCTGTCGGTGATCGGCCGACCGCTGCGCACCATCAGCTCGAGGGTGGCGTCGAGGTTGGCCGAATCGCTGAAGGCGGCGTTCACCAGGGGCCGCAGATCCTTGGCGGCCTCGCCCCAGACGGCCTCGAGGTGGGCTTCAGCGGCCCGGGCCCAGTTGATGTTGCCCAGCAGGGTGTTGATCTCGCCGTTGTGGCCGAGCAGACGCATCGGCTGGGCCAGGGGCCAGCGGGGCAGGGTGTTGGTGCTGAAGCGGCGGTGGTACACCGCGAAGGCGACGGCGAAGCGCTCGTCCCGCAGGTCGGCGTAGAAGGCATCCAGCACCTCCGAGCGGACCATGCCCTTGTAGACGACGGTGCGGGCACTGATCGAGGCGAAGTAGAGGTCGGAGGTGTCGGCGCCCCACACCTCCCGCACCCGGTCGACGGCGCGGCGCCGCAGGCGGAACAACAGGGATTCGAGGGCGTCGACGTCGGCCATGACGCCGGGCACCGCATCGGGGGCGGCCAGCAGCCACTGCTCGATGGCCGGGGCGTTCTCGCGGGCCAGGGGACCTAGCACCTTGGGGTCCACGGGCACGGGGCGCCAACCCAGGCTCTGGAGACCCAGCTGGGCTGCCTCCTCGTCACAGACCCGACGGGCCAGATCACGCCGTTCCGGGTCGGCAGGCAGGAAGAGCATCCCCAGTCCCCGCACCATCGCGGACGTCGCGGCGGCCACGGGCCACACCGCTTCCAGGAAGCTCCAGGGGATGGCCGTCAGCAGCCCGGCCCCGTCACCGGAATCCCCGTCGCCGCCGCAGCCGCCCCGGTGCTCCATGCAGCGGAGTCCCCGCAGGGCCTGCTGCAGCACCCAGTGATTGGGAATCCCATCGAGGTGGGCGAGGAATCCCACGCCGCAGGCGTCCGTCTCCTCGGGGCCCGGGGCGTGACTGTCGCAATGGGGCCAGACGGGGACGGGGGAGGAGGACATAAGCCGGGATGGTGCTGCTGAAACGGAGCTGGGAAGGGGCTGGAAAAGGTCCAGAAAGATGCCGGCAACGATGAACTGCCGTGGAGCTGCCGTGTCACCCGTGCAGCAGCCGAGTCCGCGACGACAGGGCGAGCACCCGATCCTAGGCAGACACCCTCACCGAACTGCGTCGGGACTAACTTTTTCCATTGAGCGGCAGGACATCGTCGATGGCCAGAACCCTTTCGATCGCCGCGGCGCTTCTGGTCCTGACGGCAGCCCCGCCCGTCACCCAGGCCGCCCCACCGCCCCAGCTGCCGGCCCTGCCCGAGCCGGCGAGCCCCAGGCAGCGGCGGCTCGCGCCTGTGCGACAGGCCCCCGCGACAGGGTTCGAGGGCACCCGGCTGACCCTGAACGGCCGCAGCCAGCAGGCCGCCTGGCGCTGGGAGGGCGGCGACCAGGCTCGACCGCAGGCGCTGTGGCTACCGCTGGAGGTGCTGGAGGGACAACTGGGATTCAGCAGGGGCTCCAGGCCTGACGGCAGTCTTTCGCTGGAATGGTTCGGACGGGAGCTGGTGGTGCCGCCGGCGGCCCAGCGGTCCCTGGAGGACGAGGTGGCGGTCGACGTGGCCGGGATCCTGCGGGATGTGGGTGTCGACGTGGGACGCCGCGGCGAGGTGCTGGAACTGCGTCTTCCCGCGCCCCGACTGCTCCAGGTCCGCAGCTCGGATCAACCGGCCTACCGGCGGGTGGTGCTCGACCTTGATGGCCCCACCCTGATACGCAGCAGCGAGGGGGGAGTGCAGCTGGCCCTGCTCAGCCGAGCCGACCAGCTGGCCCTGCTCGCCTCCCGGGGCCTGCGCAGCGGCGTCACGGGCGCCGACGTCAGCCTGACGCTGGCGGGCGGGACCACGCCGCTGCGGGTGTTCACCCTGGGCGAGCCCTCCCGTGTGGTGATCGACCTGCCTCCGGCCGCGGACCGCGTCGGCACCACGCCGGAGCAACCCGCACCGATCGATCCGCGGCTGCTGGCCCTGCTGGGTCCCCAGCTGCGCTGGGACCAGCAGGTGCGGACCGTGGGGGGGACCCGGGTGCTGGTCAATGCCGTGAGGATCGACCCCCGCAGCAGCCCCCTGGAACTGCGCACCCTGAGCCGGCCGGACGGCATGGCGGGTCTGAGCTCCCTCACCGCCCTGGCCCTGCGCCAGGACGCCCTGGTGGCGATCAACGGCGGGTACTTCAACCGGGTGCGACGCCTGCCCCTGGGCGCCCTGCGGGACCAGGGCCGCTGGTTGTCGGGGCCGATCCTCAACCGGGGCGTCGTGGCCTGGGAGCCGCGCAGCCTGCCGCGCTTCGGGCGGCTGCGGCTGGACGAATGGATCAGCGACGCGAGGGGGCGACGCTGGCCGCTGCTGACCGTGAACAGCGGCTACGTGCAGCGGGGGCTGAGCCGCTACACCGCCGAATGGGGACGTTCCTACCAGGCCCTGAGCGGTTCGGAGACAGCCCTGGTGCTGGCCGGCGAGCGGGTTCAGCGCCGGGTGGACAGCCCAGAGCTGGCGGCGGGGGTGCCCCTGCGACCCCAGGAGACCCTGGTGGTGGCCCGCGGCGGGGCCGTGCTGCCCTGGGGCGAGGGGGAGCGGTTGGGCATCGAGAGCCGTCCGAGTGATCCACTGGGCAACGCCAGCAACGTGATGGGCGGAGGCCCGCTGCTGCTCCAGAACGGCAGGGTCGTGCTGAATGGAACGGCCGAAGGGTTCGGGTCCGCCTTCCTGCGCCAGGGAGCCCCCCGCACGGTGGTCGGCGGCGACGGCAGCCTGCTCTGGCTGGTGACGCTCGAAGCCGCCGGCGGTGGGGCCGGCCCCACCCTGGCGGAAACCGCGTGGCTGCTGAGGCAGATGGGTCTGACGGACGCCCTCAACCTCGACGGCGGCAGTTCCACCGGGCTGGTGATGGGCGGCAGCCACAGGGTCAAGGGGCGGGGGGTGGCCGGTTCGGTCCACAACGGCCTGGGCCTGGTGCCCATCGGCGGCGGAACCGCCACCAGCCTGTCTCCCACCACCCGGCGGCTGGCACAGTGAAAGCCACCCGCAACACCACCGTGCCAAGAGGCCACAGCCTGCGCCTCACCCCTGCCGCCGCCGCCGAGCTCTGCCGGCAGGCGGCGGTGGCGGGCACGCCGGGGCTGATGCATCTGGATCTGCTGGAGGGCGCCTGCGAAGCCTGGGCCATCCGCCTGCGCCCCGGCCACCTGGCCGGCACGCCCGTGGCCCGGGCCGATGGCATCACCCTCCATGCCCCCGCGGGCCAGCTCCTCCTGCTGCGGGGCCTGCAGCTCGACTACAAGGGCGACCTCAGCGGTGGCGGCTTCCTGGTCCGCTCCGGACCGGGGGTGCACAGTTGCGCCTGCGGGGCCGCCTTCAGCCGCAGCGCCTGATGGGGACGACGACGAAGTAAGGTGTCGGATTGTCGAAACGGTCGGACGTCCGACCTGTCCCGAAGAAGTTCCCACCGAGCAGCACCCGGCCCTCGATGCCCACTATTCAGCAGCTGATCCGCACCGAGCGGCAGCGTCTCACCCGCAAGACGAAGTCGCCAGCCCTGCGCGCCTGCCCCGAGCGGCGTGGCGTCTGCACCCGGGTCTACACCTCCACTCCGAAGAAGCCGAATTCGGCGCTGCGCAAGGTGGCCCGTGTGCGCCTCACCTCGGGATTCGAGGTCACCGCCTACATCCCCGGCATCGGCCACAACCTTCAGGAGCACTCCGTGGTCCTGATCCGCGGCGGCCGGGTGAAGGACCTTCCGGGCGTGCGTTACCACATCATCCGCGGCACCCTCGACACCTCCGGGGTCAAGGATCGGCGCCAGTCCCGCTCCAAGTACGGCGCCAAGACTCCGAAGGGCTGACCCGCCCCCCGTCGGTGGCCCAAGGCCGCCGCAAGCTTTTCACCGCTTTTTCTCCCTCCGTTCCATGTCCCGCCGCAACGCCGCTGAGAAACGCCCGGTCCTGCCGGATCCCCAGTTCAACAGTCGCCTGGCCTCGATGATCGTGGCCCGCCTGATGAAGCACGGCAAGAAGTCCACCGCCCAGCGCATCCTTTCCGATGCCTTCACCCTGATCAACGAGCGCACCGGTGCCGATCCGCTCGAACTGTTCGAAACGGCGGTCCGCAATGCCACGCCCTTGGTGGAAGTGCGCGCCCGCCGCGTCGGCGGTGCCACCTACCAGGTGCCGATGGAAGTGCGCCAGGAACGGGGCACCGCCATGGCGCTGCGCTGGCTGGTCAACTTCTCCCGCGCCCGCAACGGCCGCAGCATGGCCCAGAAGCTGGCCGGCGAACTGATGGATGCCGCCAATGAAGCCGGCAGTGCCGTCCGCAAGCGGGAGGAAACCCACAAGATGGCTGAGGCGAACAAGGCCTTCGCCCACTACCGCTACTGAGCGGTCCAACGGAGCCGGATCCCTGGGCTGATCCGGTTCCTGCAGTCCGAGCCAAGGCCGGCCTGTAAAGTGACGCCCGTTTTTTGTCGACCCACCCTCGGAGAACTTTCCCGTGGCCCGCGCCTACCCCCTGGAACGCGTCAGAAATATCGGAATCGCCGCTCATATCGACGCGGGCAAGACCACCACGACCGAACGGATTCTGTTCTATTCGGGCGTGGTGCACAAGATGGGCGAGGTGCACGATGGCGCCGCCGTCACCGACTGGATGGAGCAGGAGCGCGAGCGGGGGATCACGATCACCGCTGCGGCCATCTCCACCAGCTGGAAGGACAACCGGATCAACATCATCGACACCCCAGGGCACGTCGACTTCACCATTGAGGTGGAGCGATCGATGCGGGTGCTCGACGGTGTCGTCGCCGTGTTCTGCGCCGTGGGCGGTGTCCAGCCCCAGTCGGAAACCGTCTGGCGCCAGGCCGATCGCTACAACGTGCCCCGGATCGTGTTCGTCAACAAGATGGACCGCACCGGCGCCAATTTCCTGAAGGTCTACGAGCAGATCAAGGATCGCCTCAAGGCCAACGCCGTGCCGATCCAGCTGCCCATCGGCGCTGAAGGTGATCTCAAGGGGATCATCGACCTGGTGAAGAACAAGGCGATCATCTACACCAACGATCTCGGCACCGACATCCTCGAGGAGGAGATCCCCGCCGACATGAAGGATGAGGCCGAGGAGTGGCGCCAGAAGCTGATGGAGTCGGTGGCCGAAACCGATGAGGAGCTGATCGAAGCCTTCCTCGAGAATGGCGAGCTCAGCCAAGAGCAGCTGATGCGCGGCATCCGCATCGGGGTGGTCCAGCACGGCATGGTGCCCATCCTCTGCGGCTCCGCCTTCAAGAACAAGGGTGTGCAGCTGGTGCTGGACGCGGTGGTCGACTACCTGCCCGCTCCGGTGGACGTTCCCCCGATCCACGGCCTGCTGCCGGATGGAACCGAGGCCACCCGTCCCTGCGACGACAACGCCCCCTTCAGCGCCCTGGCCTTCAAGGTCATGGCTGACCCCTACGGCAAGCTCACCTTCGTGCGCATGTACAGCGGGGTGCTGCAGAAAGGCAGCTACGTGATGAACTCCACCAAAGACAAGAAGGAGCGCATCTCCCGCCTGATCCTGCTCAAGGCCGATGAGCGGGAGGAGGTGGACGAACTGCGGGCCGGCGATCTCGGCGCCGTGCTGGGCCTCAAGGACACCACCACGGGCGATACCCTCTGCGTCGATTCCGCTCCGATCATCCTGGAGTCCCTGTTCATCCCAGAGCCAGTGATCTCGGTGGCCGTGGAGCCCAAGACCAAGGGTGACATGGAGAAGCTGGGCAAGGCCCTTCAGTCCCTGTCGGAGGAGGATCCCACCTTCCGGGTCTCCACCGATCCGGAGACCAACCAGACCGTGATCGCCGGCATGGGCGAGCTTCACCTGGAGATCCTGGTCGACCGCATGCTGCGGGAGTTCAAGGTGGAGGCCAACATCGGCGCTCCCCAGGTCTCCTATCGGGAAACCATCCGGGGCAGCGCCAAGGGGGAAGGCAAGTTCGCCCGCCAGACAGGCGGCAAGGGCCAGTACGGCCACGTGGTGATCGAGATGCAGCCCGGCGAGCCGGGTTCAGGGTTCGAATTCGTCAACAAGATCGTCGGCGGCATCGTTCCCAAGGAGTACATCGGTCCGGCGGAAGCCGGCATGAAGGAAACCTGCCAGTCCGGTGTGATCGCCGGTTTCCCCATGATTGATGTCAAGGTCACCATGGTGGATGGCTCTTATCACGACGTCGACTCTTCGGAGATGGCGTTCAAGATCGCCGGCTCCATGGCCTTCAAGGACGGCGTCAAGAAGTGCAATCCCGTGCTGCTTGAGCCGATGATGAAGGTGGAAGTCGAAGTCCCCGAGGATTACCTCGGATCGGTCATCGGCGACCTTTCCTCCCGCCGCGGCCAGGTCGAAGGGCAGTCCGTCGACGACGGACAGTCCAAGGTCCAGTCCAAGGTGCCTCTGGCCGAGATGTTCGGCTACGCCACCCAGCTCCGATCCATGACCCAGGGTCGGGGTATTTTCTCGATGGAGTTCAGCCACTACGAGGAAGTTCCTCGCAATGTGGCGGAAGCCATCATTTCCAAGAATCAGGGCAATTCCTGATCTTTCTTTCCATCCAACCCACCCCCCCGATTCTTTCCTTCCATGGCACGCGAGAAGTTCGAGAGGAACAAGCCTCACGTCAACATCGGCACCATCGGTCACGTTGACCACGGCAAGACCACCCTCACTGCCGCCATCACCAACGTGCTGGCGTCCCAGGGCATGGCCAAGGCCCAGGCCTACGACGAGATCGACGGCGCCCCTGAGGAGAAGGAGCGGGGGATCACGATCAACACCGCCCACGTCGAGTACGAGACAGGCAAGCGTCACTACGCCCACGTGGACTGCCCCGGCCACGCGGACTACGTCAAGAACATGATCACCGGTGCCGCCCAGATGGACGGCGCCATCCTGGTGGTGGCCGCCACCGACGGTCCCATGGCCCAGACCAAGGAGCACATCCTGCTCGCCAAGCAGGTGGGCGTGCCCGCCCTTGTGGTGTTCCTCAACAAGAAGGACATGGTCGACGACGAGGAAATCCTCGAGCTCGTCGAACTGGAGATGCGGGAACTGCTCAGCAGCTACGACTTCCCCGGCGACGACATTCCCGTGATCGCCGGCTCAGCCCTCAAGGCCCTCGAGTACATCCAGGCCGGCAAGAAGGCTGTGCGGGGTGAGGACGAGTGGGTCGACAAGATCCTCGACCTCATGGATGCCGTCGACGAGTCCATCCCTGAGCCGGAGCGTGAGATCGACAAGCCCTTCCTGATGGCCGTGGAAGACGTCTTCTCGATCACCGGCCGTGGCACCGTCGCCACCGGCCGGATCGAGCGTGGCAAGGTGAAAGTGGGTGAAACGGTGCAGATCGTCGGCATCCGCGACACCCGCGAAACCACCGTCACCGGCGTGGAGATGTTCCGCAAGCTGCTCGACGAGGGCATGGCCGGCGACAACGTGGGCCTGCTGCTGCGCGGCGTCCAGAAGGAGGACATCGAGCGCGGCATGGTGCTGGTGAAACCCAACTCCATCAAGCCCCATACCAAGTTCGAGGGTGAGGTCTACGTGCTCAAGAAGGAGGAAGGCGGCCGCCACACCCCCTTCTTCGCCGGCTACCGCCCGCAGTTCTACATCCGCACCACCGACGTGACCGGCCAGATCACGGCCTTCACCGCCGATGACGGCACCAACGTGGAGATGGTGATGCCCGGCGACCGCATCAAGATGAGCGCCGAGCTGATCTGCCCGGTCGCCATCGAGCAAGGGATGCGCTTTGCCATCCGTGAAGGCGGCCGCACCATCGGTGCCGGCGTCGTCTCCAAGATCGTCGCCTGAGGCTGATCTAGCCTTCCTGGGGGGGCAACGCTCCGGCGATGCTCCCCTCCCTGGAACCGGTGTTCTTCCGGAATCACCGGTGACTCCAGCACCTCGACAACCCGTTCGGGCGGCACCGCCCCCGACCAGCCCCGCGCTTTCCTTATCCGCGCCCCTTACCGATGTCCGCCACCATTCCCCAGCAGAAGATCCGCATCCGCCTGAAGGCGTTCGATCGGCGCATGCTTGATCTCTCCTGCGAAAAGATCATCGAAACCGCCGATCACACCGCTGCCACCGCGATCGGCCCCATCCCGCTTCCCACCAAGCGCAAGATCTACTGCGTGCTGCGCTCGCCCCACGTGGACAAGGACTCCCGTGAGCACTTCGAGACCCGCACCCATCGCCGCATCATCGATATCTACAGCCCCACCTCCAAGACCATCGACGCACTCATGAAGCTCGACCTCCCCAGTGGCGTCGACATCGAGGTGAAGCTCTGAAGCCATCCTGACCACAGGGCCATCGGCGAGCAGGTCGGGCTTTCTAGGATCCATGCAACACCGAGATCCTCTGGTTGCAGCTGACGTTCCCGACCCCCGATCGCCCCATCCCCCTTGCCGCCAGCGGCAGCTTCCGCGCGTGACTGATCTGGCCGTCAGGGAACTGCCCCTGTTTCCCTTGCCTGATGTGGTGCTCTTCCCCCAGGAGGTGCTGCCGCTGCACATCTTCGAGCCGCGCTATCGGATGATGCTGCGCACAGCAATGGCCGAAGACAGGCGCTTCGGCGTGGTGCGCTGGGATCCCCAGAACAAACGCATGGCGGAGGTGGGCTGCTGCGCCGAGATCCTTCACTGCCAGGTGCAGGACGACGATCGCAGCAACATCGTGACCATGGGCCAGCAGCGTTTTCGGGTGCTGGACATCGTGCGCGACACCCCCTTCCGCGTCGGCATGGTCAGCTGGATCGAGGACACGGTGAGCGAGAGCCACCAGGAACTCGAAACCCTCACCAGCGATGTCACCAAGGCGCTGCGGGACGTGGTGGATCTGACCGGCAAGCTCATCGGCAAGCCGAGCACCCTGCCCGCCGATCTGCCCGATCTGCCCCGGGAACTCTCCTTCTGGATCGGAGCCCATCTGGGGGGGCCCGTGGCGGACCACCAGCAGGCCCTGCTGGAGATCACCGATACCGGCGAGCGACTGAGGCAGGAATACGAGCTGCTCGACCAGACCCGGCGGCAACTGGCCGCCCGCACGGTCCTGAAGGACACCTTCTCTTCCCTGGGCGACGGCTCGCCTGACAACTGAGATGGCCAGCCTCGGATCGGGCGGGGTCCCTCTGCCCCTCCTCCTGACAGGGGCGGCACTGGCCACGGCCCTCCTGGTTGTGCTGTGGCAGCGCCGTTCCCGCGCCTACCTGTCGACAGCCAGCGTGGCGGCCGCCTACGACCGCTGGACCGAGGACCGCCTGCTGGAGCGGCTCTGGGGAGAGCACGTGCATCTGGGCCATTACGGCGATCCCGCCGGTCGGCGCGACTTCCGCGCCGCCAAGGCCGCCTTCGTGCATGAACTGGCGCGCTGGAGCGGTCTCGACCGCCTGCCTCCCGGCAGCCGTGTGCTCGATGTGGGTTGCGGCATCGGCGGCAGCGCCAGGATCCTGGCCCGTGACTACGGTTTCGAGGTCCTGGGGATCAGCATCAGCCCGGCCCAGATCGCCAGGGCCCGGGAGCTGACTCCCGCGGATCTGCCCGGTTGCCGTTTCGCCGTCATGGATGCGCTGGCACTGGATCTGCCGGATGCCACCAGCCAGGAGGGATTCGAGGCGGTCTGGAGTGTGGAGGCCGGGCCCCACATGGCCGACAAGCAGCGCTACGCCGACGAGATGCTGCGGGTGCTGAGGCCAGGCGGCTGCCTGGCGGTGGCGGACTGGAACCGGCGCGATCCCAGCGACGGTGCCCTGAGCAACCGCGAACGCTGGGTGATGCGCCAGCTGCTGGATCAATGGGCCCATCCGGAGTTCGCCAGCATCCGCTCCCTGCGCCGCAACCTGGAGCAGAGCCGCTGGAACCGGGGCCTGGCAATCAGCACCGACGACTGGACAGCTTCCACCCTTCCTTCCTGGCTGGATTCGGTCCTTGAGGGAGTGCGTCGCCCCGGAGCCGTGCTGGGCCTCGGGCCCGGGGCAGTGGTTCAGGGCTTGCGGGAAACCCCTACGATCCTTCTCATGGACTGGGCTTTCCGCCACGGGCTGATGCAGTTCGGGGTCTTCCGAGGATCCCCACCTTCAGGCCTGCCCCGGCCCCCGGCCTAGGTCCCTGCAGACGGTTCGTGACTCCAAGCCCCCGAGCCATCGTCGCAAGGCCTGAGCCGGAAGCGATTCACCTGCGCATGCGTAGGGTCTCCGCCAGGAAAACCCTCTTCGCCCTGGCGCTGTTCGCCCCAGCGGCCGCGTTGATCCTCGGCGGTGCCTGGGTGCTGCATCGCTTCAATGATCGTCTGGCCGTGGCCCGGGTGGAAACCAACCAGAAGCTCGCCACCGGGCTTGGGAGCAGGAATCTTTCGCTGAGCTTCAGCACCATCATCCGGGAAGTTCGCTACTTCAGCGATCAGCAGTCACTCAGGAGTCTGCTGACAGAAGATACGTCGGCAAACCTGAAAGCGGTGATCCGAGATTTCCAGGCATTTTCAGACTACGCGGGAATCATCGACCAGATGCGCTGGATCGACGAGAGCGGCTGGGAAAGGCTGAATGTGTCAGGACGACCTGGACAGCCTCTTGCAGTGAAGAAAGGTATATTGCGCAAGGAGACGGGGATCAATACCGATGGAAACTCCACTCCAACCAAGCCTGATAATGTCTACATTTCATCCATTGAGTTCATCAAAAAGGCCGGACAGACGGGAGACCTATCGTCTCCTACCGTCCATCTCTCCACAGCAGTTGAAGATGATAACGGCAAGCATCGTGGCCTGCTGATTCTCCACTACGATGCCAGGCCATTGCTGAATTCACTCAACTTCGTCCCCGCGACCCTCGCGGATGGCGTGATCCTGTTGGATGAGAATGGCCAGTGGCTGAACAGCAAGGATCCCAGGGAGGAATCGGAGATTGCCAGGAAACAACGGATCAACTTCGCCCAGCGGCATCCTGATCTGTGGAAGCGCATGCAGTTGAAGGCTGACGGCCAGGTTCATACCCAGTCAGGCCTGTGGACCTGGCAAAGCGTCTACCCACTGGAGGTGATTGGAGTCCCGCAATCCATGCGCCTAGGGACGTACGAAGGCAAGGATGGCCCAACTCAGCCGCGTCCCTTCATCTGGAAGGTGGTGTCGCGGGTGAGCCCGAGCCAGCTGGCCACGATTCATTCCTCCTTCGGCGGCCATACGCTCAGCATCGCAGGCGGGCTGCTGCTCCTGATGGCCGTCGTCAGCTGGCTGCTGGCCTCGGCCATGGACCTCAAGGTGGAAGCCGATGCCATGCTCAGGGCCATGGCCAGGGTGGACGGTCTCACCAAGGTGTTGAACCACATCACCTTCATGGAGGAACTTGCCAACAGTTTCAGCATCTACCGGCGGAGCCCCCAGTTCGGCGTTTGGGTCGTGATGCTGGACCTGGACCGTTTCAAGCTGGTGAACGATACCTACGGCCATGCGGGCGGAGACCGGGTCCTGACCCATTTCTCGCAGTTGCTGCGCCAGAATCTGCGTGATTCCGACACCGCAGGTCGGATCGGCGGGGAGGAGTTCAGCGTCATGTTGCGCGGGACGGATCAGGCCGGCGCCCTGGAATTCTGCCGCCGTCTGCAGGAGGCCCTTGCCTCCCACCCCGTCCGGTTCGGCGAGAAGGAACTGGCCATCACCTTCAGCGGCGGGTGCTCCTGCTTCCAGCCTCAGGATCGCTCGGGAGCCGACGCCCTGCAACGGGCCGACACAGCCCTCTATGAGGCCAAATGGAAGGGCCGCGACCAGATCCAGGTCGCCATGACCACCCCCCCCTGAGCGGCCCCGTCAATGACGGGACGGCTGCTCGGCCGCCAGGTTGGCGATCGGGTAGGCGCCGAAGAGGGCCAGATGCTCGCAGAGGGGGGTGAGATCGGCGAGCGCCCCATTGAGGGGCGCCACTCCATCGGGAAGTTCGAGATCCACGAAGAAGATGTATTCGCCCATCTCCCGTTTGGAGGGACGTGATTCGATCCGACTCATGTTCAGGCCCTGCCGAGCGAAACAGCCCAGCGACTCCAGCAGGGCCCCGGGGTGGTTGGCCTGCAGGGAGAAGGCCAGGCTGGCGTGGGGTCCCTCGAGGGCACGCTGGCCGCGCCGCAGCAGCAGGAAGCGGGTGCAGTTGCCCGGCACATCGTTGATCGGGTAGGCCAGCACCTCCAGGCCCTGCTCCGCAGCCGCTTCCAGGGAAGCGATGGCGCCACGGAAACGGCTGCCGCGCACCAGCCGGGCGGCCTCGGCGGTGGAGCTGGTGGGGAGCTGCAGAGCCTGGGGCAGATGCTCTGCCAGCCACTGACTGCACTGGGCAAGGGCCTGGGGATGGGAAAGGACCTCGCTGATGCCCTCCAGTGGACCACCGCCCACCAGGGCATGGCGGATGGGCAGCACCAGGGCCCGCGCCACAGCCAGGTCCGGATGCTCCCAGAGGGCATCGAGACAGCTGGTGACCCCCCCCTCGACGGAGTTCTCCACCGGTACCACCGCCAGCTCGCAATCGCCGCTGGCCAGCGCCTGGATCACGGCGCGGATTCCCTGCTGAGGCACGAAATCCACCACCTCCAGGCCTTCGAGACCCGCCAGTCGCTGCGCCGCCCGCTCGCCGTAGGTGCCGACGGGTCCGAGGAAGGCGAGACGCATGGCGCTGGAGCGGTCTGGGGTGATCGGTAGGATCATGGCCTGCCGGCCTGCAGGCCATGTCCCTGGCCTTCAGTGCCAGCCAGCAACTTGATCTCCCGGTGGCACGCGGAGCGGAACGACTTCCTGCCTACCTGGATGACGAGCAACGGGTCGTGGAGGCCTTGCTGGATCCGAAGCAGCTCGACCCCCTGGGCCCCGGGCGGTACCGCTACACGGTGAGCCAGGTGAGGGTGTTCCAGCTGCGGATTCAGCCGGTGGTGGAATTGCAGGCCTTGCATCGCAACGGCCGGCTTGAGCTCGAAGCGCTCGACTGCCAGCTGGAGGGCCTGGGGCTTGTGGAGGATTTCAGGCTCGGGCTCTGCGCCTGGCTCGCCGCCGGTGACGGCGGCCTGGTGGGCGAGGCCAGCCTCTCGGTGACCGTGAGCCGGCCCACCCTGCTGCGGCTGATTCCACCCAGGGTGCTGGAAGCGACCGGTCGTTCGGTGCTCGGCGGCATCCTGCTGGGGATCAAGACCCGGGTGGGTCAGCAGTTGCTCGGGGATTTTCAGCGCTGGTGCCAATCGACCTGAGGAAGCTGCGGCGATGCAGCACCGTTGCCCCCAGCCGCCGGATCGCCTCCCGGTGGCGGGCCGTGCCGTAGCCGGCATTGCGCTCCAGTCCATACCCGGGATGGCGCAGCGCCAGGCGAACCAGCAGGGCATCCCGGGCCTGCTTGGCCAGCACACTGGCGGCGGCGATGGCCAGGCAACGGCCGTCACCACCCACCACGGTGACCTGCTCTCCGGGCCACTCCCGGAGCGGCAGCACCCCATCCACCAGCAGCAGCCGGGGCGGGCGGGGCAACCGTTGCAGGGAGCGCAGCATCGCCCATTCGGTCGCAAGCCGGATGCCCCAGCGATCGATCTCCGCGGCGCTGGCCTGACCCAGGGCCCAGGCCAGGGCATGGTGACGCACCATGGGCTCCAAGGCCTGCCGGCGCCTGGAGGAAAGCTTCTTGCTGTCGTTCAGGCCGGCATCGGCCAGGGGCGCCAGGGCGGCAGCCGGCAGCACCACGGCGGCCGCGAACACCGGCCCGAACAGACTCCCCCGCCCCACCTCATCCACCCCGGCGCAGTGGGAAGGGTCATGCCCCCCCCACACCGGGGCATCGGCCCGCCCGAGGGCATCGGCGCCGGCCCCCTCAACCAGCGGCGGAGGAGCGGCGCCGACGGCGGCGCGGCTCACCGGAATCTTCGGCTTCGGCTTCGGGTTTGACTTTGGCTTCGGGTTCGGCCGGCGTCCCGGCGCTGTCGGCCGCCGGGGAGGAGGAACGCCGGCGGCGGGGCTGGGCCGGGCTGGCGGTGGCCATCTCCTCCTGGGTGGCTCCAGGCTCGAAGGGTGCCGGGGTGATCTCCAGGATGGGCGGCATGTCCTGCCGGTCCGGGGCTTCCTCGGCATCGCTGGCCCCGGAGATCGGGCCGGATCCGGAGGCCTCGGCGGACCGGCTGGTGCCGTCGTCGGCCTCGGCGCTGCCAGTGCGCCCGTCGCCGCCCCGGCCGCGGCGGCGGCGGCGGGAGCCACTGGCGGCGAGCTGCTGGCGAGCCTCCTCCACGACAGCGGCCGGATCGGCGTCAGGCCGGACCACCCGCACCACCAGATTGTCGACCGTCGGGACCGGATCAAGCAGCAGGGCGGGACTCAGGCCCATCCAGCCGTAGACCTGCTCCTGGTCGGCATCCATGGGGACGGCCAGCACCTCGGGCTCCTGGCGCCGCTGGGGGGCTTCACTGGCCTGGTTCTCCTGGGCGGCGCCGCCGGTGGAGGCAGCTCCATTGCCGCCACTCTCGCCGCCGGCGACGGAGGCGGCGAGAGTGGCGGCGACATCCGTTCCATCGGAACTCCTGCCCCCGCGACCCCGACGGCGGCGGCCACTGCCGCCGTCACCGGCCCCGGCAGCGGCGGGGCTGACCATCTCGGCCCGGGCCGAAGCGGCCGAGCGCACCAGCCCTGAGACCGTGGCCAGGGGCTGGAGGGTGTCCTTGCCGGGGAGCACCGCCACATGGCCCAGGCCGCCGCAGCTGGGGCAAGCCCGGCCGAACAGTTCGTAGATGTTCTGGCCCTGCCGCTTGCGGGTCAGCTCCACCAGACCGAGCTCGGTGAGCTGGGCGATCTGGGGACGGGCCGTGTCGTCGCGGGAGGCCTGGGTGAAGTGCTCCAGCAGCTGCAGCTGGTCGCGACGCGACTCCATGTCGATGAAGTCGATGATCACCACTCCGCCAATGTTGCGCAGCTTGAGCTGGCGGGCGATCTCAACCGCCGCCTCGCAGTTGGTCCACAGCACCGTCTCGCGGGCATTGGCGGAGCGGGTGAAGGAACCGGAGTTGACGTCGATCACCGTGAGAGCCTCGGTGGGCTCGATGATCACGTAGCCCCCGGAAGGAAGATCGACGCGGGGCTTGAGGGCATCGCGGATGGCCGCGTTGACCCGGTAGTGCTCCAGGATCTCGGTGTGTTCCCCGTGGTGTTCCACCAGCAGGTTGGCCTGGTCGGAGCCGAGGAAGTCGTTGACCCGGGCCACCGCATCGGCGCTGTCGACCACCACCCGCAGCACATCGGGGCTGTAGAGGTCGCGCAGCACCCGATGGATGAAATCCTCATCGCGGTTGAGCAGCACCGGCGGCGAGGCCGTCTCGGCCGCCTGCTGGATCGACTCCCACTGACGCAGAAGCCCTTCCAGGTCGTCGATCAGCATGTCCTCGCTGACGTCCTCGGCCTCGGTGCGGATCAGCAGGCCCGCCCCGGGGGGTTTGATCAGCACCCCGAGGGCCCGTAGCCGGTTGCGCTCGTTCTCACCGTTGATGCGGCGGGAGATGTTGACCCCCTGGCCGTTGGGCTGGAGCACCAGGAAGCGGCCGGGCAGGGAAAGGTTGCCGGTGAGGCGAGGACCCTTGGTGCCCGTGGGCTCCTTCATCACCTGGACGAGCACCTTCTGGCGCGGCTCCAGCAGTTCGGTGATGCCGGCGCCGCCCTTCTTCAGCCGCAGGGGTCCGAGATCGGTGATGTGGATGAAGCCGTTCTTCTCGCTTTCTCCGATGTTGACGAACGCCGCATCGATCCCGGGCAAAACGTTCTCGACGGTTCCGAGATAGACGTCGCCGATCTGGTAGCGACCCTGGGCGACGATCAGTTCATCGACGCGTTCGTCGTTGAGCACCGCGGCGATCCGCAACTGCTCAGCGATGACGATCTGCTGGGGCATGGAAGAGATGGTGGGCTCAGTGGAGCCCTGCCCGAAGGGCAGGTGGGGGAAGGAATCGGACGCCGACCGCAGGGGTCGTGCAGCCACTGGAGGCGAATCGAGCGGACCCAGAAAGCCTGGGGGACGGCCGGTTGCCTGGGGCGGCCCAGGGAAGCCAGGGGCCTGAATGGAAGTTGTGACGTCGTCGGGCCGGCAGCATGGCGGAAAGGATGACCTCCCTTACCGATGCGAAGCAACGAAGACCGAACCAAGCAGAGTTAACCGTGATAGCGCTTGCGCCGAGGAGCTTCTAGAAAGCGACCCTGTATCGAAAGCGGCTGGCCTGAGGAGGAAGCAAGGAATGATCCCTGGTATTCCATCCGTCGACTAGGGGGAAATTAGCACGCGGCGAGCGCGAGGCTCAGGCGCTGAATCGGCCCGAGCCGCAGGGGCTGACCCAGGCATCCACTGAACCAGCGGCACAGCTGCTCGGGCTTGATGCTCCGACCCTGGGGATCCACATCGGCGTCCAGCTCCACCACAAGCCCACCTCCTTGCGAGCCACCGGCCGTGATCCGGCACGGTCGCAGATCAAGCAGGTAGGGACGGCACTCCCGCTGCCGGGGCCGGCCCTTCTTGTCCTTGTCATGCCACGGCAGGGAATCGGCGGCCAGCAGGGCGGCGACCGCCTCGCGCCAGCGCTCGGGTGGGGGAGCCTCGCCTCCGTCTGCCGCCAGCAGGGTGAGACGCCAGTGGGCCGTCCGGATCTGCTGGGCCAGGCTGGGGCCCGCCACAGGCACCTCGATCACCGAGAGCAGGGAGAGTTCCGCGCTGAGCTCAGCCTCGAGCCGCCGGCGGGCCAGGGCGGGGTCGATCGGTGCGGCGAACTCCAGATCGAACCACTCGCCGAGGCCCTCCACCCCCAGGGGCAGAGCAAGGCCCACCTGCAGCCGCGGCAGGGGATGGAAACCACCGCTGAAGCTCACCGGCAGGCCGCTGCGCCGCAACGCCCGCTCCAGCAGGCGCAGGGTGTCGAGGTGGCTGATCAGCGCCAGGGAGCCGGTCTTGGCGAAACCGAAACGCAGCCGGCAGACCCGCTCACTGGCCGGCGCCCGGGAGGGGATCGACGGCGGAATCGACGGCGGTGGAATCACCACGTTGTGGCCCAGGTCCGGACCGCAGACACCGCAGCTGCTGCAACCGGAAAAGGAACAGTCCGGCACCACGGCGGCCGCCAGGGCCCGGCCCAGGTCCTCCGCCAGCCAGGCCTTGTCGACGCCCGAGTCGATGTGGTCCCAGGGCAGGGGCTGACGGCAGAAAGCCTCCAGATCGCCGGCGGCGAAGGCCTCGGCGGCGCTCCAGCCGCCCATCTCCAGGGCCCGGTAGGAACCGCCGAGACCGGCGGCCTCGATGGCGCCGGTCCAGGCGGCATGGGTGCGCTCGGCCGATTCGAACCAGGCATCCAGCCCCGCCCCGGCCCGCCAGGCGGCCTCGATCACCGGCGCCAGCCGCCGGTCGCCCCGGCCCACGAAGTCCTCCACCGCCGAGAGGCGCACGTCGGTGACGTTGGTCTTGATCCCCCGCAGAGGCCGCAGGGCCTGGCGCAGCAACTCCTGGCGGCGCCGGAATTCCGCCGTCGACACGCTGTGCCACTGGAACGGCGTGTGGGGTTTGGGGGTGAAATTGCTGATCGTCAGGTTGAGCTGCAGCCGGCCCAGGTCGCGGCACTGCTGCTGCAGGGAGCGGCAGGTGTGGGCGATGCCGAGCACGTCTTCGTCGGTTTCGCCCGGCAGGCCGATCATGAAATAGAGCTTCACCCGGCTGTAGCCGTTCTCCATGGCGGTGCGGATGCCGCGCAGCAGTTCGGCATCGGTGAGGCCCTTGTTGACGATGTCCCGCAGGCGCTGACTGCCGGCCTCGGGGGCGAAGGTGAGACCGGCCCGGCGGGTGCCCCCCAGGATGTGGGCGATGGAGGCATCGAAGCGGTCGACCCGCTGGCTGGGGAGGGTGAGGCTGACGTTGTGCTCCGCCAGCCGGTTGCGCAGCTCCACCCCCACCGCCGGCAGGGCCAGGTAGTCGCTGCAGCTCAGCGACAGCAGGGAGAAGTCGCTATAGCCGGTGCGGCGCATGCCCTCCTCCACCGCCTCGATCACCGCCTCGGGCTCCACGTCCCGGGCCGGGCGGGTGAGCATGCCCGGCTGGCAGAAGCGGCAGCCGCGGGTGCAGCCGCGGCGGATCTCCACGGTGAGCCGGTCGTGGACCGTCTCGATGTGGGGCACCAGGCCCATGGCGTAGTGGGGCATGGGGGTGGCCGTGCGGCGCAGCACGCGGGCGGGTACGCCCGGCTCCAGGGGCACGAGGCTCACCCCGTCGGCAGCGGCGCCGTACAGGGCGGGCACGTAGACACCGGGCACCTGGGCCAGATCCCGCAGCAGGGCGGAGCGGCTCAGCCCCGCGGCACGGCCCTCGGCCACCACCAGGCCGATCTCGGGCAGCAGCTCCTCACCATCGCCCAGGGCCAGGAAATCGAAGAAGGAGGCGAAGGGCTCGGGGTTGCCGGTGGCAGTGGGACCGCCGGCGAAGATCAGCGGTGGCGAGGCCGGATCATCCAGGGGCAGGTCGCCCCGCTCGGCCGAGCGGATCGGGATGCCGGCCAGATCCAGCATCTCGAGGATGTTGGTGCCGCCCAGCTCGTAGCTGAGGCTGAAGCCAAGGATGTCGAAGGCGGCCAGGGGCCGGTGGCTCTCCACGGCGAACAGGGGCGCTGCCTGCTGGCGCAGCCGGGCCGCCAGGTCGGGGGCCGGCAGGTAGGCCCGGTCGCACAGCTGGCCGGGGACAGCGTTGAGGATCGAATAAAGCAGCACGTGGCCCAGGTTGCTGGCGCCGACCTCGTAGACCTCCGGATAGGTGAGGGCCCAGCGCACCCGGGCGGCCGACCAGTCGCGGGGCTCCACCCCCCGCTCGTTGCCCAGGTAGCGGGCCGGCCGGGCGATGCTGCCGTCCACCAGCGCCTCGAAAGCGACCGGAGCATCGGCCGGGCCCGGGCTGCCGGCCGTTGCGGCGCTGCTGGGAGCTGGGGACGCGAGAGGCACGGCGGCGGCACGGGGGCGTGAGCTGATCGTATGCAGGCCGGACCACGCGATCCAGGACCCCGCCATAGGAAGATGCGGCCGGGCCCCGCTGCCGCGCCTTCCGCTTCCCACCCATGGTTCAGGTCAACGACAACTACCTCAAGCTCAAGGCGGGCTACCTGTTTCCCGAGATCGCCCGGCGGGTGAAGGCTTTCAGCGAGGCCAACCCGGAGGCCGCGATCATCCGCCTGGGCATCGGCGATGTGACCGAACCGCTGCCCGCCGCCTGCCGGGAGGCGATGAAGCAGGCGATCGAGGCCATGGGCACCCGCGAGGGTTTCCACGGCTACGGGCCCGAGCAGGGCTACGGCTGGCTGCGGGAGGCGATCGCCCGCCACGATTTCCAGTCCCGCGGCTGTGAGGTGAGCGCCGAGGAGATCTTCGTCTCCGACGGCTCCAAGTGCGACAGCAGCAACATCCTCGACATCCTCGGTGCCGACAACCGCATCGCCGTCACCGATCCGGTCTACCCGGTGTACGTGGACAGCAACGTGATGGCGGGCCGCACCGGCGAGGCCGACGCAGGCGGCCGCTACGGCGGGCTCACCTACCTGCCGCTGACGGCGGCCAACGGCTTCGTGGCCCCCCTGCCGGAGCAGCCGGTGGACCTGATCTACCTCTGCTTCCCCAACAACCCCACCGGCGCGGTGGCCACCCGCGAGCAGCTGAAGCAGTGGGTGGACTACGCCCTGGCCCACAACGCCCTGATCCTGTTCGATGCGGCCTATGAGGCCTTCATCTCCGATCCCGACCTGCCCCGCTCCATCTACGAGATCGAGGGGGCGCGCCAGTGCGCCATCGAATTCCGCTCCTTCTCCAAGAACGCCGGCTTCACCGGCACCCGCTGCGCCTTCACCGTCGTGCCCCGGGGGCTCAGCGGCACCACCGCCGCCGGCGAAACGGTGGAGCTGTGGGGGCTGTGGAACCGGCGCCAGAGCACCAAGTTCAACGGGGTCAGCTACATCGTGCAGCGGGGCGCCGAGGCGGTGTACTCCTCTGAGGGCCAGGAGCAGGTGAAGGCCCTGATCGGCTTCTACATGGAGAACGCGGCGATCATCCGCCGGGAGCTGGAGGCCGCCGGCCTGCAGGTCCACGGGGGGGAGCAGGCCCCCTACGTATGGATCAGAACCCCCGAGGGACTGGATTCCTGGGGCTTCTTCGACCACCTGCTGGGCCAGGCCCACGTGGTGGGTACCCCCGGCAGCGGCTTCGGGGCCGCCGGTGAGGGCTACTTCCGCCTTTCGGCCTTCAACTCCCGCGCCAATGTGGATGAGGCGATGCGCCGCATCCGGGCTCTTTAGAGTTGGGCGCTGTCAGGACCGGAGCGGCCATGCCCATGACCATCCCGCCCCTCCCCGCCGGCACCACGGCTCCGGCGGCCACCGAAACGCCCACCCGCTCCCCAGGGGGAGCGGCCGTGATCGAGAAGGCGCCGGAACGGGTACGCAAGACCTCGCCCCGCTACAAGGTGCTGCTTCACAACGATCCGGTGAACAGCATGGAGTATGTGGTGAACACCCTGCGCCAGGTGGTGCCCTCCCTGAGCGAGCAGGACGCCATCGCCGTGATGCTGGAAGCCCACAACACCGGCGTGGGGCTGGTGATCGTCTGCGATCTGGAGCCGGCCGAGTTCTACAGCGAAACCCTCAAGGCCAAGGGCCTGACCAGCACGATCGAACCGGAGAGCTGAGTGGCTCTCCCTGCCGAGGGGACGACACCAGGGCCAACGCGCCATCGGGCACCGCGCTGGATCGGCACCCTGCTGTATGTGCCGCTGCTCTACGGCCTGGGCTGGCTGCTGGTGCAGCCGCTGGCCCTGCTGGCTCCGGCGATTCCCCGCGACCGGCTCGACCTGATCGGCACGGCCATGGCCCTGCTGCTGCTTCTGGTCAGCCTGCCCCTGCGGATCCGGCGGGCGTGGGGTGATCCCCATCCCTGGCGAAGGCTGGGCGTGACGGCCTCCCCCACCCGCCTGGCACGCGCCTTGCTGCGAGGCATCCTCAAGGCCTTTCTGTTGCTGTTCCTGGTGGCGGCCGTGCTGCTGCTCACGGGCCAGGCCAGCTGGCGGGGGCAGCTGGGCATCGCTCCCCTGCTCAATGCCCTGGCCCTGCTGCTGGGGGTGGGCTTCGCGGAAGAGCTGGTGTTTCGCGGCTGGCTGTGGGGAGAACTCGAGCAGCTCCTGGGGCCCGGCCGGGCTCTCTGGGGTCAGGCCCTGGTGTTCAGCCTGGCCCACACCCGCTTCAACCTCGGGGCCGCCGAAGCGGTGGGCCTCCTCGGCGGCCTCACCCTGCTGGGACTGGTCCTGGCCCTGCAGCGCCGCGCCGATGGGGGCGTGCTCTGGGGCGCCGTGGGCCTGCACGGCGGCCTGGTGGGGGGCTGGTTCCTGCTGCAGGGCGGGCTGCTCGCCCTGGCGCCGGATGCTGCGCCCTGGCTGGTGGGGCCCGGTGGCGCCCATCCAAACCCCATCGGTGGGGTGGTGGGGTGGATGGGGCTTGGGGGGGTGCTGTGGGTGCGGCGCCGGTGGTGGGCATCGCCGCGGGGGCAGACAGAGCTCCCAGCTGGCTAACGCACCGCCGTGGCCAGGGCTTTGCGTCCCTCCACCGGCGCATGCAAGGCCTCCTCCAGGGGAGCGACGCCGTAGTCACGCTCGAGCAGGTCCATCACGGTGCGGCCGAAATCGCCGGGGTTGAGCCGGAAGGCCTCCAGGCAGATGCGGCCGAAGGTGCGGCCCATGGGTTCGGGGTTCCAGAGCAGCTTGCGGGCGGTCCAGGGCATCATGCTCATCGGGTCGTAGCCGGGGCTGAGCACCCCTTGCTCAAAGGCGTACTGCTCCAGGTGGGTGTGGGGCTGCAGCCCGATGAAGAAGATGGCCGGCTCCACCTTGTCGGCCCCGAAGATACGTTCCAGTTCCCGGTGATAGGCCACGGTCTGGCGGATGGTTTCGGGGCGCTCGTCGATCACGTTGAAGGAGTAGTTGACCGACACGTGCTCGCGGAAGCCGGCCCGGGCCAGCAGGCGGCAGCTCTGGAGCACTGTGCGCAGGTTGTAGCCCATGCGCATCTTGCGCACGAGCTCCTGGGAGCCGGAGGTGATGCCGATCTCGAAGTAGCTCATGCCGGTGGCCACCATCAGCTCGGCCAGTTCCGCATCGAGGTTGTCGGCGCGGATGTAGGCCGCCCAGTGGATGCCTGAGAGGCCCTCGGCCTGGATGGCCCGCAGCAGCTCCTTGGCGTCGTCGATGTAGCGGCGGGCGGGGATGAACTGGGCATCGGTGAACCAGAAGCCACGCACCCCCCGGTCGTAGAGCTGGCGCATCTCCTTGACCACCTCCTCCACAGGGTTCACCCGTACGGCCTTCCCCTCCACCACCGTGTAAACGCAGTAGCAGCAGTTGTGGGGGCAGCCGCGCTTGGTCTGCACGCCCACGTAGAAATCGCCACCGTCGAGATACCACTCCAGCTGGGGCCAGATCGAAGCGATGTAGTCGTAGTCGCAGGCGGTCTTCTCCATGCCGGCGGGCTGCTCATGGATCAGCCCGGGGCGGGGGGTCTCCCCGGCCAGGTAGCAGCGTTCCCCGGCCAGGTCGTCGCCGCGCAACAGCTTCTCCAGCAGCACCTCGCCTTCCCCCACGGACACCACCGTGCCCTTCGGCAGCTGGCGGCCGAGCTGCTCGTAGAAGACGCTGACCGCACCGCCACCGAGCACCGCCCGGGCGTCGGGATGGTGGCGCCGCGCCCGCTTCAAGCCCCGACGGATCAGGCCCAGGTTGCGGCGCAGCTCGCCGTAGTAGGCCCCCATCAGCCGCAGCCCCCCCAGGGCACCGCGCAATCGGCGCAGGGGATTGCGGGCGTAGAACACCTCGAAGGAGTTCTGCAGCGGGTTGCCGCCGCGGCCATCCACCGGCGCATAGATCTGGATGTCCCGCCAGGAGAACACCAGCAGCGTGGGGCGGAACTGGTCCACCACATCACGCAGCACCCGCTGCACATCCAGCAGGGGCACGGCGGCCAGATCCAGGATCCGCTGGGGCAGGCCGGGGAACTGCTTGTGCAGGTGGTCGGCCAGATAAATCGGGCCGATCGGAAAGATCGGATTGCAGGGCAGCCGCACCAGCAGCACCCGTTGATCGCTCACGGCTCGCGCAGCTCGAAGGTGTGCTCGGACGCTAACAACTGCGCCACGGCGTCAGCGGCGCGGCGCAGCGGGAGCGGCAGCCAGGGGATCCAGGCCGTGTGCACGCAGAGCCGGGGGCGGACCCCCCAGCCGGCGGCCGCCAGCCGCACGGCCAGGTCCGCAGGGGTGGGCTGGGGATAGGCCGGATTGATCACATCGCCGCTGTCGATGCCCCCCAGATCATCGATGCCCGCCTCGAGGGCTTCGATCAGTCGCTCAGCGGGCCAGAGGTTCGGCGGCAGCTGCAGATGCACCTCGGCCGGCAGGATGGCGCGGGCCTCGGCGATGGTGGTCAGCAGGTCGTCCTGGCGGGCCCGATCGAGGGGCAGGGCGGCGGCGCCATCGGGGCGCCAGGGCTGGAGGATCACCTCCTGGAGATGGCCCCAGCGCTGCTGCAGCAGGGCGAGCAGTTCAAGGGCGTCGCGGCGCTCCGCCCGGCTCTCCCCCACCCCCAGCAGCAGACCGGTGGTGAAAGGGATACCGAGGCGTCCGGCCTGCTCCAGCTGGGCCAGCCGCACCTCCAGCCGTTTGCTGGGAGCCTGGCGATGCAACCGGTCGTAGGCGGGGCCGAGACCCTCCAGCATCAGCCCCATGGAGGGATTGAGCCGGCCGAGGGCGGCCATCTCCCGCAGCGACAGGGGGCCGGCGTTGGTGTGGGGCAGGCGGCCGCAGGCCAGGGCCAGCCTGCTGAGAGCCAGCAGACGGGCGAACCAGGGACGCCGTGCGGGGGAGGCCGGGGCCTCTTCGCCGCTGAGCAGCAGTACCTCCCGGGCCAGGGGGCGCTGGCGCAGCAGATGAGAAGCCTCTGCCGCGCCGAGGGCGTCCGGCGGAGCGGCAGCGGACGTCAGGGACCCGGGGAGGGGTGGGCGGCGAAACGAGCAGTAGCCGCAGGCGTTGAAGCAGTGGTGGGTGGGCACCAGGGTGACGCTTGGGCTCCAGGTGACCCGGCGCTGGGCGGTGCCCGGGGGCAAGGGGCTCATGATTTCTTCATGAAGGGCTGCTCACACTCCGCAACACTCTGTTACAGTGCCGCACAGGTGGGATTCCGCCTCTACCTCCTGTCACCGGAACGGCGTTTTGACGCCTGCTGCGGCGACTACCTCTTACGCACTCATGACCGCCACTCTCCAACAGCGCTCCGGCGCTTCGGTGTGGAACCAGTTCTGCGAGTGGGTCACCTCCACCAACAACCGTCTCTACGTCG
>NZ_JAFKRG010000029.1 GCF_019038415.1 Synechococcus sp. CCY 9618 | reverse complement strand
GCCTCCCCGGCCCGCTGGCGGGCGGCGGCGGCCCGGCCCCGGGCCTCGGCGGCCTCGGCGGCCTTCTTCTGCAGCTCCCGCACCTCGGCGCCGCGGGCGGCCAGGTCGGCGCCGGCGTTGCCCAGGGCCTCAGCCGTGGGCAACGCCAGCAGATCCAGCAGCACCAGGGAGTTCGGCAAGGCACGGGCGCCATCGCGGGCCCGGATGGCCGTTCGCAGCTGCCCCTGGAGTTCCTGTTCCACCTGGGCCAGGGCGCTGCGGGCGGCGGCTTCGGCCTCCAGGCTGGGGCGCAGGCCCTCGGCCTGCTCGGCCAGGCGCAGCCGCTGGCGGAAGGTCTCCACGTCCTGGCGCTGGCCTTCCCGTTGGCTCAGCCTGGCGGCGGCCTCCGCCCGCCGCTCCCAGCGGACCGCCAGTGCGTCCAGCTCCGCCTGGCGGCTCTGGGCCCCCTGGAGTGTGGCGGTGGCCTGCCCCAGGGCCGCCTGGCTGTTCTGCAGCACCGCGCCGATCTGCTCCACCAGGGCCTCGAGGGCGGCCTGGTCGTCCGGGGGTGGTGGCGCTTCGCTGCCTTCGGGCGGCGCCGGGGCGTGGGGGGCCCAGGCATGGGCCGCCTGCTCCCGCCGCACCGCCTGGGCCTGGGCCTGGCTGTCGCGCTCCTGACGCGCCGCCTTGGCCTGGTCCTCCAGCCACCAGCCGGCCCGCTGGTAGATCTCCGTGTCGAAGAGGGTTTTCAGCAGGTTCTCGCGCTCCTCGGCCTTGGCCCGCAGCACCTCGGCGAAGCGGCCCTGGGGCAGCAGGATCACCTGGCGGAACTGGGCAGCGCTGAGCCCCACCAGGTGCTCCACCTCCCGGGTCACCTCGGTGGTCTTCGCGGCCACGGCCTGCTCCTCGCCGCCGGCGCCGAGCCGGAACAGGAAGGCCTGGGGCGGTTTGTCGGTGAAGCCCTGGCCCCGGGCCTTCGGCGCCGAATGCCCCGGGACCCGCTCCACCCGGTAGCGGGCCTCGCCGCAGGAGAAGGTGAGGTCCACCCGGGGCGTGGCCCCCGGCGCGGCGTGGTCGGAGCGGAGTCCCTTGACGCTGCGCTCCCCGGACACCTCGCCGTAGAGGGCGAAGCAGAGGGCATCGAGCAGGAAGGTCTTGCCGGCGCCGGTGCTGCCGTGGATCAGGAACAGGCCCTCGGCGGCGAGCCTGTCGAAGTCGATCGCCACCGGATCGGCGTAGGGCCCGAAGGCCTCGATCCGCAGCTGGTGGGGCTTCACCGTTCCCCTCCCTTGTCCGCCGCCCGCAGGGCGGCCTGGAGCAGCTCGGCCTCCTGGGCGCTGGCGGGGCGGCCCTGCTGGTCGGCGAAGAAGGCCGCCGTCAGCTCCTGGGGCGAGCGGGCCTGGCGCACCTGGCGGTGGCGCTCGGAGCCGCTGGCGCGGGCCACCTGCGGCGGTTCGTGGCGCAGCTCGGCGATGTGGGGGAAGCGGGCCCGCAGGCGGGCCATGGCCTGCAGGGGCAGGGACTCGTCGGTGAGGATCGCCCGCACCCGGGCGCCGGCGGCGGCGGCGTGTTCGGGCGCCGTGCAGAGCTCCTCGATCGGACCGGTGAGGGTGCACAGGGGCCGGCCCACCCCCAGGGGCACCACCTGCACCGATGGGGTGCCGTCTGCCGCCAGCTCCACGATCCGCACGGATTTGATGTGCTGCTGCTCGGAGAAGGAATAGGCCAGGGGGGTGCCCGAGTAGGCCACCCGGGGGCCGTCCAGCTCCTGGGCGCCGTGCAGGTGACCCAGGGCCACGTAGTCGAAGCCGGCGAAGGTGGCCACGCTCACCCGGTCGACGTTGCCGATGGTGAGCTCCCGCTCCGATTCGGAGCTGGTGCCGCCGGCCACGAAGGTGTGGGCCACCAGCACCGAGCGGTGGTTCGGCCGGCCCTGCAGATCGGCACGGATCCGGCCGATGGCCAGCCGGGTCACCTCCTCGTGGCGCAGCCGCAGCGGTTCGCCGGCCAGGGCGGGCCCGTCCACCGCCGGCTCCAGGTACGGCAGGGGATAGATGGCCACGGGCGTTCCCCCTGAGCGGGGCGTCACCAGCACCGGCTCGTGGGCCCGCTGCACGTCGCCGCGGATCGTCACCTGGAAGGCGGAGAGCAGCGGGTCGTACACCGACACCCGCACATGGGAATCATGGTTGCCGGCGATGGCGATCACGGCGGTGCCGCCCGCACTCAGCCGGGCCAGGGCGTGGTTGAACAGGGCCACCGCCTCGGCCGGCGGGATGGCCCGGTCGTAGAGGTCGCCGGCGATCAGCACCGCATCGACGGCGTGCTCGGCCGCCAGCTCCGCGATCCGCTCGATGGCTGCGGCCTGCTCCTCCAGCAGCGAGGCCCCGTGGAAACTCCGGCCCAGGTGCCAGTCGGAGGTGTGCAGCAGGCGCATCGGGCCAGGCTAGGGGGCCATGCTGGAGCCATGAACCCCTCCACGCCGGCACCCACCGCTGAGCCAGGCCATTGGGACCAGCGCTACCGGCAGGGAACGGACGGCTGGGAGCTGGGCCGGCCCGCCCCGCCGCTGGAGCGGTTTCTACGCACGCACCCGCTGGCCCCCCAGCCACCGGGCCAGGTGCTGGTGCCGGGCTGTGGCCGCGGCCATGAGGCCGCCCTGCTGGAAGAGCTCGGCTTCGCCGCCATCGGCCTGGATTTCAGCGGCGAGGCCCTGGCCGAGGCCCGTGCCCGCCACGGCCACGACCGGGACCGCCTGCGCTGGCTGCAGGCCGACCTGTTTGACCAGCAGGCCCTGGAGGCGGCGGGTCTGGCTGCCGGAAGCCTCACGGGGATCGTGGAGCACACCTGCTTCTGCGCCATCGATCCAGAACAGCGCGACGCTTATCTGGCCACGGTCCGCCGCCTGCTGGCTCCGGGCGGCTGGCTGCTGGGACTGTTCTGGTGCCACCGCAGGCTGGGTGGTCCGCCCTGGGGCAGTGACCCGCAGGCCGTGGAAGTCCAGCTGGGCCGGGCGGGTCTGGTGGCAGAGCTCTGGGAGCCGGCCAGCGGTTCGGTGGACCAGCGTCAGGACGAATGGCTGGGCCTGTGGCGCCTCCGCCCAGCCCAGCCCTGATCCGATCGACCCCCGGTTCCAGGACATGGCGACCCGCAGCGGCGCGCGCTCGTCAGGGCGCCAGCCGTTCGATGCTCCAGGCCCCGCCACTGCTCCCGCCCTCCTCGGGCTCGCTGGGCCGGTAGCGGAAACGATCGTGGAGCCGGTTCTGCCGGCCCTGCCAGAACTCGAACTCCTCCGGCACCACCCGGAAGCCGCCCCAGGCCGGCGGCAGGGGCACCTCGCCGTCGGCGAAGCGGCGCTTCATCGCCTCCCACTGGGCCTCCAGGATCGAGCGGGAGCCGATCACGGCGCTCTGCTGCGACACCCAGGCCCCCAGCCGGCTGCCATGGGGACGGGAGAGGAAGTAGGCCAGCGATTCGGCGGCGCCGATGCGCTCGGCCCGGCCCAGAATCGCCACCTGACGCTCCAGCCCGTACCAGGGAAACAGCAGGCTCACCTGGGGGTGGGCGGCGATCTCTCTGGCCTTGCGGCTCTCGTAATGGGTGAAGAAGACGAAGCCCCGCGGGTCGAAGGCCTTGAGCAGCACGGTGCGGCTGCTGGGGCGGCGGCCGTCGCTGGTGCCCAGCACCATGGCGTTGGGCTCGCTCAGTTCGGCCGCCAGCGCCTGATCGAACCAGCGGCGGAACTGCTCCACCGGATCGGCCGCCAGATCGCCCCGCCGCAGTTCGGCGCGGCGGTAGTCGCGGCGCAGCTGGGCGGGATCGGTGGGGGGCTCGTTCATGCCTTGGTGAGGGGGCGCAGCTGTCGGTTCAGCGGCGGCCGGCATCCCGCAGCTCCGCCACAGCGACGCCACCAAGGCTCTGGCCCTGGCTGAAGGTTTTCAGCCGTGCCGCCAGGAGCGTCCTGGCCTCGAGGTCACTGACGGGGCGCATGGGAGTCCAACCAGTTGCCAACCAGTTTGAGTGTGGAGTCATGCCCGGCTGGGCCAAGGCCATCATCTTTCAGAGTTCCAGCAGAATCCGGCGAGATGCGTCGACGTCCTGGCGGAAGTAGGGGTTGTGGATCATGGATTCCGTCAACAGATCCACTGGACGACCGAACAGGGACACCAAGGCATCGGCGAAGGAACAGAAACGCCGGGCGTAGCCCCGTTCCCGCTGACCAGTCATTCGCACGATGAAGTCGAGGTCGCTGCTGGCGGGGTTGAACCGGCCCTTCACCGCTGAGCCGAACACGTCAAGGCGTTCAACGCTGTAGCGGGTGCACAAGTCGCGCAGGGGTTCCAGCCGATGGGCCAACTAGGGCTGGAGCGGAGCAACATCGTCCATGGGAACAGGGTAGGAGCGTCACCTGGCTACAGCTTCTCATCGCCCCGCAGTACCCCTCTACATTCTCGGGCCCTCCCAAAACTGCGCGGCCGCAGGCAGACTCCCCAGAGCGACGCCAAACCTGATCCACCAGTGCCCGATCCGGATCAGCTCAACGACTTCCTCGAGGCCCTGGAGCAGGCCGGCAGCCCCGCCAAGAACCCCGCCCTGCGCGAGGCGCTCGGCTGGGATGAGACCCTCTACGAGGAGGTGAAGTCGGAACTGGCTCGCAAGGGAATCGTGGTGCGCGGCCGGGGCCGCAGCGACAGCGTGTCGCTGGCCGACGCCGAACCCGTGGCCCAGCAACCCACCCCCTCCAGCAACGGCCGCAAGCCCAAGGGCGCCAGCAACGGCACCACCAAAGACAAATCCCTCGAATCCTGGATCTGGGACGCCGCCTGCTCGATCCGTGGCGCCAAGGACGCACCGAAATACAAGGACTACATCCTGCCGCTGATCTTCACCAAGCGGCTCTGCGATGTGTTCGACGACGAGCTGAACCGCATCGCGGCCGAGGTGGGCTCGCGCCAGAAGGCGTTCCAGCTGGTGGCTGCCGATCCCAAGCTGGTGCGCTTCTACCTGCCGTTGGTGCCGGGCGACCCGGAGCAGCCGGTGTGGAGCGTGATCCGCAAGCTGTCGGACAAGATCGGCGAAGGGGTCACCACCCAGATGCGGGCCATCGCCCGGGAGAACCCACTGCTTCAGGGCATCATCGACCGGGTGGACTTCAACGCCACCACCCACGGCCAGCGCGACCTCGACGACGACCGCCTCTCCAACCTGATCGAGGCGATCAGCACAAAGCGCCTGGGGCTGAGCGACGTGGAGGCCGACATCATCGGCAAGAGCTACGAATACCTGATCCGCAAGTTCGCCGAGGGCAGCGGCCAGAGCGCTGGTGAGTTCTATACCCCGCCCGAGGTGGCCAGCATCATGAGCAAGGTGCTGCAGCCGGGGCCCGGCATGGAGATCTACGACCCCTGCTGTGGCTCCGGCGGTCTGCTGGTGAAATGCGAAATCGCCATGGAAGAGAGCGTGCGGGGCTCGAACGGCGCCGCCATCGCACCGCTGAAGCTGTTCGGCCAGGAGTATGTGCCCGAAACCTGGGCGATGGCCAACATGAACATGATCATCCACGACCTGGAGGGCCAGATCGAGATCGGCGACACCTTCAAGAAGCCCTGGTTCAAAAACTCAGCGGGCAAACTGCGTACGTTCGATCGCGTCGTGGCCAATCCGATGTGGAACCAGGACTGGTTCACCGAGGCCGACTACGACAGCGACGAATTCGACCGCTTTCCACCGGGGGCCGGTTTCCCCGGCAAGTCGTCGGCCGACTGGGGCTGGGTGCAGCACATGTACGCCAGCCTCAAGGCCAACGGCCGTGCCGCCGTGGTGCTCGACACCGGCGCCGTCTCCCGCGGCTCGGGCAATACCGGCACCAACAAGGAAAAGATTGTGCGCCAGTGGTTCGTGGACCACGACCTGATCGAGAGCGTGCTCTACCTTCCCGACAACCTTTTTTACAACACCACGGCTCCAGGCATCGTGCTGTTCCTGAACAAGGCCTAGGCAGAGGAGCGCCAGGGCAAGGTGTTCCTGGTGAACGCCAGCCAGGTGTTCGAAAAGGGCGACCCCAAGAACTTCATTCCCGACGTAGGTATCCAGCGCATCGCCGACACCCTCATCGGGTGGCAGGAAGAGGACAAGCTCAGCCGCATCTTGGATCACGCTGAGCTGAAGAAAAACGACTACAATATCTCCCCCAGCCGCTACATCCACACCAGCGACGCCGAAACATACCGGCCCATCGCGGAGATCGTTGAGGAACTGAACGCCATCGAATCCGAAGCGCGGGAGACGGACAGGGCCTTGAAGGAGATTCTGGAGAAACTAGGAATATGAACGAGTGGCCTGACTTTCAAATTCCCAGCGAGTGGACTCTTACTCGCATGGACGAACTGGCGACCAAGTTAAAAGCTGGTGGAACTCCAAGCAGGCAAAACAAAAGCAATTTCGGCGGGGATATCCCCTTCGTCTTGATTGACGACATGACCAGCAGTGGTGTTTATCTTAAGTCAACCAAAGAAACGATCACACGCGAAGGCCTCGAGTCATGCAGCGCTTGGATAGTGCCAGAAAACACCTTGCTGCTTTCAATGTATGCGACAATCGGGGCCACGGTCATTACTACGTTTCCTGTCGCAACCAATCAGGCGATCCTCGCAATTGTCCCGCGTGAGGATTACGACCTAGAGTATCTATCGTTCTGCCTGCAAGCCCACAAAAAACACTTGGCTCGCTTGAATGTGGAGTCAACGCAGAAAAACATTAACAAGGGGATTGTTTCGTCGTTCCAGCTCCCAATCCCCCCACTCCCTGAGCAGAAGAAGATCGCGAACATCCTTTCGACGGTGCAGCGAGCGATCGAATCGCAGGAGCGGATCATTCTGACCACCACCGAGCTGAAAAGGCCCTCATGCACAAGTTATTCACTGAAGGGTTGCGCGAGGAGCCTCAAAAGGAGACTGAAATCGGTCCAATCCCCGAGAGTTGGGAGGTGGTGGCATTCATCGATAGCGTCAGCATCAAAAACGGGCAAGTCGATCCAAGACAGAACCCGTTTGTCGACATGATGCATGTTGGGTCTGAGAACATCGAGAGCGATACTGGCCGGCTTGTAAAGCTGTGCACGAATGGCGAACTGAAGATCTCCAGCGGAAACTACTACTTCACCCCGGATGATGTTCTCTACTCGAAAATACGACCCTACCTGAACAAAGTGGCGCTTCCCGATTTCGAGGGAACGTGTAGTGCTGATATGTATCCTCTCCGGTCCGAATCCCATTTCATCCGGGATTTCCTGTTCTACTACCTCCTATCAGACGACTTCAAAAAAGCTGCAATGTCGTTTCAAGATCGAACGGGTATACCAAAGATCAACCGCGCTCAACTTGGCAGCATTAACCTGGCGTGCCCGGCCAAGGAGGAGCAGTCAGGGATCGCCGAGGTGCTGTTTACATGTGACAGCAGGCGCGACTTAGCGCAGCGCAAGAAATCTCAACTCCAAGACCTGTTCCGCACCCTCCTTCACGAACTGATGACCGCCAAGACAAGCGTTCGTGAACTTGATATTCAATCCCTTCTTCCTGCATAGCAAGTATGGAATCGGCGACTCCTCCCCAACCAGAGCAACCGCCACTGCCATCGGATCTCCGCGCGGAATTGTTTCAGGACCTCTCGACTCGATTCGCTTCGGAACTCAGCTCGAAGGACTCACTTCCACCCGCCGCGCAGGAAGCATTGGTCGAGTTGCTGGAATCGGAAGCCCCAACAGCAGCTGAGATCGTCGCGGCCGCTTCCAAGAACGATCCCTTGAAAGAGGAGGTGAGCCATGAGTGAGAATGTTCGGCTGATCAAGTTTGAGCATTTCCGCGGCCTGCCCGCCAACGAATTCAAGCTCAAGGGAAAGAGTCTCTTGCTCCTAGGCACGAACGGTAAAGGCAAGAGCGCCTTAGTTGACGGGATAGAATTTGTCTTTTCGGGTCAAATCGCACGTTTCACAGGTGTTGGAACAGGTAGCATCTCGCACGACGACGCGGTGAGAAACGTCAAGACTGGCGGGGATCCAAGGGTGGTCTTGGCCCTTAGTCCATCGAATGGAGAGATTTCCCGAAAGCTATCCTCTGATTCGATTGAGATCACCGAACGGCAGGCGGTTAAAGACTTCTTCGCACAGCACCCAACGGTTGATGGCTTCGTTCTCCGTCGTGCGAAAATCCTGGACTTCGTTTGTGATCAAGATGCGGACCGGTACCAGAAGTTTGTTCAACTCCTCGGGATTACAAAGGTGGATCGGCTTCAACGGGGTTTCGTCGAAGCAGAACGCCAAGCGAGCACAGCTTCCGATCGAGCGCGGACAGGCCATCGGACAAAGCTCGCGGTGTTTAACGACCCTGTTCTTGGATTCTTGCCCACAAACCTCGCACAGGTCTTTACTCAGATAGCGAAAACCGTTGAAGCATTCGATTTAGACAAGATCGACAAGTGGGAAGATTTGGAATCTCGGCTTCAACTGCTCAAGGAGAAGAGGCCTCAAGCCAATCGAGAGAAGATCGACGCACTCACCCGCGCCTTGGTCAGCATCGAAACGCCCCTCGCAACTGTGTCCGACGCCGATGTAAAGGCCGTCAACGACTTACGTGTGAAAATTGCCGAGTTGGCCGCTTCCTCTGTCGATGCTCCGCGCAGCAGGATCATTGAGGAAGGAAGGAGCTACTTAGCTAGATTTAAAGACGAGAAACATTGCCCCCTGTGTGAATCTAAATTTGAGCAACCGTTGGATACGTTGCTCGCCCGGCTCAAAGAACGAGGCGCTGCACTTCAGGAGTTGAGTAACGCGAAGACTAATCGAACCGCTGCCCTTGGACGCATCAGACAATACGCAGTCTCAGTTGCGGAACTGCTCAAGAATGACTTGACACATTCCGACTTGTTCGAGGCTGCCACTCAAGCTGAGTTAAGAAATGCACGAGCAAAGGCGCTACGGCTTACCCGGCTCCTTGCCCACGCGGGTAAGGAGGACTTTGCGGAGGATTTGGCAGTTTCCGGTGATCTTCAGACCATTGCTGTGATTCGAAAAGCGGTAGCGGTCGCTCTGAAAAAGCAAAAAGACGACTTGGTCCCACCAGACTCTACAAAGCTAGAGACTGCTATTGCCCTTCTGGAACGGGGACTGGCCTCTTGGCAAGATGTAGAGAAGGCCGAATCAGCGGTAGCGGGGTCCATAGAAATCCTCCGCCGGACGACTATTTCAAGAGAGTGCTTCTCCTCGGCTCGGGAAGGTGCGATCCAACAAGTATTCACAAAGATCTCGGGCAAGGTGCAGGAGTATTACAAGGTTCTGCATGACTTCGCCCATGGAGGTGAAGTATCGGAATGCACCGCGCTTGAATTGAAACCGACCTCTCGGGCGGCCGCGGGGGGACTGCGGCTTGCCATTCAGTTCTTGGGTCTGGCGAACTCGAAGGACCCGCGCGCTTTCTTGAGCGAGGGACATCTTGATTCTCTCGGCCTTTGTCTGTTTCTCGCGGCTGTTCGCATTTTCAATCCTCCGGGAACTCTTCTAGTGCTTGATGATGTGCTGACGAGCATCGACAAGGAGCACAGACGACGTGTCGGTGAGTTGTTGTTCACCGAGTTCAAGGACTTCCAGATCATCCTGACCACCCACGATGAGCATTGGAACGAGCTTCTGCAGTCGAGCGCCCGAGCCATGGGGCTGCAGAATCAGTGGCAATATATTCAGATGAACGGCTGGACTGTGGACACCGGACCGGTCCTTTCCGTGTCTGATAGCTCTTGGGAGTTCATCGCGGAGAATCTGACGGAAGCAAACTACCGAAATTTAGGCGGGCCATTTCGCGTCGTCCTCGAAGACTTTCTAACCCGCACTTCGGCAAAGGTAGAACTGAGAGTGCGGTTTAAGTCGGACGGGAAGTACACCGCAGGAGACTTCGTCCTCGCTGGCATTGCCGACGAGTTACGGAAGCTGTTGGTTAAGGCCGAACCATCCAATGAAGTTGCGATTGGGATAGACATCGCAAGGGTTCTTGGCCAAGGGGACCTCATCAACTTTCTCAGCCACAACAACCCTGGGCGGCTTGAGGTGACATTCGATCAAGCCCATGATTTCAGCAGCGGACTCTGCAGCCTGCTGGCGCGTTGCGAGAAGCACAAACTCATCAAAGGGAAATAGCATGCCCAAACCCGGAGAACACAAGACCGTCCAATCCCGAATCCTCGCCTACGCCGAGGCCATCGGGTGGTCGATTGTGTCCCAGGAGGAAGCCGAGTGACGTGACCCCCATCAGTGGTCCAGTTCCTATGAGAGCTGGTGGGGTGATCAGGCCGCTTTCCATTGCTGGAGGACTTCCATAGGCGTACGCCCC
>NZ_JAFKRG010000028.1 GCF_019038415.1 Synechococcus sp. CCY 9618 | reverse complement strand
TGTGGCGTTTGCGTTTCATGGGGCTTCTCCTGGCCAAGTCTGGCCGGTAGGGAAGCTCTCATAAGGCCTGGATCAGTTTTTGGGGTCCACGTCACGAGCAGCGCCGTGGCTTTGATCAAGACGTGCCGATCAGCGACCGTGCCAAGAACCGCTCGCTCTTCTTCGACGAACTTCTTGATGCCAAGGTGCGCGAGTTTAACCCGCGCTACGCCGAAGCCGAGGGCGCGTTGCTCGGGCAGTTCCGCCATCTGCACACCGACATCTACGGCAACCGGGAGTTCGTGGAGCATATCCGCAACCGGGGCAAGGTCTTCGACCACGAGGAGAAGCGCGAGCGCGACCTGATTCTGATCGATTACGACGATCGCGACAGGGTGCCGGAGGCGCGCCGGAACATCTACGAGGTCACCGAGGAGTGGGCCTTCCACAACGGCCACTACGGCACCCGGGAGGATGTGGTCTTCCTGATCAACGGCATCCCGGTGCTGGTGATCGAGTGCAAGAACGCCGATAAGCAGGAAGCCATCGATCTGGGCATCGATCAGATCCGCCGCTACCACCGCGAAACGCCCGAGCTGTTCGTGAGCCAGCAGCTGTTCACTGCCACCGATGCCATCGGCTTTTCCTATGGCGTGAGCTGGAACACGGTGCGGCGCAACCTCTTCAACTGGAAGCACGAGCAGGTGGGCCAGCTGCAGGCCAAGATCAAGAGCTTCTGCGCCATCCCTCAGCTTCTCGATTTCCTGCAGCACTACATCGTTTTTGCCGAGAAAGACGAAGAACTCAACAAATACATCCTGCGCCAGCACCAAACCGCCGCCGTCGATGCATCCGTGGGCCGCGCTCTCGATCCCAAGCGCACCCGTGGCCTCATCTGGCACACCCAGGGCAGCGGCAAAACTTTCACCATGATCAAGGCAGCCGAGCGTCTCTTCCGAGCACCGGAAGCGGACAAGCCAACCGTGCTGCTGATGATCGACCGCAACGAGCTGGAAGATCAGATGCTCAAGAACCTCGCCGCCCTCGGCCTGGGCAACCTGGAGCACGCCAGCAGCATTGCCCGCCTAAACCAGCTGCTCCGCGATGACTACCGGGGCATCATCGTGACGATGATCCATAAGTTCCGCGACATGCCGGCGGATCTCAACACCCGCTCCAACATCTATGTGCTGATCGACGAAGCCCACCGCACCACCGGTGGCGACCTCGGCACCTTCCTGATGGCCGGCCTGCCGAATGCCACCTTCCTGGGCTTCACCGGCACCCCCGTCGACAGAACCGTCTACGGCAAGGGCACCTTTAAAACCTTCGGCTGCGAAGACGACAAGGGTTACCTGCACAAGTACTCCATCGCCGACAGCATCGAAGACGGCACCACCCTGCCGCTCTACTACCAGCTCGCCCCCAACGAGATGCTCGTGCCCCACGAGACACTCGACGCTGAGTTCCTCTCCCTCGCCGAAGCCGAGGGCGTTGCCGACATCGAGGAGCTCAACAAGATCCTTGAGCGGGCGGTGAACCTCAAGAACTTCCTCAAGGGCAAAGACCGCATCCAGCAAGTGGCGCGCTTCGTGGCCAACCACTACCTCCAGAACGTGGAGCCGCTCGGCTACAAGGCCTTCCTCGTGGGCGTCGACAGAGAGGCCTGCGCCTTCTACAAGCATGCCCTCGATGCCGTGTTCACCGAGATGGGCCTGCCACCTGAGCTTTCGCAGGTCGTCTATACCGGCAACAACAACGACTCAGCCCTGCTCAAAGAATTCCACCTCGATCCCAAGAAGGAGCGCCAGATCCGCAAGAGCTTCGGCAAACTCGACCAACACCCCAAGATCCTGATCGTCACCGAGAAACTGCTCACCGGCTTCGATGCGCCCGTGCTCTATGCCATGTATCTCGATAAGCCGATGCGCGATCACACCCTGCTGCAGGCCATCGCCAGGGTGAACCGCCCCTACGAGAATGAAGCCCAGGAGATGGTGAAGCCCCACGGCTTCGTGCTCGATTTCGTGGGCATCTTCGACAAGCTCGAAAAGGCCCTCGCCTTCGACAGCGACGAGATCAACGCCATTGTCAAAGACCTCAAGCTGCTGAAGGTGCTCTTCCAGAACAAGATGGAGAGCAAGGCACCTGGCTACATCGGCCTGATCGAACAGAACTTTAACGACAAGGACGTCAACACCCTGATCGAGCACTTCCGTGATCCCGAGCGTCGCAAGGAGTTCTTCAAAGAGTACAAGGAGATCGAGATGCTCTACGAGATCATCTCGCCGGATGCTTTCCTGCGGCCCTTCATCGAGGCCTTCACCACTCTCTCCGCCATTTACGTCGTCGTGCGCAAGGCCTACACCATCACCGTGAGCGTGGATCGCGAATTCCAACGCAAAACCAATTCCCTAGTGCAGGAGCACATCGGTACCCTTGCGGTCAACGGTCCGCTGGATCCGGTGCTGATCAACAGCGAAACGATCGAATTGATCAAGGCGCGTCAGGGAGGAGACGGCACCAAGGTGATCAACCTTGTGAAGAGCATCGAGAAATTTGCCGAGGAAAACAGTGACGACCCCTTCCTGATCGCCATGGCCGAACGGGCCCGGCTGGTGCAGGAGAGCTTTGAACAGCGCCAGACCTCCACATCCGATGCTTTGGCTGCACTGCTAGCGGAAGTCGCTCAGAACGAAACCCGCAAGCAGGAGCAAGCCGAGAAAGGCTTCGATGGGCTCACGTTCTTCGTGTACCGCACCCTGCTCGACGCCAAGGTGGGCAATCCGGAGGTCGTGAGCACAAAGATCAAAGCCGCCTTCGTGGCCTACCCAAACTGGAAGAAGAGCGAGAATGCCCTGCGTGAACTTCGCAAGCAGGTCACCTTCGCCATCTTTGCCGAATGCGACGAGCTGGAGCAGGTCACCCCGATCGTGAATGAGCTGTTCAACCTGCTGGAGAAGGCGGACCACATCGGATGACCACCACAGCCAAAGCGGCCTTCAAGACCCGGGTGCGCGAATGGGCCCAGAAGTTGGATGTGCAGGTGGTGTGGCTCGGCATGCGCCCGATGCGTCACAAGTGGGCCTCCTGCTCCACCAACGGCCATCTGAACTTCAGCATCGACCTGCTCACGCTCGACCGTTCCCTTTGGGACTACGTGATCGTCCACGAACTCCTCCACTTCAGTGTTCCCAACCACGGCAGGCTCTGGAAATCCCTGATGCGCGCCCATCTGGGCGACTGGGAGAAGGCCGAGGAGCAGTTGAAGCGTTTCTCCCATCCCACCCCATGAGCCCCGCCCGCCCCTTCGCCCTGCGTTTGTTTGTGCCCTCCGGCATGCCGGATGGCATGCGCATCGTGGAGAAAACCAACTGGAGCGGCATCGGCTTCGTGGTGCCTCGCTCCCAGCTCAAGGAATTCACCCAGCGGCCGGACGCTGGTCGCCCGGGCGTCTACGTGCTCGCCGGGCCAGATCCTGAGGGTGGCGCCGATCGTGTCTATATCGGCGAAGCCGACCCCTTGGGCCGTCGCCTCGAACAGCACCAGGCCAGGGAGTTCTGGACCACCGCCTACGCCTTCACCTCCAAAGACGGCTATCTGAACAAGGCCCATGCCCAACATCTGGAGGCTCGCCTGATCCGCTTGGCCCAGGAGGCCAAACGCTGCCGCCTGGAGAACGCGGTGCAGGGGCGCACCATCACCCTGGCGGAGATGGACCGGGCCGAGGCTGATGGCTTCCTTGAAGAACTCCTCCTCTGCTGCCCGGTGCTTGGTTTCCGCGCCTTTGAGCAGCCAACGGGCAAGTCCGCCGCATCGAGCCTGCGGCTTTTCCTCCTCAAGGGGCCAGAGGCCTCCGGCCAGGGCTTCGAGTCGCCCGGCGGCTTCACGGTGCTGCGTGGTGCCAGGGGCCGCACCGACTTCGTTGACTCAACCCCCGCCGGATGGGTGGCGGCCAGGGCCCAGCTTGTGAGCCAGGGGGTGTTTCTGGAGGAATCAGCCGGTCTTGTGCTCGCGCAGGATTACGAGTTCAGCTCCCCCTCCCAGGCGGCCGTGATGCTGCTGGCGCGCTCCGCCAATGGTCGCACCGAGTGGAGGGATGCCAGTGGCGTCACCCTCAAAGAGCACCAGGAGCGAGCCGCGCAAGCGGCTTCGGTGGAGGTGGAGGAGTAATCGACATATGGCCCCGGCATCCGCCAGCGGCGAGATCATCGTTTACGAGGCACCGGATGGCAGTGCCCAGGTGGATGTTCGCCTTGATCAGCACACTGTTTGGCAAAACCAGAAGCAGATCGCCGACCTTTCCGGGCGTGAATGCTCTGTGATGTCTAAGCACATCCTCAATGTGTTTCAGGAAGGCGAGTTAGACCCACAGGCAACCGTTGCAAAATTTGCACAAGTTCGATCTGATCTGAGATGTGCTTCAAAAGCCTTTGAGCGGTTCGGAGTCCGGCTCAGCACCATCGCGCTCACTGCAGTGGATCACTCCCTCGCGTCCGCTGAGCCGAACAACGATCCCGATGACCTCCCCTTCGTAGGCATGGCAGAGAGCCTCTTCAGGGAACCTGGCCAGTTCCTCAATCAGGCTTTTCACGGTTCTCATTTGTGGAATCCGTTACTTGATCTCTTCCGAGCGTAGGGAATTCACCCAAGCCTCCGCACGATGTCCTTCATCAGCAGCACCAGATGCCAGGGGGCGGTGGGGACCACGAACGCCACGCGGTTGCCCCATGGGCATGGGTTTGCCTTTGGTGCGGCCATCGAAGGACCACTTAGCGCCTTGGCTTCGCTCAGGCAGGAACGAACAGCCGTGGCGCGAGATTGAGCTGACGGATCCGCCGGACAAAGCCACGATCATCAAACGACGCCATTGCCTCGCAACTGCGGCAGCTGGCATGGTGCAGCGCATCGGCGAAGTCGAGCCCGTTGCGCACACCGGCCACGGCCTGCTCCAGGGCTGGCCGGTCTTCTGCCGTGAGGCCGGGATGGGCCAGAAGGTGGTCGAACACCTGCAGCACCTGCTCCACCGGGAAGCCGTAGTACCCACGCAGCACCCACTCCAGCTCCAGGGCCACCGTCTTGGCCAGGAACAGCGGCTGGCCGGATTCGATCAGATCTCGGGCGGCCCGGCGCTGGCGTTCCGTGACCGCGTCGGCGTCGTCCTCCGCCACGAAGTAGCGGGCCAGCACATTGGTGTCCACGCCAATCATGGGCGCAGCAGGCTGGCGGGATCGAAGTCCGCCGGCACGGCGGGCCGGTTGGTCCTCACCAATCCGAAGCCGCTCTCCGGCACTGGCTGCTCCGGTTTCCAGGGTCGAAGCTCGATGTGATCCCCCACCAGCGCGAAGCTGACGCGGCTGCCCCTGGCCAGCCCGAACTGCTGCCGCAACGCCTTGGGGATGGTCACCTGCCCCTTGCTGGTGATCGAGCTGGTGATGGCATCGGCAGGGTCCATTGACACTGGACGCAGGGCTGGTATTACCAGGTAAGGCTAGCTGGGGGTGGCTCGCTTCCATCGAGTTGCCGGCGGTTGCGCCGTTCCAGGCTGATGACTCTCAGTCAAGCCAGTAGATGCGTTGGCGTGGGTTGTGGGACGGCACAGCTAACCTCGATCCAGCACGATTAGGCCATGTCCGAACAGGAACGCCAGCTTCAAGACCTCGAGAGCCGGTTCCCGTCGGTCTCCGGTGAGGCTTTCGCCGCCGCGCGTGCTCAGGTACTGGCCTCTGGGCAAAGCGTGTTGCAATCCGAAGGCGGCTTCATCGTCCGGGTCTTCCCCGACGGCCGCAAGCAGCGGCTTAGGCCGGTTGAGGCACCCACACCGGTCACGCCTGGCACCACCTTCACCATCCGGTGATCGAGGCCACACCCAGGTTGCGGGTGTTCGCCGGGCCCAATGGCTCGGGCAAAAGCGTGCTCAAGGCAGTGCTGCCGTCGCCCCTGCTGGGTGTGTATCTGAACCCCGATGAGATCGAAGCGAGCATCCGCCAGAACGGCTGTGTCGATCTGGGTGCCTTTGGTGTCAGCACCACAGCCGCTGAGCTTTTGCCGGCCTTCACGGGCTCGGAGCTGCTGAGATCTGCAGGGTTGCTGGAGCCGGCCCGACGACTGTGATTGGAAGGTGGATGGCTGGAGTTTAACGGGGTGAGGGTCAATGCCTACTTCGCCTCGGTGGTGGCGGATGTTCTACGCCAGCACCTGTTAGTGCGCTGTGCCAGCTTTACCTGCGAAACCGTTATGTCCCATCCCGGCTAGGTGGCGCTCCTGGAGCAGGCGCAACGGCTTGGCTACCGCACCTATCTCTACTTCGTGGCCACGGATGATCCAGAGATCAATGTTTCGCGTGTGCACAACCGCGTGGGACTGGGTGGTCATCCTGTGCCGGAGGACAAGATCATCAGCCGCTACCATCGCTCGCTGGCGCTATTGCTGGAGGCCATCAAGCACACAAGCCGGGCCTACATCTTCGACAACTCAACCGACAGCTCAGACCCACAGCTCGCCTGGATCGCAGAAATCACCGATGGCCGGCAACTGGAGCTGAAGTCAGACCGGATCCCCGCCTGGTTCAAGAGGGCGGTGATTGAGAAGATTGCTTGAGCCTGTCATGGTGACAGGCGCCTGATCACATCTGCCAACAGCTGGGGCCACAGGTAGACCACGCTCACTACTGGAACGGTGAAGGCCGAACCATCAGCTCGCGTAGACCCTTCAGTGGCCGTGCCGGCCGTTGATTGATGCGCTCCCAAGCGTCGAGCGCCGCCGTGCCGAGGCGGAACTCTTTGCGCTCGGCCGGTACCTGCTGGGCGTCCATCGGCCTCACAGTCGTAGGCGCTGCAATCACTCGCCTTCCCCAGCCAGGGTCATGCAGGAGCAGCGCCTCAGCCTTCCCGGTCTGGGGCCTACCAGCAACAGGTAGGCCACCACGTCGATGTCCACCACGATCATGGGCGGCCCTCGCGCTTGAAGGCATCGATCTGGTCGGGCATGAACGCCGCTTCCGTCGGCAGGCTGCGGCGATGCTGCTGGGCCGCTTGCTTCAGACGGCCGTAGAGGTCGTCGGGGAGGTTCTTGAGGGTCAGGCTCCTGGCCATGGCCGTTGCCGGGACAGTGGCAACCATTCTGCAACCAAAACGGTGGCAATGGAGTCTCACCCCAGCGTCCGAAGAATCCCCTTTCGCAGTCAGCCAGCACTTGCTGGGCGACAACCCGATCCACCGGTTGGCGATCCTCCGCCGAGGCACGGACTTCAAGGCGCCGATCACGGGTTGCGGATGCCAACGGTGTCGATCGGCCCTGAGACACCGGTGGCGGCCGGTCTCCGGATGCTTCGGATCGGGGGCCCATCGGACGGGACGTCCTCAGGGCTGTGCCCCTGCCGTTCGCCCATGGCTCGTCAGGATGGCGGCATGGATCCCCCTCCCCAGCCTTCCGCCACGGCCCTGCAGGCGACCCTGTTCGACTTTGCGATGGCCGAGCTGGTGCGTCAGCACCGTGAGAGTTTCCCGCCCCTGTGGACGGCCGAGAGCTGGGCCAAGCTGCTGATCTGGCTGGCGCTCAACTGCGGCTGCTCCGGCGAGGCCGAGGGGCTGGAGGCCTTTGCGACGGCCCTGGGTCCGGTGGTCACGGCCCGGATGCGCAGGGTGTTCTTCGAGCGGGAGCTGGTCGATCTGAACCTGCAGGTGATGGCCGATCCGGCCGAGCGGCAGGTGCTGCTGCTGCCCCTCGATGCCGCTGCCGAGCCTGGGGTGGCCACCGGCGCCTCCATGGATCCGGAGCGGGTGGCCGCCGCCCTGGAGCGGGTGGGGCTGGCAGCCCTGGTCGCGACCGATCGTGATCTCTGGCAGCCGCTGGAGGCCCTGGTGGCGGTGCCATGGCAGAGCCGGCCGCACTGAGGCGAAGGCGTAGGCAACCACCAGGTGGCTGATCGCGCACAACGAGCTGCCCGCCTCCTGGCTGATCCAGCGATCCGTCAGCAGGGCCTGGTCCCCGGCCTCGCCCGGCGGCGGGCCGGCCCCCGGAAGAGGCGGTACAACGCGCCTACCCCGCGCCCGTTCCATGGCCCCCCCACACCCCCGGCGGGCTCAGGCGTTGCTGCTCCTGCTGCTCCTGCTCCCAGGCGCCGTCGCGGCCGGGGACGATACCCCTGGGGCCTGGGGAGATCCGCCGATCCCCGATTCCGCCACCGGCGCGGGGGCGGAATCACAACCCTTGCCGGAGGCGGTGCTGCCGCCCCTGCCGCCGGCCCCCCGCCTCGCCCCCACGCCAGCTCCGGCGGCCACCAGGCCCGGGCGGCCGGCGTTGGTGCCCCGGGAGGTGCCGGTGGGCGACCTCGCCCTCCAGGCCGGCTCGCCCGGGCCCGGCGAGGCCGCGGCGGGCCCGCTGCCGCCGCTGCACTACCCCCTTGCCGTGGCGGCCACGGAGCAGGACCCCTGGGGCTGGCGGTTTTCGAGCTCACGCGGGGCCTGGCGCCTGCACACCGGGCTGGATCTGATCGTGCCCGAGGGCACCGCCGTGCTGGCGGTGCAGGCCGGCCGGGTGCAACGGGTGGATCAGATCAATGGCTACGGCCTGACGGTGCTGATTGATCACGGCGGCGGCTGGTCGAGCCTGTACGCCCATCTGCGCCAGGCCTCCGTGGCCGAGGGCGACACCGTGGCGGCCGGACAGCCCGTTGGTGAGGTGGGCGAGACCGGCAACGCCAGCACAGCCCACCTGCACCTGGAACTGCGCCAGCGGCAGCTCGGGGGGCTGGTGGCGGTGGACCCCACGCCCTTGCTGCCCGTGCCGCCAGGGAGAGGCGCCATCGCTGGAGACGTCCGGCCCTGAAGCCGCCAGACGCACCATCGCGCCGTCTTCAGAGGCCAAGGTGGTTGTGTCGAGCGACGATCGCCATCCCCATGAGCAAGAAGCAACAACCATCGCCTGCCGCGTCGATCGAGGAGATGCAGAACGATCTTCCCTACGACAAATCGATCGACAAGAAAGACTATAAAAAAGACCTCAAATCGCTCCAGATCGAGCTGCTCAAGGCCCAGCGCCACATCAAGGCTGTCGGGCAGCGCGTGGTCATCCTCTTCGAGGGTCGTGATGCGGCGGGCAAGGGTGGATCGATCAAGCGCTTCCGCCAGCACCTGAATCCCCGCGGCAGTGAACATGTGGCGCTGCCGAAGCCCAACGACGACGAAGCGACCCAGTGGTACTTCCAGCGCTACGTTCCACACCTGCCATCGGCCGGCGACATCACGATGTTCGACAGGTCATGGTACAACCGCGCCGGTGTCGAGAAGGTGATGGGGTTCTGCACACCCCAGGAGCACGCCCTGTTCCTCCGCCAGGTTCCGGGCTTCGAGCAGTCACTCGTCAGCAGTGGAATCCTGCTCTTCAAGATGTGGTTCACCGTGTCGCGGGGCCGGCAGAAGCAGCGTTTTGACGACCGGCGTGAGGACCCCCTCAAGCAGTGGAAGATGTCGCCCATCGATGAGGCCAGCGTGGCGAAGTACGACGCGTACACCGACGCGCGCAACGAGATGCTGCTCGCTACCGACACCCTCGTGGCACCCTGGACGATCGTCAACTCGAACGAGAAGCGGCGCGCCCGACTCGGCGCCATCCGCAGCGTTCTCCACGCCCTGGACTACGAGCACAAGGACCACGACGCCGTCGCTGAGCCCGATCCCCGGGTCGTGCGTACGGCCCATTCGCTGTTCATCGACAACTGAGCTGGTCGCCACTCCCGGCGCTGAGACGCCGGTGGCACTCACGGAGGCAGTCGCCCCACCCCCCTTGGCCACCCGCGCCGTCTACCCCTTCGTCGGCTTCCCGGACGCTCCGGTGCACCATCTCTACCTCCACCACGACGGCTATCCCACCGGCGCCGCCTGGCGGTTCGCGGCGGCCCTGCGCCGCAGCCCCGAGGCGGCCACCTTTCTCGACGCGTTTCGCAGCAGCCAGCCCGGCGCCGAAGCCCTCTCGGCCCCTGAGCAGGCCGCCGATGCCGACTACCGCTACCGGGTGCAGCTGCTCGCTGGAGCCACGGCCCCGTTGCAGGTGCAGTGCTGGCGGCGGCTGCCGGGGGGCGCCAGCTGGCAACCCCGCTGTGGCCCGATGCCGCTGGCGACGTTCATCCGGCGCTTCCTGCCTGGCGAACCGCTCTGAGCAGGAGGACCGCCATCTCCACCAGTGCCCGTGTTGCCGCCGCCTGGGCCTTTCCGGGCATGGCTGGGGCAGGTGTTGGCAGAACAGCCGAAGATGGATGCACCGGGACGGGGGGCGGTGGCGACACCGCCTTGCGGGCATGCCGCTTGCCTGTCCCGGCCGATCGACGATCCCGTTGAACTGTTCTGGACGGAACCTTCTCCCATGAGTGTTTCTGCTCAACCTGTTTCAGCCGCGTCCGTTCCCGCGGGACGGTCCTGGCGATCCCTGCTGGCGCCAGGGCTGCTGGCGTTTGGCCTGTTTCTGCTCCTGGTGCTGACACTGGTGCCCGGAAGCGCCCGGGCCGACGACGAGGGCCAGCGCTGGAGCCTGCGGGACCAGGACGACAACCGCTGGTCGCTGCGGATCTTCGCCCAGCTCGACCCCGACTACCCCAGCGGCGACCGCCTGCGGCTCAGCGCCCTCACCCCCGGGATCGCCGTCGACCACGAGAAACCGCTGCTGATCAGCGACGCATCCGGGGCGTCCTGGAGCCTGGCCAACCGCAGTGAGGAGCTGGTGCCCGCCGATCAGGAGGAGCTGCCGGAGGGATCGGCCCAGTTCGACATGGCCGCCCTGATTCCCCGCCCCAGCGACGCCCTGCCCCTGGAGCTCAGCCTGTCCCTGGCGGATGACAGCACGGCCCTGCTCGTTCTGGGCCCCGGCGAAACCAAGGCCCTGCATGCATTACGCAATCCTGTCGCCGCCACCTGAGCTCCGTTGCAGGAGCGGCCCAGGGGACAGGATGGGCTCCGTCTTCGCCCGGCCGATGCGATTCAACGGGAGCCCCCGCTGGGCCCGTCACGTGCTCGGTCTGCTGCTCACTGCGCTCCTGGGCCTTTCGGTGGCCCTGCCGGTCTTCGCGGTCGCTCCGGATCCCGCGGTCTCCCCTGCCGCGGCCGCCGATCCCACCGCCACGGTCAAGGAGGACTGCCTCGATCCGCCCCTCTGGGCCACCCTCGACGGCTGGAAGGTGCTGGAGATCCGGGCGGTGCCCGGGGTCCAGGACCCGGAGGAGTACCGCCAGCGGACCGTGCGGCGTCTCCATGGCATGGCCCGCAACGGGGCCCTGCGCCCTGAGCAGCTGGTGCTGCAGGACCAACCCCCGTACACCTTCGTCGGCCTCGATCGCAACGGCCGCTTCACCCGGGAGCTGGCGGTGGAGGATCACGCCGCCGCCTGTTTCGGCATCAGCCGCCAGGAGCTGGCCACCCAGTACCGCGACAGCATCCGCACGGCGATCGCCCGCTACCGCCGGCGCAACACCCTCAACGCCTGGCTGGAGGGATCGGCCCAGGCCCTGCTGGTGCTGGGGACTTTCATCCTCTGGCTGCGGGGCCAGCTGACCGTCAACCGGCGCCTGCGGGAGCGCATCGCCCGGCGCCAGAGCTTTCCCCTGCTCCGGCGCCTGCGCGTCCTGCACAAGCTGCTCGACACCGATCAGGCCCGCAGCCTGCTGCAGTGGCTGCGGACCGGGGCGCACTGGCTGCTGCTGCTGCTGGTCAGCTACCTGCTGATCCCCCTGCTGCTGGGCTTCTTCCCGCCCACCGAGGGCCTCGCCGCGGGCCTGCGCAGCCAGATCATCGAGCTGGTGGCGGGGGGCCTCTCCGGTGGTGCCGCCGCGATCCCCAACCTGCTCTCGATCCTGGTGATCCTGTCGATCACCGTGCTGGTGATCCGGGCCAGCAACGCCTGGTTCAGCGCCGTCGACCGGGGCCAGATGCGGATTCCAGGCTTCTACCAGGAGTGGGCTCTGCCCACGGCCCGGCTGGCCACGATCCTGATCGCCCTCATCGGCCTGGTGCTGGCCTACCCCTACATCCCGGGCTCCAACAGCAGGGCGTTCCAGGGGGTGGGCCTGCTGCTGGGGGTGCTGACGGCCCTGGGCTCCAGCGCCATCGCCACCAACATCATCAGCGGCTTGATGCTCATCTATACCCGTGCCTTCCGCGACGGCGACCGGGTGGACATCAACGGCACGGTGGGGGTGGTGCAGGAGCGGGCCCTGCTGGTGACCCGCGTGCGGACCCCCCGCAACGAACTGGTGAGCATTCCCAACGCCACCGTGATCGGCTCCTCGATCGTGAACTTCAGCTTCTCCCGGCGGGAGATCCAGCAGCCTGTGGCCATCGCCCCCACGATCACCATCGGCTACGACGTGCCCTGGCGCCAGGTGCACGAGCTGATGCTGGCGGCGGCCGCCAGCGTGCCCGGAGTGAGCGATGAGATCCCCCCCTACGTGCTGCAGACCTCCCTCAATGACTTCCACATCAGCTACGAGCTGAATGCCTTCGTGATCGAGGCCGGCACCTACCGGGAAACCCTCTCGGCTGTGCTGGCGGCCCTGCAGGATCAGTTCGCCGCCGCCGGCATCGAGATCCTCTCCCCCGGCTATCACGCCATCCGCAATGGCAACGCCAGCACGCTGCCGAAGCCTGCCCCGACGGATTGAGGGGCTGGGGTTCGGTCAGGGCCGCAGTCTCACTGGCCGACCCGAACGCCTCGAAGGTTATCCATCAGGCCCAGCATGTTGAGCAGCCAGACCACGACGGCCACGACGACCACGATGTTCAGAATGTTCTTGATCTTGCTGTCCATCGGGATGTAGTTGTTGACGAGCCACAGCAGGACGCCAACAACGATCAGTGTGACAATGAGGGATAGAAGTGACATGGTGTGTTTCTTGCTGGGGATCAAGATCGAGGCGGATGCGGCGTGATGGGAGAGCTCTGATGGTTCCCGCAGCCACACCGCCTTCTTCTTCTTAGGGTGCTGGAGGTTCGTGATGGCACCTTGTCGCGCAAACTGTCATGAGCCTCTCCCTGGCGCAGATGTTTCGCTGCATGGGATGTGCTGCAGAAGCGTCATTCGCCTCCTCCGCCGGGGGTTTTCTTCGATAATCAGGCCTTCCCCATGGTCCGATCGGATGTCTGACTGCTTCGGGGATTACCTGCGCAGTATCGGCCGCATTCCCCTGCTGACACCATCGGAAGAGCTGCATCTCGCTGCACTGGTGCAACGCTGGCGCTCCAGCTCCGAGCCGGTGGCTGGCGAGGAACGGCGAGGACGCCGGGCTTTCTCACGCATGGTGACGGCCAATCTTCGTTTGGTCGTGGCACTCTCCAGGCAGCAGCTCCAGCGCGCCAGGCAAAGGAACACGGACCCGATGGATGTGCTCCAGGCGGGCAATCTGGGCCTGATCCGTGCCGTTGAGCTCTTCCAGCCGGCGCGGGGCTATCGATTCTCGACCTACGGCTCCTGGTGGATTCGCCAGGCGGTGAACCGCCATCTCCAGGGCACGGCCGGTCTGATCCGGATGCCGGCCCAGATGGCCGGCCTGGCCGGCAAGGTGCAGGCCCTCCGCAACGCCGCCGTGAAGCCGCTGACGCTGGTGGAACTCGGCAGGCGGCTGGGAGCGAGCGAGAAACGCCTGGAAGCCGTTCTCCTCGCGTCCCACAGTTGCCACACCCTTTCCCTCGACCAGGCCATGGCCAGTGGCGAAGGCGAGGTCTGTCTGGCGGATCTGATCGGGGATCGCAGTGATCCAGGCCTCGTGGACGACTATCGATGGCTGCACCGGGAGATCACCCTGCTGAATGCCCTCGAGCGTCAGGTGCTGGCTCTTCGCTATGCCGGTGACGACTCCCTGTCGCTGGCCCAGGCCGGGGTCAGCATCGGCCTCCCCAAGCACAAGGTGCAGCATGTGGAGCGCATGGCGCTGCTCAAACTGCGCCGCCGCCTGGCCCCGGCGTGAGCCGAGGGCGGCATGGGAGAGCTGGTTGTGATGGACCTCTCACACGGCGCGCCCACTGATCAGTCGCAGCACGATCATCACCACCGCGATGACCAGCAAGACATGAATCAATCCCCCCATTGTATAAGAAGTCACCAGCGCTAGCAGCCAGAGAATGAGCAGAACGACGGCGATGGTTTGCAGCATGGCGATCTCCTGGGAATCGGTAGGGTCGGGATGGGGACTGGGCGTGAGGCCAGGGGCTCCTCTCGCTCATGCGGCGGATGGTGGCGAGCAGCTCAGTTGATCTTGTCCGCCAGCTTGTCCGCCGCATCGCTGGCGCCACGGGCGATGGATCTTGAGCTGTCCTTCATGGCTTCTGTCGCACTCATGACCGAGCCCTGAACCTGTTTGGCCGTGCCCTTGACCTTGCGACCGGTGTCACCGGTCAGGTCGCCATAGGCGGACTCCAGCTTGCCTTCGGCCTGCTTGGTCCTGGCGTTGATCTTGTCGGACAAGGTGGCGATGGTGGTGGTTGATGCGCCGTCTGCCATGGCCATGGCGGGGTTCTGGAGGACCAGGGAGACCACCAGCGTTGCCATGCACATCAGCGAGGCGATGAGACCGCGGATGGAGACGTTCATCAGGTTTCCTCTGAAGGTTTCCTCTCTCTCTAATGCGGTTTCAGCTCCGCGAAGTCTCAGGGGCCATCTCCCAAGGGGAGTGAGGCCGGAGGAAGGGCGCATCCGACGTGCTGGCGGCAGGTTTCAGGTGTGTAGCGAATGATTGCCAGCGCGATGCAGACTGCAGCGAATCGGCAGGCGCCAGGGATGTCCTCCAGCCGCCTGACACCCACCCGCTGCCGACCCCGCAGCCTTGGTCCCCCTGATTCCCGTTTCCCCGAACGATCTGCTGAGCGTCAGCTCCATCGACATCGCCGGAAACAACCATCACCACAGGCTGCCCACCTAGGAGCCTGCTGAAATAGCCGCCAATCCGAGCTCTGCCAAGCCGGCCTAGGAGGCTGCTGAAAAACCAGCTCAGCCGCGGGAGAATGGCCTAACGGCACTGAGCGAATGCGCGGCCAGCAGGAACGCACCGGCCCCCTG
>NZ_JAFKRG010000027.1 GCF_019038415.1 Synechococcus sp. CCY 9618 | reverse complement strand
CCGGCGGGATCGAGGGACGGCCAGCCTCGGGGTAGAGCTTGCAGAAGGATGGATTCAGCCGATCCAGCGCTTGGTCGGCCAGCCGCCTTACGTGACGTAGCGGATGGGCCTTGGGAATCCTCTCCTCCGTGGAGATGTAGGAGAACAGGGGACCGGTCCGCTCCTGCTGGCCGCGCATGCACTCAGTGCCGTTGCGCCATTCTCCCGTAGCTGGATGGGTTTTTCAGCGGCCTCCTAGGCGGTGTGGATGACCACCTGTTCACCGTCGCCGAACCGGGCGGCCCGTGTCAGCAGGCGCTGCTCCTCCTCGTCGGCCCTGGTGCAGGCGAAGCCGTAGCGGGCCCGCACCCGCTCGGAAGCCAGCCGCAATGCCAGGCTCCCCCGGGCGCGCAACTCCTGGACCGAAACCACCTGGCCCGGTGCGAGGTGCTCCAGGATCACCGTCGAAGGCGAGTAGAGGCGGGTGATCGTGCCATCCGGCCAGTCCAGGTTCAGTTCGACTTCCGGCATGGCGCCCCCCACCACCCAGTCCGTGGATTCTCCGCTGTGGCGACCTCCGCTGCGGTGGCGATCACGACAGCGCCCCGAAGCCTGTGAGGGGAACCGTGCCTCGCCAGATCGCTTCCCCAGCCTCGGCCTCCTGGGTACCCCCCTGCCGCAGCACCAGCCGCCGCTCCTCCGTGAAGGTGCCCATCCGCTCCAGCAGCAGCCCGCCGCAGGCGGCCACCCGCTCGGCCAGCCGAGGGGCCTGCTCCGGCCTGGCGGCCAGCAGGAAGCCGAAACTGGGGAAGCAGGTGAGCCAGGGCTCCAGGGCCACGCCCTGCGGGGGATGGATCGCCGCCAGCTCCAGCTGCAGGCCGCAGCCGGCCGCCTCGCAGAACATGGCGGCGGTTCCCACCAGCCCGCCCATGCTGATGTCCTTGGCGGCATGCACACAGCCATCGGCGGCCAGTTCGGCCATCAGGGCCAGCTGGCGTCGCAGCCGGCCGGGCTGGGCGGTGGTGGCCGCATCCCAGCAGAGGCTGGTGCCCCGGAAGGCGCCGGCCGGGTCGATCAGCAGGTGGCAGTGGTCGCCGGGGCGGGCGGCGCGGGCCGAGAGGACGGGCCCGCTGGCCCGGCCCAGCACCGCCACCGCCAGGGCGTCGTAGGGGCTCTGCAGGTTGGTGTGGCCCCCCACCACCGGCACCCCGAACACCTCCGAGGCCTGGCGCAGGCCCGCCAGGATCCGCTCCCCATGGGCGGCGTCGCGGCACCAGAGGCTGTCGACCACGGCAAGGGGAGTGCCGCCCATGGCGGCGATGTCGCTGAGGTTCACGAGCACGCCGCACCAGCCGGCGAACCAGGGGTCGTCGGCCACCAGCGCCGGGTGCAGGCCCTCGCAGGCCAGCAGCAGGGGCCCGTTCTGCTCCGGCAGCAGGGCGGCGTCGTCGCCCAGGGCCGCGGCGGGACCCAGGGCGGCAAAGGGCTGGTGGGGAAAGGCGGCCGCCGGTGCCTGGATGTCGGCCTTGCCGGTGAGGCCGGGGAGCCGGCGCAGCCGCGCGGCCAGCGCCGGCAGGTCCGGGGCGGGATTGGGCTGGGCGGGATTTTCCGGGTTGGTCAAGCCGCCGCCAGCAGGGGCCGGCGCTCAAGGCCGGGCTGGTAGTAGCTGAGATCGGCCTCCATCAGGTGGTGGGGCCGGCCCCGGATCTGCAGTTCCTCGATCGATTCCCAGTGCAGGCGCTGGAAGAAGCGCACGTTCTGAAGCTGCACCGTGGCCAGGAAGCGGTCGCAGCCCCAGCCGTTGGCGGTGGTCACCGCCTTCCAGATCAGCCCCTTGCCGATCTGGTTGTGGCGCCGGTGCTCGCCGTGCACCCCGAGCCGGCCGCCGTACCAGAGCCTGGGCTGCTCCTCCAGGATCCGCACCACCCCCACCACGCCGCTGCCGCTGCTGGCGGTGTGGTCGAGGGCGGCGATGGGATAGGCGTGGGCGTCGAGCTCGTCGCGGTCGCAGGCCTCGAACAGGTGCTGTTCCTGGCAGAAGATGGCGCTGCGCAGGTCCCAGTAGCCCTTCACCAGAGGAGTGCTGGCGCCCAGCAGGTGGAAGGAGAAGCGCTGGGAGCTGGCGGTGGGCGAGAGGCGGAAGTCCTCGGCGTCGATGGCCACACCCCGCCGCACCGACGGGGTGAAGGCGGCGGGGCCGGAGCTGGCGCTGCGGCCGATGTCGTGGCTGCTGGGATCGATGAAGAACATGGGATCGGCCGGGACGCTCAGGGGATGGCCGGCGCGGGACCGGCCTCGAACAGGGACAGGGCCGAGCAGGCGCCGCACTTGGCGCAGCCGGCCGCCATCGCCTCCGAGCGCAGGTCGGAGGCCCGCAGCCGGTCGCCCACGGCCGTGTACACCTCCACCATGAAGTCGGTGGAGGGAGCGGGATGGGCCTCCAGGGGGGTGCCGGCGATCGGCACGAAGGGCACCACGAAGGGGTAGACGCCCAGGGCGATCAGCCGTTCACTCACGGCCACCAGCGACGCGGCGCTGTCGCCCAGCCCCGCCAGCAGATAGGTGGACACCTGGCCCCGGCCGAACACCGCCACGGCCGCCTCGAAGGCCGCCATGTAGCGCTCCAGGCCCAGCTCCGCCTTGCCCGGCAGGATGCGGCGCCGCACCTCCGGCTCCACCACCTCCAGATGCATGCCGAGGCTGTCGACCCCGGCGTCCTTCATGCGGCCGTACCAGGCGGGATCCTCCGGCGGCTCGCACTGGGCCTGGATCGGCAGATCCACCCGGGCCTTGACGGCGGCGGCGGTCTCGGCCATCAGCCGGGCGCCCCGGTCGTCGCTGTTGGGCGTGCCGGTGGTGAGCACCAGCTGGCGCACCCCGTCGAGGCGCACCGCCGCCTCGGCCACCTCGGCCACCTGCTGGGGCGTCTTTCGCACGAGGGTGCGGCCGTCCTCCAGCGACTGCTCAATCGCGCAGAACTGGCACGACTGGGTGCGATCGCGGAAGCGGATGCAGGTCTGCAGGAGGGTGGTGGCCAGCACGTCGCGACCGTGCAGCAGGGCGATGGAGCGGTAGGGGATGCCATCGGCGGTGGTCTGGCCGTAGAAGCGCGGCTCCGGTGGGGCTTCTACGGCCAGGGGGCCGGCCGCTGGGCCGTCAGCCGGAACCGCGGCCGAGGTTCCGCTCACCTGAAGGCCGCCCTCCACTGCCTCCAGCCGGTAGGGGGAGGCAGTGGCCACGGCGTTGTAGACGGGCACCATCACGGTGGTGCCGTCGATGCTCAGGGCCCGGTGATCGGAGGGGCCGGCACCGCCGCGGCGGCCGGGGTTGCCCGGCACCGCCGGGTCCACCACCCCGTGCACCTGCAGTTCGGTGAGCCGGCGGCCCAGGGCGCGGCGATCGGCCTCAGCCATGGGGCACCTCCTCCAGCACGGGCAGGCCCAGGGGCCACTCGGCGCCCGACTCCGTGGGGCGTTCCTGCAGCTGGCGGGCCGGGCTGCGGTCGATCAGCAGGCCCAGCAGGTCGGGGCGGCTGTAGTGGCCGACGCTGTCCATCATCCGTTTGCGCTTGGTGATCAGGGCCAGGTCGAGCTCGGCGATGGCCAGGCCTTCGCCGTCGGGCAGCGGCCCGGCCAGGTAGCGGCCCTCCGGGCTGATCACCGCCGTGTGGCAGCCCCCCTGGCAGGCCTTCTGCAGGGTGGGGTCGGGGGTGATCCGTTCGATGTCCTCGGGCTCCAGCCAGGCGGTGGAGCTGACCACGAAGCAGCCGGCCTCGAGGGCGTGGTGGCGCAGGGTGACCGCGGTCTGCTCGGCGAAGATCGGCCCCACCAGGGAGCCGGGGAACTGGGCGCAGTGGATCTCCTCCCCCTGGGCCATCAGGCTGAAGCGGGCCAGGGGGTTGTAGTGCTCCCAGCAGGCCAGGGCACCGATGCGGCCCAGGGCCGTGGGAACCACCTGCAGCCCGGCCCCGTCCCCCTGGCCCCACACCATCCGCTCGTGGTAGGTGGGGGTGATCTTGCGGCGCTTCAGCACCAGCTCCCCCTCGCTGTCGATCAACAGCTGGGCGTTGTAGAGGCTCCCCGCCTCGCGCTCGTTGATGCCCAGCAGCACGTGCAGACGGTGCTGGCGGGCCGCCGCGGCGATCCGGCTCAGGCCCGGGCCCGGCACCGTCATCGCCTGCTCGTAGAGCTTCAGGTGCGACTTCCCCATCAACGCCGGCGGCTCCACGAAGGAGAAGTAGGGGTAGTAGGGCAGGAACGTCTCCGGGAAGACGATCAGCTCCACCCCGGCGGCCGCGGCCTCCGCCATGGCGGCAAGCACCCGCGCCACCGATCCCTCCAGGCTGAAGAGCACCGGACGGATCTGGGCGGCGGCGACGGTGATCGTGGCGGGCATGGGTGGCCTCGACGGGGCAGCGGACGGGAGAGCGGACGGGCGCTCAGAGGGTCCAGGTGTCGAGGATGAAGGCTCCCTCCTTGCGGTGCAGCAGCACGATGTCGAGCACATCGAGGGGATTCACCGGGATGATTCCGGGGATCAGGGCGCCTTCGCCGTGGCCGTAGAGGGCCTGCAGGGCGAAGCGGCAGGCGTAGACCTTGCCGCCCTGGCCGATGAACTTCTCGATGCGAGCGCCGAAGTTGAGGTGACCGTCGAAGGCGGCATCCCCCAGCTTCGGGAAGCCCCGCTGCAGCCCCAGGGTGACGCCGGGGCCGTAGAGCAGGATCGAGGTCTCGAAGCCCTTGTTGATCAGGCGGCTGGCCTGCAGCAGGTTCACCAGGCCGATGGAGCCCTCGAAGGCCACGGTGTGGAAGGTCACCAGGGCCTTCTCCCCCGGTTCGGCCTTCACATCGGGGAAGACCTTCTCCTCGTAGTCGACGAGAAACTCACCCGTCTGATTGGCGGGGCGGCTGACCTGGGGCATGGAAGGACGGTGACATTGGCGGCGCAGCGACCGTGCCATGGATGAAGTTTTGTTCTGTGTCGCCGATGCCACCAAATGGCGCCGATGGGCACAAGCACGGGTCGACGCCGATACGTGCCGGTCGTTACAGGACGTATCCCCGTTGACGGCCAGCATGGCGATCTTCATCTGGTGTGCGGCGGTGAAAAGGGATTCGCGGATGTCCTCGCCACCGCCCCAGCGCCACCAGGTGGTCGTGATCGGTGGTGGCCAGGCGGGTCTGTCCGTCGCCCACTGCCTGCAGAAGCGGGGGCTGCGCCCCCTGGTGCTGGAGCGCCACCGCATCGGCCACGCCTGGGCCCGCCAGCGCTGGGAGTCCTTCTGCCTGGTCACGCCCAACTGGCAGTGCCGCCTGCCCGACTACCCCTACGACGGCGATGACCCTGAAGGCTTCATGGGGCGCGAGGACATCGTCCGCTACGTGCAGCGCTTCGCCGACCACATCCGCGTTCCCGTGCGCGAAGGGGTGGCGGTGCAGCGGCTGTCGGCCAGCGGCGAGGGTTTCCGGCTGATCACCAATGAAGGAGAGATCGAGGCGGAGCAGGTGGTGGTGGCCACCGGCGGCTACCACCGCCCCAAGCGCCATCCCCTCGCCGCCCGCCTGCCCCAGCAGATCCTGCAACTCGATGCCCGCGACTACGACAGTCCCGAGCGGCTGCCCGCCGGCCCGGTGCTGGTGGTGGGCAGCGGCCAGTCGGGCTGTCAGATCGCCGAAGACCTCTTTCTGGCCGGGCGCCGGGTGCACCTGAGCGTGGGCAGCGCCCCCCGCTCCCCCCGCCGCTACCGCGGCCGCGACGTGGTCGACTGGCTCGATCGCATGGGCTATTACGCCATGCCGATCGACCAGCACGCCGATCCCCGGGCGGTGCGGGGCAAGACCAACCACTACCTCACCGGCCGCGACGGGGGCCGGGAGATCGACCTGCGCCGCCGGGCCCTGGAGGGCATGGTGCTGCACGGCCGGCTGGCCGACCTGGGCCACGACCGGATCAGTTTCGCCGACGATCTGGCCGCCAACCTCGACGGGGCCGACGCGGTGCACAGCCGCATCTGCCGCAGCATCGACGACCACATCGCCGCCCGGGAGCTGGAGGCCCCCGAGGAGTCTCCCTACGTCCCCTGCTGGTCGCCGCCGCCGGGGCCAGCGGAACCCATCGACCTGGCCAGCGAGCCGCTGGCGGCGGTGATCTGGTGCACGGGCTACCACCCCGATTTCACCTGGGTGGAGGCGCCTGCCTTCGATGGCGCCGGCCATCCGGCCCACGAACGGGGCATCACTCCGGTGTCGGGCCTCTATTTCCTCGGCCTGCCCTGGCTGCACACCTGGGGTTCGGCCCGCTTCTGCGGCGTGGCCGACGACGCCGAATATCTGGCGGAGGCGGTCCGCATGCGGGCTGCCCGCCGGGCAACCAGCCAGGAGCGGCTGGAATGCACCGCGTTGCTGGGCAGCTGAGCCTCAGGGAATCACGGCCGACCAGGTGAAGGCCAGGCCGATGCCCATCAGCAGGCCGGCGGTGACGGACAGGGCGCCGCTGGAGGCCCGCTCGCGCCAGCGGCGCACGGCCGTGAGGGCCACCGCCAGCAGCAGCGACTGGCTGATCAGCAGGCCGACCAGGTAGAAGCCGATCGAGGTGGGCTCCCAGCCGAGCACGGCACCGCTGAGGGCGTAGCCGTGCAGCAGGAAGGCGGGCATCAGCACGGCTGCCGGCAGGCGGCGGGCCAGCACCAGCCCGGTGAGAGCCACCGAAAGGGCCACCAGCGGCTCGATGAAGCTGAGGCCCGGCAGGGCCAGGCCGAAGGCGTTGCCCACCAGGCCACAGCCCAGCAGGGCCAGCACCCAGCGGAAGGGATGGACGATGCCCACCAGGCCGATCGCCAGCAGGAACAGCAGGTGGTCGGGGCCGAGGACCGGGTGGGCCAGGCCGCTGAGCACGCCGGTCAGCGGACCTGGTGTCAGGCCGGTGAGGTCCATCAGGTGGTGGGCCGAGGCCGGGGCGGCCAGCAGCAGCGGCAGGCCGCCGAGCAGGCAGAGCTTCAGGGCCGAGGCGACAGAGGCCGCCCGGGTCGGGCCGCCCGAGGCGCCTCTGGAAAGCAGGGTCATGGAAGATCGCCGGTCCGCGCCGGCAGGGAAGGGATCGAGTGGGGGCGAGCGTTCTGACTGAGGAAAGCAGGGCGGGGAGCACCGGTTTCCATCACAGCTGCGGGACAGCGGCGGACTTGGGACAACCCCGCACCGCCTTTCCTCCTTGCGTCCTTCCCGTGAAGGAAAGGAACCTCCTGAACGCCATCCTCCCCCCTCTCCGGTCAGAAGCCGCGGTCATCGGGCGGCAGCGTCACCGGCTGAGCGCAGAATGGGGTCACGGTTCCCGGGATCCACTCCCGGGAGGAAACGAGGAAAGTCCGGTGCGCAGCAGGGTTCTTCCCTGCGTCACTCCGGCGCTGTCCCGCAGCTGTGATGGGGTCACCCTCAGCCAGAACGCTCGCCGTGAACCTTCCCTTCAACCCCGGCGCGGACCGGGAACCTCGATGACCAACTTCTCAGGCCTGCGCTCGTGGACCCTGCTGGGTTCCGCGGCCGCCCTCGGCTTCGTGCTGATCGGCCAGCCGGCCCAGGCCCATGGCCTCGCCGATGGCGGCCTCGCCCACGGCTTCCTCCATCCCATTCTCGGGGTGGATCACCTGCTGCTGCTGATCGGCGTCGGGGCGGCGGCCTCCTATGTGTCGGCCCAGTTGCTGCTGTGGGCCCTGGCCGGCGCGGTGCTGGGAGGGCTGGCCGGTGCCATGGGCTTCAGCCTGCCCTTCGCCGAGGTGCTCGCCGCCCTGGCGATCTCGGCGGTGGCCCTGCTGATCCTGCGGGCCCAGCGTGATGGCAGCGGCCCCGGTCTGGGCTTCGCCGGCGGTCTGGTGGCCGGTGCCGTGGCCCTGCATGCCCTGCTGCACGGCGGTGAAGCTCCCGCCGATCCTTCCGCCTTCGGCTGGTGGCTGGGCGCGTTGACGGCCTCGGTGCTGGTGAGCGGCGGAGCCTTCCTGGCCCTGCGCCGGCTGCCCCTGGCCTGGACCACCCGTCTGGCCATGCTGCTGGCCGTTCTGGGTGGGGCCCTGGCCCTCGCCCCGTTGGGCCTGCTGGCCCGCTGATCCCTCAGCCCGCTTCGGGCGGGAAGCGGCCGGCCGCCATCACCAGGGCCCCCTGACAGGCATCGCCGGCGGCCGGCACCAGCCGGCTGCCTGGCAGCAACCGGCGCAGGGACCGCTCGAAGGGGAGCTGCAGCTGCCGCAGGTGCGTGAGAGCGCCGCCCATCGGACACACCTCCGGTGCCGCCAGATCCAGGCTCCGGGCCACCCCCGCCGCCAGGGCCGCCAGGGCCTCGCCATTGCGGGCCATGACTTCAGCAGCCCCCGCATCGCCCCCGGCGGCGAGCCGGTCCACCACCGGCGCCAGCCGGGCGAAGCCGGCGGGGCCGAAGCCTTCGGCCACCACCAGGGCCTTGAGCCGCTGGGGTGCCCCCTGATCGGCGGGGTCCAGATCCAGGGCGTCCCAGAGGGCGGCCCGCAGCGGGCCGATGGGTTCGCGGCCGTCGGCCATGCGCAGGCTCAGGGCCAGGCCGTCCCGGCCGATGTCCATGGCCGAGCCGGCCCCGTCCAGCAGCCAGCCCCAGCCGCCGCAGCGGTGCTCACGGCCGGCGGCGTCGCGGCCCACGGCGATGGTGCCGGTGCCGCTGATCACCACGATGCCCGGCCCGCCGCCGAAGGCCCCCCGCAGGGCGGTGCGCTCGTCGCCGGTGACCACCAGTTGCTCAGGCGCCAGCCCCAGGGCCGCCGCCGCCAGGGCCAGGCCCTGCTCCTGCACGGCGGTGCCCTGCTCGATGCCGCTGGCCCCCACGGCGGCCGCCACCAGGGCGGCGGTGCCGGCGGGCTGGCGGGCATCCACCAGATGGGCCCGGGCCCGCACCAGGCTCTCCCGCAGGGCGTCTCCGAAGCGTGCGGGACCGTCGGGGGCGGCCAGATGACACACCCCCGGGCCATCCCCCTCCGCGATCACCGCTCCCAGCCGGCCCCCGTCGCCGGCCACGGCCAGGCGGCAGGTGGTGTGGGTCTGGCCGGCATCGAAGCCGGCGATCAGCTTCATGGGCTGGGGTCCGGCGCCCCGGGCCTGGCCGCCGCCGCCGCCAGGGTGGCGAGACTGAACAGGGCGACCAGCTGCACCTCCGGCCGGAAGAAGATCGTGTCCGTGAGGCCCTGCACCCCCAGGCCCGCGAACACGGCCACCGCCGCCAGGCAGGGGAGGGCCAGGGCGGCGCTGCTGCGCCACTGGGCCAGGCCCACCTTCACGGCGCTCAGCAGCAGGCCCAGCCCCGCCAGCAGCCCCGGGATGCCGGCTTCCACCAGCAGCTCCAGGGGGATCGAGTAGGCACTGAGGGCATTGAACTTCGGCTGCTGGTAGAGGGGATAGATGAGGTTGAAGGCGGAGTTGCCCGGACCGATGCCGATCCAGGGCCGGTCCTGGATCATCGCCAGCACCGAGGTCCAGACGTTCATGCGGAAGTTGTTGGAGCTGTCCTCCCGGCCGGCCAGCAGGCTCATCACCCGCACCCGCAGGGGTTCCACCTGGGTCACCAGCAGCACCAGCGCCAGGGTGCCGCCGGCCAGCAGCAGCACGGGAAACAGGCGCCGCCACAGGGGCGGCCAGTCGCGGGTCTGGCGCAGCACCAGCAGCAGGGCCAGCAGCCCCAGGGAGGCCACCATGCCCATCCAGGCCCCCCGGCTGTAGGTGAGCACCAGGGCCACCAGACCGAGCACCAGGGCCACCAGGGCGAACAGGCGCCGGCCCCGGCCCCGCCAGCGCAGCAGGGCCACCAGGGCCAGGGGCAGGATCGGCAGCAGGTAGCCCCCCAGCAGGTTGGGGTTGTCCAGGGTGCTGTAGATGCGCACCGTGCCCTCCGCCACCGAGTTGGCGTCCGACCAGCGGGCCAGGGCGCTCGAATCGGCGTAGAGCTGGCGGATGCCGATCACGCTGGTGACCAGCTCACCGGCCAGCAGGGCTCCCACCAGCCGGTCCCACCACACGGGTGCGGTGGCCAGCAGCTGGCGCATCAGGGCGTAGACGCTCAGGTAACTCAGCAGCTTGGCCAGCCCCATCAGGGCGGCCTTCGGCACGGGCGAGAAGCCGGTGGCCACCACGGCGATGGCGATCACCAGCAGCAGCCAGCGGTTGATGGCGCCGATGGCTCCCGGGGGGGTGCGCAGGGCCCAGACCAGCCACAGCAGGCCGGAGGCGGCGATCAGCAGGCTGAGGCCAGAGCGGGTCACCAGGGGCAGCCCGGCCATCAGGGCGCAGAGGATCCAGCCCGCCAGCAGGGGCAGGTGGGCGCCGAGCCGTCCGGCCGGTCGGCCGGCCAGCAGCCCCTGCCAGCGCAGCAGCAGGGGCACCGGAGCTGGGGCAGGGACCATCAATCCGCGTCGGCGTCGTGGCGATTATCGGTGCCACCGGAGGTGGTCACCAGAGCGGCTTCCAGGGCGGCATCCAGCTCGCTCAGCGGCGGCAGGCCGGCGGAGGTGCGCCGAAAGAGGCTGCGGTGCACAGGCTTCCCCTCCGCCAGCACGTGGCGTTCGCGCTCGGTGGCCACCGGCAGGGGGTTCACGGCTGGCCCGCAGATGTCGGGCCCGGCCAGCTCAAAGCAGCCGCTGGCCTCGATGAGCTGACGCATCGGCGTGATCAGGGCCTCCACGTCGCTCTGCAGAAACAGCTGCCTGCCGGGGGCCAGGGCCGCGGCCATGGCCAGCAGCAGGGTGGGCTGGAGCACCCGGCGCTTGCGGTGCCGCAGCTTGAACCAGGGGTCGGGAAACTGCAGGGTCACCAGCTCCAGCTGCCCGGCCGGCAGCCGCGCCAGCCAGTCCGGCAGGTTGACGTTGGCGTTGCCGTAGAGGAAGCGGAGGTTGGTCAGCCCCTCCCGGCGGCGGTCGGCCTCGGCCTCCGCCACCAGGGGGCGGCGGATCTCCAGGCCCAGGTGGTTGCGGTCCGGCCTCAGGGGGGCCATGGCCAGCAGGAAACGGCCCCGGGCGGAGCCGATGTCGAGATGCAGCGGCAGGGAGGGGTCGGCGAACAGCTCGACCGGGGGCGGCAGGGGCCCCGCCAGCTGGTGGATCCGGCTGAGGGGATTGACGTGCTGGCGCACCATCAGCGAGGCGCGGAAGCGCCCCCGGACGGCTCGTTCGGCACCAGGAACCCCCAGCTGGCGGTGTAGCCGTGCAGATGGGTGGTGCCGCCCACCGGCCCGATCTCGCCGTTGCAGAACAGCCCCGCGATCGGCACGGTCCCGAACACCTCCCGGCAGAGGTTCACATCGCCGTCAGCCTCGCCGTAGAGGCCTTCGCCCCGTCCCAGACAGGCGAACAGCAGGGCGACCAGGGGTTCGCTCTGGCGCCGGGCCTGGGCAGCCAGCAGTTGGCGCGACTCGTCGCGGGAGGCGTCCGCGTCGCGGAGCTGGAACTGCACCTTCTGGCCCACGCGCATGCGTTCTCCCACCGCCACGGCCCCGTTGCGGGGATCCACTCCGATCAGGTTGCGCACCAGGAAGGCCCCCGGGGCCTCCAGCGCGCACGACATCTCGGCAGTCGGCAGGCTGAAATCGTTGCGCCCCACGCCCAGGAACAGGGAGTGCTTGACCTGCTCCCGTTCGGCGGGGGTGAGGTCGGTGAGGATCGCCTGCAGGGCCGCCACGGGACTGTTGCGGGTGTCGCCGCAGCTCACCTCGATCACCACGTTGCGCTGGGCCTGCTCCACCTCCAGCACCGGGCCGATGGGCCGGCACCCCTGGGCCACCACAGGATCGAGGCGCCAGGCGCCACCGATCAGACAGCCCACCGCACCGGTGCGCACCGTGTCACCGCCGTCGCCGTCGTCGAAGAGCAGCGAACCATGGGCGGCGCTGTGGGGGCCGGCGATGCCCCCCACCTTGGTGGCCTGGGGAAAGGCGTAGTCGAGGCCGTTGATCAGATCGTTGATGGCGCTGCCGGTGGGGTCGAGCAGCAGCAGCATCGACTGGCCCTCGTCCAGATCGGCCCCCACCCGTTCACGCCAGGGCTCGGCCGGGCCGTCGAGATCGGGAAGGTCGGCGGTGTCGATGGCAAAGGGGTGCAAGCTGGCCCCCGGCAGGTGCAGCAGGGTGACCGCCAGGGCGGGCTGCTGCTCCACCTCATGGGGTGTGCCTGCCGGGTCGGTGCCCACCACCCCACCGCCCACACAGCCGAGCCAGTGGCCGGCGCTGAGTTTCTCCTGCAGCAGTGGCAGCAGCCGCTGCAGGTCGCTGGCGTAGCTGCCGGAGGCGAACACCAGGGCCAGGTCGGCCTGGCCAGCACCCCGCAGCTGCTCGAACACCTGATTGACGGCTCCCTGCAGCGATGGATCTCTGCCGAGGGCGGTGCGACACCAGGCACCGGGGGCCCGGCGCTGCAACCAGGGAAAGGAGGGGAGGGAACCCATGCACGGACCCTATCGCCCGGGGGGCACACGGATAATGGCGCCTTACCGAACCGAGCGGACGTGCCGGAACTGCTGTATCGCTCCCTGGTCTGGCTGGATGTGCGCCTGGGCATGCTGTTCGCCGTGGGGCTGCCGCTGGTGCTGCTGCTCTGGGCGGCCCTGCGCCGGGAGCAGGCCCTGGTGCGCCTGATGGGCCTCTACTGGAAGGTGGCCAGCCTGCAGCTGATCGCCCTGCTGCTGCTCACCGACAACCGCCCCCTGGGCTTTCTGCTGCTGGTGCTGGCACCGCTGCTGGTGGTGGTGAGCCTCTGGTTCTGGGTGGATCTCAACGAGGAGCTGGCCGACATGCCCCCCTGGCGGGCCCTGCCCCTCACCCTGCGCATCTGGCGCTGGAGCCTGACGCTGCTCTCACTGGCGGCCGCCAGCCTGGCGGTCACGGCCCTGCCCTGCATGGGCGGTGGCGGCGCCCCGCTCAGCCTCTGTCGGGTGTGGCTGGAGGCCCCCCAGGGGCTTCACGGTGTGGTGGCCCGGGTGTTTGCCTTCATCTTTGGTGGGGCCTGGACCCCGGGTGTGGCGGCCTTCGTGGGCTATGTGGCCCTGGTGGCCTACGCCGTGGGGCTGCTGCAGTGGCTGGTGGTGCGCCTGCCGCGGCTGGGCCGGGTGGCCGGGGAGTTCTGAGCCTTCTACCTGGGTCTCTCTGCCGATGACCGACGCCGCCACCCCCTCAATGGCCGCCCTGCTGGCCGCCCTGGAGACGATCAGCCGGGAGCGCCCCGACCGGGTGCTGCGCCTGGTCGGCCTTCTGCCGGCGCCGGGGGAGGACGAACCCTTCGAGCTGCTGATCTTCCGGGGCTTCTCCAGCAGCATCACCCACCCCACAGCCTTTGACCCCGACCAGCCGGCGCTGCCGGAGTCGGCCCGCATCACCGCGGCCGAACTACTGGCCGGGCCCCTCAACCCCAGCGACGAACGCCACCTGGCGGGACCGCTGCCGGTGGAGGCCTTTCTGGATCCTGGGGCCTGGGAAGGAACGGCAGCAGAATGATTCGGCTGCTTGGATCACTGTTGCGCCTGCATCCACCATGACCAACGTCACAGAGATTGCCCCTGATCTGTTCCGGCTATCCATCTATGTCCCGGAGCTTGATCTGCAGTTCAATCACTTTCTGGTTCGTGATGAGCAGCCGTTGCTGTTTCACGCCGGCCTGAAGGGAATGTATCCCCTCCTGAGGGACGCAGTGGCGACGTTGATGGATCCAGGCAAGCTTCGTTACGTGGCCTGGAGCCATTTTGAATCAGACGAGATCGGTGGCCTCAACCACTGGCTGGAAGCGGCGCCCGAGGCCGAGCCGGTCTGCACGTTTGTCGGCAAAGTCGTCAGCGTCGATGACTACGCCATCAGGCCTGCGCGCGGCCTGATGCCTGATGATGTTCTGGAAACAGGGACGTATCGTTTTCGGTTCTTTCCTTCGCCCCATCTGCCCCATGGCTGGGATGCCGGCCTGTTGTTTGAGGAGACCCAGAAAACCCTCTTCTGCTCTGATCTCTTTCATCACTTCGGCGACGTTCTGCCCGTTGTCACTCACGATCTGATCGGCCCAGCCCTTGCTGGCATGCGGCAAATGCAGCAGGGTCCTTTGGCCGGTTATCTGCCCTACACCCCACAGACGCAAGGGTTGCTTGCCGGTTGCGCCCAGCTTCAGCCGGAGACCCTTGCCGTCATGCACGGGTCGTCCTACTCCGGTGAGAGCGGACCCATGCTGAAGGATCTGGGGGCAGCCATGCAGGATGTCTTTGCTGCGGCCTGACAAGGAGCCGCTGCCAGGCCATCTGATCAGTCGTTCAGCAACCGCAGCGAATTCTGCGAATCCTCTGAAAGTCTCCTGCCTAGGTGTGATTTCCCACCAGGTTGTTCATGCCTGCAGCTGAGCTAGCCGCTGTTGGGGGGTGAGGCCACCCAGGGCCATATGGCACCTGCGGCCGT
>NZ_JAFKRG010000026.1 GCF_019038415.1 Synechococcus sp. CCY 9618 | reverse complement strand
GGGGGGTGAGGTCTGGGGCTGTTGGGTCGCACCACAACCCTGTCGGCCTCACACCCCTTTGTCAGCCGGAACAACCTGGTGGCACTACACACCTAGGTGTGCCTGTCGAAGCGACTGAGGCAGGACCGGAGCAGCGTTTTCAGACGAACCATCAGCCTGGCCTGCAAGGTCCGCAACATCTGCCGAAACCCAGCCGTGTAAAAGCGCACCGTGTCGAAGAGCAGCAGGGGCTGTCGGGCAGCGATCAGCATCGATGGCACCGCAGTCATCGCAGCGCGCCTGTCCTGACAGTGGAGAACATACAGCGTGCCCCAGTAGTTTTGTCTTAAGTGCGCAAGGAAATGGCGTCGATAGCGCCCTCGGGTGAAACGGTCAATGTGCCGGTCGGTGATGGCCTGCTTCTCAAACCAGACCTGCGGCCGGAGGACCGACCAAACTCCTGCGGAATGGATTCTGTAGAAGGAGAGGGGCTCGTAGATGAAGCCGGCTCCTCCAAGTGTAGCGAGGATGATTTTCTTGACCCGATCGCCGTTCGGTACTGAGGCATGGAAGTTCTCGAACAACCACTGCCACGCCCATGAGCGACAGAAGAACGTGGAGTTGTGCAGGAAATTATCTGCTATCAGTTCTTTCGGGCTATAGTAGGCTGCCGTGTCCATTGGCTGCATCACAGTTGCAATGGTGGCGCCATCCTCGCCGCACAGGGTGATGCCACCACAGAAGATCAGCTCGAGGTGGGCATCGAGCAGTTCCCATTGATATTGGAGTTTTAGGGGATGAATCCAGTAATCGTCGCCCTCACAGGTTGCCAGATAGCGACCGCGAGCCATCTCGAGGAACCTGCGGCTGCGCTTACCAAGGTTATATTCATTGGTCTTGTTGCAGTGAATGCGTATGATTCGAGGGTAAAGCTCAGCAAACTCCCGTACGAGATGGGTGGTGCCATCGGTCGAAGCATCGTCCTTAAGGATCACCTCGAACGGAAAGCTGGTGAGCTGCCCCATGAAGCCTGCAATCGCATCTCTGAGGAAAGCGATATGGTTGTAGGTGCTGCAGAGAATGCTTACCTGGGGTGGCCCCGCGACGTGCCAGGTGGCCATCACCTCCTGCTCGCTGCGCAGTTGCAGAGGATCCCCTCTCATGGTGCCGGGGAGAGCGGCGGTAGTGTTCCCCTCGTGAAGGGCTGCTTTACTGCCGCGCCATGTCGGTTCGGCAGGGGGGGCAAATGGATCCCCGCGAAGGAGGCAAGCGCGAGGGCTAGTTCGTCGAACCCGAGCAAGGCACGGGCAGCAGTCGCGCCCGTGAATCGGCCGTTGTACTCGTAGATCCGGTAGTCGTCCAAGCCTTCACGATGGCACTGGATGTTCAGGGGCCCTCGCCAGCCTGCCGACGCGAACACTCGCCCCACGCGCTGGCCGAGGTCGTGAGCCTGCTGGCAGGCACTGGGGACGACTTCCCTGGAAACCCCCCGCTTCATCCGATGCAGGGTGACGAAGGTGCCGGCGAGTTCGCCACTCGGAGTGATGAACGTCTGGATCGAATGCTTCGTCTCCTCGAAGCTGTGAAACAAGGGAAGGCCCCTGTGCTGGACATCGGAGAGGAAGCTCGCCGCACTGTGGGTGTCTCCGCAGTAGGGCTGAAGAATCACGTCGCTCCGATGGCGGTGCGCCTCCAGCTGGTCAGGGTGGGTGAGGATCCACACTCCACGGGAGGCGAAGCCCTTGCGGGGCTTCACGATTAGGGGGAAGGGATTCTCCCTGGCGAAGCGATCGAGTTTTGACGTGTCCTGGAGATCGACGCTGGGCAGAAAGGGCAGGCCGTTGTCACGGGAGAAGTCCCAGCTGAGCAGCTTGTCAAGGAAGATCTCAGCGGTTGCTGCCGATCCCACCAGCAGGCGATCGCCATGGCCAGGATGGGTCTCGCGATGGCGGGCCAGCCAGAGCACCTCCTCGTCGCGGCAGGGGATCACCAGCCGGCAGGAACCTTGGTCCAGCCGTGCGTTCAATAGGCGGTCGAGGCCGGTGGTGTCGACAGAGGTGGGCGGAACGATGCGCACGGCATCGAAGTCGGCCAGTGAGGGCTCGGCGGGTTCGCTGTTGGTGGCTTCAAGGTGGAAGAGTGAACGACGGGGGCCGATGGCCTGGATGATGTTCTGGCCTACCAAGCTGCCGGCGCTGATCAGAAGCAACTTGATTGTGTCAATCATCAGAGATCGAAGGTCGCGATGTACACCGGATCAGATTGGAGGTTCAGGGCATTGATAGCATTGCGAAAGAGAATGTTCTCGATCACTGCTGTATTCCAGTCAAGCTTGAGGAAATTTTTGACGAATGCATTGATCGGTGTCAGTGGAAATGCGCTCGCAAAAACAAATCGCTCAGAAAAGTCCATGAGATTCTTATTGATAGCTCTCATCCAGTCGTCATGTCCTAGATGAAAGAAGTAACCGTCCGGAGCAAGCCAGATGTTGTCGCGCCGTGAAGCAGCAACGATCGCTTCCCGCACGAATGGATAGCAACCATGGCCACTGATGATTCTCAGATTGGGGAAAGCGTCAGCAATCTCCTCAATGTAGCGAGGATGGGCATGATCGAGATCGCTTCCAGCCTTTGGGCCGGAATGCGGGATGATCGTGATGTCAAGTGTCTGACATAGGTCGTAGAAAGGGAAGAGCTTGGGGTCATTAAGCAGGCAGCCTGGCGATCTGCCGGGTTCAATGGTCACGGCCTTCATTCCTAGCTCCTGCACGCAGCGCGCCGTTTCGCTTATGGAGTCGTGGAAGTTGTTACTGACGTCTATGCCACCCACGGCGAGGAAGCGCCCGGGATGGCGTTCTTGTACTTGAGATAACTCATCGTTGGACGTTGTCCGATCTGGAAAGTTGAATCTTCCAATCCTTGCACCAGGATTGAATCCTGATACGGATACCGCTGTGGTCACGCCTGCTTGGGTAATTTCGCTAAAGAAATCCTCTTCGTGCTGGCTCGCGAGTGCCGGAATTCTTTCGAGCCTATCGACGCTGCGCATTCGGTCCACGAAGTACTCAGCGGAGTTTCCACCGGTATATCGACAGCGGCAGTCGATGATTTTCATGAGGTTGATCAGACGGCAGTGCCGCCACGAGAAGAGAGTGAACGTAGCAACTCCGTAATCCGCAGGACTTCTGGATGGCTAAGCTCAGCGTGGATCGGTAAGCAAATAATCTTATCAGCCACGGAGTTGGCCCCTGGCAGGTTGGCAGGGGCCGCAGAGGGAAGGTGTTGGTACATGGGCAAGTTGGAGATGAGCGGATGGAAGTAACGACGGTTACAGATGTTCCGCTGATTGAGTTCATTCTGGAGCTCGCGACTGGAGAGCGGGTATGCCTTATCCAGCAGAATGGGGAAATAGGAGTGGTTATCCCCCGTGAAGCGGGGCAGGCAATGGAGCCCAGGGATCCCCTCCAACTCCTTGCGGTAGGTTTCTCCGGTCATGGATCGGCAGGCCATAAGCTTATCAATATGGCGAAGGTGGAGCAATCCAACCAGCGCGTTCATTTCGTCCAGTTTTGCGTTGATTCCTTCGCAGGTAATCGAGTCTTCATCCTCGATGCCGAAGTTGCGCATCCGATCGATTCTTTCTTTGTCTTCGTGGCTGGTGGAGATCACGGCACCGCCCTCAATCGTGTGAAACGCCTTGGTGGCATGGAAGCTCAGCACGGACGCATCCCCTCGCAGAAGCACACTGCTCCCCTCGTAGGGCACGCCGAAGGCATGGGCGGCATCAAAGAGGAGCTTGAGGCCATGGGTTGTCGCCAGGCGTTGCAGAGCGTTGGCGTCACAGGGCCTGCCGAAGCAGTGAACCGGGAGGATGGCTGTGGTTGCCGTGGTGATGGCTCTCTCGACCCTGTCAGGATCGATGTTGAGCGTGCTGGGGTCGATATCAACAAATACCGGCGTAAGTCCAGTCCAGAGAATGGAATGGCTGGTGGCTACGAAGGAGAAGGGTGTGGTGATGACCTCGCCCGTAACTCCATGGGCCCTCAGGGCAAGGAGAAGCCCCAGGGTCCCGTTGGCGACGATCGAAAGATGTTTCACCCCCAGATGAGCAGATAGCTGCTCCTCTAGACGGCAGACATAGGGACCTCCATTGGTGAGATAACGACTCGACAGGATCTCTTTAAGATGGGGCGTGAGCTCATCGAGTGAAGGGAAGTAGGGCCGACAAAGAGGTATGGAAGGTTCGTCCATTTCCCCAATCTGCATGGGTTTCACTTTACAGGACGATCAAGGTTCTGCATTCCTCCACTTCGAGCGGCAGTGCTTGCACCTCCGTCAGTCAATCCCATGAGCAGGAACGCTTCATTGTCACCCGGATGCATGGTCGCGCGAAGGCCTGATCGGTATCTGGCAGCCGTTGATGCCCTGTAGGTTCGCTCAAAGCGAAACCCTCCCGCCGAACTCTCTCAAGGTGTGTTCTAGCAGTGGGCGCGCTGTTTGTCTGGTCGCCTCCCAATGCCTTCGTAGGCGACTTCCGCTGTCTTCATGCACATGATTATGGCGCGATAGATAACGATGTAGTCGATAGACTCTGCTTCTCGGCCGTTGCTGTGCTTAAGGCTGAGGTTTCCGAGCCACTTGGAATAATTGCAGACGCACTCTGATTGATGGGTCAGCACCGCGATGACGACCCTTCCAGGGTCCATCCTGTGGTTCGAGGCTTGCAGGCACGCCAGCTGAGCGTTCCTGGCAGACAAACCCCAATGCCCTCGCCAGCATGACCGTGGTGGCAGAGAGGGCATGGGCTCGAGGGATCCGATCAGGGACTTTTTCACCTTCCTTCTGGGAGGGGTGCTCTTCTCGATGGGGGCGTTCCTGTTCTTCAACCAGGTGATGGTCAGCTCCGTGCCGATGGGCCTGGGCCTGCGCTTCGGGCGGCGTGCCGCGGGCGGCTGGGGTGGTGGCTACGGATCGGCCTGGGGAGGAGGCTGGGGCGGGGGTTTCGGGCTCTCCCAGGGCCTGGGCGGCGGTTTCGGCCTGCTGCTGATCCCGCTGACGATCGGGGTGTGCCTGCTGTTCGCCTTGCGCAACCAGCGCTGGGGCTGGTTCCTGGTGCTGGCGTCGGTGGCGGCCCTGGCGGTGGGTGTGCTCCAGACCCTGATCATGAGCTTCCAGCCGACCTCGCTCTGGAACCTGCTGACGATGTTCGCTCTGATCGGCAGCGGCGGCGGGCTGATGTTCCGTTCACTGATGGCCTACGACGATGGCAAGGACCGGCAAGACCGACAGGAACCCGGGGAGCGGGAAGACCGTTGAGGACCTGATCGTCGAGATGGAGACGGTTCCACCGGCCCTCCCCCCGGCGTCGGGATCCCCCCGGTTCCCGGTGCGCCGGCGGCTGCTGGCCCTGGTGCTGGTGCTGCTGGGCTTCGGCGCCGGCTGGATGGCGGCCGGCCTGCGGGCGTCCCTGGCCGAGAAGCCGGCCGCCGGTGGCAGGGGCGAAAGCCGCCAGGACCTGCTCGCCGATGGCTGGGTGGAATCGGACCAGGGGGTGTTCACCCGCCGCTGCCAGGGGAACTGCCGCCGGCCAAAGGTCTACGGCGGCGGCATCGCCGATGTGATGGAGGTCTCCTGTCTGGAGCGCCCCTGCGGGGAGATCAGCGTGACCTTCGATGTGCTGGACGGCCAGGGGCAGGTGATCGAAACGCTCCCGCTCAAGCGTCAGGGCCTGCAGGGGGAACGGCTGCAGTTCGTGCTGGAATCCGACAAGCCCGAGGCGCGCCGTTTCGCCCTGCGCGAGTTCCGGGCCAGGGCGAGGGTGTACTGAACGGGCCGTTTCAGCCTGGTGATCGGTGGTGTGCGGGCCGCCGGATCGGTCGTCACCGCGTCGCCCGGCCCATGGGACAAGCGGAGCTGGGGGCCAGGACCGGCAAGCCGTTTCGGCCCTGCCACAAGGGCATCGGCAGTGGCTGGAGCTAGATCTGGCCTTCCAGAATTCCGAGGAACGGCACCGCTGGCTACCTCGCCAGCAGGCGCTCCCCTCAGCAGCGGCTCTGTGAGCGGCTCCGCTGCGGAACGTGAGGAGACCCACCACCTAACGGGCTCGGAACGTGGGTTGGCCATAGCCCATCTGCTCAAGACTTTTCCCATTCGGTTCAATTCGAAACAGATAGGTGACCAATGCCCCAGCCAGGGCGGTCAACACCAACCATTGCAGCAGTGTGGCCGTTCCAATGTCTTTTCTCAGAATCGGGAAGAAAAAGGCTGTGCTCACAGCACCAATCTTTGCGAAAGCGGCTGCAAAGCCAGCACCTGCCCCACGGATCTGTGTAGGAAATACCTCCCCAGCCAGCACGTAGGTGATGGCATTGGGACCAAGATTCGTCATGAAGTTGAAGAGCATGAAACCACCAAAGATCAGGGGTATCTTCAGTGCACTGCCCTCCGGGACTGCGCCTGAAAAGGAGGCGATGGCCAGGCCGGCAGCGCAACCGATGAAGCCAATGATTTGCAAAGGAATGCGACCAACTCGATCAACGAGTGGGATCGATACCAGGAAGCCGACCACCAGGAGCAGGTCGATGGCGCCAGCACCTTCTGCCGCTGTCAGATCGCGGAGAATCAAGTCAGGCTGATCCATGCTGAAGAGAGATCCTATGATGCTCGGGGTAAAAAGACCAATCCCATAGGTTGAGAGATCCTGCAAAAACCAGGGAACCGATGTCAGGATCGTTGCCCTGATGTAGCGAGGTGAAAAAAGATCTTTGAATTCACGCTTTGGTTCCTGGGCCATATCCTCCGGCTGTTGCTGAAGAATGCGTACGGGACGGCCCAGCAACTTGACCGCTGCCGTATGTGCTTCCTCGGCACGATTGCGAGATAATAACCAATGGGAGCTCTCTGGCAGCCTGCTTCGCATCACCGTAACGATGATCCCCGGGATGACGAGGACGCCATACATCCAGTGCCATGCATTCAACTCCGGGTAGATGTCAAGCATCAGGATCCCCACCAGCACCCCTCCCAGGGAGCCAACCGCCTGAAAACTGAAGGCGGCCAGGATCATCCGACCGCGAAAGCGGCTGGGAATCGCCTCTGAAATGATGATGTGTGCGGTTGGATAGTCTGCCCCCAAAGTCACACCAACGCAAAAAAGAAGGCTAATAAGAATGGCAGCATTCCAGGCCAGTGCTGTCAGTCCGATGAAACAAGTGAACAACGCCATTTCCAGAACGAAGACAAACTTTCGCCCCAGCCGATCTGCCAACTGACCAAATAATGAAGCTCCAATCAGAATTCCAAACAGCAGCGCTGCGCCAACTGCTCCTTTCAGGTTGGCTGGCAAGTCCAGGTCTTTTTGAATCAAAGGGATGGCTACACCTGTCAAAAAAATAACCATGCCTTCAAAGAACTTCCCTGCGGCTGCCAATCCCCAAAGGCTCCATTGCATGGAACTAAGGGGGCGGGGAGGTGTTTCATCAATATGGGCTTGCAGGTTTTTCTCCATCGCCAGTGGATCGGTCAATTCATTGGAGGCAACCAAGACTCATTCTACGCTATTTGCATGGAAAGAATGCAACCTCTGCGGGGTCGACTTGCACGGCGTTCATGCCTGAGTAAAGACACGTTTAAGCGTGCCTCCGGCCTCCGCGCTCCCGGGTTCCCCTGGCGCTGGAGGCGTGCATCAACAGCCAGGGATTGGGGCCCTGGAGCCGCTGTTTCGATCGAACAGAGAGCGGTGGAGATGATGGCTCGGCGATCGGATGTCCATCGGGCCCAGGCGGGGAGCTGGGATCAACCTCATTGGCCCATACTCACCACAACCTCGCGGCAGGCCATTGCCCCGGGAGACACGCCCGCGCCGCCCACCCCCGGGCCGTGGCGCCAGGGACAACGGAGCTGGCTGCGCCGAGCACCAAACTCTGGGGCCAGGGCGTGTCCTGTGTGCGCCGCGGCCATCCCTCCCATCCGCCGCTGCCCGCGTTGGGTTCGGCCGGCCCTGGACAGCCAGCCAGGCAGCCCCCTTAGTTGTGTAGTGCCACCAGGTTGTTCCGGCTGACAAAGGGGTGTGAGGCCGACAGGGTTGTGGTGCGACCCAACAGCCCCAGACCTCACCCCCCATGCA
>NZ_JAFKRG010000025.1 GCF_019038415.1 Synechococcus sp. CCY 9618 | reverse complement strand
TATAACGGCCGCAGGTGCCATATGGCCCTGGGTGGCCTCACCCCCCAACAGCGGCTAGCTCAGCTGCAGGCATGAACAACCTGGTGGGAAATCACACTTAGTCTCAATGGCCTGTCCTGCGGCCCCTGCCCGGTGTTCCCGTGAAGTCCCTGAGCTTCGACGACGGCTCCACCCTGCCGATGCTCGGCCTGGGCACCTGGAACGCCCCGCCGGGGGACGTGGGCGCGGCGGTGCATGCGGCCCTGCGGCTCGGCTACCGCCACATCGACTGTGCCGCGATCTACGGCAACGAGGCCGAGATCGGTGAGGCGTTGAGTGCCGCCATCCGGGAGGGCGTGGTGACCCGGGAGCAGCTCTGGATCACCTCCAAGCTCTGGAACAACGCCCACGCCCCCGCGGACGTGCAGCCGGCTCTGGAGCGAACCCTGGCCGATCTGCAGCTCGACCACCTCGACCTCTACCTGATCCACTGGCCCGTGGCCTTCCGGCCTGGCGTGCTGATGCCGGAGACGGCGGCCGATCTGATCCCCCTGGAGGAGCTGCCGATCGCCAGCACCTGGGCGGCGATGGAAGCGGCGGTGGAGCAGGGGCTGTGCCGCCACATCGGCGTGAGCAACTTCGGCAGGGCCACCCTCGAGTCCCTGCTGGCGCAGGCCCGCATCCGGCCGGCGACCAATCAGGTGGAGCTTCACCCCTACCTGCAGCAGAACGAGCTGCTCGCCTTCTGTCAGGCCCTCGGCATCCCTCTCACCGGTTACGCGCCGCTGGGGTCGGCCGGCCGGCCCGCCTTCATCCGGCCCGCCGGGGAGCCGGTGCTGCTGGAGGATCCCACCATCAACGCGATCGCCCAGCAGCGGGGCATCACCCCGGCCCAGGTGCTGCTGCGCTGGGCCCTGCAGCGGGGCACCGCTGTGATTCCCAAGTCGGTGAGCCCGGGGCGGCTGTGCGAAAACCTGATGGCCGCCGAGGGGGACCTGGCCGCCGAGGACATGGAGGCCATCGCCGGCCTGGAGCGCGGCCACCGCTACATCGATGGCTCCATCTGGGTGAAGGAGGGCGGCCCCTACACCCTGGAGAACCTCTGGGCCTGATCAGGCCGCGGCCAGGCGCCGCCGCAGGTAGGCGATGGCCAGCTCCGAGGCTTCCCGCACCAGCTGGGTGCCGAGCGGTGGCTCCTGGGTGGCGGCGAGCCACAGCAGGTTGCCGATGGTCTTCACCAGCACGTAGGCGATCAGGCGGCCGTCCTCGGCGCTGAGGGTGGCCCCTTCGGCGGCGGCCCGCTCCAGCAGCGTTCCCGACCAGTCGGCGATCAGCCGGGCATCGGCCTCCTCCTCGATGGCCAGCAGCTCGGCGGTGGTGGCCTGCACGTCCATGAAGATGGCCGGGTAGCCGGGGTGGTCGCGGAAGAAGCGATCGGTGAGCGCCACCGTGCCGGTGATGTAGGCCTCCAGGGGCAGCGCCGCCCCTTCCCCGCCGGCGAAGGCGGCGAGTGCTTCGTGCAGCTGCTCGCCGTAGCCCTGGGCCAGGCGGCGCAGGATCGCCCCCTTGTCGGGGAAGAACTGGTAGAGGGAGCCGATCGGCACCCCGGCTTTGGCGGCGATGGCGTTGGTGGTGGTGCTGCCGACACCGCCTGAAACGAACAGCTCCTCGGCCGCCGCCAGGATCCGGCGCACCCGCTCCTGGCTGCGGGCCTGGCGCGGCTGGCGGCGCAGGGGCGAGGGCTCGGCGGGGGTGGCGGAGGCGTCAGCCATGGGTAGGGGCGCCAACAAACACGAGCGATCCTCGCATCCCCGTTGAAAAACGCGAGGGATGCTCATACTTTCAGGCACGTGAGCAACGCTCATGTTCTTTGCGGTTCCTGCCATGGCCACCACCCTTCTGCCCGCCGCTGCGCCGTTCGAGGCCCAGGCGGTGCCGCCCCAGCTGTTCCGGATCTTCGGCACCGTCGTGGCCATGGGCGGCGGCGACACCAGCCTCGAGCTGGTGGGGGCCCTCAGCGAAGCCCTGCTCGAGACCCCGTCCTATGCGCTGGCGGCGGAGCACCTGCGCCGCGATCCGGCCTGCGCTGCCCTGATCGATCAGCGCTGGATTCCCCCCGCCCACGACCTGACCCAGCTCGCCGCCCTGCCGCAGGGCTGCCTCGGCCAGGTCTATGGGTCGGCCATGGGGCAGCTGGGTTACGACCCCAACCTCCATGCCGGCATGGAGCCCACCAACGACGCGGTGTATGTGGAGCTGCGCCTCAGCCAGACCCACGACCTCTGGCACGTGATCACCGGCTTCGACACCTCAGTGATCGGCGAGATCGGCCTGCAGGCCTTCCATCTCAGCCAGTTCCCCTATCCTCTGGCCTCGGCGCTCACGGCCCAGTCGCTGCTGTCGATCACCGTCCTGGAGCCCGAGCTGCTGCCTCCCCTGGTGGAGGCGATCCGGATCGGGCTGGAGATGGGGCGGGAGGCCAGGCCCCTGTTCGCCCAGCGCTGGGAGGAGGGCTGGGCCAAGCCACTGCAGCAGTGGCGCGAGGAGCTCCAGCTGCGCCCCTTCGCTGAGTGGCTGGGGCGGCCATGAGCGGATCCCTCCTGTTCGCCGGCGTCCAGTTCTGGTTCGTCGCCGTCACCTGGCTGATGCTGCAGCGCACGGGCTCGGGCACCTCCCTGGCCCCGCCTGCTGGAGGACCGCCATCTCGGCCAGGCCCACGCCTGGCTCCAGGGCAGCGAGCAGATCAGCAACGTGGCCGGGCCGGCTCTGGCGGGCCTGTCCCTGGCCGTTGCCGGGGCGACGGCGGCCCTGGCCTTCGACACCGTTCTGCTGCTGCTCGCCGTGGGCTGCTTCGTGCAGGTGCGGCCCCGTTTGGCCGCGGCGGACACGGCCCCGACGGGGGGCCTGGGGCAGGGCCTGCGGGAGGGGTCGCCTTCGCCTGGGGCCACGGGGCGATCCGCACGGGCCTGACGCTGATCGCCATGATCAACCTCGCCGTGCTGGGCCCGGTGGTGATCGGCGTGGTGGAGCTGGTGACGCTGCGCTTCGGCGGTGACGCCGCCACCTACGGCTGGCTCCAGGCCGCCTACGGCGTGGGTGCCCTGGTGGGGGTCTGGTGGGCCGGCCGGTTCGGTGCCATCGCCCATCCGGGGGGCGCGCTGGGCTGGCTGTCGGCCGGGCTGGGGGCGGGCCTGCTGGGGTTGGCGGTGGCCTGCCAGTGGTGGACGGCGGCCGCCCTGCTGGCGGCGATGGGGATCGGCGGCGGCCTGGTGGGGGTGCTGGCCACCGCCTGGTTGCAGCGGGAGACCCCGGCACCCCTGCAGGGCCGGGTGATGGCCCTGGCCATGCTGGCCGGCGTCGCCTTCGATCCCCTGTCCCAGGCCCTCTCGGGGGTGCTGATCGACATCTCCCTGCCGGGGTTGTGCGTGGTCGCCGGGGGGAGCCTGCTGCTCACCGTGCCTTTCGCCCTGCGCAGTGCGCGGGGGTGAGCGGGCTGGATCTCTTTGCGGGACTTGAACTGCTCAATGTGGGGAGGTTGGCAAGACTTGGGTATCTCTGGATACAGGGGGTGATGGGACCCGTGAGCCACTGCTACAACGTGGACGTTGCTTTCGCAAGGCCATGCAGCGCCAGGGATTGAGGGAACCTCTCCAGCAGTTTCCCGAGGAGTTCTCAGAATGGGATCACATTGTGGGTGTAGTTCACGGAAACCGCCGAAAAACAAGTTATGAGCACTATGTGGTAGCCCACTCCATCATGCAGGGCGCGCCTGACGGAGACAACGCTGACAGGCTCCTGAGCAGGCAAGACTACCGGTGAAAGTCTGAGAAAAGTGGACATCGGCAGACCGCACGCGTCGCCCCACCGAATAAGAAGTCTAAATTGGCCTGTGCTGTGGAGTTTTATGCTCTCTAGTCCCATGACACTTGCCGGCCTAAGAGCCATTCGTGACGCCGACCCGAGGCTGGAAGCAATTCCGATCTTCGGGACGGGCTCCATTGAAGAGGCCCACTGTCGAGCAATGGGCCCGATGTGGACCATGCAGCTGTTCAGAAGCCCCAGAGGAAAATTCGAGGTTTACCAACCACTGGACATGCTGGACCGCCTACTGGTCTCTGCGGCGACGGCAACCTTTTCGAAGGTTACACGAGTGAAGCAGGCCAACCGTCATTTAGTGAATGCGACTGTCGCAAATATGTTCTCAGAAGGCATTCCCTTTGTAGTTCATCGGTTCGATCTGCGGCAGTTCTATGAGTCAATACCAAGAGAACAGATCGAACTGCGGCTGATAGATGACCTTGGCTTGCCCCGATCAGCAGTGCGGGTCATGCGCTCTCTTTTCCAGGGCTGTACCGAACAAGGCGTTGTCGGACTCCCACGAGGAGTTCCTTCCAGCGCCGTACTCTCTGAGGACTACCTGCTGCCAATTGACAGGGCCCTGTCAAACCATGATCACATTTACTTCTATTCCAGATACGTAGACGACATTATCGTTGTGACATCGGCGGAAGCCAAGCATCTTGACCTAAAGTCATGGCTTCGAGACCAATTGCGAACTCGGGGTGGGCTGCGCCTCAACCATGAAAAGTCACATGGCGTATTGATCGAAGGTGGGCAGGCCAACAAGCTCCCCAGCCATATCGAATTCCTTGGCTACCGGTACACCATCACGCCCCAAAAGAAAAACAAAAACGCGGTTTCAATTGATATTGCACCTGCGAAAATAGAAAAGGTTTCATCACGACTGTGCTTGTCGGCCCGAGCGTTCTTGATCGACCATGACTACGCGCTATTTGAGGATCGAATCCGCGCCCTCAGTGGGAACTATAGAATTCCAGGCGGGCAGAAAGGGCATCGACCTAAGGTGGGAATTTTCTACTCGTACCCTGCCGTTTCCGCAAGCACATATGACCAGGGCGAAAGCGGACTGTCGAAGCTGGACTCGTTCCTGAGGGCGCTGCTGTTGGGTCGCAAAACTTCGCTGAGTAGGAGCCTTGCGGCAGCACTCACTAACGGGCAACGCCGACACCTGGCGCGGTACTCCTTCATCGCCGGTCATCGCACTCGACAATTGACCAAGTTCTCCAGTCAAAGGGTGGGGAAAATTGTGGGGTGCTGGAAGTATGCCTAAACATCAAACGCAGTCCCTAAGAGATTCCGACTTTCTGCGCGTCCTCCTGACGGATACCACTCCCGTGGAGGTTCCTCTTTTCTTCAGCAACGAGGGCACCTACCAATGGGCTAGGGCCCATCGGCAGGATCTAAGGGCAGGCTCGTGGCCGGGCTCGGAATTGCTTGAAGCATTCATCGCTAAGCTCTTGGATCCACACCCTGATCCTAAGAACAATAGCCCATCTCGTCCCTATCAATACTCTGTACGAGTGAGTCCGGTTAAGGACCGGAAACTGGCTCTTCCACATCCCCGCAATCAGATACGGTGGGCTCAGATGTACAGGCATCGCCACTTGTTGATGGTTCATTACTGTCAGCGAAGCAGCTGGTCTCTGCGTGCTCCCAAGAAGGCCGGTAGCCGCACATTAGTGGAAAACTCGAATCAGAACATCCATCACCTTAAGCATGCTGCGGCTGGCGTTGATCTTGACTCTGAGCATTTTCTGTTCCGCCACCCAACCTCGTTTTTTGCCTATACTGGCTACCGTCGGCTGCACAAGTTCTTTGAATCCGAGGAGTTCCTGGGTTTGGAGCGGCGTTACCCTGTTCTTTGGATGCTCGACATAAGCAACTGCTTTGGCAGCATCTATACCCACTCTGTTTCGTGGGCAATGAAGTCCAAAGGCGTTGTGAAGCAACATATTGATGCGAGTGCAAACACATTTGGTGGCGAAATCGATCGCGAAATGAGAGATGCCAACTGGGCGGAGACAAATGGAATTCTAGTTGGTCCTGAACTGAGCCGGATCTTCGCTGAGATCATCCTTCAGGACGTAGACGCCCGGGCGGCAAAGTTCATAGAAAAACGTAGGGATCATCTCTCGGGGAGGTTTGTAGTTCGCAGGTATGTAGATGACTACTTTGTCTTCGCGGCTAACGAAGTGGTAGCGGCAGAGGTTGCGGAAGTGGTCGCGGCTGAACTGGAAACCTACCACCTGTCCATCAATTCCAAAAAAACCATCAAGCTTGCAAGGCCCTTCATCACCGAGCGCTCCGCGGCAATTGAACGAATCAAGGGACCATTAGCGGCCTTAATCGATACTATTTCGATGCGGTCAAGTGTTGGCGCTGACCCAGGCGCGGATCTAAAAAATCTATCAGATGAAGAGGCAGCCGGTCTTCCTGATGAGGTTAGAGAGCCTAGTCCGAAGTTCGCAGTCGTTCCGAAGGAGATACGAAGTATTCACAGACTAAAGGCGGCGTTCCTCAAGCAGATTCGGGCTGTTTGCAGTAGCAGCGAGTTCGGTTACGGCTTGGTTACGGGTTACCTCATCCCCGCACTCTCAAACCATCTTATTCGAATTTGCCAGGTAGAAAGTGTTTCAGATGGAGACGCATCGAAGTACAGGCGATGCATATTGCTACTTGTCGAACTGGTTTTTTTCTTATATGCCGTTTCACCAACTGTGGACCACTCTACAAGGCTGGCTAGCTCAATCCTGCTGGCATTGTCATTCCTAGAATATACTGGCTTACGGGATGTCAAACTTGCTGTGGAGGAGCAGGTGTTCCGTTCGGCTACCGCTTTTCTCAGGGAGACCGCGGAGGTGAGGCCAGCCATGCAAGGTGCAGGGCTGGAAACGCTAAATGTGGTAACTCTGGTTGGGCAGTTGGGGGCGGAATTTGAAATTCCATGGCACATATTGAAGCTTTGGGTAGTTCCAAAGGGTGGTCTGTTGTCCAAGCTTGACTACTTCTCCCTGATCACGCTCGCGAGGTATTCCGGTGGCCGCAAGGGATACGAGGATGCTGTGCGTGAAGTCGAGCAAGCAATAGCTGATCGTGTTCGCGACTGTTCTAAGGTTGACTTGGAAGCATCCTCAGAGGTGACTCACTTGGTGCTTGATGCTTTGTCCTGCCCGCACTTCTCAAAGGACTTCAGGAAGAAACTGCTCAAGGACTCCGTAGAAAAACTCGGAACGCGTAAGTCAAGGGCTAATGCGGAGTTGACAGGAGCTGTGCAGTGGCTTGAAAGTCATCCATGGTTCAGCGACTGGCAGGACGTGTCACTTTTTCGAAGTCTTGAACGCCGCCAGCGGACCAGTGTGTACTGAGTGTGTTACGATTTTGAAGGCAGGAGGAGTCTCGTCGGCGTTCTCGGTCGTTTCTTCTTGATTTCGATCAGATCATACCGGGCATTATTTCGGCATCTTGCAACGATGCTATTTGCTCGGGGTGGTAGCTCTCGAGCTCCACACACCCATCAGACCGACTCTTCGTGCCACCCAATTCGGATCGACGTAGCGTCCATCTGGACCTTCTAGGTACGGCTAATATCTTCCAAATGTAGAAGACGTAAGCAAGAATAACTCATCATTTTCCAAGTCTCGGCCCGCTTCTGATCTGGAGCGTTAGAGGTGCTTTCATTCTCGCCCAATCCTGCCCGCCATCGAGACGAAGAAAATTCTCGTTCTCGAGGGGGAGAAGGATGAGCTCGTTGCTGAGGGAATCGTCTGCAATGTCTTGTGTAACGACATCCAAGCGATGCTCATGTTGATCGGAATCCAAGTGCCGTTCTGCTTCAGCGAAGAATGGAGCTGGTGCTTGCAGACGGAGAGCAGCGAGTATTGGATGAGTCATCGCAGCGGTTCCGACCCAGCCGCCGATCCCAATCCATACCGTTACGCCCTGAAGCCATCCATTCTCGCGCTGCCGCGCCACAACGACCACCCCTGCTGATCGCCCACGGCCCCACCCCCACCCCCATGGCCACCAGCGACTTCTTCCGCCCCGATTACCGCTCGGCCCGTGAGGCGTTCCTGGCCGCCGTCGTTGGCGCCGGCGCCCGGCTCACCAGCCATGTCCTGCCCGATCACCGCGGCCCGGCCGGCGAGCCGCTCGCCATCGATGCGGCGGCCCTGGGCCCCGCCGAGCCCGAGTCCCTGCTGCTGCTGATCTCCGGCACCCACGGCGTGGAGGGCCTGGCCGGATCTGGTTGCCAGGTGGGCGTGTTGCTGGATGAACTCCACGGCGCCCTGCCGGCCGGCGGCGGGGCGCTGCTGATCCATGCCCTCAACCCCCATGGCTTCGCCTGGCTGCGCCGCGGCAACGAACAAAACATTGATCTCAACCGCAACGGCCTCGACTTCTGCGGCCCCCTGCCCCAGAACCCGGCCTACGACGCCCTCCACGACGCCCTGCTGCCCGGCGACTGGGACGGGCCCGAGCGGCAACGGGCCGACATCCTGCTGGAGGCCTTCATCCGCGGGCACGGGATGGCCGCCTACCAGGCGGCGCTGCAGCGCGGCCAGTACACCCATCCCACCGGCCTCTTCTATGGCGGCAGCCGCCCCAGCTGGTCGCTGTCCACCCTGGAGAAGATCCTCACCGAGCACCTGGGCCCGGCCTGCCGCCGCCTGGCGGTGATCGACCTGCACACCGGCCTGGGCCCCTGGGGCTTCGGGGAGCTGATCGGCAGCGGCGCCACAGGCGATGACTGGGAGCGGCTGCAGCGCTGGTATGGCCCGGAGGTCACCCGGCCCGGCCTGGGCCCGTCCAGCTCATCGGAGGTGTCGGGCTCGTTGCCGGTGTTTCTGCGCCGAATGCTCCCTGCGGTGGAGCTCACCGTTCTGGCCCTGGAGTTCGGCACCCGCCCGATCGATCAGGTGCTGGCGGCCCTGCGCGCCGATGCCTGGCTGCACGCCGTGCCCGATCGCCCCACCACCCACCGCGAAGCGATCCGCCGCCAGGTGCGCGATGCCTTCCTGATCGACAGCCCCGCCTGGCGGGCCGCTGTGTACGGGCGCTGCGCCGATGTGGTGTTGCGGGCTTGTAGGGGGTTGGGGGGGTGAGCGGGGCGTGGAAGATGCAGCACCACCCTCCGCAGCCGATCTGCATTGATTCGCCTGGCGGAGATCAATGTCGTCTGCGCAGAAGAGGCCTTTCGACCCTCTATCTCAGAGGTGGCGTTCGCGCTTGTTTTCACGCCGACAACATTGGAGCTATGCTCAATGAATACTGACGTAGGAGAACTGGCACATTCCTATGGACAACATATTTGAGGCTGTCGTTGAAAAAGATGGACGTATCAGAATCCAGAGCTCTGTCCATCTGAAGGCGGGGGCGAAGGTGTTCGTTTCCGTTCCTGTTGACGACCCTGACTCTGTCATCAGCGGAGTTGTCTTAAGTGAAACGGCTCTAGCGGCTGACTGGCTGAACTCAGAAGAGGAAGCTGCATGGGCCCACCTGCAATAGGTGACGTCGTACTCATCCTGTTCCCCTATTCCGACCTGTCGCAAGCCAAGCGCAGGCCGGCCTTGGTCATTGCAGACGTTGGAATCTGGGACTTTGTGCTGTGTCAGATCACCAGCAAGTCCTACACAGATAGGCTGGCAATTCCGCTTCTGGAAAGTGACTTTGACAATGGAGGGCTCAAGCGTGAGAGCTTTGTCCGCATCGGTAAGTTGTTCACTGCGAATTTCTCGATCAATTCTGGAGTGGCCGGCCGGCTGAATCCTGTGAAAATGACTGAGGTCCTGGAAGCGTTGGTCGACATCCTGCTTGCAGGCGACCATGAGAGTTGACGCGCCACGACATCGATGGGGCGGCCCTGCGCCCAGCGGGGGCGAGAGTGGATTGTCCCGGCGCCCCTGCCCGATGCGATCCCCACTGGTGGCCCTGTGCGCCGTTGAAGCCTGCCTGGTCGCGGGCGGCTCCACCTCGTTCACGGTCACCTTCCGCTCCGACGGCAAGCAGATCGAGATGGAGAAGGTGGGCGAACCCTGGCCCTGCTGAGCCCAGCAATGGCCGCACCACCCTGGCCACCTACCGGCAGATCTCCTCCGCCTTCCTGGTGCGCAGTGAGCGGGGCAACACCTACACGATTCCCTATTAGGGCCCTGCTCTTTGGATGCGGCGCAGGCGAAGCGTCGCCCTGGCTCAGGCCGCCTCCAGCTGCTGCCGCAGGGGCGGCGGCAGACGGATCCCTGAGAGGAAGGCCAGGGCCACCAGCAGGCATGAGGCCCACAGGCAGGCCTGCAGGCCGCCCACCAGGAACAGGGCACCGGAGAGCAACGTGCCCACCAGCCGGCCCGCCGCATTGGCCATGTAATAGAAGCCCACGTTGAGGCTCACCGATTCGGCATCGGTGTAGGCCAGCACCATGTAGCTGTGGATGGAGGAATTCATCGCGAACACGGCCCCGAAGGCTGCCAGGCCCACCACCACCGCAACCCCGGGATTGCCCACATTGCGCCACAGGCTGATGGCGATCAGGCCGGGGATGGCCGTCAGCACGGCGCTCCAGAACTGCACGGCAGACACCCCTGGCGGACCGCTTTTGCCCCAGCTGCGCCGCAGGGCCGGCACCGAGGCCTGAATGATCCCGTAGCCGATCACCCACAGGCCCATGAAGCCACCGGCTTCCCAGTATTTCCATCCCAGCACTGATTGCAGGAACACCGGCAGGGCCACCACGAACCAGACATCACGGGCGCCGAACAGGAAGAAGCGCGCCAGCGACAGCACGTTGATGCCCTGCGATTTCGAGAACAGCGCTCCGAACGCCGGCTTCTGCTTCATGCGCCCGATCTCGCCGGGCAGCACCAGGGTGATCAGGAAGGAAACAAACAGGCCCGCGGCCATGGCCCCAACGGCGGCGCTGAACCCGATCGTGGTGAGCAGCAATCCCCCCAGGAAGAAACCCACCCCCTTGAGGGCGTTCTTGGAGCCGGTGAGGATCGCCACCCATTGGAACAGCTGGGCCTCGCCCCGGCTGTGGTCCTCGGGGGTTTCCGGCACCACCGTCTTGATGGCGCTCTTGGCGCTCATCTTGTTGAGGTCCTTGGCGATGCCGCTGATCGCCTGGGCCACCATCACGTAGGCCACACTCCACCAGCGCGGCCAGCTGTCGGCCACCGGAATCAGCATCAGCAGGGCTGCCACCTGCATCAGCGTTCCGGCCCAGAGGGTGAGCCGCAGCCCGAAGCGCGCCCCCAGCCAGCCGCCGTAGAGGTTGGTGAGGATGCCGAAGAATTCGTAGAAAAGAAACAGAAAGGCGATCTCCAGGGTGGAGTAGCCGAGCTGGTGAAAGTGGAACACCACCAGCATCCGCAGGGCCCCATCGGTGAGGGTGAAGGCCCAGTAGTTGGCCGTGACGACCACGTACTGCTGCAGTCCCGTGAGCTGTTTCATCGGGCGGCACCGGCTGGGAGGGTGGCTTCCATGGCGGCCACATGGCAGGCCAGATCGGCCATCCGGCAGCTGTAGCCCCACTCGTTGTCGTACCAGGCGTAGACCTTGAGCTGGGTGCCCCCCGTCACCATCGTGGAGAGGCCGTCGACGATGGCGCTGCGCGCATCGTTGACGTAGTCGATCGATACCAGCGGCCGGATTTCGTAGCCCAGGATCCCCTGCAACGGCCCGTTGGCGGCGGCCTCGAAGGCGGCGTTCACCTGCTCGGCGCTCACCTCCTGCCGCAGCTCGAACACCGCATCGGTGAGCGAGGCATTGAGCAAGGGCACCCGGATGGCATGGCCATTGAGCTTGCCGGCCAACTCGGGGAAGATCAGGCCGATCGCCCGGGCCGAACCGGTGGTGGTGGGGATCAGGCTCTGGATGCAGGAGCGGGCCCGGCGCAGGTCGCTTTTGAACCCATCCACCACCACCTGGGTGTTGGTCACATCGTGGAGGGTGGTGATCGAGCCGTGGCGGATCCCGAAGCTCTCGTGCACCACCTGCACCAGCGGCGCCAGGCAGTTGGTGGTGCAGGAGGCGGCCGTGAGCAGGCGGTGGCGCTGGGGGTCGTAGAGGTGGTGGTTGATGCCGTAGACGACGTTGAGCGCCTCTGCTCCGGCGACCATTCCTTTCACCGGGCAGGCCACGATCACCCGCCTGAGGCCCGCCGCACTGAAGTAGGGCTCCAGGGTGTCGGGAGTTTTGATCTTGCCGCTGCATTCGAGCACCAGCTCCACCCCGGCGGCGCCCCAGGGCACGGCGGTGGGATCCTTCTGCTGGCTATAGCCCACGCGCTGATGGCCAACCAGAAAGCCCGTTCCGCCCGCTTCCACCGCCTGGGGCCAGCGGCCATGCACCGAGTCGAACGCCAGCAGGTGGGCGGCGGCGGCGGCGTCACCGGCCGGGTCGTTGACGTGCACCAGCTCCATGCCGGGGCGGCCCCAGAGGGCGCGGAACACCAGCCGGCCGATGCGGCCGAAGCCGTTGATGCCGATCTTCATCCGGAACAGGGGCGACCAGGGCCCGAACATAGATCAACTAAAGTTGATCTCATACGTGTTGCCGAGCACATGGCTGTTCCAGCGGTTGTTGCCCCTCCGCCCATCCCATCCGATCAGGCCCGGGCCCTGCTCAAGGCCCTCGCCGACCCCCTGCGCCTGCGGGTGATCGAGGCCCTCGGCAGCGGCGAGCGTTGCGTCTGCGATCTCACCGGCGATCTCGACCTGGCCCAGTCGAAGCTCTCCTTCCACCTCAAGGTGCTCAAGGAGGCCGGGCTGCTCGCCGATCGGCAGGAGGGCCGCTGGATCTACTACCGCCTGCGCCCGGAAGCGATCGAACAGCTGCGCCGCTGGCTGGCGGCGCTGGGCGCCCAGTGCGGCAGGCCCTCCCCTCTGTGCCCGTGAGCGGCCAGCGGCTGCGGCCGGAACGATCGTGAAGAATGCGGCCGGATCTTGATCACCGAGCCGGGCTCAGGCCGCACCCCCCTGGCCAACTAGCAGCTGCCCCGGCCCTGAGCGCCGATCCGCAGCACCTTCGCCCCCCGCCCTTGGCCGCGGCGCAGCTCCTGCAGGGCCCTGTTCGCCTCGGCCAGGGGGAACTCCTTCACCTCCGGCCGGATCCCGGCGGCGGCGGCCAGGGCCAGGAACTCCCGCACGTCGGCGCGGGTCACGTTGGCCACCGAGCGGATCTGCTTCTCCCGCCAGAGGTCGCGGGGGTAGTCGAGGCCCAGCAGGGCCGCCTTGTCGGCCTCCTGCTTGCCGATGGCGTTGATCACCAGCCGGCCGCCGGGCTGCAGGTTCTTCAGGGCCTCCACCACCGGCGTCCAGGCGGGGGTGGTGTCGATCACCGCGTGCAGCTGCACCGGCGCTTCGGCTTCGGTGGGGCCGGCCCAGCTGGCCCCCAGCTCCAGGGCGAAGGCCCGCTGGGCGGCGCTGCGAGCGAACACGAACACCCGCGAGGCCGGAAAGCGGTGCCGCACCATCGGCAGCACCAGGTGGGCGGAGGCCCCGAAGCCGGTGAGGCCCAGATCCTGCCCATCCATCAGGCCGCTCAGTTGCAGCGAGCGGTAGCCGATCGCCCCGGCGCAGAGCATCGGTGCCACGGCGGCGGCCTTCAGCCCCGGCGGCAGGGCATGGGCGAAGGCCTCCGGCACGGTCACATACTCCGCGTAGCCGCCGTTCACGTCCCGGCCGGTGGCCACGAACGCTGGGCAGAGGTTCTCCCGGCCGCTGCGGCAGAAATCGCAGCTGCCGCAGGCCTGGAAGATCCAGGCGATGCCCACCGCGTCGCCGGGGGCGAACAGGTGCGCGCCGGGGCCGGTGGCCGCCACGCGACCCACGACCTGATGGCCCGGGATCACCGGAAAGCGGGGCGGGGGCGTGCGGCCCTCGATCTCATCGAGTTCGGTGTGGCACACACCGCAGACTTCCACCCGCACCAGCAGCTCCCCGGGGCCGGGCACCGGCTGCGGCAGCTCCATGGGCCGCAGCGGCTCCGGCGTGTGCGCCATGTCGCAACAGGAGGTCAGCACCATCGCTTTCATGGCGGTCACCGCGGCTGTCCTCAGCCTCGCCCGCCCTGGCCCTCGAGGCGCCGCATGGCCCGCTGAATAGCCCCCACACTGGGAATGGGCCCTCCGGCCCATCGACCCTCCGCAGAACCTCCCATGCCTGCACCGAAGGTGGCCTCCAGAACTCCCATCCGCGTCGAGCTGGAGGAGGGCAAGGAGTACTTCTACTGCGCCTGCGGGCGTTCCTCCGACCAGCCGTTCTGTGATGGCTCTCACCAGGGAACCGACTTCACCCCCTTGTCCTTCGTGGCCGAGAAGAGCGGCAAGGCCCTGCTGTGCCGCTGCAAGCAGACCTCCACGCCCCCCTACTGCGATGGCACCCATGCCCGCGTTCCCGCCGACCGGGTGGGCACCACCTTTGCCGTTGATGCAGAAGATGACGGCGACGGCAAAGGCGATGGGGATGGCGATGAAGCCGGCGACGGCGATGGGGATCCCGAACCCGACGGGATGCCCGAGCCCCACGCCACGGCGGAGGAGCCCAGCCTGGAGCTGATCCACCAGCTTGCCGCCCATGGCCTTGATCGCGTCGGGGCGGAAGGGCCGGTGGCGTCGATGGGGGTGCCCCGCGCCCAGCTGCCCCAGTGGAACGACATCCAGATCCTGACGGCCCAGCTGGCGCGCCGGCCCCTCGCCGGTGACGCAGCGGTGGGCACGGAGCTGGTGATCGGCCCTGCGGCCCGGCGTCCCCTGCGCCTGGAGATCCCTCTGTTCGTGTCGGACATGAGCTTCGGCGCCCTCTCCGAGGAGGCCAAGCTGGCCCTGGCCACCGGTGCCGAGCGGGCCGGCACGGGCATCTGCTCCGGCGAGGGCGGCATGCTGCCCGACGAGCAGGCCGCCAACCACCGCTACTTCTACGAGCTGGCCCCGGCGATGTACGGCTACCGCGAGGAGCTGATGTCCCGGGTGCAGGCCTTCCACTTCAAGGCCGGCCAGGCCGCCAAGACCGGCACCGGCGGCCATCTGCCCGCTGCCAAGGTCACCGCCCGCATCGCGGCGGTCCGCGGCATCCCCGAAGGGGAGCCGGCCTGCTCCCCGGCGGCCTTCCCTGATCTCTGCACCCCGGCCGATTTCCGCGCCTTCGGGGATCGGGTGCGGGAGCTGAGCGGCGGCATCCCGGTGGGCTTCAAGCTCAGCGCTCAGCACATCGAGCAGGATCTTGATTTCGCCCTCGAGGCCGGCGCCGACTACCTGATCCTCGATGGCCGCGGCGGCGGCACCGGCGGCGCCCCCCTGCTGTTTCGCGATCACATCTCCGTGCCCACCATTCCCGCCCTGGCCCGGGCCCGGGCCCATCTGGATCGCTGCGGCGTCAGCGGCCGGGTCACCCTGATCGTCACCGGCGGCGTGCGTACCCCGGCCGACTGCGTCAAGGCCCTGGCCCTGGGGGCCGACGGCATCGCCCTGGCCAATGCGGCGATCCAGGCGATCGGCTGCGTCGGCTCGCGCATCTGCCACACCAACCGCTGCCCGGCGGGGGTGGCCACCCAGGATCCCGAGCTGCGCCGCCGCCTGGAGGTGGAACACGCCGCCCAGCGGCTGGAGCGGTTCTTCCGCGCCACGGTGGCGCTGATGCAGGTGATGGCCCGGGCCTGTGGGCACGACCACCTGGCCCGCCTGGATCGCCACGACCTGACCAGCTGGCACCGGGACCTGGCGGCCCTGGCCGGCATCGCCTGGAGTGGTGCGGCGCCCCGGTCACTGCCATCGTTTTCCTCGATCGATGCGTCCGCTCCATGAAGGATCAGCTCGTTTTCGTGAGTGTGGGCGCCACCGCCACGCCGGAGCAGGAAAGCTTCGTGCGCCTGATCGAGGAGCGCCTGCGCAGCGAGGGGCTGACACCGAAGACCGTGGGCCGCAACACCTTCAGTTCCGAGGCGCCGCTGAAGGCCATCACCGAACTGATGGACAGCTGCTCCGGCATGGTCGTCATCGCCCTGGAACGAAGCTGGTTCCCCACCGGGCTTGACAAGCGCGGCGGCCCCCGGCAGGCGAGCCTCCATGACACGAAGCTGCCCACCGCCTGGAACCAGATCGAGGCCGCCATGGCCTACGTGCGCCATCTGCCGCTGCTTGTCATCGTTGAAGCGGGCCTCAAGGCCGAGGGGCTGCTGGAGCCCGGCTACGACTGGTACGTCCAGACCCTGCCCCTCAAGGAGGAGGCGCTCCACTCCAACGAGTTCAACGGCGTCCTGGCCGACTGGAGGGAGAAGGTGCTGCAGCCGCAGCAGCAGGATCCGCAGCGGCTGTCCCGGCGCCCGAATCCGGCCGACCTGTCGCTGCTCGAGCTGATCGGAAGCCTGAAGCCGGTCCAGCTCTGGAGTGTGCTGATGGCGGCCGCCGGCGTGCTGGCCGGCACCTTCAGCCTCGGGGTGCACCTGGCGCCATCGCTGCAGAAGGGGGGCCGTCCGCCGCTGTCCCTTCAGCTCCCCCGCCCCATCGGCATGGCCGTGGGGAACAGCGCGGCGAAGGCGGCCTGGCGTTCGGCGGCGGGTTCCCCGGCCCGCTCCCAGAGGGTTTCGAAATAGAAGAACACCATCCCCAGGCCCCTCTCCCTGGCCGCCAGCACGTGGGAGCCGACCAGCTCCATGGCCACCGGCCGGTTGCGCTGGCCCGTCATGATCCCCACCGCCGTGGGAATCCTGCGCCGCGTTTCCTGCACCTCCGGCCGCTCCAGCTGGGCGTTGAAACTCTCCAGATCCGGGCGATACACCTGCATCACGATCTCATCGACGATCCCCTTGCGCACCCAGGTCAGCCAGTCCTGCAGCTGCAGCTTGTAGGCGAAGTCGTGATAGTTGGGTGACACCGACACGATCGCCCCGGGCCTGCGGCTGCGGATTGCGGCGCGCAGCTGCTCCATGAAGGCGGTGATCCGGTCGGCCCGCCATTTCACCCAGGCCGGATCGGCGGAATCGGCCGGTGGATCCTTCTTCGTGTCCTTGCGGTACTGGGCCACCGTCCAGGCGTCATAGCCGAACGCGCTGGGCAGGCTCATGTGGTCGTCGAACTGGATGCCGTCGGCGTCGTAGTTGGTGATGATCTCCAGCACCAGTTCGGTGATGAAGGCCTGCACCTCGGGCAGCAGGGGATTGAGCCACACCACCTCCCCGGCGGCGCTGATCGAGGTGGTGCCGCCATCGCGCTTCCGGCTCAGCCAGCCGGGATGGAGCCGGGCCAGCTCCGAGGTGGGCGGCGCCATGAAGCCGAATTCGAACCAGGGGATCACCCGCAGGCCCCGGCCGTGGCCCTGCTGGATCAGGTCGGCCAGGAGGTCCTGCCCCTGCAGCCCCCGGAAGGTGAACGACTGGATCTTGCGCCGTTCGGTGACGGCGCTGGGGTAGTAGGCGTAGCCCCCGTTCCACACCACCGGGTAGAGGCTGTTGAAGTGGAGCCGCTCCAGCTGGCCCAGCGCCTCCCCCAGCCGGGCACGATCCCGCAGGGTGCCCATGTCGTTGCTGGTCAGCCAGACGCCCCGGATCTCCCGGCCCCGGGCCGGCTGGGGCGATGGCGGCGGCGGCGGTGGCGGTGGCGGCAGGGCACGGGCGGGCGCCCCGGCGGCGGCCAGCAGCGCACCGATCAGCCCCAGCGCCTCCCGCCGCCGCAGGGGGTGACGGGTCACCCCTCCAGCACGGCCACGCAACGGCCGCACAGGGTGGGGTGGCTGGGGTGCCGGCCGATGTCGGTCTCGATGTGCCAGCAGCGCTCGCACTTGCTGCCCTCGGCCCGGGCGATGCGCACCCTCACTCCCTCCTCCTCGATCTCCGCCAGGGGGGCTTCCAGGTGCGGCCCGCCCAGTCGCAGGTCCGACACCAGCAGCCAGTCGGCCAGGTTGTCCACGGCCGGGTGGGGGCTGGCGGCCAGCAGCGCCAGGGCCTCGGCCAGCGGTGTGGCCCCGGCAGCCGCAGCCTGTTCGGTGTCCAGCAGCTCCAGCTGCACCTGGGCCTCCAGGGAGGCCCCCAGTTCACCCCGGCCGCGGCAGCCCTCCAGGGCCCGGTTCACCTGGGCCCGCAGGTCCAGGATCCGCTGCATCGGCGCCACCAGCTCCGGGGCGGACCAGCTGGCCGGCACCGTGGGCCAGCCCCGCTCGAACACCGAGGCTTCGGCCACCGGGTAGGGCAGGTTCTGCCAGATGTCCTCGGCCATGTGGCACAGCACCGGAGCGATCAGCCCCGCCAGCCGCTCCACCACCAGGTGCAGCACGGTCTGGCAGCTGCGGCGGCGCGCCTCCCCGGCGCCGCTGACGTAGAGGCGGTCCTTGGCGATGTCCAGGTAGACGTTGGAGAGGTCCACCACGCAGAAGTTCTGCAGGGCCTGGAAGAAGCGGTAGAACTCGAAGCGCTCGAAATCGGCGCTCACCTCCTCGATCAGGCTGGCGGTGCGCTGCAGCATCCAGCGATCCAGCAGCGGCAGATCGGCGATGGCCACGGCGTGGTCGGCGGGCACGAAATCGTGCAGGTTGCCGAGCAGGTAGCGGGCCGTGTTGCGCACCTTGCGGTACACATCCGCCAGCTGTTTGACGATCCCCGGCCCCAGGGGCACATCGGCGGAATAGTCCACCGAACTCACCCAGAGCCGCAGCACGTCGGCGCCGTAGGCGGGCTCCTGTTTCTCGTTTTTGCCGCCCTCCACCAGCACGGTGGGGTCCACCACATTGCCCAGCGACTTGCTCATCTTGCGCCCCTTTTCGTCGAGGGTGAAGCCGTGGGTGAGCACCCGCCGGTAGGGGGCCTGGCCGGTGACGGCCACCGAGGTGAGCAGGCTGCTCTGGAACCAGCCCCGGTGCTGGTCGGAGCCCTCCAGGTAGAGATCGGCCGGGCAGCCCAGTCCCCGGGCCTCGAGCACTCCGGCCCAGGAGGAGCCCGAATCGAACCACACGTCCATGGTGTCGGTGCCCTTGCGCCAGGAGGCGGCCTGGTCGGCCAGCGCCGGCGGCAGCAGCTCCGCCTCGTCCCGCTCCCACCAGACATCGGCGCCGTGCTCGGCGATCAGCCCCTGGACGTGGGCGAGGGTGTCGGCATTGAGCAGCACCTCGCCCGTCTCGCGGTGGTAGAAGACGGGAATCGGCACCCCCCAGGTGCGCTGGCGCGAGATGCACCAGTCGCCCCGATCGCGCACCATCGCCTCGATGCGGTTGCGGCCGCTGGCCGGCAGCCAGTCCACCGCGTCGATGGCCTCCAGGGCCTGGGCGCGGAATCCTTCCACCGAAGCGAACCACTGCTCCGTGGCCCGGAAGATGGTGGGTTTCTTGGTGCGCCAGTCGTAGGGGTAGCGGTGCTCGTAGCGCTGCTCCGCCAGCAGCAGGCCGGCGTCCCGCAGGGCGGTGATGATCGCCGGGTTGGCATCCTTGAGCACGTTGAGCCCGGCGAAGGGGCCGGCCTCCTCGGTGAGGGTGCCCGCCTCATCCACCGGGCAGAGCACCGGCAGGCCGTATTTATTGCCGGTGTTGAAGTCGTCGACGCCGTGGCCCGGGGCCGTGTGCACCAGGCCGGTGCCCGTCTCGGTGGTGATGTAGTCGCCGCCGATCACCACGGGGCTGGTGCGGTCCAGCAGCGGGTGGCGGTACTGGATCCCCTCCAGCTGGGCGCCCTTGAGGGTGAGCAGGGGTTCGAGGGGGCGCTCAAGGCTGGTGCGCAGGCGGTCCACCAGCTGGGCGGCCACCACCAGGTAGCGGGGGGTGCCGCCGTTGGTGGTGCCGTCGCGGCAGATGGCGTAGTCCAGCTGGCCGTTCACCGACACCGCCAGGTTGGCCGGCAGGGTCCAGGGGGTGGTGGTCCAGATGGCCACGAACAGCTGCTCCCGGTGGGCCGCATCGGTGGGGCCGTCGATGCCGGCTTCCGCCAGGGCCGCGGCCAGCGGGGCGGGCAGCTCCACCACCGGAAAGGCCACGTAGACGCTGGGGGAGGTGTGGCCGTCGGGGTATTCCAGTTCGGCCTCGGCCAGGGCGGTGCGGGAGCTGGGGCTCCAGTGCACCGGCTTCAGCCCCCGGTAGATGTGGCCGGCCAGCACCATCTGGGTAAAAACGCCGATCTGGGCCGCCTCAAAGTCCTTGTTCATGGTCAGGTAAGGCCTGTCCCAGTCGGCCCAGATGCCCCAGCGGCGGAAGCCGCCCTTCTGGATCTCCACCTGCTCGAGGGCATAGGCATGGGCCCGACGGCGCAGGTCGATCGGGGTGAGCCCCCGCCGCTCCTCGCCGCCCAGGCCCTGCAGCACCTTCAGTTCGATGGGAAGGCCGTGGCAGTCCCAGCCCGGCACGAAGCGGGCCCGTCGCCCCTGCAGCAGGGCGTGCTTGTTGATGATGTCCTTGAGGATCTTGTTGAGGGCATGGCCCACATGCAGGGCGCCGTTGGCGTAGGGCGGCCCGTCATGGAGGGTGAAGGGCTCGCCCGGGTTGCCGCGGCTGAGCCGGCCGTAGAGGTCGTGCTCCTTCCAGAAGGCCTGCAGTTCCGGCTCCCGCACCCGCGCGTTCGCCCGCATGGCGAAGGGCGTCTGCAGCAGGTTGAGCGTGTCCTTGTAGGACGCCGGGCTTGCCGTCACGTCGCCGGGGAGCGGGAAGGCTGGATTATCCCGCCTCGCCGCGACCCTCCCCCGGCTCCGGCGTTTCCAGCACCAGCGGGGCTTCCGGCAGCGCCTGCTCCAGCAGGGCGTCGATCTCCTCGAAGCCGCTGACCACGGGGGGATCGTCGCCCGGCTCCTCCGGTGCCTCCACCTCTGCTGCCGGCGCCGCTTCCGGCTCGGGACGCACCCACTTCTTGGTGCTGGCGGGGCGGGCCGCCCGCCGTTCCGCCAGCCAGGAGCCCAGCCCGCCCACCACGCCGCTGGCCAGTTGCAGCAGGCGGCCGAGGGAGGCGCCGATCTGGCTCAGGCTGGTCTGCCAGCGCTCCACAGACCACAGCCGTTGGCGTTCCTCCTCCGTCAGCAACCGCCAGCGGCCCTGGCCCACTTCCATCCCCAGCCGGCCGATCAGCAGGCCGCCGCAGAGCACCGCCAGCATCGGCGCCCCCGTGAGCCGGTCGGCGCTGGTGACGAGCACCAGGCCCAGCAGCAGCACCACCGCCCCCCACACCGAGTCCCGGGCCCGACTGAGCTCGGAGGCCAGCAGGGGCAGCAGCAGCAGCAGCAGCCCGAGCAGCAGGGCCAGGAAGCCTCCGAGGGTGGCAAGCATGGCGGAGCTGGCGTCTGGCGCCATTCTGAATGTTCAGGATGGGGGGTCCCGGAGGAATCGGGCCACCGGGAATGACTAGAGTTCGCCCTCGCCCACCTGGCGGAATTGGTAGACGCGCTGGGTTTAGGTTCCAGTGGCTCAGGTCGTGGGGGTTCAAGTCCCCCGGTGGGCATGGAGGGTCTGTTCCCGCGGCGGACCTACGCTTTCGGCCACCAGGATCGGCCCCATGAAGCGTGTTTCCCTGCTCCGCCTGCCGGCCCTGCTGCTGGGGGTCGGCTCCCTGCTGGTGGCCACGCCCGCACGGGCCCTGGAGCAGATCCAGCTGCGCCTGCCCCTGCTCGAGACCACCTTCACGATCAAGCTCAAGGAACTGCGCAACCAGGGGGCCCTGCTCTCCGGCACCAGCGACCTGGCCCAGCTCGACCAGGCCACCGACGGGCAGATCGGCCGCAAGCTGGTGAAGGCCTTCCAGACCCCCCTTCCCCTGCCGATCCGGGCCTTCGCCGAGCAGTCGGCAGGCTCGCCCCTCGTCAGCCAGGTGCTGCTGCTGCTGTCGGCGCTGGTGGTGGTGGAGGGGGTTCCCCAGCCGATCGACAGCAGGGAACTGGCAACGTCGCTGTCGGCCACTCAGGAGAAAGGCCACCTGACCCTCCTAGAGGTGCTGGAGGCCCTGCCCGGCAAGAGCGCCTCGGTGGACCTGCAGCAGGTGATCTTCGCCATCGATCGGATCACCAGACAGCAGCGCCAGGGCAACGGCCTGCTGGCCTCCCTGCCGGCGGCGGGGATCAACCCGGCCCTCCTCCAGGCCGGGCCGCTGGCGGTGAAGCGCCAAGAACTGGCGATCTCCGTCCAGCACCGACCCAAGCCCCTGCAGGTGGTCACCATCCAGCCCGAGAGCGGCGCCAACGGCCGCCTGGTGGTGATCTCCCACGGCCTCTGGGACGACCCCGAGAGCTTCGAGGGCTGGGGGCGGCACCTGGCCGGCCATGGCTACACCGTGCTGCTGCCCCGTCACCCCGGCAGCGACCGGTCCCAGCAGCAGGCCATGCTCTCCGGCAAGACGCCGCCGCCCAGTCCGGAGGATCTGCGGCTGCGTCCGATGGATGTGACCTCCGTGATCGATGCGGCCGCGGCGGGCACCCTGCAGCTGCCGGCGGGCCTGCGTACTGAACAAGTGGTGGCCATGGGCCAGTCCTACGGCGCCACCACGGTGCTGCAGCTGGCCGGGGCCCGCCCCAGCGCCACCCTGCTGAAAAGGTTCTGCTCCGATGCGATGAACCCGTCGCGCAACGTCAGCTGGGTGTTGCAGTGCAGTTTCCTCAGCTCGGCCGACCAGGCCGGTCTGGCCGATCCCCGCGTCAAGGCGGTGGTGGCGGTCAGCCCGCCGATGTCGCTGCTGTTCGACCAGGGCTCGGCCCAGGGCATGAATGCACGGGTGCTGCTGGTGAGCGGCAGCCGTGACTGGGTGGTGCCCTCGGGGCCCGAGGCACTCAGGCCCATGGCGGGGGAGGCCCGCAGCGTGGGCGGCGGCCATCGGCTGGTGCTGGCCAGGGACGGCGACCACTTCAACCTCCGCTCGCACTTCGAACAGGGCGGCGGCGCCCTGCGGGGGCTGCTGCTCGCCTGGACCGACGGCGCCTTCGCCGCCGGCGCCGCCGCGGCCCCCGGGCCGAGCGCCCCGTCGCTGCTGCCCCCCGATGGCTGGGGCGCCACGGAGTTTCCCCTGGTGGATGTCACCGCCAACCTGCGCACCCTGCCGATCGGGCCCAATCCCTAGGCCGCCGCCTGGGAGTCGCGCCGATGGGGTGTCTTCCGTAATCTGGGTCCTACCTTGGGGATTCGGACCTGGCCCGGGTCATGAGTGAAACGCTGGCAGCATCGTCCGATCCCGTGGTGTCCACCACGCCCGTGCCCCTGCGCAGCGTTCCCAGGGAGTTCCTGGATCCCCCTGGGCCCTGGAATCCCACGGTGGGCCTGTTCCTGGCCGGGTACGGTCTGGCGGCCCTGACCATCTGGGGCTGGTTCGTGGCGGGCTGGCCTCTGGCTCCCCTGCTGGCCCTCGGCTTCCTGGCCCTGCACCTGGAGGGCACCGTGATCCACGACGCCTGCCACAACGCGGCCCATCCCAACCGCTTCTGGAATGCGGTGATGGGCCATGGGGCGGCTCTGCTGCTGGGCTTCAGTTTCCCGGTGTTCACCCGGGTGCATCTGCAGCACCATGCCCACGTCAACGATCCGAAGCACGATCCCGACCACATCGTCAGCACCTTCGGGCCCCTGTGGCTGATCGCCCCGAGGTTCTTCTACCACGAGGTCTTCTTCTTCAAGCATCGTCTCTGGCGCCGCCATGAGCTGTTCGAGTGGGCTCTGGCCCGCACCATCTTCGTGCTGATCGTCGTTGCGGCAGCCCGCTACAACTTCCTTTCCTTCGTGTTCAACTGCTGGTTCGCTCCGGCGTTGATGGTGGGCGTCACCCTGGGCCTGTTCTTCGACTATCTGCCTCACCGCCCCTTCCAGTCCCGCAGCCGCTGGCACAACGCCCGCGTCTATCCGAGCAGGCTGATGAATCTGCTGATCATGGGCCAGAACTATCACCTGATCCACCATCTCTGGCCTTCGATCCCCTGGTTCGAGTACCGGCCCGCTTATCACGCCACCAAGCCGATTCTTGATGCCAAGGGGTCACCCCAGCGGCTCGGCCTGTTCGAGACCCGCACCGATGGCCTCAATTTCCTCTACGACATCTTTCTGGGAGTCCGCTCCCACAAGAAGCGCCGCAGCCGTCTGCGGCCCCTGGCGGCCCTGATGCCCTCCCGCCACGCCCGCCGGCGGGTACTGGAACTGCTGCACCGCACCGCCGTCTCCCCGGTGCGCTGAACGCGCCCCGGCCTGGCCTGGTCCCCGCCCCTTCTCAGTCGCCGAGAATCCTGGGCACCCGGAAGAAATCCCCCTCCCGTTGGGGGGCCAGGTTGAGCAGGTCCTCACGCACGGGCGTGGGCTCCACCGCATCGGGGCGGGTCACGTTGACCACCTCGACCGCCCGGGTCGTGGGGGGAACTCCCTCGGTGTCCACCTGCTCCAGGTGGGCCACGTAGTCGAGGATCCGCTCCAGCTGGCCGGTGTAGGTGGCGATGCGCTCCTCCGGCAGGGCCAGCCGGGCCAGCTGGGCCACCTTGCGCACGTCCTCAGCCGTGATCCTCTCCATCGTCGATCGTTCGTCCTCGGAGCCTGAACCTAATCGGCGTCCGGACTCGCCCGGTTCGCGTGTCAGTCGCCGTCCTCCCCCAGGAACGCGGCCAGGTCCTCCGCCAGGGAGGTGGCGGCCAGATCCAGGAAACGGGCGCCATCGTCGGCGGAGGCGAGGAAGGGATCCGATCCCATGCGGCCGTCGGGATGGCGGCGGCGGAAGTCCTCGGGGCCATGGATCGGCCCGGCCGGGGCGGCCTCCGGCAGGGGCCGCTGCTTGGCCATCAGGCTCGGTTCCAGGTGCAGGGTGAGGGCGATCTCGCTGGGGGTGGCATGGTGACCCTCCCGGTTGCCGTAGAGGTCACGGGCCTGGCGCATCACCGGTCCGGCGGTGAACCAGTTGGCCAGACGACAGCGGAGCCGCTCGGCCCCGGGCAGCCCCCGGGCCGCGGCCGTGGCATAGGCCTGGGCGAAGGCTGCCCGGGCGGTGGCGATGTTGCCCCCATGGCCATTGATCACATAGATGCGTTCGAAGCCATGGCGCGCCAGCGACAGCACCACGTCGTGCAGAACCGCCAGCAGGGTGGAGGGCTGCAGGCTGATGGTGCCGGCGAAGCCGAGATGGTGCTCAGCCATGCCGAAGGCCTGGGCCGGCGTCACCAGCACCCCCGTGCGCCGACCCACCTCCAGGGCCACGGCCTCGGCGGTGAGGGCATCGGTGCCGATGGCGCCGGTGGGTCCGTGCTGCTCGGTGGACCCCAGGGGCACGATCACCCCGCGGCAGCCGCTCAGGTAGGTCTCCACCTCGGGCCAGCTGCGCAGCTGCAGCCGGATCTCCTCTGTGCTGGCGGCGGTGCCGGGAAGCACCGGGGCGGGGATCGATCGTGTCATTGAGCTGGGCTCATCCGGATCGGGTCATCCTGATCGGGTCACACTGAACATGGCGACCCGGGCCTTGCTGCCTAGGATCAATTTCATCCGCGGCGTCACGATGCTGCATCGCAAGCTCGAACGGTTTCGCCTCGAGCAGCGGCCGGTCTGGGTCTACCTCCTGGATCAGCAGCGCTGGATCGAGAGGGCCCTGGTGGCGGAGATCGAAGGCGACCTGGTCACCCTGCGCTACGACGACGAGGACGGCGACGATCGCCACAGCTGGGAAGAAAGTGTTCGCCTGGCTTCGATCGGGGCCGTCAGCACCCGGCTGGCCTCGGTGAGCCGCTCGACCGCTGCCGACGATCTCCCCACCACCGGCGACTGTCCCGAGGCCGAAAGGCTCGGACGCTCCTGAGAGCCCCCTGAACGGGGCCCAGGCTCAGTGGGCCGTGCCGTTGCCGTCGTAATTGTCGGTGTCGTAGTAGCCCCCCTTGGTGCCGAAGAACAGGGTGCTCAGCACGAACAGGCCGCTGAGGGCCAGCAGGACGGTGCCGAGGTTGAAGCTGGCGGTCTCCATGGATGATCCGGGGATCGGCGCGCGGCCGAAGTGAGGTCTGGACGGTGCCAGTCTGGCCCGGCCCGGGGCCGCCCGGCCGGCCCCAGCGGATCCGGTCCGCTTCCCCGCACCATCGCCGCTCCGGTGCCCCCCTTGACCGCCCGTCTTCCCGCTGCCCTCGAGGTTCCCTTCTTCGCCCGCCCCGCCGAGCAGGTGGCCCCCGATCTGGTGGGCTGCCTGCTGGTGCACCGGGAGGGCCCGGAGGCGCCGCGCTGGGGCGTGATCGTGGAAACCGAGGCCTACGCCCAGTCGGAGCCCGCCTGCCACGGCCACCGTCGCCGCAGCCCCGCCAACGAGACCCTGTTCGCCGAACCCGGTCGCTTCTACGTCTATCTCACCTACGGCGTCCACCACTGCGTCAACCTGGTCACCGATCGGAGCGACTGGGCCAGCGGCGTGCTGCTGCGGGCGGTGGCCCTGCCGGGAGGACCGGAACGGGAGGCGGCCGGGCCCGGCCTGCTGGCCCGCTGCTTCGGCATCGACCGCCGCCACGACGGCCGGATCGCCGCCCCCCCCGGTGGCCTGTGGCTGGCCCACCGGCCAGCGGAGGTGACGGCCCTGCTCGAGCGGCAACAGGCCCGGGGGGAGGATCCGCTGTGTCAGACCCAGCGCATCGGCATCTCCCAGGGGCAGGAGCTGCCCTGGCGCTGGTATCTGCGGGCCAGCCGCAGTGTGAGCCGGCGCGCCGGCGGCGACCGCACCCCCCGCCGGGACGAGCTCGCCACGGCACTGGCCTCTACGGTTGGATCGTTCGCCGGGAGCAGGATGCCTTGAGCGGCTGGAGCCACCGCCACGTGCTCGACCTGGCGTCCTTCTCGGTCGAGGATTTCGCCACCGTCCTGGAGCTGGCCCAGCGCTTCCGCTCCCTGCCTGTGGCCGGTGCCCGCAAGCTGCCCGCCCTGCAGGGGCGGCTCATGACCAGCCTGTTCTTCGAGCCCAGCACCCGCACCCGCAGCAGTTTCGAACTGGCGGCCAAACGGCTGTCGGCGGAGGTGCAGAGCTTCTCCCCCTCCGCCAGTTCCCTCAGCAAGGGGGAGAGCCTGCTGGACACGGCCCGCACCTACGTGGCCATGGGGGCCGACATCCTGGTGGTGCGGCACCGCTGCGCTGGCGTTCCCCACAGCCTGGCCCGCGACCTGGACCGCTGCGGCGAGCGGGTGGCCGTGCTCAGCGCCGGTGATGGTCTGCACAGCCATCCCAGCCAGGGTCTGCTGGATCTGTTCACCCTGGCCCGCCATTTCAGCCCTGAGGCTCCCGGCCCCGCCAGCCTGATGGGCCGGCGCATCGTGATCGTCGGCGACGTGCTGCATTCCCGGGTGGCCCGCTCCAACCTCTGGGCCCTCACCGGCTGTGGCGCCGACGTCGTCCTGTGCGCCCCCCCCACCCTGCTGCCCGAGTGCTTCGCCGATTTCGTGGCGGCGCCGCCTCCCGGTCAGCGGGCCGATCCGGTGGCCGCCCGGGGCCGGGTGCAGGTGGTGCGAAGCCTGGAGGAGGCCCTGCCGGGAGCCGACGCGGTGATGACCCTGCGCCTGCAGAAGGAGCGGATGCAGCAGCACCTGCTCACCAGCCTGGACACCTATCACCGTCGGTACGGCCTCAGCCACCGCCGCCTTGCCCTCTGCGGCGATGGGGTACCGGTGCTGCATCCCGGGCCGGTGAACCGGGGGGTGGAGATCGCCGGCGAACTGCTCGACGACCCCGACCGCAGCCTGGTGGAGGAACAGGTGCGCAACGGCATCCCGATCCGCATGGCCCTCCTGTATCTCCTCGCCGCCACCGCGCCGCTGCCGCCACCGCTCACAGCAGCTTGAAGCCGTCGAGCAGCAGGCCATAGAGCAGGCCCATGCGGGCCATGTCGAGCACCTGCAGCCGCAGTTGCACGCGCTGGGAGAGCAGACGGCGCCTCAGCCGCGACGCCAGTTCGATCCCCAGCACGCAGATCAGGGCTCCGAGGGGATCAAGGAGGGAGAGGGCTCCGGTGATCGAGCCGACGCTGCCGCCGACCACGAAGGCGCTCAGCAGCACGATCATCAGCAGGGAGAGACGGCGCCAGGGATTGCGGGCCCAGGACTCCAGCAGGTCACCGGCCTGGGTGATCCGCTGCTGGAAACGGGTCTGCTGGAAGCGGGGGGGCACCGGTGAGAACCTGCCGCTGGTGAGGAAGGGGGGCAGGGGGCTGACCACCGTTGGGTGGAAAGCCGATGGCGGTGATCCCCATCACCCGGCCCAATCCCTGCGACCACTGGTCTACACCATCTCTGGCGTGTTGGCAGTAATTTCCCCCCACCGATAGGGGATGCCAATAAAAAGCCCGGGGCCGAAGCCCGGGCAGGGTGATGGGGACGACACCAGCAAACCAATCACTTCCGTCTCAGGCAAGGGGGGGCAGCCGCTGACCGGAGCGTCCCTGCTGGGGCTTGACGCCGCAGGGCCCGGTCTCCGCCGTCTCGGCTCAGCCGTCCCCATCCTTCTTGCGGGACCCCTTGCCTTCGAGCAGCTCGAGCAGGGCCTCCATCTGGGCCATCACCCCCCGCACCTCCCCAGCCTCGGGAAGGAGGCCGTCCTCCATCACGCCCTGGTGCATCTCACGCAGCTCCTGGCGGATGTAGCGCAGATGACTGACAACCTGTTCGCGCTTGGACTGCGACATCGAGCGGACCCCTGTTCAACCCCCTCTTTTACCTCATCGAGGTTTCACTTACGCCCGAAACGCTCCCTGGCCTGCTGGTAGAAGGCCAGATCCACCGCCTCCAGACCTGCTTCCCGGGCCAGGGATTCGATCTTCCGGCGGATGATCGGGCGCACCACGAAGGGGATCTCCCTGAGGCTGGTTTCCGCGTCGCTGCTCCAGTTCATCAGGGCCGGGAGGAGGGGGAGAGGGTTGCCGGCGGGCTCGGCGTGGGGCGAAGAACCGTCGGGTCCAGGCCGGGCAGCGAAGATGGCGGATGGAGAATAGGGGACTCGAACCCCTGACCTCTGCGGTGCGATCGCAGCGCTCTACCAGCTGAGCTAATTCCCCTGTCGATCGCCATTATCACCATCCCGTCCCCCCCTGCAGGCGCCCGCCTTGGTTGACTCCAGCCCCTCCATCACCCCCGAGCAGCTCGCGGCCTTCGATGAGCAGACCATTGCCGAACTGGCGCTGCGACTGGAGGACGATGACTACCCCTCCCCCTTCGCGGGCCTGGCCGACTGGCACCTGCTGCGGGCCCTGGCCATCCACCGGCCGGACCTGGCGCGGCCCTACGTCCATCTGGTGGACCAGGAACCCTTTGATGAGGAATGAGGGCCCCCCGGCCTTTCCCTCAGGCCCCGGCGATCCCCTCGCCGGTCGGCGGGTGCTGGTGCTGATCAGCGGCAGCATCGCCGCCGTCAAGCTGCCCCTGCTGGTCAGTGCCCTGGTGCAGCGGGGGGCGCTGGTGCGCTGCGTGCTCAGCCCCAGCGCCGAGGGCCTGGTGAGCGCCGTGGCCCTGGCCAGCCTCAGCCGCGCGCCCTGCCACCTGGAGGCCGACCAGTGGAGCCACCAGGCGCCCCGGCCCCTGCACATCGAGCTGGCCGAATGGGCCGAGGTGGTGCTGCTGGCCCCCCTGAGTGCCACCAGCCTGGCCCGCTGGGTGCACGGGCTGGCCGACACCCTGCTGGCCAGCACCCTGCTCGCCTGTGAGGCCCCCGTGCTGGCCGCTCCCGCCATGAACAGCGCCATGTGGGCGGCCCCGGCGGTGCGTCGCAACTGGCGGGAGCTCCAGTCCTGGGAACGGGTGCTGCCCCTGGAACCCGGCAGCGGCCTGCTGGCCTGCGACCGGGTCGGGGATGGGCGCATGGCCGACCCGGCGGTGCTGCTGCTGGCCCTGGAATCCCTGCTGCTGGTCGGCTGCCGCCGCGACTGGCGGGGCCGGCGCCTGCTGGTGAGCGCCGGCCCCACCCGCGAACCCCTCGATCCGGCCCGCTGCCTCACCAACCCCAGCACCGGCCGCATGGGGGTGCTGCTGGCCCAGGCCGCTCGCTTCCGCGGCGCCACGGTCGATCTGGTCCATGGCCCCCTGGCGGTCGATCCCGCCTGGCTGGAAGGGCTCCAGGTCCACCCCGTCGACACCGCCGCGGCCATGCAGGCGGCCCTGGAGGGGCTGCAGGCCGGTGCCGATGCGATTGCCATGGCCGCCGCCGTGGCCGACCACCGCCGCAGTGCCCCGGAGACCGCCAAGCTCGCCAAGCAGGATCTGGAGGCTTGCCTCGCCACCGGCTGGGAGCCGGTGCCCGACCTGCTGGCGGCTCTGGTGCGGCGGCGCCCGCCCGCTCAGGCGATCCTCGGGTTCGCCGCCCAGAGCGGCGAGGTGCTCCAGGAGGCCCGGGCCAAGTTCGCCCGCAAGGGCTGCGACCTGCTGTTCGCCAACCCGATCGATCGGCCCGGTGCCGGGTTCGCTTCCGCCACAAACGACGGCTGGCTGCTCGGTCCGGGATCCAGGGAACGGCGCTTCGAGGCCGGCGGCAAGCTGGCCCTGGCCCACCGGCTGCTGTCGGCCCTGGCCGAGGTGCTGACGCTCAGGATTCCGGATCGGGTGCCAGCAGGTCGATGAAGGTGCGCAGCTGCAGCCGCGGGATATAGGGCCAGCCACCGCTGCTCTCCATCTCGGAGAGCACATTGAAGAGTCCGCTGCGATCGTTGGGCAGGCTGCTTCGGAACGGGCCGTCCTGGATGGCCCGGTGCAGTTTCTCGATGCGACGCAGCAGGTCGAGGAGGGCTTCGGGCTGGCCGGCAAGGTGCTCGGCGATGGTCTGCAGGGCTTCGAGATGCGGTTCGACGTCCGGGGGCGAAGGCGGGGTGGAGGCGTCGATCGGGTCGGTGGCGCGCTGGATCATCGCTCTCTCATACAGGTTGTTGAGAGGCCGCGCAAGCCATCAGGAATGGGCGATTTGCACCGGTAGGATCCCGGCCAGCCCAGTCCCTGTTCCGTCTCTGCGGCTTCTCCCCATGCGTTTCCGTCCCCTGCTGGCCCTCGTGCTGGCTCTGTGCCTGACCCTGGTGTCCGCATGCAGCGGCGGGGCCAAGGCCGTTGATCGGGCCAATCTCACCTACGAAGACATTCACAACACCGGTCTGGCCAATGACTGCCCGACCCTGCCCGACTCGGCCCGCGGCACCATCCCCCTTGACGCCTCCGGCAGTTACCAGCTGCGGGAGATCTGCATGCATCCCTCCGAAGTGTTCGTGAAGGGAGAGCCGGCCAACAAGCGCCAGGAGGCCCAGTTCGTGGCCGGCAAGATCCTCACCCGCTACACCTCCAGCCTCGATCAGGTCTACGGCGACCTGTCGGTCTCCGGCGACAAACTGCTCTTCAAGGAACTGGGCGGCATCGACTTCCAGCCGATCACCGTGCTGCTCCCCGGCGGTGAGGAAGTGCCCTTCATGTTCTCCAGCAAGGAGCTGAAGGCGGAAGCCGCCGGCACGGCGCTGTCCACCAGCACCGATCTCAGGGGCGAGTACCGCGCCCCCAGCTACCGCACCAGCAACTTCCTCGATCCCAAGGGCCGGGGTCTGACCACCGGTTACAGCAGCGCCATGGGTCTGGTTCCCGCCGGTGACGACGAGGACCTGCTCAAGGAGAACGTCAAGCGCTACGTCCAGGGCACCGGCACGATGGACCTCTCGATCACCAAGGTGGATCCCTCCACCGGCGAATTCGCCGGCGTGTTCACCGCCATCCAGCCCTCCGACACCGACATGGGTGGCAAGCAGGCGGTCGACGTCAAGATCACCGGTGAGCTCTACGGCCGTCTCGACAAGGCCTGAGCCCAGCACGGCACGGCCGCTTGTTTCGGAGCGCCAGGGGCCCGGAAGGGCCCCTTTCCCATGGCCGTGCTCCGGTCTGGGAGAATGAGACACCATCCTTGAGGCCCCCAGCCCGTCGCCATGACGATCGCCAACAGCACCGCCAGCGACGCCGGCCGCTCCGCCCATACCTCGGGTCTGATCGATCCTCACGGGGGGTCCCTGGTGGATCTGATGGTTCCGGAGGATCAGCGGGAGGAGGTCCGAGCCGCGGCACGGTCCTCGGTGGACAAGGTGGTGGAGTGCAGCCACCGCAATGCCTGCGACGTGGAACTGCTCATCGTCGGCGGCTTCTCCCCCCTGCGCGGCTTCATGCACCAGGAGGATTACGAGTCCGTGGTGGCCGGGCACCGCACCACCAGCGGGCTGCTGTTCGGACTGCCGATCGTCTTCGACACCGATGACGACAGCATCGCCGTGGGAGACCGGCTGCTGCTCACCTACCAGGGGCAGGACCTGGCGGTGCTCACCGTGGAGAGCCGCTGGGAGCCCGACAAAGTGGTGGAGGCCAGGGGCTGCTACGGCACCACCTCCCTCGAGCACCCGGCGGTGCGCATGATCGCGACCGAACGGGGCCGTCATTACCTGGGCGGGCGCATCAAGGGTCTGGGGCTGCCGCGACGGGTGTTCCCGTGCCGGACGCCGGCCCAGGTGCGCAGCACCCTCCCCCCGGGAGAGGACGTGGTGGCCTTCCAGTGCCGCAACCCCATCCACCGGGCCCATTACGAACTGTTCACCCGCGCCCTCGACGCCCCCAACGTGAGCCGCGAGGCGGTTGTGCTGGTGCACCCCACCTGCGGCCCCACCCAGGAGGACGACATCGCCGGCGAGGTGCGCTTCGCCACCTACGAGCGTCTGGCCGCCGAGGTGGCCAACCCCCGCATCCGCTGGGCGTACCTGCCCTACGCCATGCACATGGCCGGCCCCCGGGAGGCCCTGCAGCACATGATCATCCGCAAGAACTACGGCTGCAGTCACTTCATCATCGGCCGCGACATGGCGGGCTGCAAATCGTCCCTCACCGGCGAGGATTTCTACGGCCCCTACGAGGCCCAGGACTTCGCCCGCGACCAGGCCACCGAACTGAGCATGGAAACGGTCCCCTCGCTCAACCTCGTCTACACCGAGGAGGAGGGCTACGTGACCGCCGAGCATGCCCAGGCCCGCGGGCTCCACATCAGGAAACTGAGTGGCACCCAGTTCCGTCAGATGCTGCGGTCCGGCGAGGAGATCCCCGAATGGTTCGCCTTCCGTAGCGTGGTGGAGGTGCTCAGGGCCGTGTCCTGAGCACCCCTCCGGCGCCGGAAGCCGGTTAACGTTCTGTTACTTTCATTCTCACACAAGGAGACCGGGTCGTGAAGAAACGCTGGCGCAATGCGGGGCTCTACGTGCTCCTGGTGATCGTGATGATCGCCGTGGGCACCGCCTTCCTCGAGCGTCCCGATCCGGCCCGGGCACCCCGCACGCTCCGCTACAGCGATTTCGTCGAGGCCGTCCAGGCCAATGAGATCTCCCGGGTGCTGATCTCCCCCGACCGCGGCACCGCCCAGGTGGTGGAGAACGACGGCCAGCGCGCCGTGGTCAACCTCGCCCCCGACAAGGACCTGCTCAAGCTGCTCACCGACCACAACGTCGACATCGCCGTCCAGCCCAACCGGGAGCCGGCGGCCTGGCAGCAGGCGATCGGCAGCCTGATCTTCCCCCTGTTGCTGCTCGGCGGCCTGTTCTTCCTGTTGCGGCGGGCCCAGGGCGGCGGCGGCAACCCGGCCATGAACTTCGGCAAGAGCAAGGCCCGGGTGCAGATGGAACCCCAGACCCAGGTCACCTTCGGTGACGTGGCCGGCATCGAGGGCGCCAAGCTCGAACTCACCGAGGTGGTCGACTTCCTCAAGAACCCCGACCGCTTCACCGCCGTCGGCGCCAAGATCCCCAAGGGTGTGCTGCTGGTGGGCCCTCCAGGCACCGGCAAGACCCTGCTTGCCAAGGCCGTCGCCGGTGAGGCCGGTGTGCCCTTCTTCTCCATCTCCGGCTCGGAGTTCGTCGAGATGTTCGTGGGCGTCGGCGCCAGCCGGGTGCGCGACCTGTTCGAGCAGGCCAAGAAGAACGCCCCCTGCATCGTCTTCATCGATGAGATCGATGCCGTGGGCCGTCAGCGGGGCGCCGGCCTCGGCGGTGGCAACGACGAGCGCGAGCAGACCCTCAACCAGCTGCTCACCGAGATGGACGGCTTCGAGGGCAACACCGGCATCATCATCGTGGCCGCCACCAACCGGCCCGACGTGCTGGATTCGGCCCTGATGCGCCCGGGCCGCTTTGACCGCCAGGTGGTGGTCGACCGCCCCGACTACGCCGGCCGGCTGCAGATCCTCGGCGTCCATGCCCGCGGCAAGACCCTGGCCAAGGACGTGGACCTCGACAAGGTGGCCCGCCGCACCCCAGGCTTCACCGGTGCCGATCTGGCCAACCTGCTCAATGAGGCGGCGATCCTGGCGGCCCGCCGTCAGCTGGCCGAAGTGTCGATGGATGAGGTCAACGACGCCATCGAGCGGGTGATGGCCGGCCCTGAGAAGAAGGACCGGGTGATGAGCGAGCGCCGCAAGCGCCTGGTGGCCTACCACGAGTCCGGCCACGCCCTGGTCGGCGCCCTGATGCCCGATTACGACCCGGTCCAGAAGATCAGCATCATTCCCCGCGGCCAGGCCGGCGGCCTCACCTTCTTCACCCCCAGTGAGGAGCGCATGGAGTCGGGCCTCTACTCCCGGGCCTACCTGCAGAACCAGATGGCCGTGGCCCTCGGCGGCCGCGTCGCCGAGGAGATCGTCTACGGCGAGGATGAAGTCACCACAGGTGCCTCCAACGACCTGCAGCAGGTGGCCCGCGTCGCCCGCCAGATGGTCACCCGCTTCGGCATGAGTGATCGCCTCGGTCCGGTGGCCCTCGGCCGCGCCCAGGGCGGCATGTTCCTCGGCCGAGACATCGCCGCCGAGCGCGACTTCTCCGAGGACACCGCGGCTGCGATCGACGAGGAGGTGTCCCAGCTGGTGGCCGAGGCCTACCGCCGCGCCACCGAGGTGCTGGTGGCCAATCGGGCCGTTCTCGATGAACTGGCCGAGCTGCTGGTGGAGAAGGAAACGGTCGATGCCGAGCAGCTCCAGGAGCTGCTCATCTCCCGCGATGTCCAGGTAGCGGCCTACGTCTAGGACCTGCCCCCGACAACTGATCGCTTCCCTGCGCCACCAGCCCCTGCTGGTGGTGCTTCGCAGCTGGGAGCCTGAACGACTGGCTCCGCGGCTGCATCGGTTGCAGCTTCTCGGCGTGCGCCACGTGGAGATCGCCTGGCGGCCCGGCCAGGGGTGGTCAGATCAGTGCCGTCAGTTGATCGCGGCCTTTCCGGAACTGCTCCTGGGAGCCGCCTCGATCTGCACCCCTGCGGCGCTGGTCGCCGCCCTGGAGGCCGGGTTCTCCTACGGCGTCTCTCCAGTGCTCGAAAGGCAACTGCTGGAGCAGGCCGCCGCGGCCGACTTCACCCTGGTGCCGGGGGTGATGACCCCCACAGAGGTCAACCGGGCCCGGAGCTGGGGCTGCCCGATCGTCAAGCTGTTCCCTGCCGTCACGGTGGGGATGGGCTACTGGAGGCGACTGGCCGATCCCCTCGGGGCCCCGATGCCCTTCTGCATCGCCGCCGGTGGCCTGCATCCCCACGACGTCCGGCCCTGGCTGGAGGCCGGCGTCGATGCGGTCGCCCTGGGTGCCTCCCTGCCGGACAGTGGCCCGGAGGCCGCTGGGGCCGCAGCCGCCCATCCTGATTCGCTGGAGCAGCTCCTGGCCGACCTGGCGGGCCAGCCCTGAGCCGGACACCACGCCCTCACCACAGGCTGCACTGTCCCTGCTGACGCAGCAGGTGATCGGCCAGCACCAGGGCCACCATCGCCTCCACCATCGGTACGGCCCGCGGCAGCACGCAGGGGTCGTGGCGTCCCCTGGCCTCCAGGGTGGTGGCGGCGCCGCTTGCGTCGATGGTCTGCTGGGCCTTGCGGATCGTTGCGGTGGGCTTGAAGGCCACCCGCAGGCGGATCTCCTCGCCGTTGCTGATGCCCCCCTGGATGCCCCCGGAGTTGTTGGTGGCCGTATGGAGCCGGCCGTCGTCGCTGGGCAGGAAGGCATCGTTGTGCTCGCTGCCCTTCAGCAGGGTGCCGCCGAAGCCCGAGCCGATCTCGAATCCCTTGGTGGCCGGCAGCGACATCACCGCCTTGGCCAGGTCGGCCTCCAGCTTGTCGAACACCGGCATCCCCAGCCCCACCGGCGGCCGCCGCACCAGACATTCGATCACGCCGCCGCAGGAATCCCCCTCCCGCCCGATCGCCTCGATCCGCTCGATCATCCGCTCGGCGATCTCCGGGTCGGGGCAGCGCACGATGTTGGCCTCCACCGCCTCCAGGCTCACGGTGGCCGGATCGATGGGGGCCTCGATGGTGTGGATGCGGCGCACCCAGGCGATCACCTCGGTGCCATGGCTGCGGGCCAGCAGCTGCTTGGCCACCGCCCCCGCCGCCACCCGGCCGATGGTTTCCCGCGCCGAGGCCCGGCCGCCGCCGCTGCGGGCCTGGATCCCGTACTTGGCCTGGTAGGTGGCATCGGCGTGGGAGGGCCGGAAGGCCACCTGCATCTCCTGGTAGTCCTGGGGCCGCTGGTCCCGGTTGCGCACCACCATGGCGATCGGTGTGCCCAGGGTGAGGCCGTCCAGCAGGCCGCTGAGGATCTCCACTCGGTCGTCCTCCCTGCGGGGCGTGGTGATGCGGCTCTGGCCCGGCTTGCGGCGGTCAAGCTCGGCCTGGATTTGCTCCAGATCCAGCGACAGCCGCGGGGGGCAGCCATCGATGATCACCCCCACCCCGCCGCCATGGGATTCGCCGAAGGTGCTGATCCGGAACAGATCACCGAAACTGCTGCCCATCGCAACGCCCTGCCCAGCGGGCCTCTCGAAGAGGGGAGCCTACCCAGCCGCACCCCTTGGATGATTCGGCGAAGGCCATGAAAAAACCCCCTGCCGAGACAGGGGGTTCGCCATGGGAGGAAAGAATCCTCCTCCGGCCTTCAAGGGGGATTCCAGTTAGCCCGGTGAAGACCGGATCAGCCGATCGCCGGAGCGGTCAGGGCCACGGGGGTGGCGCTGGCAGCAGCCAGGTCGAGCGGGAAGTTGTGCGCATTGCGCTCGTGCATCACTTCCATGCCGAGGCCGGCACGGTTGAGCACGTCGGCCCAGGTGTTGATCACCC
>NZ_JAFKRG010000024.1 GCF_019038415.1 Synechococcus sp. CCY 9618 | reverse complement strand
CCTGAGCGACTCCTTCGCCGGGCGCGACCCCAACGCCACCACCTCAGGCTCCTCCGCAGGCAGCTCCTGTCTCTGCAAGGACTGCACCAAGCTGGATGTCAGCTCCGACGACGGGGCACCCAGCCTCGGCAATGCACCCATCGTCCTCAGTGGCCCCGTCTCCCTCGGCACCTCCTTCGACCTCAGCAAGACCTTCCTGCTCCACAGCAACCCGAACGCCACCAAGTCGATCTTTCTCGACTTCGACGGCTACAGCCTCAGCAGCACGCCATGGGAAAACGGCGGCGCCCTCAGCCTCGGGTCCTTCTATTCCTCCCTCGACAACAACGCCCTCGCCGAGATCCAGCGCATCTGGCAGAGGGTCGCAGAAGACTTCGCTCCCTTTGACATCAACGTCACCACCCAGGACCCGGGCAGTGACAACCTCCGCAAATCCGGCGCAGGCGACAGCCGCTGGGGCATCCGCGTTGCCTTCACCTCCAACGTCAACCTGCTCACCGGCAGGGCCATCACCAATGCCGGCGGTGGCGGCACCGCCTACTACAACAGCTTCAACTGGGCCACCGATGATGTGGCCCTCGTCTTCAACCGCGGCGACTATTCCGCCGCCGCCACCGCCTCCCACGAAGTCGGCCACACCCT
>NZ_JAFKRG010000023.1 GCF_019038415.1 Synechococcus sp. CCY 9618 | reverse complement strand
CCCTACCTCGGGGACGACGAGAACCTCACCCAGTGGAGCAAGGGGGAGTACTACGGCGCCAACAACTCCCAGGACGACCTCGCCGTCATCACCGGCAGCAACGGCTTCTCCTACGCCGCCGATGACCACGGCAACACCTTCGCCACAGCCACCGCTCTGGCCGGTCTCAGCTTCAGCAGCTTCGGGGTGATCGAACGCAACGTCGACATCGACATGTTCCGCTTCGAGACCGGCGCCGGCCTGGTCTCCTTCGACATCGTCAATGCCTCGCGCGCCTTCATCGGCACGGGCGGCAGCTACGTCACCGAGTACCT
>NZ_JAFKRG010000022.1 GCF_019038415.1 Synechococcus sp. CCY 9618 | reverse complement strand
ACTACATCTCCTCCAGCGGCCTCTTTCCACCCTCCAGCAGCCAGGGCCTCCAGCTCCAGCAGCAGTTCATGGTCGATGCCACAGGCACGCCCCTGACAACCCAGCCCAACAACGCCGCCACGCACGGGGCCAGCGGTCTGATGGCGACGGGGAATGCTCCACTGGTGGATCCGATCACCGGCTCCGCCCAGGGGTTCGCTGCTGAACCGGAACTGGGTCACGACAATGATCTCGACCACGGGGCCGGCGGTGATGTCCTGCCCGCGGATCTGGCTTTCTTCGCCGATCCCGTCCCATCCCTGAGCGCGCTCTCCTGCTGTGGAGTCCTGGATCCCACTCCCACCGATCTGATGGCCCCGGTGTTCCCGGCCGCCAATTCCACCCCCTCGCCAACCACCCCCTGGCCTGGCTCCATCCAGCCTCTGATCTGACCAGGCTCAGACGTCGGCGCCGATGGCCAACTCCCGCTCCATGCCCGCCAGCACCACGTCAGCCACGGCCTTGATGCGGTAGCGGCAGGCCTGGGTTTCAGTGCCGTCGAAGGTGCCCAGTTCCCAGTATTTGTTGCTGCCGGCCCCACCGCCGCAGAGGCCGAAATAGTCGCAGCTGCTTCGGCAGGCCTCCACCCCCGCAGCCATGTCGCGGTGCATGCGCTGGAACTTCTCGGTGGCGAGCACCGATTCCAGGCTGTCGGTGCGCACGTTGCCGAGCACGAAATCGCCGTACTCCTGCGTCTTCACCGCCAGCAACTCCGGGTCGAAGGTGGAGAAATGGCCCCGGTAGTCCACGTTCAGGATCACGAAAGGCTTGTTCATGTCGGTGCGCTCGAGCCTGGCGTCACCACAGGCCAGGGCGCACACCTGCTCGAATTCCCGCAGCCGCAGGGCACCGGGATGGCGACCGGTGAGCTCCCAGAACCGCTGCAGGAAGGCACGCCAGCGTGCCTCGGTGCCGGGCCGCTCCAGGCTCGAGACCCGGTTCTCCCCCTCCGTCTCCTCCATGTTGAAACCCACCTCCTTGATGTCGTGGGCCAGGAAGAACTCGAAGATCGTGTCTGCGTGGTCGAGAGCGTTCTCGGTGATCACGCTGATCACATGAAAAGGCAGGGCCCGGCGCTGCAGCCAGCCGATGCCGCGCATGGTGGCGGCGTGGCTGCCCAGCCCGGTGCGGGTGCGGCGATGGGCATCGTGCAGGAAGGCGGGCCCGTCGAGGCTGACCCCCACATCGATGCCGTTGCGCTCGAAACAGTCGCACCAGGCGGCGTCGATCAGGGTGCCGTTGGTCTGGATCGCCTGGCGCAGCTCCACGGTTGGGCCGTCGTGGCGGGCAAGGGCGGAGCGGAGCCGTGCGCTGGCCTCGTCGTAGAAGGCGATCGGCACGGCCAGGGGTTCACCGGCATGCCAGAGCAGGGTGAGGGAGTCCCCCAGGAAGGGACTGGCCAGCACCCGCTCCAGGATCGGCTCCAGGAGGGCTGGATCCAGCTGGCCTCGGTTGTCACGCTCCGGCAGGTAGCAGTAGTCGCAGTCGAGGTTGCAGAACGGCGTGGGCTGCACCACCAGCAGGGAGAGGGGGCCGCAGCGGATGGGGGGCGGCGGCACGGCTCCTACCAGTTGCGGAACACGCCGCCGCGGATGGGGCCGCCATTGAGGAAGCCGCCGCCGTAGTTGCCGTTCACAAAGCCGCCGCCGCCATTGGCGAAGGCCCCGCCGCCGCCGTAATAGGGGTGGTAGTTGGCGAAGCCGCCCCGGTAGCCGCTGCCGTTGGCGAAGCCGCCCCGGGCGCCGTTGGCGAAACCACCCCGGGCCCCGTTGCCGAAACCGCCGCGGCCACCATTGCCGAAGCCGTAGGCCAGCTGATCGCCCTCAGGAAGCGGCGATTCGGCAGAGGCCCCGTGGCGCTCCCGGATCGCTGCCGAGATGCGCCGCAAGCGAAGTTCGATGCTGGAGGGGGACGCCGGGGAAGGAGAACCATCGAAGGCCCTGGCCTCGGCCGCTGGGGCCGCCAGGGCCGCGATCGCCAGCAAGGCGCCGAGCAGGGCCGTGCGGGAGGTGATGGTCATGGGGGTCAGCGGGGGGCGGCGGGAACGGGGGAGGCGGGGGATGGCGTGGCGGGGGCGGCCGGGGCCCGGATCGACTCGTAACCGAGCAGAACGGCCTGGAAGTAAGCCCGGATCACCTCAGGAGGCAGCTCCAGGATCCCCTGCGGTCCGAGCCAGCGCTCCACGGTGGCCACATCGGCAGGATTGCCGTTGAGATAGCCCTGCAGCAGCTTGGCGATGGCCAGGTTGACCAGGTTGCGGAAGGTGGACTGGTTCTCGGGAAGCATGCAGCCCACGGCGAAGTGGCTGAAGGCCTGGGCCGGCACCAGGCCGTAGCCCTTGCCGCCGAGTCCCTGCACCGCTCCGGCCAGCAGCAGGGAATCCCCCGCCACGGCCGCCACCTTGCCGGCCATCAGGGCCCGCACCGCCGGTTCGATGCCGGCGAAGGGCACCGTCACCGCCTTCGGCTGCAGGGCGGTGAGGGTGGCGCTGCCCAGGGAGTCCTTGACAACGCCGATCCGCTGGCCGGCCAGGGCTGCCGGTGCGCCGTCGAGGGTCCCCTGGCGGGTGAGCAGGCGGATGCCCGAGAGGGCGAAGGGCATGGAGAAGTCGACGTGCATCTCCCGCTCCCAGGTGAACTGCACCCCGCAGGCCAGGTCCACGTCGCCGCGGTGAACGTCACGGAACAGGGCTGCCGTGTCTTCCTGGACGGTGTAGACGACCTTCACCGGCCGGCCCAGGTAGTCGGCCACCTCGGCCTCGATCCGGCGGCCAATGTCGAGGGAGTAGCCCACCAGCTGCTTTTTGTCGTCGACGAAGGCCAGGGGCACCACACCGACGGGACCGGCCATGGTGATCTCGCCGGTGCGGGCGGCCTGCTCGATCACCGTTTCGGCCAGCGCTGCCGCCGGCAGACCGAGGGCGGCGAGAAGGCCGGCGCCGAGGCCGACGACCCGGCCCGTGGAGGTGCCCAGCCGCTGCAGCAAGGACGGCAAGCGATGCCAGGGGTGGTGCCGCAGGATGGGGCCGGAAGAGGGGTCTCGCTGCGGCACGAAGGGGCGGACGGGGCGTACCGGCCACTGTGGCAACGATTTCAGCCGCCGGCGACGGGCGCGGCGACCGCGTGGGGATTCTTCACCGGCGGGGCCGTCGCGGCGGGGGCTCAGGCCAGGGTGGCCGTGAAGCGCATGCTCAGATCCAGCCAGGGACTGCGGGTGACAGGGGCGCTGGTGGAGATCAGATCGATGCCGGTGGCGGCATAGGCCGCCAGCTGCTGGGGCCGCACCCCGGAAGCCTCCAGCAGCACGGTCGGCGCCAGGGCCCGCAGCCGCGGCACCAGCTCCGCCAGGGCCTCGGGGCTGAACTCGTCGAGCAGCACCGCATCGGCCCCCGCCCGCACGGCGGCCTCGGCTTCGGCGGCGGTCTCGGCCTCCACGATCACCCGGGACGGCCAGGGGGCCGAGGCCCGCACCGCCGCCATGGCCCGCTCCACCCCGCCGGACCAGGCCAGATGGTTCTCCTTGAGCATGGCCGCATCATCCAGGCCAAGACGGTGGTTGCAGCCGCCGCCGCAGCGCACGGCGTACTTCTCCAGCACCCGCAGGCCCGGGGTGGTCTTGCGGGTGTCGGCCAGGCGCACGCCGCTGCCCGCCAGGGCCGCCACCAGGTCGGCGGTGGCGGTGGCGATGCCCGAGAGGCGCATGGCCAGGTTGAGGGCGGTGCGTTCGGCGGCCACCAGGGCGGACGCCTGCCCCTCCAGCTCCAGCAGCCGCTGACCCTCCCGCACCGGCTCCCCATCACCCACCAGCAGCCGCACCGAGGAACAGGGATCCAGCAGGGCCAGGAGGGGCCCCACCAGCACCCCGCCGCAGAACACCCCGTCCCCGCGGCTGATCCAGTGGGCCCGCCCGCCGCGGCCGATCAGAGCCGGGGCGGTGAGGTCGCCGCGGCCGAGGTCCTCGGCCAGCCAGCCGCGCAGCTGGGCCTCCAGCTGGGGGGTGAAGGGCAGCACGGGGATGCCGTCCAAGGCGGTAAGAGCGAGGCCACCCCATGATGCGGGGCCACAGCGAACGGACTTCGCGGGCCAGCTCCCGGTCAGGTGCCCTCAGGGGCAGGTGCCGGAGCGTCCGGAGCGGGAGCCGCCGGAGCGAAGGGCGGGCAGACCCGCTGCACCGGATCGCAGGCGTAGATGGTGGGCTTCTGCCAGGCCAGGGGGATCTCCAGCAGATCGCGGCTGCCGGTGATCCCCTGCACCACGAACAGCAGGGCCGCCAGGGCCGAGGCGGTGATGTGCAGCCGGCGCCAGCGCAGGTCGCGCAGGATCTCGGGGCGGGCGGCGAGAGAGAAGATCATCAGGCCCACCACGGCCACCCCCGACCAGTAGTGGGACTGCCAGAACTCCGCGCTCAGGGGGTTGTCGCTGAGGCGCCACACCTCCGGCTGGGCGCCGAGACCGAGCACACCGGCCCAGGTGAGCAGGGCGAAGACGAGACGGTAGGCCTTGGCCTTCACCCGCCAGAGGGCCAGCAGGGACACCACGGTGCCGATCAGCACCAGCAGCAGCTGCAGGGCGCGGCCGCTGCCACCGGCGAACTCCCCCGGGGGGGTCTTGGTGGCGATCACCACCGTGAGAGCGACGAGCACCAGCAGCACCACCCCCGCCGCCAGCCACTGGCCCAGGTCGGCATGGTCACGGCCGGTGGTGGGGGGCAGCTTGGCCTTCTCCACCCGGCGCGCCCGGGCCTGGATGCCGAGGCGGGCCACCATGCCGATCAGGGGATAGATCAGCACCACCGCCAGGGCGGGGTGGAGGATCCAGAGCCAGTCGACGGTTTGCATCCGGTGCCCTGGGAATCGTTCTCCAAAGCATTGGCGCTCGACGGTCAGCGGTCAACCGCCGTGAGCGTTTCGTGATGGCTCCGGCGCCTACTTGCCGATGCAGAAGCGGGAGAAGATCCGATCCAGCACCGCCTCACTGACCTCCTCGCCGGTGATCGCTCCCAGCTGCTGGATGGCGGCGCGCAGGTCGATGGTCCAGAAGTCCCAGGGGAGATCCCGGGCCGCCGTCTCCAGCGACCGCTCGAGGCTGGCGGCCGCACCGGCGGCCAGCTCCCGCTGGCGGTCGTTGAGGGCCACCTGCAGGCCCTGGATCTCACCGGCCCCACAGCAGCCCAGCAACGCCGCCACCAGAGCGTCGCGACCCGCGCCGGTGAGGGCGCTGATCGAGGCCTGGGGCATCGAAGGCGTGGCCGGGGCCGGAGCGGCTGGCTCGGGAAGGTCGCCATCGCGATCCCCGAGCGCATCCAGCTTGTTGCCCACCAGCAGCAGGGGCACCCCCTCGGGCACCTGCTCCATCAGTTCCCGGTCGGCGGCGGTCCAACCGGCCACGAGATCGAACAGCAGCAGCACCACATCGGCGCCGGCCAGGGCCTGGCGGCTGCGGTCGATGCCCAGCTGCTCCACCCGGTCGTCGGTGGGGCGGATGCCGGCGGTGTCGAGCAGGGTGAGGGGCACGCCGTCGAGCACCAGCTCACTTTCCAGCAGGTCGCGGGTGGTGCCGGGCAGGTCGGTGACGATGGCCCGCTCGCGGCGGCTGAGCAGGTTGAGCAGGCTGGATTTGCCGACGTTGGGGCGGCCGACGATGGCCACCCGCAGACCCTCCCGCAGCAGCTCCCCCTGGCGGGATTCGGCCACCAGGCTGTCCAGCTCGGCCCGTACCGCCGCCAGGGCCGAGCGCACCGCCGCAGCGTCCAGGGGCGGCAGATCCTCCTCGAAATCGACCCGGGCCTCCAGTTCGGCCAGCTGATCCAGCAGCCGCTCCCGCAGGCCGACGATGCGGCGCTGCAGGCCGCCGTCGATGCCGGCCATGGCCAGATCGGCCGCCCGGCGGCTGCGGGCGGCGATCATTTCGGCGATCGCCTCGGCCCGGGTGAGATCGAGACGGCCGTTGAGAAAGGCCCGCTGGCTGAACTCCCCCGCCAGCGCCAGGCGGGCGCCGGCGGCCAGCACCAGCTCCAGCACCCGCCGCACGGCGATCAGGCCTCCGTGGCAATGGAACTCCACCACGTCCTCGCGGGTGAAGCTGCGGGGAGTCCGCATCAGCAGCAGCAGGGCCTCGTCGACCCGCCGCCCATCGGCCGGGTCGACCACGTGCCCGTAGAGCACCCGATGGCTGTCCCAGCTCTGGGCGCCGGGGGCCTCGAACAGGCGTCGGCCGATCGCCTCGGCCCGGGGCCCCGAGAGCCGCACGATCGCCACGCTGCCGGCCCCGGCCGCCACGGCGGTGGCGATGGCGGCAATGGTGTCCCCATTAGGGTTCGCCTCCAGCGTGCCCTCTCCCCGCGTCACTGGTTGCATGGCACCGTTTCGGCTCCAGTCTCCGTCCCTGCCGCGGGCGTTGGGCGCCCTGAAGAGGAAGCTGCGTCAGGGAATCGAATGGCTGTGGCGCCAGGAGGGCAGCCACGGTCAGCGGGCCCGGGGCCTGGCGGCCGGGGTGTTCATGGGCTGCTTTCCGATCTTCGGCTTCCAGACCCTGCTCGGAGTGGGCCTGGCCAGCCTGGTGCGGGGCAACCACCTGCTGGCGGCGGCGGGCACCTGGATCAGCAACCCGATCACCTATGTACCTCTCTACTGGTTCAACTACCAGCTGGGCTGCCTGCTGCTGGGCCCGGGCCGGGGCTGGCCCGGCGGCGCCATCCTGCGCCACGACACCCTGCGCCAGCTGGGCTGGAGCTTCACCGCCCGGCTGCTGCTCGGCTCCGCCCTGGTGGGGCTGGTGGCGGCCACCATCAGCGGATGCCTGTGCTGGCGCTGGCTGGAGCGCCAGAAGCACGGAGCTGGGACAGCGATGGCGGAGGGAGCCTCGGACAGCCCCCAGCCGACCTCCAGCGCAAAGCCACGGCAGCGCTGAGTTCCATCTCAGCGGCCCCATGGTGATCGGGCTGTCCAACAGCACGTCAAAAGAAACGCGCCATTTCTCAGCCAAAGCCTCAGCCACTCCTCACCTCCAGGCATCAGATTCTCCCGGTAAGTCGTTGTCAAATCAAAGACACCCCCGATGGGGTCGTCCCATAATCAAGCTGGGCAGATTCGCGCTTCACTGGCAGAGGTATTTCCGAACAGAAGTCAATGCCCCAGGGCACTGGGAAGCTCAACTCTGTGCGTCCTGAATACTTCGGCCAGTGGGAACTGAACTGCCACGCAGGGGGTGACTCTCCTTGAATAATCCTTCGCAAGATGGTCTTGACTGCCACGTCGAATCGGACGCTATCCACGGCCGCTGCCTTTCTTCTGCTGGATGGGTCCAGTCAAGCCAGCCGTGCTTCTGAATCTCCGCTGCCGGCGCGGAAAAGCTCAGCATCTCCTGCCGCAACCGCTTTGCTCGCCTCCGCAGCCGGCGACCTGTTCCGATCCAGCACCAGCATCGCGGCCACCAGAAGCGTGGCACTGAGCAGCCACCGTGCCCTGAGCGACTCCTTCGCCGGGCGCGACCCCAACGCCACCACCTCAGGCTCCTCCGCAGGCAGCTCCTGTCTCTGCAAGGACTGCACCAAGCTGGAT
>NZ_JAFKRG010000021.1 GCF_019038415.1 Synechococcus sp. CCY 9618 | reverse complement strand
ACCTCGACATCGCCGCCAGCCTCTATCGCGCCAACGGCTCCCTCCTCCAGACCTTCAACCCCGCCGATCTCACCAGCGCCAGCTTCTCCATCAACCTTGATGCCGGCACCTATTTCCTCGGCATCGACGGCGTCGGCGCCGGCAATCCCTTCGCCAGCAGCCCCACCGGCTACACCGACTACGGCAGCCTCGGCCAGTACATGGTCAGTGGCTCCGTTCAGCAGGTCACAGAAATCATCGCGCCCCCGCCGACGCCCCCCCCGGTGACGCCCCCGCCGGGAACGCTGGTGATCCAATCCACCGGCATCCTCACGACCAGCGAGAGCGGCGGCAGGGCCAGCTTCCAGCTGAGCCTGTCCCGCGCCCCACTGCAGGACGTGATCGTCACCCTGGCCAGCACCAACCCGGGGGAGGGCGTGCCCCTGACCAGTCGCTTCGTATTCACCGCCGGCGACTGGGCGACCCCTCAGACCGTCACCATCGAGGGGATGGATGACGGGGCGGTCGACGGCACCGTGAATTACGCGATCACCCTGAGCACGAGCAGCTCCGATCCAGGCTTCGACCAGATCCAGTCCACTCCTGTGGCGCTGCAGAACCTGGACAACGATGTGGCGGCCAGCCCGACGCTGTTCATCGCCAGCGCCGGGGCGCTGAAACTGGCCCAGAACTACATCACACCTCCCAGCGTCAGCGGTTCCCTGGCAGACATCAGCGGCAGCGACGATCGGCGCATGGCCATCAGCGAAGGAACCATCGCCCTGAAGAGAAACCAGACAGGCAGCGATCTCAATGCCTATCAGTGGACGTTCGACAACCTGATCGATGCCCGATCTTTGCTGTTCGAAGGGTTTCGGACGGCCAATTCGGTCCTCGACAACTTCAGCATCCAATTCTCCACCAACAACGGCAAGCGATGGACCACGGCCTTCACCGTCTCGAACAGCACCGAGAGCCTCTTCTCCCATGACCTGGGGAGCTCAGTGAACGGGACGGTGCTCGTGCGAGCGATCGACACCAACTCCAACAGCAACTCCCGGGACGGCAACACCCTGTATGTGGATCAGCTTGTGTTCAGCAGCGCGTCGTCGGCGACTGGCTCGAAAGGCAAGGCCCCCGAGGCGGATCCCATCATCGGATCGGCTCTGGGATCGGGTGCCTGCTGTGATCCAGCGCCGGTGGGGTGGATGGAGAACCCACCAGGGACTTTGGTTGATGTCGCGCCCCACGACCTGCAGACCGCATCATCGATGGTGCTGCTCCCCGGCAGCACCAACAACGGGCCGTTCACCGAGACAACCGATCCCCTGTCGGTCTGGCATGCGGGGCCGACAGGTCTGATCTGAAGGATTGAGGGCTCGTGGCTCAGGACTCGGCCAGCCCAGGAAACACCATCAGGTCGATATGACCACCGGCGGGCTGGCGCCACTCCCGGAATTCAGCCGCCAGGGCCTTGTGCTCATGATCCAGGGATTGCGATTCCAGATCCAGCAGGCGTTGGTGCACCAGATCGAGGGTGTTGTCGATCAGCTGGGCAGCCTGTTCGGAGGTCATGGCATCGCTGCGGTGGGGAAAGCCTGCGCTTCGAGGTGTTGTAGAAGACGTCGCCGGGCAGGGCTGTAGCCCCTGACACGGGCCGGCCTTCCGGTGGGTGTCAACGCACAGGCTCAGACCCCTGCCGCGGCCTCCGGCGCCAGCGTGAGCGCCAGCCAGTTGTGCAGGGGCGTCCAGTCGTCCCGCTCGTCGATGGCGGTCCAGAGCCCTTCGATCAGCGGCCGGATCGGGGGTTCGGGCAGGTTCCAGCGGACCAGGGCGGCGGCGAGGGTGGGGCCGGCCCCGACGGCATGGCTCCAGGCCCACCAGGCATCACGCCAGACCAGCCATTCGGCCCGGGGCGGCGCCGGCGCTTCCGCCACGAAGGGTTCCAGGTCTTCTGCCGTGGCAGGCGGTCCCCCCAGCCGGATGCGTTCGGCCAGGGCGGCGAAGAAGCGGCCATAGGCCACGGGCCATGCGGCCAGCAGCCGCAGGGTGGGCGGCACCGGATCCGGCAGCTCCGCCCCAGGGCCGGCAGAAATCGGGACCCCATCAAGCCCCAGCCGGCGGGCCATCCGGCGGCGGTAGTGGGCGTCATACACGGCCCCGAATCGCTCCAGCGCCGCCGCCAGGGGCCCCCGCGGCAGCAGCATGGCCAGGGGCTCCTGCAGGAGCCGCAGGTTGTGCTGACAGACCAGGGGCTGGCGGCCATAGGCGTAGAGGCCGCTGTGGTCGAAGTAGGCGGCGGTGAAACCCGGATCCCAGGTCTCGAGGAAGGCGAAGGGGCCGTAGTCGAAGCTCTCCCCGGCCAGGGACATGTTGTCGGTGTTGAGCACCCCATGGGTGAAGCCGGCCGCCATCCACTCCGCCGCCAGCCGCGCCACCCGCTCCACCAGCTCGCCGTAGAAGGCCAGCAGCTGGGGCTCGCAGCCGCCGGGCCCATCGGCAGGATGGGCGAGCGCCAGGTGCGGATAGTGCACGGCGACGACATGGCGCAGCAGCCGCTCCAGCTGGGCCGGCCGGCGCAGGTGCAGCAGCCGCTCGCAGGTGCCGAAGCGCAGATGGGTGCGGGCCATCCGCACCATCACCGAGCTGCGGGTGGGGGAGGGCTCATCACCGCGCCAGAGCTCCTCGCCGGTTTCGATCAGCGAGAGGGTGCGGCTGGTGGTGACGCCCAGGCGCTGCAACGCCTCGCTGGCGATCACCTCCCGCACACCCCCCTTGAGGGTGAGACGGCCGTCGCCGCCCCGGCTCCAGGGGGTGATGCCGGAGCCTTTGGTGCCCAGGTCCTGCAGCTGGCCGTGGCGATCGCGCAGCTGGCCGTAGAGGAAGCCGCGGCCATCGCCCAGCAGGGGGTTGTAGACGCCGAACTGATAGCCGTGGTATCTCAGGGCCAGCAACGGCGCACGCCCCTCGAAGCGGCCGTAGGCGGCCTCGAGATCGGCGTCGCTGACGGTGGCCGGATCGATCCCCAGCTGGCGCAGCAGGGGATTGTTGCGGAAGCGCAACCGCGTCATCGGGAACGGGGCCGCCTCCACCACGTCCCAGTGGTCGGGACCGAGACCCTCAATGGACGGTTCGAAGGGCAGGCCCAGCAGGGGATTGGGGCGCTGGGGCCCATCCGCCTCCCTCCCCGCCACCGGCGAGGGAGGCGGGGGCGAAGGCTCGGGGATGGCGGGACTGCCGGTCATGGACAGGGTTCGGGGGGCCTGGCGGGGGACGGGAACGTTGCTCACCAGGGGTGGCTCTAGCCTGGATCAGGCCCTGCGGCCTGTCTCCCTGAGGCGTCGGCTGCCGTGCGGGGGCGGCTGGAACCCGGTGCTTGAGATATCACTTGAGATATCAGAGATGAGAACCATGAGCGCCGAAGCCTGATCTCCATGACCGACCATCAGATCCGTTTCGTCGATGGCACGGGTTACGAGCGGTACATGGGGAGATGGAGCCAACGGGTCGGTGAGCGGTTCCTCGACTGGCTGGCCCCACCATCAGGGTGGCGCTGGCTGGATGTGGGCTGCGGCAATGGTGCCTTCACCGCAACACTCGCCGCCCGGTGCCACCCGAGCGCTCTTCATGGGGTCGACCCCTCCGAGGAGCAGCTGGCGTTCGCGCGTCGTCGATCCGGGCTGGGCGAAGCGGTGGTGGCCAAAGGCGATGCCATGGCCCTTCCCTTCGGCGACGACAGCTTCGACGCCGCTGTCATGCCGCTGGTGATCTTCTTCGTCCCCCAGCCGGCCAGGGGTGTGGCGGAAATGGCCCGGGTGGTCTGCCCCGGTGGCCTCGTGGCGGCCTATGGGTGGGACCTGGCAGGCGGTGGATTTCCTTACCAGGCCCTGCGGGAGGAACTGCAGGCCCTCGGGGCCACCATCGGGATGCCTCCCAGCCCCGGCGCGGCCCAGATCGATTCCCTGCTGGCGCTCTGGAGGGGTGCCGATCTGGAGAGACTGGACACCCTGGCCATCACGGTGGAAAGGACATTCACCGATTTCGACGACTACTGGCAAACCGTACGGGTGGGGCCAAGTGTCAACGCCACGCTGGCGACCCTCGAGTCCGGGGCCCTTGCGGAACTCCGGGTGCGCCTGAAGCAGCGCCTGCCGACCGATGCCGACGGCCGGATCATCTGTTCCGCCCGGGCCAATGCGATCAGGGGATTCGTACCCATCCGCTCCGGGCAGCAGGCTCAGGGCTGAGCAGACGTCCTGAGCTGTGGTGACCCGCGCGGCGCGTCGTGTTCGCCCGATGGCAAGCGAGCAGGAGAAGACGACCACCTGATGTCTGCCTGCTTCATCAGCGACGGCAGGTCTGGGGCTTGCTTTGATGTGGGGGCACCAAATTCCTGCAACAGACCGGTCCAGGTGTCGCGAATGATCTGTCCCCTGGGGAGCCTTTCCCGACGGGTTTGTGGAGCAACGCCACCACTCAGTGGCGGAAGGTCAGGGCCAAGGGTCAACAAGACCCGGAATCAAATCAATGAAAAGAGACTGATCGTCCCCTCTGCCTGGATGGTCGTGAAGCGGCCATTCAGCCGATGCCGGTGCGGCAGAGATCCAGCACATCGGCCATGGAGCGGATCTGATCCATGGTGGTGCGCAGCTGGGCCGCGCTCAGCAGCTCCACCCGCAGATCGATGCGGGCCGGCTTGCCGGCGCTGGTGCGCACCCGGGCGTCGCTGACGTTGATGCGGTGGTCGGAGAGGCGCATCAGGATGTCCTTGAGCACTCCCACCCGATCCAGCACCTCGATGCGCAGCCGCACCGGGTAGCGGCGCTGGTGGGCTTCGCCAAGGGGATTCCAGCGCACCGGCAGACGCCGTTCGGCCGGCACCTGAGCCACGTTGGAGCAGTCCTGGCGGTGAATCGTGATGCCGTGGTTGCCCAGGGCCACGGTGCCCACGATCCCCTCGCCGGGCAGGGGGCTGCAGCAGCCACCCAGCCGGTATTCCAGGCCCTCCAGCCCCAGGATCGGGCTGTCGGAGGGGTGCACGGCCGGAGCGTGACGGGGCTGGGACGCCGCCACGCTGGCGGCCACCTCCTCGTTGGTCCGGGCGGGGGTGGCAGCTTCGGTGCTGAGGCGCACCTCCTCCCGCAGACGGTTGAGCACCTGCTGCAGGGTGACGCCGCCGAAACCCAGGGCGGCCAGCAGATCCTCGGTGCCCACCAGATTGCAGCGCCGGGCCACCCGGGCGATGGCCTCGCCGTTGAGCAGGGCGTCGAAGCCCTCGCGGCCCAGCTCCCGCTCCAGCATCTCGGTGCCCCGCTGGATGTTGTCGTCGCGGTGGCTGCGCTTGTACCAGCCGCGGATGCGGTTGCGGGCCGTGGGGGTGGCCACGAAGTTGAGCCAGTCGAGGCTCGGGTGGGCGTTCTTGGCGGTGATCACCTGCACGAAGTCGCCGTTCTTGAGCGGGGTGGCCAGGGGACAGAGGCGGTCGTTGATGCGCACGCCCTGGCAGTGGTTGCCCACCTCGGAATGGATGCGGAAGGCGAAATCCACCGCCGTGGACCCCTTGCGCAGCCCCACCACATCGCCGTTGGGGGTGAACACGAACACCTCCTCGTCGAAGAGGTCCTCCTTGATCGAGGCCAGGAAGTCGCTGCTGTCCTCGCCGCCGTCGTCCTTCTGCCAGTCGACCAGCTGCCGCAGCCAGTTGAAGCGCTCCGTCTCGCCGGCGGCGGGGGAGCCCCCCTCCTTGTACTTCCAGTGGGCGGCGATGCCGTACTCGGCCACCTGGTGCATGTCGGTGGTGCGGATCTGCACCTCGATCGGCCGGTGGCGGCCGATCACGGCGGTGTGCAGCGACTGGTAGCCGTTGGGCTTGGGCAGGCCGATGTAGTCCTTGAAGCGGCCGGGGATCGGCCGGAAGGTGTCGTGCACCACCGCCAGGGCCCGGTAGCAGCTCTCCACGCTCGGGCAGAGGATCCGCAGGGCCGCCACGTCATAGATCTCGTGGAAGGCCTTCTGCTGGCGCTGCATCTTGCTCCAGATGCCGTACAGGTGCTTGGGCCTGCCGCTCACCTCGCAGTCGGCCAGCCCCACCGCCGCCAGCCGATCGCGCAGCAGCTGCACCGTGGCGCCGAGCCGCTCCTCCCGCTCGCTGCGCTTGGAGGCCACCTGCTGCTGCACATCCCGGAAGGACTCGGGCTCCAGCACCTTGAAGGCCAGATCCTCCAGTTCCCACTTGAAGCGGCCGATGCCCAGGCGGTTGGCCAGGGGGGCGTAGATGTCGCGGGTTTCGCGGGCGATGCGCTGTTGCTTCTCTGGCTTGAGGGCCGAGAGGGTGCGCATGTTGTGCAGCCGGTCGGCCAACTTGACCAGCACCACGCGGATGTCGCTGGCCATGGCCAGGAACATGCGGCGCAGGTTTTCGGCCTGGGCTTCGGTGCGGTTGGTGAAATGGATGCCGCCCAGCTTGGTGACCCCCTCCACCAGGGCGCGGACCTCCTCGCCGAAGCGGGCCTCGATCTCCTCCGGGGTGACCTGGGTGTCCTCCACCACGTCGTGGAGGAAACCGGCGGCGATCACCGCCGGGCTGGCGCCGATGTCGCGCAGCAGACCGGCGACGGCGATCGGGTGGACGATGTAGGGCTCGCCGCTGGCCCGGAACTGGCCGTCGTGGAGCTGGTAGGCGAAGTCGAAGGCGGCGGCGATCAGCGCCTCGGGGTCGCCGGAGGGCGCTCCCTGGCCGACCGGCGGCAGGTGCTGAAGGCTCTGGCGCAACCAGGGGGGCAGGGAAACGCCGTAGGCCTGGTCCGCCGTTTCCGGAGACGGGGCGCCGGCGACCGAGGGACAGGATCGGGACGGCCGCATCGCGGCTGCATCCACGGGGCCGGCTGCAGCAGGGGATGGAACCGGGGCGTAGGCCACCGGAGAGGAACCTTGATCCGGCACCGCTCTCAGCATCACACCCTTCGGGGTTCACCCATGGTATGGGGCAATCGTCACGAAGCCGGGGATATGCGCGTACGGCCATCCAGACTGGGCGCCGCCGGCGTCGTCCATGGCCCTGCCCGCCCCGTCCATCCCCCAGCCGCCGGTGCTGCAGATCGGCGGATTGCTGGTCCGGTACCCCGGCAGCGAGCACCCCACCCTGGACGGCCTCGATCTCAGCCTCTCCGGTGGCGAACGGCTGGCCCTGGTGGGTCCCTCGGGCTGCGGCAAGAGCACCGTGGCCCGGGCGGTGCTGCAGCTGCTGCCCCCCGGCAGCCGCTGCGACGGGGATCTGCTCCTGGCCGGCCGGGATCCCCGCCGCATGACGCGCTCAGCCCTGCGGCAGCTGCGGGGCGAGGCGGTGGGCCTGGTGTTCCAGGACCCCATGACCCGACTGAACCCGTTGCTCACCATTGGCGAGCACCTGCGCGACACCCTGGCCGCCCACCGCGGCGGCGGCCGCGAGCGGGCCCGGGAGCTGCTGGCGCGGGTGGGCATCGCCCCGGAGCGCTACGGCAGCTTCCCCCACGAATTCAGCGGCGGCATGCGCCAGCGCCTGGCCATCGCCCTGGCCATGGCCCTCAATCCCCCCCTGGTGATCGCCGACGAGCCCACCACCAGCCTGGACGTGGCCGTGGCCGGCCAGGTGATGGCCCAGCTCAGCGACCTCTGCACCGAAGCCGGCAGCGCCCTGCTGCTGATCAGCCACGACCTGGCCATGGCCGGGCGCTGGTGCGACCGCATCGCCGTGCTCGACCAGGGGAAGCTGGTGGAGGAGGCCCCCAGCCGTCAGCTGCTCACGGCACCGGCCTCCCCCCTGGCCCGGCGGCTGGTGCACGCCGCCCGCGAACGGGAGGGGAGCCGCAGCGAAGCCCCCGCCGCAGCCCCGGTGCTGCTGGAGGTGGAGGAACTGCGCAGCTGGCATTCGCTGCCCTCGCCGCCCTGGAGGCCCCGCTGGATCAAGGCGGTTGATGGTGTCAGCCTCACCCTGCATGAGGGGGAGACCATCGGGGTGGTGGGGGCCTCAGGCTGCGGCAAGAGCAGCCTCTGCCGGGCCCTGATGGGTCTGGCGCCCGTGCGGGGCGGCGCGGTGCGGCTTCAGGGCGTCGACCTGCGTCAGCTGCGCGGCCGGCCCCTGCGGCGGGCCCGGCGTCGCCTGCAGATGGTGTTTCAGGATCCCCTGGCCTGCCTCAACCCCCAGATGACGGTGGGGGAAGCGGTGGCTGATCCGCTGCTGATCCATGGGCTGGCCTCCCGCCAGGACGCCCGCCGCCTGGCCCGCCGCCAGCTGGCACTGGTGGGGCTGGATCCGCCCGAAGGGTTCGAGGACCGGCTGCCGCGGCAGCTTTCCGGCGGCCAGCAGCAGCGGGTGGCGATCGCCCGGGCCCTGATCCTGAAGCCCCAGGTGCTGCTCTGCGACGAGAGCGTCAGCATGCTGGATGCCGAAGTCCAGGCCGAGGTGCTCGCCCTGCTGCGGCGACTGCAACGAGAACTGGGCCTTGGGATGCTGTTCATCACCCACGACCTGGCCGTGGCCGGCGGTTTCTGCCATCGGGTGATCGTGCTGGACGGCGGCAGGGTGGTGGAGCAGGGGGCCGGCGCGGATCTGCTGGCCCACCCCCAGGCAGCGATCACCCGCACCCTGGTGGAGGCGTGTCCGCGCCTGCCAGCCCTGCCCTAGCCGCCGGGCCGCAGCGCCGGTGCAGGGCCTCGAGCAGCTTCACGAACACCTCCGGCAGGGGGGCCTCGCACACCAGCCGCTCGCCGCTGATGGGGTGATCCAGTCCCAGCTGCACCGCATGCAGAGCCTGGCCGGGAAGCGCCACGGGAAGGCGGCGGCAGCGGCCGTAGGTGGCGTCGCCCACGATCGGATGGCCCATGTGGGCGCAGTGGACGCGGATCTGGTGGGTGCGGCCCGTGTCCAGCCGGAAGCGCAGCAGGCTGTAGTCACCGAGGGCTTCGATCAGGCGCCAGTGGGTGCAGGCATGGCGGCCGGAGGCATCGGCGACGACGGCGTACTTCTTGCGATCGAGCGGATGGCGACCGATGGCCCCCACGATCGTGCCGCTCTCCGCCGCAGGCCGGCCATGCACCACCGCCAGGTACTCCCGTGAGGCGATGCGCTTCTGGATCTGCACCTGCAGCTTCACCAGGGCCTCCTGGCTCTTGGCCACCACGATGCAGCCGGTGGTGTCCTTGTCGAGCCTGTGCACGATTCCCGGCCGCATCTCGCCGCCGATGCCGGGCAGGTCGGGGCAGTGGTGCAGCAGGCCGTTCACCAGGGTGCCGTCCCTGTTGCCTGGGGCCGGATGGACCGTCAGACCGGCGGGCTTGTTGAGCACGATCAGGTGGGCGTCCTCGTAGAGCACGTCCAGCACCATGGGCTGGGCCACCAGGTAGGGCAGGGGCTCGGGCGGTGGCATCCACAGCTCCACGGTGTCGTCGGTGCGCAGGGGGGTCTTGGCCCGGCCGGTGACGCCGTTGACCCGCACGTAGCCGGCATCGATGAATTTCTGGATGCGGGCCCGGCTCTGTTCGGGCCGCTGGGACACCAGCCAGCGGTCGAGCCGCATGGGCAGCGGCCGGGGGTACCGCAGGGTGAGCAGCTCACCGTCTCCCTCGCCGAACGCGCCCATCAGTCGGGAGGCGGCTCCTGGAGGGGCAGTTCCAGGGAGATCGGCCCCAGCAGGGAGCGGCGGAAATCGTCCAGCAGCCGCTGGGCCATGCGGGCCGTGTCGCCGCTGGTGTGGCGGGCGGCGCTGGCCGCCAGCCAGGCGGCGGCATCCGGCCGCCCGGGGGCCATCGCCACGCCGTAGCGCTTCTCCAGCAGCCCCGGGGCCACGCCGGCACCCGCCACCGGCTCGAGCTGGCTCAGCAGCTGCAGGAAGGCCTGGGCCACCGCCTCACCGTCGTAGGCGGCCTGGCCGATGTCGTCGCAGAGGGCAAGCCGCAGCCCGGCCAGCTGATCGTCGAGCCGGGGCGGCAGCACCCCGGGGGCATCGAGCAGGTCCAGATCCTGGCCCAGCCGCACCCAGCGCAGGCTGCGGGTGACGCCGGCGCGGCGGGCGCTCTCCACCACCTTCTGGCGCACCAGGCGGTTGATCAGGGCTGACTTGCCCACGTTGGGGAAGCCCAGCATCAGGGCCCGCACCGGCCGGGGCCGCATGCCGCGGCCGGCCCGGCGGGCGTTGAGCTGTTCCCCGGCCCGGATCGCCGCCTGCTGCAGCTGCTTGACGCCGGTGCCCACCTTGGCGTCGCACCACCAGGGCACCTGACCCCGCCGGCGGAACCAGCCATCCCAGGCCAGGCGCGCCTCGGGGCTCACCATGTCGCGGCGGTTGATCACCAGCAGATGCTGCTTGCCCCGGATCCAGCGTTGCAGCCGCGGGTGGCTGGTGGCCAGAGGGATGCGGGCGTCCCGCACCTCGATCACCAGATCCACCTTCTCCAGGTTGGCGCTGAGGGCCTTCTCCGCCTTGGCGATGTGGCCGGGATACCACTGAATCGGTGGGGCGGCCGTGCTGAGCCGGACCGGATCGCCGTGATCCGGCATCAGGGCACCACCAGCACCGGACAGGGCGCCAGCTGCAGCACCCGGGCGGCGGTGCTCTGCTGGTCCCCGTCGAGGGTGATGCCGCGGGTGCCCATGACGATCACATCGGCATTGATCTCATCAGCCACGTCGCCGATCACGAAGGCCGGCTTCCCCTCCCGCTCGATCACCTCACAGCTCACGCCGGCCTGGCTGAAGCTGGCCCGGGCCTGCTCCAGCAGGCGGGCCACCTCGGCCGGATCGTGCATCACGCCCTCCTCCGCCTCCACCACCGACAGCAGCACCACCCGGCTGCCGTGGCGCTGGGCCAGCTGCAGGGCGACGGCCGCCGTATCCATCGTCTGACGGCTCTGATCGATGGGAAAGAGGACGGTGTCGAACATGGGGGGTTAACCAGCTCACTTGTCCTAGCGCTGACCGCCGCGGTCGCCAGGGGCGGGGGGTGGGAAGAACCGAATCGCCCCACACGCGGGGCAGGAGGGGCCGGAGGCTAAGGTCCCCCCGCCTTTCCTTAACCGTATCCATGGCGAAGCGATCCCTCTCCAGCCTCAGCGCCGACGATCTCCGCGGCAAGCGGGTGCTGGTCAGGGTCGACTTCAACGTTCCCCTCGATGACGCCGGCGGCATCACCGACGACACCCGCATCCGGGCCGCCCTGCCGACCGTGCGCCATCTGGTCGACCACGGGGCCCGGGTGCTGCTGGCGGCCCACTTCGGCCGGCCCAAGGGCCAGGTGAACGAGGCCATGCGGCTCACCCCGGTGGCGGCCCGGCTCGGCGAGCTGCTCGGCAAGCCGGTGGTCAAGACCGACAGCTGCATCGGCCCCGACGCCGAAGCCAAGGTGGCGGCCATGGCCGACGGCGACGTGGTGCTGCTGGAGAACGTGCGCTTCTTCGCTGAAGAGGAGAAGAACGACGCCGGCTTCGCCGAAAAACTGGCCGCCCTGGCCGATGTCTACGTCAACGATGCCTTCGGCGCCGCCCACCGGGCCCATGCCTCCACCCAGGGCGTCACGGCCTACCTGAATCCCAGCGTGGCCGGCTTTCTGATGGAGAAGGAACTGCAGTACCTGCAGGGCGCCATCGATGAGCCCAAGCGCCCCCTGGCCGCCATCGTGGGCGGATCCAAGGTGAGCAGCAAGATCGGCGTGCTGGAGTCGCTGATCGACAAGTGCGACAAGGTGCTGATCGGCGGCGGCATGATCTTCACCTTCTACAAGGCCCGGGGCCTGGCGGTGGGCAAGAGCCTGGTGGAGGAGGACAAGCTGGAACTGGCGAAGGAACTCGAAGCCAAGGCGGCCGCCAAGGGCGTGCAGCTGCTGCTGCCCACCGATGTGGTGCTGGCCGACAACTTCGCCCCCGACGCCGCCAGCCAGACCGTGGCGATCGAGGCCATCCCCGACGGCTGGATGGGCCTCGACATCGGCCCCGATTCGGTGAAGACCTTCCAGGCCGCGCTGGCCGACTGCAAGACCGTGATCTGGAACGGCCCCATGGGCGTGTTCGAGTTCGACGCCTTCGCCGCCGGCACCAACGCCATCGCCCACACCCTGGCCGACCTGAGCGCCAAGGGCTGCTGCACGATCATCGGCGGCGGAGACTCGGTGGCGGCGGTGGAGAAGGTGGGCGTGGCCGAGCAGATGAGCCACATCTCCACCGGCGGCGGCGCCAGCCTGGAGCTGCTGGAAGGCAAGGTGCTGCCTGGCGTGGCCGCCCTCGACGAGGCCTGAGCGGCAGTCATGACCGGATGGAACCGGCTTCAGATGGAGCCGGCTTCGCCCTGGGACCGCTCACCCCATTGGCCCTTGCGATCCCCCTTGCTCCACTGGGGCAGGGGGATGCCGTTGCGCTCAAACACGGCCTTCATCGCGGCGCGATGCTGCTGGCGCTGCCGCTGGTAGGCGTCGCGTTCCTGCTTCATGCAGTTGCGAAGGGCTTCACTGCTGCCGGCGGACGAAAGGCAGCGCTCGCCGTTCTGGAGGATGGCGATCCGGGCCTGGTGGTCGCTGATGGCCAGACGCTTCTGATCGGGGAAGATCTTCTGCATCTGGGCGGCGGTGGGCCGGCCCGGCCCGGAAGACCCCGCCTGGGCCAGGGCGGCACCGGAGGACCCCAGAGCCAGAGCCAGGACGGCGATCGGGAGGGAGAGACGACGGACGCAATTCATGGGGGAGACACATTCATAAACATCGTCATCGTGACGGTCAGGTGTGACGGGATTCGGACTGGCCACCGGCGACCTGTGACCGGATACGACTGTCCAGGTCACGCAGATGCTGTCGGACCTCAGGGGGCCGGCAGGGGCCAGCCCCGCAGCGCCACCGCGAAGCGTCCCACCGCCGGATCCGCGACGCCTCCCGACGCCGCCAGGGGCCGCAGGTCACCACCGTGGTCCCGGGCCACCTTGGCGGCGATCGCCAGGCCCAGGCCGCAGTGGCCCTCACCACCTCTGGCCTGATCGAGCCGCTGGAAGGGCGCCATGGCCTTCTGCCACCGTTCCGGATCGATGCCGCCACCACAGTCCCAGACCTGGATTTCGAAGCCGCTTTCCACGGAGCCGCCGCCGCCGGCGGATCGCCCCGTCCCTTCCCCCGCTGCCAGGGACCTGAGCACCACCCGCAGGGGAGGCTGGCCGTAGGCCAGGGCGTTGTCGAGCAGATTGCCCACCGCCCGCGCCAGTCCGATGGGGCGGACCCGCCGCACCAGCGGTTCCAGATCCAGCTCCAGGGGCACATCTCCCACCGCTGCCGCCGCCTCCGCCACCAGGGCATCGAGGGGCACCAGCACAGGAGCCTCGCCGGCTTCGGCCCCGGCGAAGATCAGGAACTGACGGGTGATCCGTTCGATCGAGCGGATGTCGGCCTGGGCCCGCTCCTGCTCCACCGGGGCCATGGGGCCCTCGGCGGCGAGGGCCAGTCGCAGCCGGAGTCGGGTGAGGGGACTGCGCAGGTCGTGGGCGATGCCGGCCAGCATCGTGGTGCGCTCCCGGCCGGACTCCTCCAGCCGCCTCAGCATGGCGTTGAAACGGGCCGTCAGCTGGCGCACGGCCGGCGCTCCCCTGGACGGCAGGGCCTCGGGCAGGGCCTCCACCCCCACGTCCGCGAGGGCCTCCTGCAGCCGCAGCAGGGGTCGCTGGATCTCCAGCGTCAGATAAAGCAGCACCGCTCCCAGGCCCCCCAGACCGAGGGAGAGGGAGAGCAGGAACGGATCGGGTGGCCAGCCCTGGGGCGAAGGCAGGGAGGAGAACAGCCACACCGCCTCCAGGGGGGAGGCCATCTCCACCCACACCCCCCGCCGGGGGGAGAGGGCCGGCCGCACGGCGGGGCAACGGCCCAGCCGGCGGCACAGTTCCCGCTGCAGTCGCTGCGCCTGCCAGCGCAGCCTCTGGTCCGCCCGGCGGACCTCGGCCAGGGTCGCCTTCGGCTCGGGCTCGGTGCCCACCACCAGGAGCATGCCGCTGATCTGACTGAGCACTTTGGGGCTGAAGCGCTCCAGGGCCACCTCCCCCAGCAACAGATTCGAGGCCACTTCCGAACCCTTCTGGATCAGCTGCTGCTGGGCCAGCCGCCGCCCCACCAGCAGCTGCAGCATCACGAGCGTGAGGGCAGCCGCACCGGTACCCACCAGCAGGTAGCCGAGGATGCGGGTGAGCGAAGGCCGCCAGGGGGAGCGATCAGGACTGACGGGGCTTGCCATCGGGGACGAACACGTAGCCGTAACCCCAGACGGTCTGGACGTAGCGGGGGCGGGCCGGTTCAGGTTCGATCAGCCGCCGCAGCCGCGACACCTGCACATCCATGCTGCGGCTGTCCGTGTCGCTGCCGGGCCCCCGGGCCAGCTCGACCAGCCGCTCCCGTGACAGGGGCCGGTGGGGGTGCTGCACGAAGGCCGCCAGCAGGGCGAATTCACCGCTGGTGATCGCCAGGAACTCCCCGTGGCGCTCCAGGGTGCGGGCCGCCAGATCCACCTCCAGGTCACCGAAGCCGACCCTGACCCCGTCCGGCTGGGGCAGGCCGCCTGGCAGGCTGCCCCGGCGACGCAGCACCGCCTCGATGCGGGCCGACAACTCGCGCGGCAGAAAGGGTTTGGCGAGGTAATCGTCGGCGCCCTGTTCCAGGCCGATGATCCGATCCACCGCATCGGCCCTGGCCGTGAGCATCAGCACCGGCAGGTCGTCATCCCCATCCCGCAGGCGCCGCAGGAGGGTGAGGCCGTCATCGCCGGGGAGCATCAGATCGAGCACCAGCAGGTCGGGACGCTGACCTTCGAGGCGAGCCATCATCTGGGCGCCGTCCCCCATGCAACGGACCTCGTAGCCCTGCTCCCCCAGATAGGTGGACAGCAGATGGCGCAGATCGGGATCGTCGTCCACCACCCAGATCCGATGCGGTCGGCCCATGGGTCAGGGTTCGAGCGACTTGCGATCGGCCACGACCCGCACCCGTTTGGTGGCGCTGACAATGCCGTCGGGATGGACCAGCAGCACAGACCAGGTCTGGGAGCCGGGGGTGAAGGGAGCCTGCACCGTCTTGAAGATGCCCCCGCCACCCAGGGCGCCCAGTTCCATGCTCGGACTGGCCATGACGGCCTGCTGCTGGGGGGTGATGGCCGTGATGCCACCGGCGGCAAGGGCACCGTCGAGGGGCTCGTCGAAGATCACGTCCACGTCGTAGCGCTGGCCGGTGAGGACGGCATCGGGGATCAGCAGGCTCACCGGCAAGGGCTTGTCACCACTGCGCAGCAGAGATCGCTCGCGCAGCACCGTCTGACCGTTGATGCGGCTGCCGTCGCTCTGGAGCGCCAGCTGCTGTTCCGCCTCCAGCCGGTAGGTGGTTCCCCCCTGGCGGCGGGTTCCATCCACCTTGAGGGTGACCGTGGGCTGGCCGTCACGCAGGGGCGCTCCGGCGCTCAGCTGCCAGCGGGCATCCGGGAACTGCTGCCGCAGCAGCCGGCGGCGGCTCTCCATCAGGCCTGGATCCAGTCCGGGACCGGCCTGCAGCAGACCGGCCAGGGCGTTCTCGGAGCTGCTGTTGAGGGCGCTCTCCAGGGCCTGCAGCTGGGCAGGGCTGGGGGCGGCCGCCAGGGCGGGCACACCGACGGCCCCGACCGCAGTGGCCAGGAGTGCGCCGAGCAGGACGGACGGGGAGGGAGTGGGCAGCGGGCGGGGCGAGGCCATCGAGAGGGGGGAACCGGGGCGGCGGTGAGCGGACCGGAATCGGCTTTTAAGTTAGGCGCGCCCGTTCCCCCCGCCCATGCCGACCCTGCTGATCGCCGCCAGCGGCACGGGTGGCCACCTCTTCCCCGCCCTGGCCGTGGCGGAGGCCGTCCCGGAGGACTGGCAGGTGCACTGGGTGGGGGTCCCGGACCGGCTGGAGACCCGACTGGTTCCCAGCCGCTACCCACTGCACCTGGTGAGGGCGGGGGGGCTGCAGGGCCGCGGCCTGCGCCGACTGTGGAACCTGCTTCAGCTGCTGCTGGCGGTGCTGCCCATGCGCCGCCTGATCCGTCGGGAGGGCATCGCGGCCGTGTTCAGCAGCGGCGGCTACATCGCCGCCCCGGCCATCCTGGCCGCCCGCTGGTGCGGTGTGCCGGTGGTGCTGCATGAAAGCAACGCCATCCCCGGCCGGGTGACCCGGCTGCTGGGTCCCCTCTGCTCCCGGGTGGCGGTGGGGCTTCCCCAGGCCGCCGATCGCCTGCCCCGCTGCCGGCCGCTGGTGAGCGGCACCCCCGTGCGGCGGGCCTTCCTCTCCCCCGCGGCCCAGCCGGACTGGGTGCCGACGGGCACCGGGCCGCTGCTGCTGGTGATGGGGGGCAGCCAGGGAGCCCTGGGCCTCAACCGGATGGTGCGGCCCCTGCTGCCGCGACTGGTGGCCAGCGGCTGCCGCGTCGTGCACCTCACCGGCAGCCACGATCCGGACGCCGGCCAGCCGGCCCTCGACGGGGTGGTGGAACGCGCCTTCAGTGACGATCTGCCGGGGCTCCTGCAGCACTGCGATCTGGCCATCAGCCGGGCCGGCGCGGGCAGCCTCAGCGAGCTGGCCGTCTGCGGCACCCCCGCCATCCTGGTGCCCTTCCCCCAGGCGGCCGATCACCACCAGGACGCCAACGCCGCCGCCGCCGCCGCCGTGGGTGGCGCGGTGATCGTCTGGCAGCACGCACCGGGAGAAGCGGCCCTGGGCCGGGCGGTGTGGCGGTTGCTCGGCCCGCGCCTGCGGAGCGCGCCCGCCGCCGCCGACCCGCTGCTGCAGCTGCGTCGGGGGATGGAAACCCTGGCAGTTCGGGACGCGGACCGGCAACTGGTTCAGGTGCTGGTGCAGGTGATCCGGCGCTCCCGAAGCGCCCCCCGGCGGCCCTAGCCAGAGGAGCTCAGAGACGCGGCCCTGTGCAGGGCCCGCAGGAGGCGGCGGTTGCCGGCCCGGTCCTGCAGCCCGATGCGCAGCCAGCCCGCCCCCAGACCATCGAAGGAGCGGCAGTCACGCACCAGGATCCGGTGGCGGCGCTCGAGCTCCAGCCGCAGGGGATCCAGGGAAACGCCCGGAACGCCGCTGCGCACCAGCAGAAAATTCGCCGCCGATGGCAGGGGCCGGAGGGCTGGCAGCTCCGCCAGCCGGGCCGTCAGCCAGGGCCCCTCCAGGGCCACCCACCGCTGCACCCGCTGCTGCCAGCGGCGCAGGCCGGCCTGATCGGCCATCAGGGCCTGCCCCACCGCCGCAGCCAGACCGTTGACGGGCCAGGGATCCCGCCAGCCGGCCCAGCGGGCAAGCCGCTCGGGGGCGCCGAGGGCGTACCCGAGCCGCAGTCCCGCGATGGAGAAGAGCTTGGTGAGGCTGCGGATCACCACCAGGTTGGGGTGGGCCGTCAGCTGCGGCACCAGCGACTGGGCCTCACCGTCAGGCACCAGCGGCAGGAACGCCTCATCCACGATCACCAGGGCGTACCGCTCCAGCAGGGGTTCCAGGGAGGCCCGACTCCAGAGCTGGCCGGTGGGGTTGTGGGGATTGGTGAGCCACAGAACCGCCGGAGCGCCGGCCGGGGCCCCGGCGGTTGAGGCGGAGCTGGCAGCCGCCTCCAGGGGCCAGGCGCATGGACCTGGCTCCTCCCAGACCTTCGGCAGGGACAGGGACTGCCAGCCCGCGCCCCAGCAGGACAGGGCCCGGCGGTAATCCCCGAACCCCGGCGAGGGCAGCAGATTCGTCCCACAGAGGACCGCATCCCGGGCCGCCCAGGTGAACAGCTCGGCGGCACCGTTGCCGGGCAGCACCATGGCCGGATCCAGGCCGTGCCAGGCGGCGATGGCCTGGCGGAGGCCTGCGTAGTCGCGGTCGGGGTAATCCCGCAGACCGGTGAGCTCGGCCCGGCGGAGCAGGCGCCGCAGGCTGGGCGGCGGCCCAAAGGGCACCAGGGAGGCACTGGCATCGAGCAGTTCGGCCGGACGGCAACCCAGGCGGGCGGCGGCGGCCTGCCGGTTGCCGCCATGGGGGGCGGGAGGATCGGGATCCTGCGTCGCCGGGAGCTGAACTGGCACCGACCCCAGCGAACGTTAAGGCGGTTGTAACACGGAAGGAAGGCAGGGCTGCTGCAATGGGTGGGCCCTCGGCTCGCCAACGCACCCCCGTGCCCGCCTCCCCGCTTCAACCGGTGATCAGCGCGATCGGAGGCGTCCTGCTGGGCAAGGAGCATGAGGTGCGGCTGGCCCTGGCCTGCCTGCTGGCCCGGGGCCACCTGCTGATCGAGGATCTGCCCGGCATGGGCAAGACCACCCTGGCCGAGGCCCTGGCGCGCAGTTTCGGGCTGGGCTTCAAACGGGTGAGCTTCACCAGCGATCTGCTGCCCGCCGATCTCACCGGTCTGAACGTGTTCGATCCAGGCGAGGCCAGCTTCCACTTCCAGCCAGGACCGCTGTTCAGCCAGGTGCTGCTCGCTGACGAGATCAACAGGGCCAGCCCCCGCACCCAGAGCGCGCTGCTGGAGGCCATGGCGGCCGGCCGGGTGAGCGTCGACGGCACCAGCCATGCCCTGCCCGAGCCCTTTCTGGTGATCGCCACCCAGAACGGCCTCGACCAGGGGGGAACCTCGGCCCTGCCCGAATCCCAGCTGGACCGGTTCCTGATGCGCCTCAGCCTGGGCTACCCGCCCCGCCAGGCGGAGCGCGCCCTGCTGCTGGGCGAGGGGCAACGCCCCGATGGCATCGTCCGCGCCTTCGGACCGGCCGATCTGCTGGAGCTGCAGGACCGCTGCGACCACCAGCACTGCAGCCCCGCCCTGCTCGACTACGTGCTCGATCTGCTGGAGCGCAGCCGGCGGCAGCCGGCCCAGGGCCATCCCCTCTCGCCCCGGGCCGGACTGGCCCTGGTGGCGGCCGCCCGGGCCTGGTCACTGCTGGAAGGCCGCGACCATGTGATTCCGGACGATGTTCAAGCGGTGCTGGCCGCCGTCTGCGAACACCGCATGGACGGTGGCCAGCGCGGCAGCAGCGACCCGGAACTGAGCCAGCGGCTCCAGGCAGGAGTGGATGGACTTCGGTAGGCCCCAGCAGGGCGAGAGGGTGCGCCTCAGGATGCGCAGTCTCTACATCCTGCCGACCCGGTTCGGCTGGCTCTGGCTGGCCGGCACCGTTCTGCTGCAGGTGGTCGGCATCCAGATGCAGAGCAACGGCCCGCTGCTGCTGAGCTTCCTGATGCTGAGCCTGTTCCTGCTGGCCCTGCATCTCACCCACTTCAATCTGCAGGGCGTGGAGCTGTCCTGCGGCGTCCCCGCTCCCGGCTTCGCCGACGCCCCCGTGGCCTACCCGATCCGCCTGCGCTGCCCGGGGCCCAGCGAAGGGGTGCGTCTGCGCCTGGCTGGGAAAGAGCCGGACCTTCCCCTGTCCCTGCCGCCGGGGGAGCATGAACTGCTGCTGCGCTGGAGCCCACCGGGCCGGGGCTGGCAGCGGCCGGGACTGCTGCGGATCCAGACCACGGCCCCCCTGGGCCTGTTCTGCTGCTGGGCCCGCTGGCAGCCGGCGGCGAGCCAGCTGATCTACCCGGCCCGCCGGGCCGGACCGGTCCGCCTGCTGGCCAGCGCCACCGCCCCCCTGGTCGGTGAGCGCGCCGTTGCCAGCCAGCGGGATGGCAGCGACGACTGGCGGGACCTGGCTCCCCATCGCCCCCAGGACAGCCCCACCCGCCTGGCTTGGAAGCTGCTGGCCCAGGGTCGCGGGGAATACACCAAACGCTTCCGGGATCTGCCCGAAGCGGCCCCCCTGCTGGCCCCGGAGCCCGGCGTGCCCCTCGAGGACGCCCTGGAGCACCTGAGCGAACGGATCTGGCGGCTGCATGGCCAGGGCCTCAGCTACGGCCTCGAGCTCCCGGGGCAGAGCGTGAGCCCGGGCCGGGGCCTGGTCCACCGCGACCAGTGCCTGGCGGCCCTGGCCTGGTGCCGATGAGCCGGGCCGCCGCTCCCCTGCAGTGGCTGACCATGGGCCTGCTGGCCCTCGGTCTGCTGGGCCTGACACCCACCCTCAGCCTCAGCCTGCTGGCCGTCGGCCTGGTCGTGCTGACGGCCCTGAAGCTGCGCGAAGCGCGGCGCATCGAGGAGCGGCGGACGGTGGCCCTGCTGCAGCTGGTCTGCGCCGGTCTGCTGGCGGCCCTGCAGCCCGAACTGGGTCCGAGCCTGCTGCAGGGCCTGGCCATCCTGCTCGCCCTGGCTGGCCTGCTGGCCCTGGAACTGGGGGCTGGTCCCGACTGGAGGGTGCTGCTGCGGCGCAGCCTGCAGGTGCTGCTCGCCGCCCTGCCGATCGCCCTGGTGCTGTTCCTGCTGCTCCCCCGGATGATGCCCTTCACCAACCTGGGCTGGGGCCAGGGGATGGGGGCCGTGACCGGCCTCAGCGACACCATGGAACCGGGCGCCATCGCCAGGCTCGGCGTCAGCCGCGACGCCGCGGCCCGGGTGGCGTTTCCCGGCGGCGGTGGTCCGGCACCCATGGATCAGCGCTACTGGCGGGTGCTGGTCCACGAACGCTTCGACGGCCAGAGCTGGCGCAGCACCACGCCCAGGATCGGCATCCCTCCGGCGGCACTGCCGGTCGAAGCGCCGCAGCCCGCCCGTCCTGGGGAGGGAATCCAGCTCTGGCTGACCGAACCCAGCGGCCTGGCGGCGGTGCCCTGGAGCGGCAGGGGACGGCCCCTCTCCCCGGACCTCCGGCTGAGGCGCAACGGCGAACTGCTGAACCAGTCGCCGGGAAGCCAGCGTCGGGTCTACGCCCTGACCGACAGCGCCACCCCGGACGACTGGCGCAGCCAGCCCCCCCGGCCCATCAACCTGGCCCTGCCCCGGGGGGAGAACCCCCGCCTGGAGGCCCTGGCCGACGGCTGGCAGCGCCTCGGCGACGACCGTGAGCGGCTGCGCGCGGCGGAACGCTGGTTCCGCAGCCAGGCCTTCCGCTACACGCTGGAGCCGGGTCCCCTGCCCCGCCAGGCCCCCCTGGACTCCTTTCTGTTCGAGACGCGCCTGGGCTTCTGCGGCCACTACGCCAGCGCCTTCACCACCCTGATGCGGGCCGCCGGGGTGCCGGCCCGGGTGGTGAGCGGCTACCGGGGGGGGCAGTGGATCCAGCCCCTGGGAGGAACGGGCTATGTGGATCTGCGGCAGGCGGATGCCCACGCCTGGAGCGAGGTCTGGCTGCAGGGGGAGGGCTGGCGCCGGGTGGATCCCACCGCCTGGGCCGACGGCGACCCCCTGGCCAGCGCGGCGGTGGCTGGCGTCAGCCGCTCAAGCACCGGCCCCTGGGGCTGGGTGCAGCAGCAGTGGTGGGGGCTGGATGTCGCCTGGGCCCGCTGGTGGCTGGGCTACGACCGCGACCGGCAGGAGGCCCTGATCAGCCGGCTGCTGGGGGACCGCCGCCAATGGCTCGGGCTGGTGGTGCTGCTGGCGGTGGGCCTCTGCCTGGCCGCCAGCCTGGGGGGCCTGGGCTGGCTGGGCCGCCGCCGCCGCGGGGATCCCCTGCGCCTGGAACTGGAGCGGACCCTGCGGATTCTCGCCGACCAGGGCGTGACACCCCAGGCGGGGGAGACCCTCCCCGACTTCGCCGAACGACTCGCCCAGCTCCGGCCGACCCTCGCCTCTCCCCTCGGCGCGTTCGTGGCCCTGTACCAGCGGCAGCGCTTCGCCCCGGGGCCCTCCCGGGCGCGGAGCAAGGAGACAAGGCGCCTGGGCCGGGCGCTGCGACGGTCGCTGAAGAACGGCGAAAGTGTCCGGGAGGCGGTACAACGGGGGCGATCCTGAGGCGGGACCATGCCCAGCCATGTCCACGGCCCTGTCCGACGCCTGTCCTCGGCACCCGGGAGCCGAAGAGAATCGGTGGGCGGCGCCGGTCTTTTCCTGCTGGCACTGCTGACCACCCTGCTCATGCCGGCGCCGGCCAGGGCGGGCACGGACGACGACCTGATCCGCCTGCTGAACCAGCGCGACTGCCCCAGGTGCAAGCTGCAGGACGCGGACCTGGTGCACGCCGACCTGCGGGATGCGGATCTGCGCGGTGCCCAGCTGCAGCGGGCCAACCTCAGCCAGGCCCGCCTGGACGGGGCACGGCTCGAGGGGGCCGACCTGAGCTTCACCAGTCTCCAGGGAGCGTCGCTGCAGGGGGCCGATCTGCGGGGCGCCCGGCTTGAGGGCACGGATCTGCGCCAGAGCGATCTGAGTGGTGCCCTGCTCGATCCCGGCGGCCTGGCCCGCAGCCACTGGCAGGAGGCCCGGGGCTTGGGTCCTTCGGTGCTGAGCTACCCGGAACTGCACAACGCGGGCGTCACCGAAGCGATGGCCAACCGTTTTCCCCAGGCCGAACAGCTCTTCTCTGATGCGATCCGGCTCCAGCCCGACGCCGCCATCAGCTGGGTGGCCCGGGGCCTGGCCCGCAGCGAACAGGGCAACACCGAGCTGGCGGCCCGGGACCTGACCTATGCGGCCAGCCTCTACGCCAGGAACGGGGATGAGGAGCAGGCAAAGCAACTCACCAAGGCCTCGGCCGCCCTGCTGGCGCCGGCCAAAAAAGGGCTTGAGGGCAATGGCATGGGAGGGCAGTTGCTCAGCGGAGCGGCCGGATTTGCCCAGGTGCTGGTCCCCCTGGCAATGAAGTTCCTGCTGCCCCTCGCGTTCTGATCGTGGGAGCCCCCGATCAGGGGTTCAGGGGCGGTTGAGGAGCACCGCGGAGGAAAGCGCGGGAATCGGGGGTGGAGGGCTGGTAGCCGTAGCCGTAAGTTCCGCCTTCGGTGTCATTGATGATGCGAGGGGTCACCATGATGACCAGTTCGCGCTTTTCCCGGCTGTTGGAGGTACCCCGGAAGAACTGGCCGATAAGGGGAATATCCCCGAGGATCGGCCATTTGGTTACCACGGACCGGTCAAAATCGGAGATCACACCAGTGAGAATTAAGGTTTGGCCGTCGCGGACGCGCAAGGCACCAGAATCAAGGCGTCTAACACTAAGAGTATCAATAAAGCCACATCCTGGAACAGACTGACGGTCAGTAACGGCAGAGACACTAGGGGAAAGGGTAAATGTAACGAATCCATTGTCATCTATCTTTTCGACTCTAGCCCCCAAGACCAAGCCTGCAGTGGACAAGGTGGGCTCGCAAGTAATAATATTGGCCGTAGCCCCACTACCACCTGATGAATTTACATCAAATTGTGTGATCACGTTCGTTCCGACTCGAACCACAGCCTCATTGGCTCGGCGCCGTCCGATAGGCGAATCAATCGTGTATTCATCAAGGCCGCCGGGATTTTCAGTGTCTCCGCCCCCGGAACTGGATTGACCGCCACCCTCACGCAGCACCGAAGGGTTTTCTTGCATAATTATAGTGGGACTGGCGAGAAGCTTGGTGTTGCGCGACAAGATTTGAGCTTGTACAAAATCAAAGAAACTATCTTTTGGATAATTATTGGCGACCCCGGGATTGGGAGTTCCATTGAAGCCTTGAAAAGGAACCACCGCAGGCAATTGCTGAGTTCCCAAGTTCGGCGAACTGCCGCCAAGAAGTGAACCAAAGTTTGCCGCAAGCGAGCCATTGTCATTGACAATGAAGTTATTGCCCCAGCGGAAGGCGAAACTGTTAGCCACTTGGAAATCGTTCTCTAGATTTACATCTAGAATTTTTACCGACAGGGCCACCTGCCGCTGGCGCAGATCTAGTTGCTTCAGATACTGCTCGGCGATCGCCACCAGGCTTGGACTCCCTACAAGGGTGATAGTCGACAGACGGGTGTCGGTAGTGGCGCGCAGACCGATCAGAGGACCTTCCGAAGCTCCGAAGGTTTCCACCAGCGTGGTGCTGCTGGAGGTGGTTGTGGCGGAGGTGGGGCTGCCGGCGGGGGCCGATGTGCTGGCGACACCTTCAGAGACCGCGGTGGTGATCGTGTTGGTCTTGCTGACCTGGGCACCCAGGTTGGCAAGGTAGTCAGCCGCTGAATTGGGGGGTACCTGGTTCAGCCGATAAACCTTGGAGAGTTGGGCACCAAAATTCTTGGCCAGCACATTCGGGCCAGCGAAGATGGTGTTTCCGTCCTTCTTCCCTTGGAGGCCGGCCGCCAGGAGTGCCGAATTCAGCGCCCGCCCATAGGCTTCCCTCCGGAAGGAAATCGAAATGGGACGGGTCGCTGGAGAGCCGGGCTTTGGAGGCTCGGCTGACGGGGAGAGTGACTCTCTTCTGCCCAGGTCATTGGCATCATCGACGTAGACGAACCCGTAACCGCCCAGCTGGCTCAGGGCCATCAGCACGTCCTTGGCTGGGGCGTTGCGCAGGGTCATGGTCACCGGCGGACCGCTGACATTCACAGAGCTGGGGTTGCTGATGGTCATGGTGCCCACGGCCATGTCCCCCAGCGGGGGGGCTACGGCCCGGGGCTGCAGGGGAGGGATGAAGCCGGGCTGGGGGACCCGCCCGGGGGTGGTGGCGTTGGGGGTCAGGGTCTGGAGAGTGCTCAGCGCCGGGGCGTTGAAGGTGAGGATCAGGCTGCGGCCGTCACCACTGACCACGGGACGACCGACCGGAAAACCGGGCGTGGGGGAGACCTTGAGTTCGAAGAGGGTGCCCGAACCCTCGAAGGTGACGCTCTGCAGGCCGGCCTCGGGCAACGACAACCGCTGGGGGCCGGCCCGCAGGGCCATGGGGGTGGCGGTCTGCAGCCGGCCCATCCAGGTGGCTCCCTGGGTGGTCTGCTGCAGGACAGGGGCGGGGCCCGTTCCCTCGATCACCACCTCAACCGAATCGGGCAGCCGGCGCAGCTTGATCTGCAGCGAACCGGAGGCCTGGGAAACATCCCTGTCGGCCCGCGATGGGGAGGATCCGGAAGGGGGCGGGACCACGGTCGCCGCCAGGGCGCTCAGACCTGTCCCCTGCTGGAGGGCCACAAGACCGATGGACGCGGAGAGAACGTGCCGCCACCGACGTTTTGCCACGTTTCCCTGATCTCCGAATCGGCCGAATGTTATCGGCGGGTCAACGAATCGGCCAGTTACCGGGTCCCTTCGTGTCGACATGTCAGTTGGGAGGCGCTTGGGTGGAGGGGGCAGGAGCGGGGGCGGGAACGGCGGTGCCGCCTGGAGCCGGGGGGGCCGAGGGCGAGCGGCTGTAGAGGCCCAGGGAAAGTTTCAGGACCACGGGAACATCGGCGTTGAGGGGTTTGCCGTCAGGCCCCTTCGCATCGGGGAGAGTGAGATTGAGATTGCTCTGGACGACGAGCACGTTGAGTTCCTCCAGGCGGCGCAGGAAAGCCAGCAAGGCCGGGAAACTGCCGCGGGCTGACACCAGCAGGGTCTTCAGGCTGAGACCCTCCAGAGCGAGGGGACCGGGCTGAGCGGCTGGAGCGCCCCCCTGGGCCGGAGGCGTGCCGGGCGCAGGAGCCGGTGCTGCTGCCGGAGGGGGGGGTGTTCCACCAGGCGTGGCAGTCGGGGCACCAGGTGTCGCTGCACCAGGTGGCATCTCGGCAGGCTCGAAGAGATTGAGCTGAACCCCGGTGGCCGTGGCCTCCCGGTCGAGCATGGCCACGAAGGTGGACAGGTCGCCGTTGCCTGTGATCAGCTCCACGATCTTGGCCTTCCTGTCCGTGGCCGCCTGGGTGTTCTCCCTGGTGGCGGTCAGCTGGCTTCGCATCAACGTGACCTGGTCACGGATCTGCTCCAGTTCCTGCAGACGCTGGCTGTCCCGCTGCAGGCTGCTCCAGAGGGGCAGCAACCCCCCCAGAATCACCAGCAGACCCAGCCCGCCGAGGGCTCCGGCCGGTACAAGGAACCAGAGCCGGCGCAGGGTGGCCCCCGAGAGCCTGGAGGCACCGTCCTGAAGATTGGTCATTGGATCAGACCCTCCCCCTGAAGAAGTTGCAGACGCCGCGCCATGCCCTGGGAGCCCAGCTGCCGCATGACAGCCAGCTGTCGGGCGGGAGGCAGGCTGGCGAACGGACCGGTCATCTCGAAGCGGACCGCCGAGGCGATCACCGGATCGTCCGGCTTGGCAGTGCCGGCCGTCGCCTCGACCCGCTCCAGCTTGACGAGGTTCACCCCTTTGGCATCCATCAGGGGTGAACGGCGCAATTCCAGCTGCATGGCATTGATGCGGGCGAAGGCCAGGGGGTCAACGGCCTGACCCTTCAGAACGAGCACTGTTCCCCTGGCTTCGGCGCTGGTGATCTGCACACCCTCCGGAGTTCGCAGCTGCAGATCAGCCAGCAGGGCCGAGGAGGTGCGCAGGGTGGTGAGGGCTTCTGTGAGGCCGCGATTGATGGCGGTGAGCTGATCGAGCTTGGTCTTGCTGGCCGCCATCTCCGCCTGGAGCTGGTTCGACTCCGCCTCGAAGCGAGTCAACTGGGCGGTCTGGGCCTTCACGACCTGCTGCCGCAGAAACACCAGGGCCGTGCAGCCCACCGCGACCCCGAGGACCACCGCACCGACCAGAGCGCCCCTGAGCAGCAGGGGGCGCCTGTCGAGCAGGGCCGAGGTCATGCTCTCCTGGCCCAGCTTCTGCCGGCGCTCCCGCAGCAGATCGAGGAGGGGGGCGCTCATCGTTCCGACTCCGCCATGGCCAGCCCCTGAAGGACCAGGGATCCGTAGGGCTCCGGGGTGAGGATTTCGGCCGGAATGCCAAGCGCGTTCTGGAGTGTCTCCTGGCCAGCCACAGGAGCGCTGAGCAGGAGCCGAAGCCGGCGCACCGAAGGATCCTGGCGGCGGTAGAAGCTCACACAGCGCTGCACCTCCCGAACCAGGTCGTCATCCATCTCCGGGAGGAGCCAGTTGAACACCGGCTCGGCACGACGCAGCAGGAGCAGGCGGGCACCCTCCGCCAGCGGATGGATGAACACCGTGAGCTCGTCGTCCGGGGCCCTCTCCAGCAACGCATTCACCGCCGCAAGTCGACAGGACTGGGCCGGAGCCAGGCGCTCCAGCTGGGCGCCGGCCAGGGTGAACACCTCGATCCAGTCGTCCACCAGCTGCCTGGACGCAACGGCCATCAGCATCCGCGATGTGGGACCCGCCAGGGGCCTCAGGTCAATGGCGGCCTCGACCAGGGGAACGTTCAGCGGAAGCGGCGGGTCAATGGTGCGCAGGGCTTCGATGGGATTGTCGGGGATCGCGTCGAAGGGCCAGTCGATGACCCGCCACTCCACCGCGCCTTCGGGCAGGGAAGCCAGGACATAGGCATCTTGCAGGCCATCGCGGACCAGCAGATCGCCGATCAGATCGCCGAGGGGCTCCTTCTCCAGTGGCTGGCCATCCAGACAGGTGAGCGGGGGGAGGGGGAGATCGATGCTCACGGGCTCGGGGCTGTCCCCCTTCAGCACCTGGCCAAGCAGGGCGTCGTCCCGCAGCTCCAGCAACACCTGTCTGGGAAACAGCTGCGCCCCAATGGGTCGCAGACGATCTTCCAGATCATCCTTCAAGCCGATCAGGCCAGAAAAAACCAATTCTCCGATCCCATGCCAGCGAAAGGTACCGAATCATGGGCGCCAGGGCATCCCCGAACCCACAACTTCGGAAAGCGTCCTGCATCCATGGCGATCGAGCTGGAGCGTCAATCCCTCCAGAATCGAAGGGACAAGTGCCGGACCTTCGTAGATCCACCCGGTGTAGATCTGAATCAGGGATGCTCCGGAGCTGATCCGCTCCCAGGCCGCCTCGGCCGAGTCGATGCCGCCCACGCCGATCAGGGGCAGGGCCGGGCCGGCCGTGGCGCGCAGTCGGCGCAGCACCTCCACGGCCCGTCGGCGCAGGGGACGACCGCTCAGCCCCCCGGCTTCCTCGGCCAGGGTGCGACCCGAGGCAGCCAGACGACGGTTCTCCAGGCCCAGTCGGTTCACTGAGGTGTTCACCGCGATCACACCCGCGAGCCCCTCCTCATAGGCAAGGCGGGCGATGGTGTCGATGGCGTCGTCCTCCAGATCGGGCGCGATCTTGACCAGCAGCGGCGGGCAGGCCGGCAGACGCCGCAGCCGTTCCACCAGTCGCCGCAGCTGGGCCTCCTCCTGCAGATCCCGCAACCCGGGAGTGTTGGGGGAGCTCACATTGACCACGGCGTAGTCGGCCAGCGGTGCCAGCAGCTCCAGGGAGGCCGCGTAATCGTCCGGGGCCTGCTCCAGGGACACCGGCTTCGATTTGCCCAGATTGATACCGAGCACCGCGGGACGCTGACCCGGCGGGGGCATCTGCTGCCGTTCCAGCGTGCGGCGCACCGCCCGCGCCCCGTCGTTGTTGAAGCCCATGCGGTTGAGGGCTGCCCGCTCCTCGGCCAGCCGGAACAGCCGGGGCCGGGGGTTGCCCTGCTGCGGCTGCCAGGTGACGGTGCCCAGTTCGGCGAAGCCGAAGCCGAACAGATGCCAGATGGCAGCGGCCACACCATTTTTGTCGAAGCCGGCGGCCAGTCCCACGGGGTTGGCGAAGCGGCAGCCGAACAGGGTCTGCTCAAGGCGGGGATCCCGCCGCTGCAGCTCGGCCCCCAGCCCCGCCAGGCTGCCGCTCACCAGGGGCCAGCGGCGACGCAGGGCCGCCTGGCCCAGGGCAGCCAGGGTGAGCCGGCTCAGCTGCTCGGCATCAGCGCCGTCATCCCGGCGCAGCAACGGCTCGACGAACCGGGCGTAGAGGGCGCCGGTTCCCGACGGGCCGCCGCCGGTTGCTTGCTCCTGCGGCATACCGTTTCTCCTCACTGCGGCCTGGCCAATCCTCCCGCGCCGCGCTCCAGGCGCCAGCGTCCGTCCCCCAGAGGCCGCACGAGCCAGTCACGCCAGGGCCAGGGATCCCCTTTTCCCTCCAGGGACGCGATCGGCACCTCCAGCAGCCGGGCCAGTTCCACCGCGGTCAGTCCGTAGCCCCCACCGGCCAGACGGTCAGCCAGCTCCAGGCGTGACAGCAGCTGCTGAAGGGGCGGGGGGGCGGGGTCGGACAGCTCAGCGACGACGTCGGCGTCCACTGGCTGAGCTGCCGCACTGCCGCTCTCGCCCGCCAGCGACGGTGGCTGGCCCCGGGAGAAGGCCACGGCGATGGCGTCGCAGCGATCGTTGTCGGGGTCGCCGCTGTGGCCGCGGACGTGGCGCAGGGCGAGCCCGGGCAACCGGGCGGCGTCCAGCTGTTCCCAGAGGTCACGGTTGAGCACCGCACTGCCGGAGGCCGTGCGCCACCCCTTCCGCTTCCAGCCGGCCATCCACTTCTCGAGGCCATCGATCAGATAGCGGCTGTCGGTCCGCAGCGCCAGATCGGGATGGCGCGGCAGGTCCTTCAGGGTCTCCAGCACCGCCAGGGCCGCGGTGAGCTCCATGCGGTTATTGGTGGTGGCCGCTGCCGCTCCTCCCAGTTCGCGGCGGGAACCATCCTCGAACCGCAGCAGCGCCCCCCAGCCCCCGGGGCCCGGGTTGCCGCTGCAGGCCCCATCACAGGCGGCAGCCACCACGCGCACCGGTCGATCACCCATGAAGTCCCCTTGACGGCCTCGCTTGAATTGAACACTCATTCCCGGAGAACGCCCGGGCCCTGGAGGTGTTCCCATGCAGCGAACCTACCTGGCCCTGGCGGGCCTGGCTCTGGCCGGTGCCGGGCTGCCTCTGGTCCAGCCCTCCCTGGCCGGTGCCGTCGGTCTGTTTCAGGGTGCCGACGTGGAGGAGGAACGCTTCGCCGTGCTCGCAAGGCCGGTGGGGAAGAACGACTGGACCCTGCTGGTGCTGGAGCAGCTGGCCGCCCAGCCCGCCTGCTGGGCCCCCCGCGAAGACGGCCTGGTGGATCCGGCCCTGAACCGGTTCGACTTCACGGGCATCTGCAACCGCTATCTCGACAGCAACGGTTATTCCCTGCGGGTCGCCGACGAAGACCTGGGCACCACCTACCGGCTGCGGGTGCAGCAGGTGGGCTCCAGGCTGGAGCTGCAGGCCTCCTCTCCCAAGAGCCCGACGATCCTGGTGGTGGGCAGGGCCGAAGTGCCCGTCCGCGACCGGGACGGCTTCGTGTCCCTCCAGCTGGAACCGGGCTGGCAGCTGAAACGGCGCACCTACCAGGAACGCGCCCTCACCCACGTCTACTTCGCCAGCCCCACGTCCCTGGAGCAGCTGATCGCCAGGGCCGGTGGTGGCCAGCCCTACCGACCCATCGGAGTCGGCAGGCCCGGGACCCTGCCGGCCGTGGGCGAGCTGGACCCGCGCGACGACGACACCCTGGCAGCGGGCCGCTCCGGCAGAGCGATCGCCCTACAGGTGATTCCCTTCACCGACGACAACGAGGATGGGCGCTGACGCCTGGCCGCTGCCCCAGCCGAGCCGCTGAACGTGGTCAGTTGAATCACCGGCCTTCTCCCTCTCCACCCCCCCAACCCCTCCTTTACCTTTGAGAAGTGAGGAGTGAAGGACGCTCTTCCAGGGTCGAAACGAGGACAGACTCCCGGAATCGTTCCATCTCCAGAACCCTGCCTTCGGCGGGGTTCTTTTTTTTGTCCGGGCGTACACAACGGGCGTCAGGCCAGAAAAAAGCCGGCCCCTGAGGGCCGGCGCTGCAGAAAGGGTGGGTGAAGCCGGGCCGGAAAGCACCGACTCCGGACGGTCACTTGATCGAGACCTTGCCGCCCACTTCTTCGATGGCCTTCTTGAGGGCTTCGGCATCGTCCTTGGAGATGCCTTCCTTGACGGCCTTGGGAGCGGCCTCCACAAGGGCCTTGGCTTCGCCCAGACCGAGGCCGGTGGCCTCGCGGACGGCCTTGAGCACCTTGATCTTGGAAGCAGGATCGAAGCTGTCGAGGATGACGTCGAATTCGGTCTGCTCTTCGACGGCCTCAGCGGCGGCGCCGGGGGCGGCGGCGGCCATGACGACGCCGGCGGAAGCGGCGGCGGAGACGCCGAAGGCCTCTTCAATCTGCTTGACGAGCTCGGAAGCCTCAAGCAGGGAAAGGGTCTTCAGTTGTTCGAGAATCTGGTCGGTGGTAGCGGACATGGGGGGGGGGAATCAGCAACAGAACGGGAGGATCGGTGGAGCCCAGGGGTTCGCGACAGGCGAACTCAGCCTTCGCCGGATTCGGCGTGCTGCTTGAGCGCCCTGGCGAGACCGGACGGAACCTCGTTGATGCCCACAGCCAGCTTGGTGGCCAGGCCATTGATCGCACCGGCGATCTGGGCCATGAGCACCTCCTTGGAGGGCAGATCCCCGATGGCCTGGATGTCGTTGGGTGAGAGGAGCTTGCCTTCGAAAAGGCCTCCTTTCACATCGGACTTCTTCGTGTCCTTCTGGAAGGACTGCAGGGCCTTCACCGCACCGCCGACGTCGCCCTTGACGAGGACGAAGGCATTGGTGCCGGTGAGCAGGGAATCGAGATCCGACCAGGCGCTGTCCCCATCAATGGCACGGCGCATCAAGGTGTTTTTGGTCACCTTGCACACACCGCTGCTGGCCTGCAGACGGGTCCGCAGATCAGTCATTTCCTTGATGGTCAGGCCCTTGTAATCAAGGACCAGCGCCATTTCGGCTTCACCGAGGAGCCCCTTGAGCTCTTCGACGATCTGTTGCTTGTTCTCCAGCGTGCGGCCCATAGGAGGTGGATCGGATCGGGGGAACAAGCAGGGAACGCAGCCCGGACAGCCTCCCGTGGAGGGTGGCTTCGAGGCCGCTCATCGCTCCGCTCCGATCGGCGGGATTCCCAGGGAATCCCGCCACTCAGGCCAAAACCAATCGCGTGGACCTCGGCAGGACTTACGTGGAACGTCCATCAATCGAAGTTGATGGGGCCCTGACAACCTGCTGTCTTGGGTGGGGCGCGTGCCCCTCTGGACGAATCCAGCCATTCAACCTACACCACAGCAGGCCCCGACCCGCACCAGCGGCGGCAGAGGCCCACGAGCAGCTCAGCTCTCCTGCTTGATGTCCTGCAGCGCGGCGAAGTCGACCAGGACGGAGGGGCCCATCGTGGAGGCGACATACAGGCTTCTCCAGTAGCGGCCTTTGGCACCGCTGGGTTTGTTGCGGTCGATGGTTTCCTGCAGGGCCTTGAGGTTCTCCAGCAGCTTGGCGGTGGGGAAGCTGGCCTTGCCGAAACGCACGTGGACGATGCCGGCCCGGTCGGCCCGGAATTCCAGCTTGCCGGCCTTGAACTCGCTGATCGCCCCGACGAGATCGGTGGTGACCGTGCCGGCCTTGGGGTTCGGCATCAGACCCCGGGGACCTAGCACCCGGCCGAGCTTGGCCACCTTCGGCATCATGTCCGGGGTGGCGATCAGCAGATCGAAATCAATGGAGCCACCGGCGATCTGATCCACCAGCTCGTCATCACCGGCCAGGTCGGCGCCGGCGGCCTTGGCCTCGGCCACCTTCTCGCCCCGGGCGATCACGGCGATGCGGATGCTCTGGCCAGTGCCGTGGGGCAGGGCCACGGTGGTGCGCAGCTGCTGGTCGGTGTACTTGGGGTCAATGCCGAGGCGCACATGGGCTTCGACGGTTTCGTCGAATTTGGCGGTGGCGGTGTCCTTGACCAGCTCGAGGGCCTCGAGCGGTTCGTAGGCGCGGTCCTCCACCTTGGCGGCGAGGGCGCTGAAGCGTTTGGAGATTTTCGTCATGGCGGGAAGGGGTGCGGACGACCGTGGACGGTCTCCCCCTGGTAGGTGAACGGAAGGATGCGACGGGCCGGCAGGCTCAGTCGCTGACGGCGACGCCCATGTTGCGGGCGGTGCCTTCGATGATGCGCATGGCCGACTCGACGCTGGTGCAGTTGAGGTCCGGCAGCTTGGTCTTGGCGATCTCCTCGAGCTGGGAGCGGCTGATGGCACCCACCGCTCCCTTGGAGGAGGTGGCGGCACCTTTGTCGATGCCGGCGGCCTTGGAGATCAGCACCGAAGCCGGTGGGGTCTTGGTGATGAAGGTGAAGCTGCGGTCTTCGAAGACCGAGATCTCCACCGGGATCACATACCCGGCCTTCTCCTGGGTGCGGGCGTTGTACTCCTTGCAGAACGCCATGATGTTCACCCCGTGCTGACCGAGGGCAGGGCCCACCGGCGGTGCGGGGTTGGCTTTGCCGGCCTGGAGGGCCAGCTTGATCACAGCTACGACTTTCTTGGCCATCGGCTGGGCTGGGGAACGGAACTCCCTTGCGGGAGCGCGGGACAGGCTTCCCTGACGGGAGAGCGGGACGGTGCCCCCTGACGGGGGCGCTGCGGATCGCCGGGGCGTTGACCGGCCCGGCGGCATGGCGGCCCCGTGAGGAACCACCCAGGGCCGCCCTCCGCAGGGAGGCGGCCCCGGGGATCAGCTCTGTTTGCTGATCTGGGAGAACTCCAGCTCGACCGGGGTCTCCCTGCCGAAGATCGACAGGAGGGCCTTCAGCTTGCTGCGCTCACCCGAGACTTCGATCACCTCGCCCTGGAAGTCCTTGAAGGGACCGGCGGTGACAAGGATCTGATCGCCTTCGCTGAGATCCACCTTGAGGACGGGCTTCTTCTCGGCGGCACGCTTGAAGATGCGGTCGACCTCCTGGCGGCTGAGGGGCCGGGGCTTGATGTGCCCGCGGGCCTTGCCGGTGGCGCGGCGCTCCTCCTGGCCCACGAAGTTGATGACGTTGGGCGTGCTGCGGACGGCCATCATCGTGTCCTCGTCGAGGACCATGCGCACCAGCACGTAGCCGGGGAACACCTTCTCCTCGATGGACTGGCGGCTGCCGTCCTTCTTCAGCTTGACCCCGGGAGTCTGGGGGATCTCGATCTCCAGGATCCGGTTGCTGACCCCCAGGGTGACGGCGCGCTGCTCCAGGGTGGCCTTCACTTTCTTCTCGCAGCTGGAGGCCACCTGCACCGCATACCAGCGGGCCACCTGGGGCTTGGGGGCTTCGCTCCCGGCACCGGCCTCGGCGCCGCCCTCACCGGCCGCCTCAGCCCCCTCTCCCGGCAGTTCCAGGACCTGGGTGACGTCCGGTTCGATCTCGGGCACGGTCTCGGGCACAGCAGACAGGGGGAGGGACATCAACGGAAGATCTGGGCCGATCCCCAGTGATAGAAGCGATCGATCGCAGCGATGGCCGCGGCCGAAAGACTCACCATCAGGATCACCGCCACCGATTCGCTGAACAGCTGCTGACGGCTGGGCCAGACAACCTTGCGAAGCTCCGCCATGGTCACCGCAAGGAAACCGGTGGGCGCCTCGTCATCGGGGAAGAGACCAGCGGTTCCTTCCTCGGGCTCGGGCGAACCGTTCCTCTGGGCCAGGGGCCCATCAGGACTGCTCGTGGTGGTGGTGACGGGGGGGATTGGTTCCACGGTGTGGATTCCACTCAGTGGAGGTGGGTGGGTGAAGGATGGATCGGGGGCACAGAAGTCCCGGCCGATTGCAGCTCACCCATCGGCAAACGATCACCCTACCGGACGTCCTTCCCCAGCGACCGGCAGGGGGACGAAGCGGAAGCCCGCCTCACCGGGACCGGCGAGCTCCAGCCGCACGCCCCGGGCCGCCGTGAAGTGATCCTCCAGCAGTTCGGTGGCCAGGGGGTTCTCGATGCGGCGGCGCAGCACCCGCCGCAGCGGGCGGGCGCCGTACTCCGGTTCGTACCCCTGGTGGGCAAGGGCCGCCACGACCGCCTCGCCCACCTGGAGCTCCAGCTGCTGCTCCCGCAGCAGGGTGGCGAGTTCGGCCAGCTGCAGGCGCACGATCCGCTCCAGATCGGAGCGCGAGAGCGGACGGAAACGGATCACCTCGTCGATGCGGTTGAGAAACTCAGGGCGGAACTGGCGGGCCAGGGCCTCCTCCACCGCCAGTTCCAGGGACCGATCGTGCTCCTGTTCCTGTTCCGGCCCCACCGCGGCGCGGGCACGATCCAGGATCGCCCGGCTGGCCAGGTTGCTGGTCATGATCACCACGGTGTGGCGGAAATCGACCGTGCGCCCCTGGGAATCGGTGAGCCGGCCGTCGTCGAGCACCTGCAGCAGCAGGTTGAAGACATCGGGATGGGCCTTCTCCACCTCATCGAGCAGCAGCACCGCATAGGGCCGGCGACGGACGGCCTCGGTGAGCTGTCCCCCCTCCTCGTAGCCCACGTAGCCCGGAGGCGCCCCCACCAGACGGGCGACGGCGTTGCGCTCCATGAACTCGCTCATGTCGAGCCGCACCAGGGCCTCTTCCTCGTCGAAGAGGGCGGCCGCCAGGGCCTTGGCCAGTTCGGTCTTGCCGACGCCGGTGGGCCCCAGGAACAGGAACGACCCCACCGGCCGGGTGGGGGCCTGCATGCCGGCCCGGGAGCGGCGGATCGAGGCGGCCACCGCCGCCACGGCCTCGGGCTGGCCGATCACCCGCTCACCCAGGCGCTGCTCGAGCTCCAGCAGCTTCTGCCGTTCGCCCGCCAGCAGCCGCTGGATGGGAATGCCGGTGGAGCGGGCCACCACATCGGCGATGTCCCCCTCCTCGACCTGCTCCCGCAGCATCGGATCGCTCTGCAGTTCCTCCTCCAGGGCGGCGCGGCGTTGCTGCACCCCGTGCAGCTGGTCGTACTGGAGGCGGGCGGCCTCCTCCAGATCCCCCTCCCGCTCAGCGTCGGCGATGGCATGGCGCAGATTTTCGTCCTGGTGCAGCAGCTGGCGCAGCTCCTCCAGCCGCTCGCGCTCCCCGGCCCACCGCTGCCGCAGGCGCTCGAGCTGGTCATGGGCGAGGCGCCGCTGCTCCTGCAGCTGCAGGCGCTCCTCCAGCGGGGCTGCTTCAGCGGCCAGCAGATCCAGTTCCACCCGGCGCAGCTCCGCCTCGGCCACCTCCACCACCTGGGGCTTGGAGGTGGCTTCCATGCGCAGGTTGGCGGCGGCCTCGTCGATCAGATCAATGGCCGAATCGGGCAGGCAGCGATCGCTGATGTAGCGGTCGGCCAGCCGCGCCGCCGACACCAGGGCGCCATCGGTGATGGTGACCCCATGGTGGAGCTCGTAGCGCTCCTTGAGCCCCCGCAGGATCTCCAGACAGGTGGGGCCATCCGGCTCCCGGATCACCACCTGCTGGAAGCGGCGTTCCAGGGCCGGGTCCTTTTCGATGCTGCGCCGGTAATCCTCGGGGGTGGTGGCGCCGATGCAGCGAAGATCGCCGCGGGCCAGCACCGGCTTGAGGATGCTGGCGGCATCGGTGCCGGAGCGGTCGCCGCCCACCACCGTGTGCAGTTCGTCGATGAACAGCACCACGCCCCCGGCTCCGGCTCGACCGCCCTCCCCGCGACCGGCGCCCCCCTCCCCGCGACCGGCGCCATCGTTCTCGCGCACCTCCGCCAGCACGCTGCGCAGGCGCTCCTCGAACTGGCCGCGGAACTTGGCACCGGCGATCAGGGCGCCCAGATCAAGGGCCACCAGGCGCAGGCCCCGCAGGCCGTCGGGCACCTCACCGGCCACGATGCGCTGGGCGAGGGACTCGGCCACGGCGGTCTTGCCGACGCCCGGCTCGCCGATCAGCACAGGGTTGTTCTTGCTGCGCCGCGAGAGCACCTGGATCAGGCGGCGGATCTCTGGATCCCTTCCCACCACAGGATCGAGCTCCCCGGCCCGGGCGGCGGCGGTGAGGTCGCGGCCGTAACGGGCCAGGGCCCCGGGCTCCGGCTCCCCCTCCCGCTGCAGTCCCAGGGACTCTTCCATCGCCGGCACCGGTCGCGCCGGAGGGGACGGTCGCAGCGGAGGAGACGACGACACGGCCGGGGGGCCGGCGGAAGCAGGCACCGTGGGGACGGACGGTTCCGGTGCGGCCGGCAGCGGCCGCCACTGGCGCAGCAGCAGGTCCTCGCTCAGCCCTTCCTCCGCCAGCAGTGACGCGCCGATCCGGGGGTCCTGCAGCAGGGCCAGCAGCACGTGGGGAACATCCAGCAGGCGCGAGCCCCAGGCCCCACGGCGGCGATCGGCCTCCTCCAGCAGGTCCTCGAGGGCATCACCGATGTAGAGGGTGCCGCCGGATCCGCCGGGTTGCTCGGCGCAGAAGGCCTCCAGCCGATCCAGAAGCCGGTCCTCGTCGAGGGGCAGGGGCGCCACCCAGGTGCCGAAGCGGCGATCCAGCAGCAGGGTGAGCAACAGGTGCTCCACATCCATGGAGCCATGGCGCCAGCGGCGCGCCTGTTCCTGGGAGGCGATCAGCAGGTCCCAGGCGGCGTCACTGAAGCGATCCGGGTCGCTGGTGAGGCTGGCGGGAGCGCCGGGATCAGTGCGCATCGGGCCGGGGTGACGTCTGGATCAGTTCCACCTTGTAGCCGTCCGGATCCTCCACGAAGGCGATGACGGTGCTGCCGTGCTTCATCGGGCCGGGTTCGCGCACCACCTTTCCCCCCTTGTCAGCGATGGCCGCGCAGGTGGCGTGGATGTCGTCGACACCGATGGCCAGATGGCCGAAGCCCGTTCCCACCTCGTAACTGCTGGTGTCCCAGTTGTGGGTCAGTTCCAGCACGGTGGTGTCCTTCTCGTCGCCGTAGCCCACGAAGGCCAGGGTGAAGGCCCCACCGGGATAATCCTTGCGGCGGATCAGCTTCATGCCGAGCACCTCGGTGTAGAAGCGCAGGGAGCGGTCCAGATCGCCCACCCGCAGCATGGTGTGGAGGAGTCGCATGGTCGGCGGCGGGGTGGGTTGCGGTGGTGCGGTCGGCGGTGGGCAGCCGGTGGGCGCCTGGGGCCATTGTGACCAACGGCGCTTCCGGACCGGGCGGTCGGGGGCCGATGGCACAGGGAACACAGGCAGGCGCGGAGGTGCCCCATAGGATTCGGCCACCAGCACACCCCCTGTGTACGACTCCCTCGACCTCGTCATCGACTCGATCGTTGCCCGTGAAGTGCTCGACTCCCGTGGCACCCCCACGGTGGAGGCCGAGGTCTATCTGGAGGGGGGCGCCAGCGGTCGGGCGATCGTGCCCAGCGGCGCCAGCACCGGCGCCCACGAGGCCCACGAGCTGCGCGACGGCGGCAAGGCCTACTTCGGCAAGGGCGTCACCAAGGCCGTGGAGAACATCGAGGAGCGCATCGCACCGGCCCTCTGCGGCCTCAGTGCCCTTGACCAGGGCGCCGTCGACGAGGCCATGAACGAGCTCGACGGCAGCGACAACAAGTCGGCCCTGGGGGCCAACGCGATCCTGGCCGTGAGCCTGGCCACCGCCCATGCGGCCGCCAAGGCCCTGGGCCTGCCCCTCTACCGCTACCTGGGCGGCCCCATGGCCACCCTGCTGCCGGTGCCCCTGATGAACGTCATCAACGGCGGGGCCCACGCCTCCAACAACCTGGACTTCCAGGAATTCATGCTGGTGCCCCACGGGGCCGGCAGCTTCCGGGAGGCCCTGCGCATGGGCGCCGAGGTGTTCCACACCCTCAAGGGGCTGCTCAAGGACCAGGGCCTTTCCACCGCCGTGGGCGATGAGGGCGGCTTCGCCCCCGACCTGGCCGGCAACGAGGCCGCCGGCGAGTTGCTGATGCAGGCGATCGAGAAGGCCGGCTACCGGCCCGGCGATCAGATTTCCCTCGCCCTTGATGTGGCCAGCACCGAGTTCTACGCCGACGGCCGCTACGCCTTCGGCGGCGGCAGCTACACCAGCGCCGAGATGGTCGAGCAGCTGGCGGCCCTGGCGGGCAGGTTCCCGATCGTCTCGATCGAGGACGGGCTGGCCGAGGACGACTGGGAGGGCTGGCGCCTGCTGACCGAGCGCCTGGGGAGCACCGTGCAGCTGGTGGGCGACGATCTGTTCGTCACCAACACCAGCCGGCTGCAGCAGGGCATCGAGCAGGGCATCGCCAATTCGATCCTGATCAAGGTGAATCAGATCGGCTCGCTGACCGAAACCCTGCAGGCCATCGATCTCGCCGGCCGCGCCGGCTACACCAGCGTGATCAGCCACCGCAGCGGCGAGACGGAGGACACCACGATCGCCGACCTGGCGGTGGCCACCCGGGCCGGCCAGATCAAGACCGGCTCCCTCAGCCGCAGCGATCGGGTGGCGAAGTACAACCAGCTGCTGCGCATCGAGGACGAGCTGGGCAGCCAGGCTGTCTACGCCGGCGTGGAAGACCGGGGCCCCCGGGGTCGGGGCTGAGTCCAGCGACGCTCGCCCCAGTCAGTCCCTGGGCCCCGTCATCCGCACCCGGAATTCGGGAGTCTCCACCAGGTGGACGGTGGTGGAGCCAATCTCCACCCGGCGCTCGGCGGTGAGAAACTCATCCAGAATCCGTGAAAAGAGAAGATCCTTGGTGAGCCGGCGGATCTTGTAATCCACCACATAGCGGACCGTGAACTCCATCCAGTTGTCCGTGAGCGCCATGGTGACCATGGGCTCGACGCGGGCGTTCTCGACCAGATACTTGCTCACCATCGAGCGCCAGGCCTTGATGACCTTCTGGGTGACCTCCTCGGACACCACCTCCAGAACCACCCGCTCCAGAATCTGCCGGGCGAGCTGATGGTCACTGCCATACTTCACAGGCACCTTGATCTCATCCCAGAGAAACGGGAAATCGCCCGAGTAATTGAAGACCGGTGCCTTGAACACGAAACTGTTGGCGATGCGCACGATCCGGCCGGTGTAAAGATCCGACTGCACCCACTCCCCCAGTTCCATCAGAGTGGTGCGCAGGATGCCGATGTCGATGATGTCGCCACGGATACCCCCCAACTGCACCCGATCTCCCGTGGCGTAGAAGCCACCGAAGGAGATGGCGATCCAGCCCGCCACACTCGCAATCACTTCCTGCAGGGAGAAGGCGATGCCGGCACTGGCGACACCGATGGCGACGGAGAGACCCCCCAGACTGTCGCGGAAGACGGAGGCGATGAGGAAGGCAGCGCCGAAATAGCCCAGGAAAGAAACGATCTTCCTGGCGTAATAACGATTATCCGAACCTACGATGTAACTGGGTAGTGATCGCTGAAACAGCTGCGATACCACGGAGATGAAGAACACCCCCACGATGGCGATCGTGAATTTCCTGACGTACGGTTCGGCGAACCAGTGGCCGAGCTGGCGAAAGACATCCTCCATGGGGCTTCAGGTAACGGGAGGAGGGTGGATGGGCAGGCTGGGTGCCGGTCCGCCGGAGCTCCTCACTGCCTGCCGGCCGGCGCGGCGACCCCTGGTAACTGGTCGATGCGGCCGTCGCGCTTGAGCCGGGCCTGCAGTTTCAGCCAGGAGAGACCCACCGGCAGACCCACCACCAGGGGCACGGCCGTGAGGGCCGGCCGGCTGCTGGCCGCCAGCAGGGCCGCCGCCACCGCCAGGGCTCCGAGCAGGAAGGACTGGCCGGTGCTCTGCTGGGCCAGGGCCAGGCGCCGCAGCAGGCGATCGGTCTCCCCCGCCCGGATCAGCACCTGCAGATCGCCCTGCTCGATACGGGAGAGGCTTTCCTCCAGACGGCGGGGCAGACCCAGGGCCCGGCTGCCCACCTCGGCCGCCTGGCGGGACAGCTCATTGAACAGTTCGTTGGGGCCGTTGCCGCTGGCGGTCATGAGGGGCAGCAGGTAGGGACGGGCGATCGCGATCAGGCTAAAGCCGGGATCCAGGCTGCGGCCCACTCCCTCGAAGGTGGACAGGGCCCGCATCACGAAGATCAGCTCCGGCGGCAGGCGGAACGGCTGGCCGTACACCAGCTCGTAGAGATCCCCTGAGAGCTTGTCGATCACGTTGGCGCTGAAGGGAGGCGTCAGCGCTTCGGTGAGCATCACCCGCACCAGCCGTCGCACGGGCCCGGGGTCGATGCCCGGAGCGATCACCCCCGCCTCCTGCAGCTCCTCCACCAGGGCGGAGGCATCCCGGGCCGCCGCCGCCCGCACCATGCGTCCGAGCCGGCTGCGCAGCCGCTCGGAGATCTGCCCCATCATCCCGAAGTCGTAATAGATCAGGGACCCATCGGAAGCGACCGCCAGGTTGCCCGGGTGGGGATCGGCGTGGAAGAAGCCGAAGCGCACCAGCTGCTGCAGGTAGCTGGCCGCTCCCTTCTCCGCCACCGCCGCCGGATTGATGCCAGCCCGCACCAGGGCCTCCCGGTCGTTGATCTTGATGCCGGGCGCGTAATCGAGACACAGCACCCGGCGGGAGCTGAGTTCCCACACCACCGCCGGGATACGGATGCCTGGATCGTCAAGAAACTGCTGCCGGAACCGGGCGGCATGCTCGGCTTCGAGCCGGAAATCCAGTTCCCGCAGCAGCACCCGCCGGCATTCCTTGGCGATGCCCACCCAGTCGCGGCCGGCGCCCCAGCGGGGATGGCGCTGCACCACCGCCGCCACCTGCTGCAGCACCTCCAGATCCAGACGGAAGAGGCGCTCCAGGCCGGGCCGCTGGACCTTGAACACCACCTGCCGGCCGCTGCGCAGACTGGCCCGGTGCACCTGGGCCAGGCTGGCCGAACCGAGCGGATCCACCTGGAGATCGATGATCTCGGCCCGGCGCTCCCCCAGTTCCTGCTCCAGCAGGGCCTCCACCACCGGGAAGGGAAAGGCGGGCACCCGGTCCTGGAGATGGGCCAGCTCCTCCACCACGTCGGCGGGGAGCACATCGGGCCGGGCGGACAGCAACTGGCCCAGCTTGATGAAGGCCGAGCCGAGCTCGAGGAACTGGGCCGTGAGCCAGCGGGCCCGGCGCCGCTGACGGGCGGCCTGCCGTTCGGGGCTGCGGCCGCCGGGGTAGGTCCAGGCCCGGCCGTCCCACCAGAGACCTGCCAGCAACTGCACCACCAGACGCCAGATGCGCAGGGGCCGCCAGAGGCGGGACAACAGGATCCCGGGGGCCTTGGGGGCCGCCATCAGGCCGGCCCCGGAGGCCGGGACGGGCCATCGGCAACGGCCGGTCCCCGATCGAGGCGCCGGGCCAGTTCCGCCACCTTCACCCGCAGGGCGTCGATCCGCTCCTGCGGGTCATCGGTGGGGCCGGGCCGGGCCGGGGACGTCGGAGCACTGCCGTCGTTCTCGATGCGCTCCGCTTCCATCGCCACCTCCTCCCAGAACAGGTTGAGCTCCTGCTGCACCCTGGCAGGGGCGTCCTGGGCGAGCATCGCCAGACCGGCGGCGGCCTCGGCCAGACCGCTGCCCAGACGGGCGGCCAGCCGGTTCACGGCCGCTTTGAGAAGGGACTGCGGCGCACTCATGGCAGGGCCGGACATTTCACCGAACTGTGGCAGATCAGGGCTGGACTCCGGGAGCCGGCGGAGCGACCAGCGGCGGCGGGGCGGCCGGGGCAGGACCGGCGGCCTCCCGCTCGCGGGCCGGGGGGGTGCGGATCGGTGGCAGGGCAGGTGCCGATGGGGTTTCGGTCTCGATGGCAGGAGACGAAGGGGCTCGATCGGCTTCGATGGGGCCGTCGTCACCCTCAAGCTGCCGCTGGCGTTCCCTGGCCTCCCGGGCCTCCAGCTCCGCCCGCCGCTTCTCGATCTCGGCCGCATCCTGCTTCTGCTGCTGCTCCAGTTCGATCAGATCCAGATCGCCGCGGATGTCCCGGGCCTCCCCACCGAAGCGCTGGCGCAGGGAGTCGAGGCGCGTGCCGGGGAAGGGCTGCACATCGAAGCGCTGGCTGGCGCCCTTGGCCTCCTCGGTCCCCAGGTTGAGCAGGCGGTGGCTGACGCTGTAGCCCAGGCCGAAGCAGAGGCCCACGATCCACCAGACCCGCCAGTCCCAGCCGGGGCGGGCAGCCGCGCGGGGAGCCTGCCCCCGGGGGGGGGCATTGCCGGGAGGCGAGGGAGGCCGGACCGTGACCATCGCAGGCAGATCGATCGATGCCATCTTGCCCAGCCACGGCAGCCCCACCACTCTGACCCGGCGGGACGGATCAGGTGGTGTAGTCGGCATTGATGCGGACGTACTGATCGGAGAGGTCGCAACCCCAGGCGCTGCCGCTGCCGGGCCCGGCGCCGATCCGCAGCCGGATGGCCACGGTGTCGTCGATCAGATAGGCCCCCCGCGCCCGCTGCTCCATGTAGCGGGAGGCCGCGGGACGGTCGAAGGCCAGGGGCTGGCCGTCCGCCATCAGCTGATGCTCCCCCAGCCAGAGGGCCACCGATGCCGGATCGAAGTCGACGCCGGCCCGCCCGGCCGCGGCGACGATGCGGCCCCAGTTGGGATCACGCCCATGGATGGCGCACTTCACCAGGGAGGATCCGGCCACGGTGCGGGCGATGCGGCGGGCCCCGGCGTCGTCGGCGGCTCCCTCAAGCGTGATCTGGATCAGGCAGGTGGCCCCTTCGCCATCGCGGGCCACGGCCCGGGCCAGGTGCTGGGCCACCGCCGTGAGGCCCTCCTCCAGGGCGGTGAACTGCTGCGGATCCAGAATCTCCCCGGCGGCGAAGGCCAGGAAGGTGTCGTTGGTGCTGGTGTCGCCGTCGACGGTGATCGCGTTGAAGGAGCGCTCCACCGCCCGCCGCACCATCGCCTGCCAGAGGGGGGCCGGCACGCCCGCATCACAGCTGAGGTAGGCCAGCAGGGTGGCCATCGACGGGTGGATCATCCCGGAGCCCTTGGCCATGCCGCCGATCCGCACCGTCCGTCCGCCCAGGTCGGCCTCCAGAGCGATCTGCTTGTCGATGAGGTCGGTGGTGAGGATGGCTGCCGCCGCCGCCCCGCCGCCGTCGCCGGAGAGCGCGTCCACCAGGGACGGCAGGGCCGCCAGCAGCGGCTCCATCGGGATCGGCACGCCGATCACCCCGGTGGAACAGATCAGCAGCTGCTCCTCGGGCACTCCCAGACGCTCCGCCAGGGCGGCGGTGGCCCGCAGGCTGTCGAGCCGGCCGCGTTCGCCGGTGCAGGCATTGGCCTGGCCGGAGTTCGTCAGCACGGCCCGGGCCACCCCGCCGCCGGCCGCCAGCCGTTCGGCACAGAGGTCCACGCAGGCGGCCCGCACCCGGTTGGTGGTGAAGCTGCCGGCGCACACCGCCCCTTCCGGCGCCAGCAGCAGCGACAGATCGGGCTTGCCAGAGGGTTTCAGGCCCGCCGTGATGCCGGCCGCCAGGAAGCCCTCCGGAGCGGTGATGCCGCCGGGGATGGGCTGCCAGCAGGGGTGGTTGGACACCTTGAGGTTCGTCATCGCCCGGCCATCCTCTCCCCGCTGCCGCTCCGCCTCGATGCGGATGGCCAACGAGGATGGGTGAATCGCCGGCTCCCGCACCCCTGCCAGCGAAGCGTTGCAGGGCTTGCAGGATCCGGCCGGGGACGCTGAAGATGCAGCCCTGCCGCGCCCCTCACCCTGGGGACGGCAGCCGTGTGCACACCCAAACACCCCCAAGCCGCTGACCATGGCCCAGCGCCGCATCGGCCTCACCGGCGGCATCGCCACGGGCAAGAGCACCGTGGCGCGGCTGCTGGAGGAACGCTTCGACCTGCCGGTGCTGGATGCCGACCGTTTTGCCCATGGAGCCCTTGGCCCTGGAACCACCGGCACAGAGGCGGTGCTGGCCCGCTATGGCCAGCGGGTGCGCGACCGGTCGGCGGCGGAACCCACGATCGACCGGACCGCCCTGGGGCGGATCGTGTTCGCCGATCCGGCCGAGCGCACCTGGCTGGAGGGGCTGGTGCATCCGGTGGTGCGGCAGCGTTTCGCCGAACGGCTGGAGGCGCTGGCCGCCGCACCGACGGTGGTGCTGATGATCCCCCTGCTGTACGAGGCGGGCCTCGAGGGGCTGTGCAGCGAGGTGTGGCTAGTGAACTGCGATCAGGCCGAACAGCTGCGGCGGCTGATGGCCCGCGACGGGCTCGGCGAGGCGGAGGCGATCGCACGGATCGCCGCCCAGTGGCCCATGGCCCGCAAGCGCGCGCGGGCGGATGTGGTGATCGACAACGGCGACCGCTGCGGCGATGCCGACCTGGAGCAGCAGCTGGCGCGGGCCCTCAGCCCTTCAGCTGCTCGCTGAGGATGCGGTTGGCCAGCTTGGGGTCGGCGCGGCCGCCGGTGCGCTTCATCAGCTGCCCAACGAAGAAGCCCTGCAGCTTGTTCTTGCCGCCCCGGAAGGCCTCCACCTCCCCGGGGTGGGCCGCCAGCAGCTCCGCCACGATGGCGCCGATCGCCGCCGGGTCGCTGATCATGCCCAGACCCCGGGATTCGACGATCGCAACCGCCGAACCGCCCTGCTCCAGCAGCTCGGGCAGCAGGTCCTTGGCGATCTTGCCGCTGATGCTGCCGGCCTCGATCAGCTGCACCAGCTCGGCCAGCTGCTCGGGCCGCAGGGGGAGCTCGGCGATGGCCAGCCGGTTGGCATTCACGTGGGCGGCGATGTCGCCGGTGACCCAGTTGGCCACGGCCTTGGGATCGCCCCCGGCCGCCACCGCCGCCTCGAAGTACTCCGCCATGGCCCGCTCATCGGTGAGCACCCGGGCGTCGTAGATCGACAGGCCCAGGGTCTGGGCATAGCGGTGCCGCTTGGCGGCCGGCAGTTCGGGCAGTTCGGCCCGCCAGGACTCCCGCTGGGCCGGTGTCACCTCGATCGGACCCAGGTCGGGATCGGGGAAATAGCGGTAGTCGCTGGCCCCCTCCTTGCTGCGCATGCTCCTGGTGAGCTGCTTGCCCTCGTCCCAGAGCCGGGTTTCCTGGTGGATCGGCTCACCGGCCTCGATCGCCTTGATCTGGCGGGCGATCTCGAAATCGATGGCCTTCTGGATCGCCGAGAAGGAGTTCATGTTCTTGATCTCCACCTTGACGCCGAAGGGGGCATCAGGCCCGCGGCGCACGGAGATGTTGACGTCGCAGCGCAGGGAGCCTTCCTGCATGTTGCCGTCAGAGACGCCCAGATAGCGCATGATGCGGCGGATCTCGGAGGCGTATTCGGCCGCCTCCCGGCCCGTGCGCAGGTCGGGCTTGGAGACGATCTCCGCCAGGGCCACCCCGGCCCGGTTGTAGTCGACGAGCGAATGGGTGGAGCCCGCCAGGCGGTCGCTGCCGGCGTGGACGAGCTTGCCGGCGTCCTCCTCCATGTGCAGCCGCTCAATGCCCACTTTCTTGAGGTAGGTCTCCTTGCCCTTCTCGGCCACCTCCACCTCGATCCAGCCCTCCTCGGCGATCGGCTGGTCGTACTGGGAGATCTGGTAGTTCTTGGGCAGATCGGGATAGAAGTACTGCTTGCGGTCGAACTTGCTGTGTTCGGCGATCTGCAGATTAAGGGCCAGGGCCGCCTTCACCGCATACTCCAGCACCCGCTGGTTGAGCACCGGCAGGGTGCCGGGCAGGCCGCACACCACCGGGTCGATGTGGGTGTTGGGGTCGTCGCCGAAGCTGGTGGAGGCGGCGGTGAAGATCTTGCTGGCGGTGCCCAGCTGCACGTGGGTCTCCAGGCCGATCACGGCCTCCCAAGCCCCAGTTGCGTTGCCTTCAGCCATGGTCGCAAGTCCTGCCGGCGCTGTCGGCCCCCGCGATCGGCCGGAGGCGCTGACTGCGATCCTATGCAGCGGCGGTGGCCCCCACGGCCCCGGGGAGCCAGGACCTTGAATGGGGAGCTGCAGAACCGGAGGCAAGGGCCCTGGCTGGCACCGATCCCCACGACGCCCCCGTGCTGCTGCTGGGCGGCGGCCTGATGGGCCTGGCCATCGCCCACCAGCTGGCCCGCCGCGGCCGGGCGGTGACCGTGCTCAGCCGCCGCCGCAGCGAAGCGGCGGGCTTCGTGGCCGCCGGCATGCTGGCCCCCCATGCCGAGGGGCTGGCCGGCCCCCTGCTGGCCCTGGGCCGGGCCAGCCTGGAGCGGATTCCGGCCTGGGTGGCCCGGATCGAGGCCGACAGCGGCCTCCCCTGCGGCCTGCGGCCCTGCGGCATCGTCGTGCCCTTCACCAGCGCCGCCGAGCGGGACGCCTACCCCACCGCCGCCTACGGGCTGCCCCTGGACCGCTCGGCCCTGGAGCGGGAGCTGCCGGGCATCGGCCCCCGCTGGCGCAGCGGCCTGCTGTTTGCCCAGGACGGCCAGATCGACAACCGCCGCCGGCTGATGCGGGCCCTGGAGCGGGCCTGCGCCGCCCTGGGGGTGCGCTTCGAGGAGGGCAGCGAGGTGCTGGAGCTGCTCACCGAAGACGACCGGCGCCTGCGGGGCGTGCGCGTGCGCCGGGCCGAGGGGGGCGAGCACGTGATCGCCGCCGCCGCCGCCGTGCTGGCCTGCGGCGCCTGGAGCGCCCGGCTGCTGCCGGCGCTGCCGGTGCGGCCGGTGAAGGGGCAGATGCTCTCGCTGCAGGGGCCCCGGGCCGCCCTGGAGCGGGTGCTGTTCGGCCCCGGCATCTACCTGGTGCCGCGGCAGGACGGCCTGCTGGTGGTGGGCGCCACCAGTGAACCGGAAGCCGGCTTCGAACCCGGCCTCACCCCGGAGGGCCAGAAACAGCTGCAGCAGGGCATCGCCGACCTGCTCCCCGAAGCGGCCCTGTGGCCGCCGATGGAGCGCTGGTGGGGGTTCCGGCCCGGCACCCCCGACGAGGCCCCCCTGCTGGGCCCCGGCCCCATCGACGGGCTCTGGCTGGCCACCGGCCACTACCGCAACGGCGTGCTGCTGGCGGCCATCACCGCGGAGCTGATCGCCGAAGCGATCACCGCCGCCGGCCAGGGCTCAGGAGCCAACGCAGCCCTGCTGGCGGCGTTTCGCTGGGACCGGCCGTTCTCGGCCGCTACGGCCGCAGCGGCCTAGGAGGCTGCTGAAAAACCAGCTCAGCCGCGGGAGAATGGCCTAACGGCACTGAGCGAATGCGCGGCCAGCAGGAACGCACCGGCCCCCTG